>JAFVEA010000002.1 GCA_017478185.1 Clostridia bacterium
CCCAGAAAAACGCTGTGCGTTTTTGCTTGCCTTAAGGGCAAGCAGTCTTCCTAAGGCTGTGGCTTACGCGCACAGGGCGGAAGACTAGGCAAGGAGAAGTGAATCCCTGACCTCCCACCAAACAAATAAAAACCCTTATAATAGGGTTTTTTATTTTTGGTTATGTTTTGAGAGCGAACCCCAGAAAAACGCTGTGCGTTTTTTCTTGCCTTAAGGGCAAGCAGTCTTCCTAAGGCTGTGGCTTACGCGCACAGGGCGGAAGACTATGCAAGGAGAAGTGAATCCCTGACCTCCCACCAAAGTCAAAAAACCCTTATAATAGGGTTTTTTATTTTTGGTTATATTTTGAGAGCGAACCCCAGAAAAACGCTGTGCGTTTTTTCTTGCCTTAAGGGCAAGTAGTCTTCCTAAGGCTGTGGCTTACGCACACAGGGCGGAAGACTAGGAAAAAAGAGAAGTGAATTTTTAAACTCACACTGATTAAGTTTAATTTTATTTTATATAATATTGTAATTATATAATTAATATTTTTATAAATAAATTTTATATATTCTCTTTACATTTTTTTTATATTATTTTATAATGGGCTAAAACAAAATAATTGGGGGAATGTTATGAAATATTTACAAACAAAAGATAACAAAGTTTTTTATAATGGGGTTGACCTAACAGCTTTTACTGAAAAAAATGGAACGCCAACAAAAATAGTTTTTTTAGATATTGTTGAAAATCAAATAACTTTTTTAAAAAATTGTTTTGACAAAGCTATAGAAAAAACAAAATATAATGGAAAGTTTTTTTATCTTAATGCAAACAAAGCAAATTATGCTAGTGAAATTGTTTACACAGCATTTAAATATAGTGATGCAATAGAAACATCAAGTTATTATGACTTAGAATTAAGTTATGAATTTTTTAAAACTTTTAAAAGTGAAGTGAAAAATAAGTTTTTGGTTTGTAATGGTTTTAAGACGGCAGAATATGTTCAAAAGATATATGATATTCACACCGAAGGCACAAAGATAATTGACATCATTGATGACTTAAATGAATTGGATTATCTTTTAGGAAAAGAATATAATTATCCACTTGAAATAGGGTTTAGAATAAACATTGAAGGGCTGTATGGGCATAAGGCGGAAAGAGATAGATTTGGGTTAAGTGAAAAAGATTTAAAAGTTGCTGTTTCAAAATTAAAAAATCAATCTAAGCTAAAACTTACAACAGTTCATTTTCATCAAAGAGGATTTGAATATGAGGATGAAAAATTTTATATAAACATAAACAAAATCGCCAATTATTATATAGCTTTAAAAAAGGATTTTAAAAGCATACAAAATTTAGATATTGGTGGTGGAACACCTTGGTTTTATGATGATAAATTCAATTATGAAAAATGGGCAAATAATTTGATTTTGTGCTTGAAGAATTTTTTTGATGAAAAAGGCGTTTTGCATCCAAACCTTTTTATAGAAAATGGAAAATACACAACAAAAGATTGTATTGTTAACCTTTATTCCGTTGTGGGAGTTAAAAATACAGATAAAAACTTTTTGTGGTATATTTTAGACACCAGTTTAATGATGGCAATTCCAGAGCATTATATGTGCGGAGAGCCAATGAAATTTTTGGCTTTAAACAACCTTGAAAACAAAAAGATAAAAACAAAGGTTTGTGGAATAACTTGTGATTGTGATGACATCTTTTTTGACCAAGAAAAAGGGTATATTTTGATGCCAAAAATAACTGATAAAAAACAATTTATTGGAATTGTTGGAACAGGCTCTTATCAAGATAGTCTAACGGCAAATGCACAAGTTAGACATTGTTTGGTTCCAAATGAACAAAAGTTTGTTTCTTTTTTAAAAAATGGAGAAAGAAAGTTTGTTTTGGTTAAAAACACAAAAAGCCCAAATGAAGTTTTGAAAGATGTTGACTTTGATAAAAAATATTTCAAGCTTTTTAACTAAAATTTATATTCAAAAAATTTAATAGCTTTTTATAACTTTTTAAGGCTAACAATTCACATTCATAAAGTTTTTTGTTAAAATTGAGTATAATATTATTAAAGGATTAAGGTGTTAACAGCATTTGGGAATTGTCCCATTGGGCTAACTTGCATTTTGGTCCTTTTTCTTTTTAAAGTGAGTTCTTGTTTTTATTGATAAATCAAAATAAAAATGATATAATCATATTATGAATGAAAAAATACAAAAAAAGTTAAAAGAACTTCCAAACAAAAGTGGAGTTTATATTATGCACGACATAAATGGGGATATCATTTATGTGGGTAAGGCAAAGAACTTAAAAAAAAGAGTAAGTTCTTATTTTAATCATAGCCAAAAAACTCCAAAAGTTTGGGCTATGGTTGAAAAAATAGATTGGTTTGAGTATATAATAACTCCAAATGAATTAGATGCTTTTGCTCTAGAAAATAATTTAATAAAAAAAGAGCAACCATTTTATAACATACTGTTAAAAGACAGCAAAACCTTTCCTTATATAAAACTAGATAGTTCTTCAAATTATCCAAGATTTTCAGTTGTTAGAAAAGTTTTAAAAGATGGAGCAAAATATTTTGGGCCTTATCTTGCGGGGGTTAGTGCCAATGCTATTTTAGATTTTTTAAACAAATTTTTTAAGCTTAGAACTTGCAAAAAAAGTTTGCAAAAACCACAAAAAAGAGAATGTTTAAATTATCAGCTAGGTTTATGTTCGGCTCCTTGCACTGGAAAAATTTCAGAAACAGAATATAACAAAAACATTTTGGATGCCATAAATTTTTTAAACGGAAATGATGAAGAGGTTGTTAAAAAGCTTAACACACAAATGCAAAATTTTGCAGAAACAGAAAACTTTGAACAGGCAATTGAAGTTAGAAAAATTTTGAATATGATAACAAAGCTAAGAAGTCATAGCATTGCAAATTTACCCAAAAATGTTAACAAAGATGTTGTTTGTTATTTTTCAAATGAAGTTACAAGTGCAATAGCTGTTTTAATTGTTCGAAATGGAAGAATTTTGGGAGTTCAAAGTTTTTCAATAATTGACCCAAGCATAACAGAGGCTGAAGTGTTAGAAAATTTTATGCTATCTTACTATGAAAACGCAATTATTCCAAATGAAATTATAATAAATTTTCCGTTAGAAGATGAATTATTTTTGCAAGAAGTTTTTTCAAAAAAAATAAAGTTCATAACAAATCCTAAAGGGGTTAATTTAAGACTTTTGAAGATGGCGGAAGAAAATGCCAAAGAGCATATAGAAAAAAATTTAACAAAAGATAGGCAAAAATATGACAACACTATAGGAGCCATAAAAGCATTAAAAGAAAAGCTTAAACTAAATTCTGTTCCAAAGCGAATAGAGTGTTATGATATATCTCACATTTCAGGAACAAACAGTGTGGCATCTATGGTTGTTTTTAAAAATGGTGAAGCAAAAAAGAGCGATTATCGAAAAATGAAAATTAAATCTTTTGTTGGGAATGATGACTTTAAAAGCTTGAAAGAAGTTTTAACAAGAAGGATTTTAAGATTTTTAAATCAAGATGGAGAATCTTTTAAAGAAAAGCCAGACTTACTTATTATTGATGGTGGAAAGGGTCAGCTTAGTTCTTGTTTAGAAATATTAAAGCAATTTAAGCTTGATGACAAAATTGAAATTATAAGTTTAGCAAAAAAATTAGAAGAAGTTTTTGTTGCAGATAAAGAAGAGGGAATAAAATTAGACCATAACACTGCCCCATTAAAACTTTTGCAAAGAGCAAGAGATGAAGCACACCGCTTTGCAATAACTTTTCATAGAAAAACCAGAACAAAAAATATGTTTAGTTCAGCTCTTGACGAAATTGTTGGAATAGGGCCAAAAAAGAGGAAACAACTATTAGACGCTTTTAATGATGTTGAAACAATAAAAAAACTTAATGTTGATGAACTTAAAGAGGTTAATGGAATAACCACCAGTGATGCAATAAATATTTATAATTTTTTTCATAAATAAAACAAAATTTTAAACATTTTGGCAATAATTTAAAAAGGAGAAAATATGGACTTTAAAATAGTTAGCAAACATAAGCCCGCAGGTGACCAGCCACAAGCAATAGAAAAGCTTGTTGAAGGTATAAAAAAGGGTTATAAAAATCAAGTTTTGTTGGGAGTTACTGGGAGCGGAAAAACTTTTACTATGGCAAATATTATAGAAAAAATAAACAAGCCAACACTTGTTATTGCTCCAAACAAAATTTTGGCCGCTCAACTTTGCAATGAGTTTAAAGAAATATTTCCAAACAATAGAGTGGAGTTTTTTGTTTCATATTATGATTATTATCAGCCCGAAAGCTATATTGCTTCAACCGACACATATATAGAAAAAGATATGTCTGTTAATGATGATATCGACAAGCTTAGGGCATCAGCCACGAACTCACTTTTATCTCGAAAAGATGTTATTGTTGTTGCTTCAGTTTCTTGCATATATGGTTTGGGTGACCCAACAGAGTATAACAACTTGATGATTGGCTTAAGAAAGGGTGACAACATAAAAAAAGAAGATATTATGAAAAAGCTTATAGCAATACACTATGAGCGCAATGAAACTGATTTTAAGCGTTCAACTTTTAGAACAAAAGGGGATAGGCTTGACATATTTCCTTCTTCTCAGTCTGAAATTGCTTTAAGAGTGGAGTTTTGGGGTGATGAAATAGATGGTATTTATGAATTTAAAGCAGTTTCTGGAAATGTTATAAGAAGTTTAGACTTTGCTGTTGTTTATCCAGCCAGCCACTATGCGGTGAGCCAAGACAAAATGATTTCAGCATTAAACCAAATTGAACAAGATAGATTATCTCAAACTGAGTTTTTTAAACAACAAGGCAAATTTATTGAAGCAGAACGAATTTCACAGCGAGTTAGTTATGATATAGAGATGATGCGTGAAATTGGCTATTGCAGTGGAGTTGAAAATTATAGCCGTTATTTTGATGGAAGAAAGCCGGGCGAGGCACCATTTACTTTGATAGATTATTTTCCAAATGGATTTATAACTCTTATTGATGAAAGCCACATAACAATTCCTCAAATAAGAGCTATGTATAATGGAGATAAGGCACGAAAAACAAACCTTGTTGACTATGGTTTTAGGCTTCCAGCAGCTTTTGATAACAGACCATTAAAATTTGATGAATTTAAACAAAAAATAGGGCAAACAATATTTATTTCAGCCACTCCTGGAGTTTATGAACAAGAAAACAATGAGCAAATTGTTGAACAAATAATAAGGCCAACAGGGCTTCTTGACCCACTTGTTGAAGTTAGACAAATTGAAGGGCAAGTTGATGAGCTGATAAAAGAAGCAAAAATTGTTATATCTCACAAACAAAGAGTTTTGGTTACAACTCTTACAAAAAAAATGGCAGAAAGCTTAACAAATTATTTGCAATCAAATGGCATAAAAGCAAAATATATGCACTCAGATATTGACACCCTAGAGCGTATTGAAATTATAAACGGGCTAAGGCTTGGAGAGTTTGATGTTTTGGTTGGAATAAACCTTTTGCGTGAAGGGCTTGATATGCCAGAAGTTGAACTTGTGTGCATATTAGATGCCGACAAAGAAGGCTTTTTGCGGTCTGTTGGCTCACTTATTCAAACAATTGGAAGGGCGGCAAGGAACAAAGACGGAAGAGTTATTATGTTTGCAGACACAATAACAAAATCAATGAAAGATGCCATTGACATAACAAACAAAAGAAGAAAACTTCAAGAAGAATTTAACAAAGAACACAACATAACGCCAAAAACTATAATAAAAGAAATTAAAAATGGCTTAGAAATAAGCAAAAAAATAGACACACAAACAATAAAAGATAGTGAAATACCTCAAGAGATAGAAAAATTAACTTCACTTATGAAAATAGCCTCAAATAACCTTGATTTTGAGCGAGCAATATCACTTAGAGATAAAATCACAGAACTTAAAAAAAGAATGCAAAAAGGAGCAAAAAATGGAAGATAAAATAGTAATAAAAGGAGCAAAAGAAAACAACTTAAAAAATGTTAACTTAACCATTCCACGAAATAAGTTTGTTGTTTTCACCGGCGTTTCAGGCAGTGGAAAAAGTTCACTTGCCTTTGGAACAATTTTTGCTGAGGGGCAAAGGAGATATGTTGAAAGTTTGTCTTCTTATGCCAGAATGTTTTTAGGGCAGATGCAAAAGCCAAATGTTGAAAGTGTTGATGGTTTGTCGCCAGCAATATGTATTGACCAAAAAACCACAAACCACAACCCACGTTCAACGGTTGGAACAGTTACTGAAATTTATGATTATTTAAGACTTTTATATGCAAGAATTGGAACGCCTTATTGCCCACACTGCAAAAAGCCAATAGAAAAACAACCAATTGACACCATAACTGAAAAAGTTATGGGATATCAAGAAGGCGCAAAAATTCAAGTTTTAGCTCCAGTTGTTAGAGGAGAAAAAGGAACGTGGGCAAAACTTCTTGAAGACCTTAAAAAAGACGGTTATTCAAGAGTTGTTGTTAATGGAGAAAATAGAACGCTTGATGAAGAGATAAAATTAGGAAAAACCTTTAAACATTATATAAGTGTTGTTGTTGATAGGCTTGTTATAAAACAAGATGTTTTGTCAAGACTTACTGAAGCAATTGAAACTGCAACAAAACTTGCTAAAGGGCTTGTTGTTATAAAAACAGAAGAAAGTGAAGAGCTTTTTTCAACAAACTATGCGTGCCCAATTTGTGGATATGTTTTAGAAGAAATAACGCCACGCTTGTTTTCATTTAACGCCCCTTTTGGAGCTTGCCCAAAGTGTTTGGGAATTGGTTACACAGAAGAAGTTGACAAAGACTTAGCAATTCCAAACAAGCACTTATCCGTAAAAGAGGGAGCTTTGGCTGTTAATGGCTGGAAAGGGGATGAACTTAGTTTTGTTATGAAAATTTTTGAAGCAGTTTGTGACAAAAATGACATAGACATAAATTGCCCATTTGAAAAACTTCCAAAAGAAAAACAAGATATTCTTTTGTATGGAACAGGTGACATAAAATATGAAGTTTATTCTTTTAGAGGGAATAAATATAATATGCGTTATGACGGCGTTTTAACAAGCTTGAAGAAGAGGTATATTGAATCAGAAAGCGAATATGTGAAAAGAGATATCGGAAAGCTTATAAGAGAGCAAGTTTGTGAAGAATGCCACGGAAAAAGGCTTAATGAAAAAGCACTTTCAGTTAAAATTGAAGGCAAAAACATAATAGAAATAACAAATTATTCTGTTGATAAACTGATAGCTTATTTTGAAAATTTAAAACTTTCAAAAACAAAAGCTTTTATTGCTGAGCCAATTTTAAAAGAGATAAATTCAAGGCTTAGTTTTTTAAAAAATGTTGGTTTAAATTATTTAACACTTTCTCGTTCTGCAGAAACTCTTAGTGGAGGGGAATCTCAGCGAATTAGGCTTGCAACACAAATTGGGAGCGGGCTTGTTGGGGTTTTGTATATTTTGGATGAGCCGTCAATAGGGCTTCACCAACGAGATAATGATATGTTGTTAAAAACTCTCATAAACTTAAGAGATTTGGGCAATAGTGTTATTGTTGTGGAGCATGATGAAGACACCATAAGGTCAGCCGATTTTATTGTTGATGTTGGTCCTTTTGCTGGTGTTCATGGTGGCGAAATTGTGGCAACAGGAACAGCAGAAGAAATTATGAAAGCTGAAAAATCCATAACAGGAAAGTTTTTAAGCGGAGAAGAAAAGATTGAAGTTCCAAAAACAAGAAGATTGCCAAAAGATTTTATAGAAATTGTGGGAGCAAAAGAAAACAACTTAAAAGATGTTGATGTAAAAATCCCGTCTGGTGTGTTTACTGCCATAACTGGAGTTTCTGGGAGCGGAAAGTCAAGCTTGATAAACAGAATTTTATATCCATATTCATCAAATGAACTCAACAAAAGTAAGTTAATGGTTGGAAAGGTTGACAAAATAAACAATATACAAATTTTTGATAAAGTTATAAATATAGATCAATCTCCTATAGGGAAAACCCCACGAAGTAACCCAGCAACTTACACAGGGCTTTTCACAATGATAAGAGAGCTTTTTGCAGCAACAAAAGAAGCAAAGCTTAGAGGTTATAATTCCAGTCGTTTTAGCTTTAATGTTAAGGGCGGAAGGTGTGATGCTTGTGACGGAGCTGGTGTTAAAGAAATTCAAATGTATTTCTTGCCAGACATAAGTGTGCCTTGTGAAGTGTGCAAAGGTTTAAGATATAATCATGAAACATTGGAAGTTAAATATAAGGGCAAAAATATTGCTGAAGTTTTGGATATGACGGTTGAAGAGGGGTGTGAATTTTTTGAAAACATTCCATCAATTTATAACAAGCTTAAATCCATAAAAGAGGTTGGACTTGGTTATATAAAACTTGGTCAGTCTGCAATAGAACTTAGTGGAGGAGAAGCGCAAAGAGTTAAACTTGCAACAGAACTTAGTAGGCGTTCAACAGGAAAAACTCTTTATATTTTGGATGAACCAACAACAGGGCTAAGTTCATATGATGTTAGAAAACTTTTGGAAGTTTTAAACAGTTTGGTTGAGCAAGGCAACACAGTTGTTGTTATTGAACACAACCTAGATGTTATAAAATCTGCTGATTATATCATAGATTTAGGGCCAGAAGGTGGAAGCGGTGGTGGAACAATAATTGCAACAGGAACGCCAGAAGAAGTTGCCAAAGTTAAAAAAAGTTATACCGGAAAATATTTGAAAAAATATTTAAACTAAACAAAAAAACATTTTGCAAAAGCAAAGTGTTTTTTATTCTATTTTTTGTGTTTTTTAGTGTTAAAATTTATTTTGAAAAGTTTTTTGTTGTTTTTAAGAATAAATTATAAAACTATTTTTAAAAATGTTATTTTACGCATACTAAACTTTATAAACATAAAAAGATAAAGTGCATTATTTTATTTGTTATTTTTTTGTTTGTGTTGTATAATAAAATGAATTGGAGGAAAAGATGAAAACTAGATTTTATAATGCTTATATTATAACTTGTGATGATGATTTTACAATTTATCCAAATGGTGAAGTTTGGGTTGAAGATGACAAAATTGTGTATGTTGGAGAAAAAAAAGAAGGTTTTATGGCAGACAAAAAAATAAATTGTTTTGGTGATATTATTATGCCAGGTTTTGTTAATTCACACACTCATCTTCCTATGCAACTTTTTAGGGGACTTGCTGAAAAAACATCATTTAACAATTGGTGGTATGACCAAATAAGGCCGCTTGAAGAACACTTAAAACCAGAAGATTCTTTTTGGGCAACAATGCTTTCTATTGCTGAACTTGTTAGGGGTGGAACAACTTGTGTTTTAAACAATTATTTTCATCAAAAAGCACCACTTTATGCTTTTGAGGTTGCAAATATGAGAGGGGCTATTCATATTGATGTTAGATATAAATTAAACAAAGAGGCAAGAAGACACGACTGGGAAAACAGGTTTGCCGAACTTGACAAAAAAAATCCACTTATAACTTTTTTTGTGTCTAGCCACAGCATAATTTCACTTGATGAAACAGGTTTGATAGACTGCACCTATTTAGCAAAAAAATATGATTTGCCACAAACAATTCACTTATGTGAAACACTTGATGAAGTTGGAAAATGCGAAAAAGAAACAGGCAAAACACCAGTTAAATATCTTGAAGAGCTTGGATTTTTTGATTATAAAGCCACAATAGCGCATGGAATTCATGTTGACAAAGAAGATATGGATATATTTAAAAAACATGATGTTAATGTTAGCATAAATATGTCTTCAAACTTAAAGCTTGCCAGTGGAATTGCGCCAATTTATTCATATATGCAAAAAGGAATCAGTCTAAGCTTAGGAACAGATAGTGTTGCCAGCAACAACAGGCTTGATATGTTTAAAGAAATGTTTTTAGCATCAACTTCTCAAAAAGTTTTGTTAATGGACGCCAAAGTTGTTGAACCAAAAGATGTTATTTTGATGGCAACAAGAGGTGGGGCAAAAGCGTTGTATCTAGATGATAAAATTGGTCAACTAAAAAAAGGATACCAAGCGGATATTATACGAATTTCAATTTCAGACCCTCATTGGCACCCACACACCGATTTAATATCGCACCTTGTTTATTCAGCAATGTATTCAGATGTTGTTATGACAATGGTTGCAGGAAAAGTTTTGTATGAGAATGGAACATATTATATAGGAAGACCAATAGAAAAAATTTATGATGAATGTGACAAAGCAATAAAAGAGATACTGAAAAAAGCAAACAAGAAATAATAATTTTTAGTATGGGGGATTTGTATGTATCAAAACAATGGATTTACACAAATGGTTCAGTATGCTTTGCAAAATGCGGGTGAGCTTGCAACACAAAGCGGACAAAACTTGCTTGGAACAGAACACTTGTTGTTTGGAATAATTTCGATGGACGAATGTTTGTCTAGCAAATTATTAGAAAAATATGGTGTTAATCAACATACTTTTTTGCAAATTTTTGATGAAAAATTTAAAAAAACTCAAAGTTTAAATGCAAAACAAATAGAGCTATCGCCACGAGTTAAAGAAGTTTTAAAAAACGCCAAAGGCATAGCAAACACTTTGGGGCACGATTTTATTGGAACCGAACACGTAACCTACGCTCTTTTATCTAGTTCGGAAAACACAGCAATTTCAATTTTAAGCGATGGATTTAAAATTAATATTGTAAGTTTAAGAGATGATTTGTTGCAAGTTTTAAAAGATGGTGCACAAGCAACCATTCCAGAAGATGATGTTGTGATAAACTTAGAGCGAGATGAGAGGCTAAACAGCGCTCTTCCCAAAAAATTGCTAGCTTTAGGAGTGGATTTAACGCAAAAAGCAAGAGAACACAAAATTGACCCAATAATTGGCAGAGAAGAAGAGATTGAAAGAGTTATTGAAATTTTGTGCCGAAAAACAAAAAACAATCCAGTGTTAATTGGAGAAGCTGGAGTTGGAAAAAGCGCTGTTGTTGAAGGACTTGCCCACGCTATTGTGGCAGGAAAAGTTCCAGAATTTTTGCGTGATAAAATTATTTTTTCACTAGATATTGGTTCACTTATGGCTGGAACAAAATATCGTGGAAGTATGGAAGAAAAACTTAAAGATACAATAGAAACAATCATAAAATGCAAAAATATTATTGTTTTTATTGATGAACTTCACACACTTGCTCAAGCAGGTGCAGAAAAAGGGGAAGTTAACCCTTCAGATATGTTAAAGCCATATTTGGCAAGAGGCGAACTTCAAACAGTTGGTGCAACCACCACTGATGAATACAGAAAATTTATCGAAAAAGACAAAGCGTTGGAGCGAAGATTTCAACCAGTTGTTGTTAACCCTCCAACAGTTGCTCAAACAATAGAAATATTAAAAGGCATAAGAGATTCTTATGAGGCTTTTCACAAAGTTAAAATAACTGATGAAGCAATAGAAGCTGCGGCAACTTTAAGTGACCGTTATATTATGGACAGAAGTTTGCCCGACAAAGCAATAGACCTTGTTGATGAAGCAGCCTCTAGGGCAAAAGTTAAAGGTATGACAATGCCAACTCCGCTGAAAGACAAGCAAGAAGAATTAGAAATATTAGAGCAAAGCAAAAAAGAAGCAATAATTGCTCAAAATTTTGAAAAAGCAGCATCAATTAGAGATAAGATAAACACAATAAGCCTAGAGATAGAAAAAATTAAGAAAAAGTTTGAAGAAGACAAGAAAAATAATTCTGTTTCTATAGGTTTTGACGATATAGCAAATGTTGTTAGCAGTTGGACAAGAATTCCAGTTTCAAAGTTAACAACCAGTGAAAAACAAAAGCTTTTAAATTTAGAAAATATTTTGCACAAAAGAGTTGTTGGGCAGGATGAGGCAGTTGTTGCGGTTTCAAAGGCAATAAGAAGAGCAAGAGCTGGACTAAAAGACCCTAATAGGCCTATAGGAACATTTTTGTTTATAGGGCCAACTGGAGTTGGAAAAACAGAGCTTTCAAAAGCTCTGGCTGAAGCCCTTTTTGATGACGAAAATCACATCATAAGGCTTGATATGAGTGAATATATGGAAGCACATTCAGTCAGCAAAATAATTGGTTCTCCTCCAGGGTATGTTGGGCACGAAGATGCAGGTCAACTAACAGAGCAAGTTAGAAGAAAGCCATATTCCGTTGTTTTGTTTGATGAAATTGAAAAAGCTCATCCAGACATATTTAACATTTTGTTGCAAATTTTGGATGACGGAAGATTAACAGACAGCCACGGAAGAGTTGTTAATTTTAAAAACACAATAATTATTATGACAAGCAATGTTGGAGTGAATGAAAATGCCTATAAGCAAAACAGATATTTATATCAAAAAGTTCAAGACTTAGAGCAAAAGAAAAAGCTTGATGAAGAGGCTTATAACATTTTGCTCTCTGAGATAAAACTTAAATTTAGACCAGAATTTTTAAACCGAATAGACAGCATTGTTGTGTTTAAAACATTAAGCAAAATTGAACTTGCTATGGTTGCAAAATATTTGATAACAAAACTTTCAAACAAACTAACAGACCAAAACATAAAATTAAGATTAACAGAAAATGCTTTAAAATATTTGGTTGAACAAGGTTATAATTCAGAATGGGGAGCAAGACCACTTAGAAGAGTTATTGAACAAGAAATAGAAGATAAATTGGCCGATGAAATTTTGGTAGGGAATATTTTAAATGGCTCAAAAGTTGTGGTTGATGTTGTTGATGGAAAATTAATTTTTAAATAGCTATTTGTTTGACAAAATTTTATATTTTGTTTAAAATAAAATAGGGAGGTGTTAGAATGAAAATACAAATTTCTTCAAAAAATTATGTTGTTAGCAGCAAATTAAAAGACATTTTAACAAAAAAGATAGAAAAATTAGACCGTTATTTTAGTGATAACGCAGAAGCAAAAGTATATTGCAAAAAAGAAAATGATTTATCAAAACTTGAACTAACTATAAAAGACAAAGGATTGATGTTTAGAAGTGAAGTTACAAGTGACAATATGTTTCAAAATATAGATTTGGCACTTCCAAAAATTGAAAAACAAATTATAAAATATAGCTCAAAACTAAAAGACAAAATAAAGAAAGAAGCCCTAAAAGATAAAGATTGGCTATATTTTGAAGAAGATGACAGTGAGTTTATTCCTCAAACAAAAAATGCAGTTAGCAAACACAAAAGTTTTGATATAGTTCCACTTTCAGTTGAAGATGCACAAATGTATTTGGAAAACAGTGACCACAGTTTTTATGTGTATTTAAATGAACAAACAGGCAAAGTTAACATAATTTATAAAAGAACTTTTGGTGGATATGGAATTATTGAGCCAAAGTATTAAAATAGTGCCATAAGGTTCATAAAATTGTGCACTATATGTGTGATTTTATATAAAAAAGATATAGATTTTTCTATATCTTTTTTAATAATTTAAATATTTTGCTTCAGCTGTTTCAGTTTTTGTTATTTCTTTAACTTCATTTTGTTTTTGACCTTCTAAATATGCTTTGTTTTTTTCTGTTTTTTTATCAAAAATGCCAAATTGAGCAATCAAAAACAAAACAAT
Organism: Clostridia bacterium; assembly: GCA_017478185.1. GTDB lineage: Bacteria > Bacillota > Clostridia > Christensenellales > UBA1242 > UBA7584. Next base: position 13,658 of record JAFVEA010000002.1, read on the forward strand.
AACACTTAAAAAAACAAAATATGCCAAATATCCAACAATTTTAACTTTAATATCTTTTGCTATTTTTGCTTTATTTTTCATTTTATCACCCAAAATATTGTGTGTAAAATTTAAAATAATATTTATTTTATTTTAAAAATATTGCTAACATTGTTTTGAGTTGCAACTCCAACATACATATTAAAATCTTCTGCTTTTATGTTGTTTTTTATAAGTTTTTTGTTGATTTCATTTATTGCAAGTTCTTTTGAATTGTTTTGCTCACTTAGGTGAGCAAGCATAATTCCTCTTGTTTTGTGGCCAATCAAATTTAATATTGTGTTTGAGCATTCATCATTGCTAATGTGGCCATATTTTGAAAGTATTCTTTGTTTCAGGCTATAAGAATAGTTTGGATTATTTTTTAAAGTTTGTATGTCGTGATTAGATTCCAAAACAATGAAATCACTTGTTTTAAGCCTCTTTTCAATTTCTGGGGTCATATGCCCAAGGTCAGTTGCAATAGTAAACTTTTTGCCATTTTCCATAACAGAAAAACCAACACAATGGCTAGAGTCGTGATCTAAATCAAAAGGGCTTATTGTTAAATCTTTTATGTTAAAATCATTCGAGCAAAATTCAACTTGCTGAGAAAGTGGAATTAAACTGCATTTTTCTTCAATCATAGAAAAGCTATCACGGTGTCCATAAACTTTGCATTTATAAAAGTTTGAAAATCGTTCAAGTCCTTTGATGTGGTCACTGTGCTCGTGCGTTACCAAAATTGCATCTATATCAGCTGGGCTCACTTTTATTAAACTAAGCCTATTTTCAATTTCTTTTTTAGATAGGCCAGCATCAATCAAAATTTTTGAATTTTCTGATTCAATATAGGTGCAATTACCTTTACTTCCGCTGGCTAAAATACATATACGCATATTTTTCTCCTTTGCTTATTGTATCAAAAAGCATAAAAAAAATCAATAGAATTTAAAATCTTCATTTTTTAACAAAAAAACATTATTTAATGAAATTTTTTACATTTTATTTAAATTTTTTTGTTCTATAATCACTATGGAGGAGAATATGGCATTAAAAAAAGATTTTTGTTATGGTTTTTTAAAATATTTTTTATTTTTTTTACTTTTTGTTGTTTTGCAATTTGCTGAGATAAAAGGGGTGCATCCATTTGCTTATGGAATGATTTTTGCTCTTGTTTGGTGCAATCAAAAAATTTATTTTTTAGTTCCGTTATACATATTATCTGGGCTTTGTTATGACCTTAGCTTATTTAACTTTTTAAATCTTTTTTGCACTTGTTTTGTTTTTGTGTTCTTTTATTTTTTGCATTATAAACTAAAAAAGCCTTTAAATAGTATTTTTATAGGATTATATGCTTTATTATCTCAATCACCATATTTGCTTTTAAATTCTTATGATAGCGTAAGTTTTGTAAATTCAATAATAAGCGTTTTGATTGGGCTTGTTTGCTTGTTTGCTTATTTATATTTTATGCAAAGCCTTTTAATTAAAGGGGTTAGGAGGAATTATACACTTGATGAAATGATTTGTGCTGGAGTTTTTTTGATTGCCATTGGTTGTGGAGCTTCTAGCATTCCAGACTATAATCAAATTTTTAGCAAAACAATATTTTTGTTTTTATGCATAGTTTTAGTAACTGTTTTTGAAAGTTCTGGCATCATATTTTCGGTTCTTTTAGGGCTAGGGGATTTGATATCTTCTCAAAATTTTGATATGTTTGTAACAATAACTTTAATAAGTCTTGTTTTAAGTTTAACAAAAAATTCTAAAAAAATATTTCAAGTTTTATCATTAATCTTAGTTGATGCTTTTGTTAATTTATATTTGTTTAATGACTATAATTTCCTAAAATTTTTGCCTATTTTGTTAAGTTTGTTTGTCTTTTTGCTTATTCCCACAAAATGGTTTAAAAAATTGCAACAAAGTCTTATTTCAGAAAAAGAAGAATATAGTTTAAGAAATTTTATAAACAAAAGTAGGCAGATAGTTTCCGAAAAACTTTTAAAAGTTGATGAAATTTTTAAGGAAATGCAAAATATTTATTTAAAAATGACAAAAAAATCATTAAATGTTGATGATGCAATAAAACTTTTAACAAATGAGGTTAAAAAAAGTTGTTGCCAAAATTGTCCACAAAAAAGTGATTGCCTTAGTTTTAATATGATAAACAACAATGATATTGAAAATTTGATTGGCCTTGCAATATCAAGAGGGAAAATAAGCTTTTTTGATGTTTCTTCAACTCTTTTAAAAAATTGTGAAAAAATAAATGTTTTGGTAAATAGCATTAACAATTTAACAAAAGAATATAACCAGTATGCAATAGTGTCAAATGGAATGAACAATTCAAGGCTTTTGATTGCTGAACAGCTGTCTGGAGTTAGGCAAATTTTGTATAGCGTTGGTGACGAAATAAAAAAGACAGTAACATTTGATTTGGGATTAGAAAAAAAGATAATAGAGTTGCTTTTATATGAACAAATATTATGTAGTGAAGCAGTGGTTTATTTAAAAGAACAAAAAATTGATAGCATTTCTTTAATTGTAAAAAATGGTGATGCAGATGCTAAAAAAATAGCAAAATTAGTTTCAAAATTAACAAAAATGAGATTGGATGTGAATTTGTGCACGCCTTCACAAAAAGCTGGATTTATGTTGATTGTTTTAAAAGAGGCTTATTTTTATGACGTTGTTTTTGGAAGTAGTTTTGCCATAAAAAATGGAAGCATAAAAAGTGGTGACACTTTTTCTGTGAAAAGAATAGGAAAAGAAAAAGTTTTTATGTCTGTTTGTGACGGAATGGGGAGTGGGCCTGATGCTCATAATGTTTCAGAATTATCATTAAATTTAATTGAAAAGTTTTATCTTGCTGGATTTGAAACAAATTTAATAATATCAAATGTTAACAAGCTTCTATCTCTAAAAGATGAAGAGAATTTTTCTGCAATAGACATTTGTGTTTTTGATTTAAAAGAGGGGTCTTGTGAGATTACAAAGCTTGGGGCAACAGTTGGATTTATAAAGAAAAAAGACACCACAATTTTGGTTAAAGCTTCATCTCTTCCGCTTGGCATATTAGAATCAGTTAACCCAGCTTTTGATTATTATGCCTTAAATGATAATGATATGGTCATACTTTTGTCTGACGGCGTTGTTGATGTTTTTGATGATGTTAAAAAGCTTCAGGATTTTATTAACAACACAAAAACAGAAAACCCTCAAATTTTGGCAGATAAAATTTTGGCAGAAAGTTTAAAGATAAGCAAAAATTATGCGAATGATGATATGACCGTTTTGGTTGGAAAAATATGGCAAAAAGTATAAGTGCAAAAAATTGATAAATATTTTTGTTTTTGTGTGATTTTTTTATTAAATTTTTAACATTTTATGAATTTTTATGCAAATTGAAAACATTTTTTAAATTCCCTATTGAAAAATAACCTTTTTTGTTGTATAATTAAAAAAGAAACAATAGGTTGGAGAAAAAATGGAAAAAGTGATAAATTTAATAAAAGAACAAAAAATGTTTTCAGCAGGAAATGTTGTTGGTATTGCTGTGAGTGGTGGGTCAGACTCAATGGCATTACTTCATTTTTTGTTTAACAACAGAGAGGTTTTTGATATTGAAGTTGTTGCAATTCATATTAACCACAACACTAGGGAAAATGATAAAAGAGATTTATATTTTGTTGAAGATTATTGCAAACAAAATGGAATAAGATTTTATAAGTTTAGTGTTGAAGCGTTAAGGCTTATGAAACAAAAAGGTTATTCAATGGAACAAGCTTGCAGAGAAGCAAGATATAATGTTTTTGAAAACTTAAAAGAAAAAGGTTTGGTTGACAAAATTGCAATTGCTCATCACCAAAATGACCAAGCAGAAACTGTTTTGTTGCATCTTTTAAGAGGGTCGGGGCTAAATGGTGCATCTGGAATGCAATATGTTAGAGATGATTTTTATGTTAGACCATTTTTAAGCACAAAAAAAGAAGAGCTGCTAGCTTATGTTTATGAAAACGAAATTCCATTTGTTGAAGATGAAACAAATCAAGACACAAAAATTTCAAGAAATTTGTTGCGTAACAAAATTCTGCCAGAGCTTAGAAGAGTTTGGCCAAATGTTGATGAAAACTTATGCAATTTTGCTGAGATTTGCAAAGAAGATGACGAAACCATTCGTTCTCTTATGAATTTTGATGCGGTTTTGTTTGAAAAAGGTGTTGTTAAAATTCCTTTGTCATATTTTTCATATAAAACAAGCTTTATAAACAGATTAATTCTTGACTCTTTTGAAAAACTTGGAATAACTTCTGGCATTCAAAAAAATCATATAGATATGATAACAAGTTTTGCAAAAACTGCTGAAAATGGTGCAAAGTTAACAATGCCACAAAATGTTATAGTTCACAAAGAATATGAGTATATAACGCTTGCCATAAAAAAATTAAAACAACAAGTGACAACAGAGTGGCCATTTAAAAAAGGCACAACAAACATAGAAGACTATGGCTCAATTCAAATTAAAAAAGCTGAACAAAAAAAGCCGGTTGTTGGATGCCTTTTGATTGATGCCGACAAAGTTCCACAAAATGCAAAATGGCGTTTTAAAAAAGACGGTGATTTTATTGAAAAGTTTGGCGGTGGAATTATAAAGGTTAAAAAATATTTGTCTGACAAAAAAATTCCATTAAGAGTTAGAAGTTTTTTGCCTATGCTTTGTGTGGGTTCTGAAGTTTTGGCCATAGCAAGTGTTGATATTTCTGAAGCATTAAAAGTTGATGAAAACACAAAAAATGCTTATCTTATAAGTTTTAATAATAAAAATTGGGTGTAACTCCCAATTTTTAATTTATTTCTTTGACAAAAAAAAGTTACTATGTTAAACTGAAATAGAATATTATTATATAAAAAATAATAAAGTGTTATTATATTAAAAAAATGGAGCTAGTTTGTGGAGATATTAAAATTCAAACAAATAGTAGAGCTACCAACAAGAAGGAGTAGCGACATAAAAGAGTCTGTGTTATTTAGCAAAAAAAAGCTATCTTCTTTTCATTTGTATGAAAAACTGAAATTTAAAACTCTTCACTACGGAAAATATTTTGAGCAAGTTGTTGCTCAGCCAGATATAAGTCAAGACCAATTAACCACAAACATAGCCCAAAAATCAAATGAAGCAGTTAAAGAACAACGAGGCAAAAAGGGCAAGATTATAAGCACAATTTTTATGATTATAAACATTTGCATTGTTGTTGGTATACTTTTATATAACTTTTTGGGAACAAAAGAACCACTAAGTTTTAGCGAACTTTTAACAACAAAAATAAATTGGCTGTGGTTATTTATTGGCGTTCTTGTTTTTTTTGCAATTTTTATTGCAGATTCAAGCGCTATTTATATGTTAATATTCCACACAACAAAAAGGTCAAGGCCGTTTTTAAGTTATAAATCGCACGCAATGTGCAGATTTTATGACAGCGTAACGCCTCTTTCAACTGGAGGACAACCTTTTCAAGTTTATTATTTAATAAAAAGAGGGCTTCCAGCAGGAACGGCAACAAGCGTTCCTGTTGCAAAATATTTATACACTCAATTTTTTAATGTTATTTTTATGGCGACAATTTTTATATTGCAACGGTCTTATATTGTTAAACTTTCGCCATTTATGCAAACTCTTTGCTATATTGGTTTTTCAATAACAGTTTTTTTGCTTGGCGCAATACTATTTTTATCTCTCAGCAAAAAGGTTGCACCTGCTTGCACAATTGGACTGTTAAAGCTTTTAAACAAAATGCATATTGTGAAGAACTATAAAAAATCCTTTGTGAAAGTTATGAAAAGTGTTAAAGAATATTCTTTAACCATGAGGCAATTTGTTTCAAATGGTTGGATTGCTTTGGGGATGATGCTATCAAGAGCGTTAACATTTATTTTAACTTATTCTGTGCCTTTTGTTGTTTATGCAGTTTTCAAGCCTTTGGGGGCAGATTGGTTTAGCCTTTATGTTGAATTATTTACAATTGCAATGGTAACCGACCTTGCGTGTTGCTTTATTCCGCTTCCAGGTGGAACAGGAATGGCAGAAATTTCTTTTGCTGTTTTGTTTGGAAGTTTTTTTGGAGATTCATTATCTGTTTGGGCACTTTTGCTTTGGCGTGTGTTCACATATTATGGAATTTTGTTGCAAGGATTAATTGTAATGCTTTATGACTATATCATTGGAAACAGAAAAATAAAGCCACTTCTTGCTAGATTTAAAGAAGAAGATGAAAAAAAAGAAATATTAGCCAGAAAAAAACAACCCATAAAAGTTGTTGATAACAAAGAAAAAGAAAAAGGAACAAAAAAATGAAAAAAAATTTATTTACCGCAGCAAAGCCAACAGGAAGATTAACTCTTGGAAATTATATTGGAGCTGTTGACAATTGGAAAAAGATGCAAGAAGAAAACAACTCAATTTTTTGTGTTGCTGACCTTCACTCATTAACAGTGAATATTGACCCACAAGAACTTAGGTCAAACAGCTATGCGGTTATGGCAAATTATTTGGCTTGTGGCCTAGACCCTAAAAAAGCGGTTTTATATTATCAATCACAAATTCCAGCGCATAGTGAACTTTGTTGGCTTATGGATTGTATAACAAGTATGGGTGAGGCAAGCAGAATGACTGCATACAAAGAAAAGGCAGCAAACAAAAATATGGTGTCGGTTGGGCTATTTAATTATCCAATGCTTATGGCAGCCGACATACTTTTGTATGACACAGATTTAGTTCCAATTGGTGAAGACCAAAGGCAACATTTAGAGCTTGCCAGAAATTTGGCAATTAGGTTTAACAACAAGTATGGTGAAACTTTTGTTGTGCCACAAGGGGTATATCAAAAAGTTGGTGCCAAGATTTATAATCTTCAAAATCCAACAAAAAAAATGAGTAAAAGTGATTTTGACAACTCTGGAAACATTTTGCTGGAAGATAGCATTGATTTAATAAAGCAAAAAATCAAAAGGGCGGTAACAGACAGTGAAAGTGAAATTAGGTTTGACCCACAAAACAAGCCAGGAGTTAGCAACCTTATGTCAATTTATGCGGTTTTAACCAAAAAAGATATGAAAGAAGTTGAAAAGTTCTTTGAAGGCAAAAACTATGGGGCTTTAAAAGGTGAAGTAACAGATATTGTGATTGAAACATTGGCTCCAGTTCAAGAAAAATTTAATTATTTTATGTCTAACACAGATGAAATTATAAAAATAGCCCAAGATGGAGCAGAAAAAATAAGAGAAAAGGCAGAAAATAAAATAAAGCTTGTTAAACAAAAAATGGGCTTAATATTTTAAAAAAGTATATCTTTAGGATATATTTTTTTATTTGACTTTTTTGATTATGTTTTGATATATTAATAAAAAAGGAGGGCTAAAAAATGGCGGACGAAAATGGTTTGATTAGTAGAATAGGTTCATCAATTTCAGGAATTTTTTCTGGCTCCCCCAAAAAAGATGATGGTAATAAAGGGGAAGATGAACAGGCTGAGCCCCAACAGAATAAAGATCAACAAGATGAACAAGATGAGCCCCAACAAAATAAAGATCAACAAGAAGATAATTCAAAAAACGCTGAAGAGGGAAAAGGGAAACAAGGCGAGGGCGGATATACTACTAAATCCCCTGTAAAGGAAGGCAGATATGATGAAGGTTATACAAATGGGCGTAAGCGTAAAAAGGAAAAAAATGGAGGCTTGTTTAAAAATCGTTTTAGCAAAAAGGAAAGACAAAAAAGAAAAGCTGCAAAAAGAGCCAAAAAAAATTTAGTGCCTGGTCCATTTAAAAAAATGGCTAATTATGCTGCTGCAAGAGATGCTCCAGGCAATCCTGTTCAGCGATCTAAAATGAAATATGATGAAACAAGAAAAAGCATGCAAAAAAAAGCTAAAAAGGCTCAAAGCAGTGAGAACCCTACAGAGGTTGACAGACTTGCAAGAGATGTTAACAAAGAGTTTAAACAGCAAAAAAAGAATGCCCTTAGGCTTATGATGGAAACAAGTAAAGCAATACAAAAAAGAATTACTGAAGGGCCCGTTGGTTGCATAAAAGATTTAAAAGGTTGTCTTTTTTCAACCGTTAAAGTTGTGTGTTTAACAATTTTGGGAGGAGCCAGCATTGTGGGAATTATTTTAAAGCTTTGCGGAGTGTTTTAAAGAAAGAGGTTGTCAAGTGAAAAACTATTTAATGCGGTTTGCATTGTTTGAGAGTTTGGGCAATTGTTTATTCTTCTTGTTGAAAAAACAAGAGATATGAGGGCGATTAACAAAATGATTAAAAGGGTGGTGTTGTTTGCCAAATTAACGCCGTTGCCCGTTGCCCAGAGTGCGATAATTAAAACTAAAACCAAACTTTGAGATATTGTCATAAATTTCTCCTATATATTTTTTAAATTAAATATGATTATTTTAAAAAAAATGTTAAAACTATGATAAGAAATAAGCAAAAAATTTGCTTATTTTTTGTTTTTAATTTATCACATTTTTTTATTTATATCACTCATATATTAAAAAGAGGTGTTTTATGAAAGATTTAAAAAAGATTTTGGCAAAAAGATTTAAAGAAAGATTTTTTTGTGATAAAAGTTTTAAAGACATAACAACTTTTAAAATTGGCGGAAAAATAAAGTTTTTGGTGTTTATAAAAAACTATAAAGAGATAAAATATTTGTTGAAATTTTGCCATAAAAACAAGCAAAAATATGTGATTTTGGGAGGATGCTCAAACGTTTTGTGTGGTGACAGCGGTTTTGATGGTGTTGTTATTTTAACAACAAAAATGAATGCCATAAAAAATAAAAATAATTTAGTTTTTGCTGAATGTGGGGCAAAGCTTGGAAGCGTTGTGATTTTTTCAAAAAATCACAACTTGTCTGGCTTAGAGTGGGCAATAGGGATTCCGGGAACAGTTGGCGGAAGTGCTGTGATGAATGCTGGAGCATTTAAAAAAGAGTTATATGATTTTGTTGACTCTGTTGTTATATTTGACGGAAAAAGAGTTAAAAAACTAAAGAAAGATAAAATTGAATATGGTTATAGAACCACAATTTTTCAGAACAAAAATTATATAATTTTGGGGGTTTGGTTTTCTTTAAAAGCTAAAAGTTTTTTAGAAATTTCAAAAAATATTGATTATTATATAAGTTTAAGAAAGCAAAAGCAAAACATAACATTTCCAAACGCTGGCAGCATTTTTAAAAAAGCCAACGGGATTTCAGCTGGCAAGCTTATTGAAAGATGTGGCCTAAAGGGCTATAGGGTTGGTGATGCGATGATTTCAAAACATCACGCAGGCTTTATTGTGAATTTGGGAAGTGCAACTCAAAAAGATGTGCAAAAACTGATTGATTTTATTTTGATTTCAGTATATAATATGTTTAGTTTAAAACTAGAACTTGAAATAAAACAAATTGGAGAATAAAATGAAATATCAGTTAACGGCAGATTATCACACACACACCTATAGAAGTGATGGCCATGGAACAATTGAAGGAAACATCCAAGAAGCAATAAAAAAAGGCATAAAAACTTTGGCAATAACTGACCATGGTCCATTTCATAACAAAAAAAGTAGGTGCCCATTTGATTATCAGCTGATAAACAAGTTTGAGCTTAAAAAGCTTCAAAAAAAATATCCTCAGATAAAGCTTTTAAGTGGCATAGAGGCAAATTTGATTTCACTTAGAGGAGATTTGGATATAACAAAACATCAGCAACAAGCGTTTGACATTATTGTTATGGGGCAACACAAAACCCCACATGGGCTAAAGTTTTGGGACAACATTTCATGGAGGCTTAGAAACTTTTTTCCAACAAACAAATGGCGAAGAGAAAAGGTTACAAAAGCTTATTTAAAGGCAATGGAAAACAACAAAATAACTATACTTGCTCATTTAAATAGATATATAAAAGCAAACATAAAACCAATAGCTGAAATGGCTGCAAAAAAGAATATTTTGATTGAATTAAACGGAAAACGAGTTGATTTAACTCAAAGTGAAATTGATGATTGCGTTAAAGCTGGAGTTAAATTTGTTATTTCAAGTGATGCGCATTATTCTGAGCGTGTGGGTGACCCAAAAGCGGTTTGGGAGTTTTTAGAAACTCACAATGTTCCAAAAGATAGAATTGTTAACATAATGGGCGAGCCAATAATTAACTAAAGGAGAGAATATGTCTTTTTCATCAGATGCGAAAAATGAAGTTGTTAAGTCTGAACTTCCACTAGAACAGTGTTGTGCAAAAGCAGAGTTATCTGCTCTTTTTCGCACTTGTGGGCAACTAAGCCTGAATGGTGGAAAATATTCAATAGAACTTATAACTGAAATAGCTGATTTATATTCAAGAGCACTGGCCCTTGTTAAAATTTTGTATAACGAAGTTGAAAACTTGGGGTTAATTAAAGAAGAAAAGTCAAACGGAGCAATAAGATATCACATAACATTTCCTGAAGACTACACCGAAAGGCTTTTAAAAGATTGTTACATCATAAGAGAAAGTGGTGAGCTTTACACTGGTATTGCTAGGGCAGTTGTTGAAAAAGAATGCTGTGAAAAAAGCTTTATAAAAGGCGTTTTCTTGGGTTGTGCCAGCGCAAATATTGTTATAAAAGATATGAATGACTTAAAAAAGCACACAGGAGGCTATCACTTAGAGTTTGTTTTTAATTCTTCATATTTTGCTGGGGATTTTGCGCATATTTTGTCTGAATACAACATATTAGCAAAAGTTATGCAACGCAAAAAAATGTGGGTAACTTACATAAAAGAAGCCGAGCTTGTCAGTGACATTTTGGCTTTGGTTGGAGCAAACAATGCGGTTTTAACTCTTCAAAACGAGTTTGCTGTTCGTGAGGTTAGAAACAACTTAAACAGGCAACTTAATTGTATGAACAAAAACATAGAAAAAATGGTTGAGGCATCACTTAAGCAAATTGAGGCAATAGAGTTTATAAACAGCACCATAGGCTTAGAAAGTTTGCCTCCAACCCTTTATGAATTATGTTTGTTAAGGCTTGCAAATCCTGAAGAAAATTATGAAAATTTATCAAAACTTATGACTGAACCATTAACAAAAAGTGGAGTTAATCATAGGCTTAGAAAAATCTTACAAATAGCCGAAAAATTAAAAACTGAACAAGGGGGAGCCAAAGATGAGTAAGTTTGTGCATTTGCATTTGCACACAGAATATAGTCTTTTAGATGGAGCAACAAGAATATCAAAGCTTGTTAAAGTTTTAAAAGATAGAGGAGCGACTGCGTGCGGAATAACAGACCACGGAAATATGTATGGAACAGTAAAATTTTATGAGGCGTGCAAAAAAAATGATATAAAGCCAATTATAGGAACGGAGTTTTATGTCACAAACAATCATTTAGACAAGTCTGGGAAGTTTGAATATGCTCACATAACCATTTTGGCAAAAAATGAACAAGGTTACAAAAATTTATGTAAGCTAAATTCAATTGCTTGGATTGATGGGTTTTATTATAAGCCAAGAATAGATTATGATTTGTTAGAAAAATATTCTGAAGGGCTGATTTGCTTGAGTGGGTGTTTAAGAGGTGATGTTCAACAACTTCTTTTAAAAGGTTTTGTTGAAGAAGCTGAAAAAATGGCATTAAAACTTAAAAATATGTTTGCCCCAGGAGATTTTTATATCGAAGTTATGGATCATGGACTGGTTGACCAAAAACAAATACTTCCACTTCAATATAAGCTAGCTGAAAAAATTGGAGTTAAAACAGTTGCCACAAATGATGTTCACTACATCTATAAAGAGGATGCTGAACTGCAAGATATTATGATGTGCGTTTCTATGGGGAAAACTTATGACGACCCTGACCGTATGCGTATGCAAGGAAACGAATATTATCTAAAAACTGAAGAAGAAATGCGAGAAATTTTTAAAGCTCATCCAGAATCTATCGACAACACCTTTGAAGTGGCAGAAAAATGTGACTTTGACTTTGATTTTAAAAGTATGTGGTATCCAAAGTTTTTTGCTCCAGACGGAATGACAAACGAAGAATATTTAAGAAAAATAACATTGGAAGGGCTAAAGAAAAAATATAAAGAACTAACTCCACAAGTAATGGATCGTATGGAATATGAAATGGGCATTTTGGTTAAAAGTGGTTTTGTTGATTATTATTTGGTTGTTTGGGATTTTATTAACTACGCTCGAAAAACTGGTGTGCCAGTGGGGCCAGGAAGAGGAAGTGGAGCTGCCAGCATAATTGCTTATGCCATTGGAATAACTTTGGTTGACCCACTTAAATATGACTTGTGGTTTGAAAGATTTTTGAACCCAGAAAGAGTTAGCCCGCCTGATTTTGATATTGATTTCTGCCCGCAGAGGCGTGGAGAAGTTATAGATTATGTTGTTGAAAAATATGGAGAGCCAAATGTTAGCCAGATTATAACTTTTGGAACAATGGCTGCAAAGGCTGCCATAAAAGATGTTGCAAGAGTTTTGAAAATGACATTTAGTGAAGTTAACAAAATAACAAAATTGTTCCCATCTTTGCCAAAAATGCCAAAGCCTCCAGCAATTAAAAAGCTTTTTGGCGTTGGTCTTGATGAAAATGATGACAAAAGTTATGTTGTTAAAGAATTAAACGATATGTATAATTCAGATATTTTAACACAAAAAATAATAGACCTTGCCATAAAACTTGAGGGAATGCCCAGAAACACATCAATTCACGCGGCGGGAGTTATAATTTGTTGTGACCCAATAAGTGACCATGTTCCAATGGCAAAAAATGGTGATATGGTAACAACGCAATATGACAAAGGTGAAAGTGAGCATTTAGGGCTTTTGAAAATGGACTTTTTAGGGCTTATAACATTAACAGATGTTGACCTTGCTTGCCGAATGATTAAACAAAATTATGGAGTAGATTTAGATTTATATAATATGCCATATGATGACCCAGAAGTTTATAAGCTTATAGGTTCTGGAGATAATGATGGGGTGTTCCAACTTGAAAGTCAGGGCATTAGCGGAGTGGCAAAAGAGATGAAGCCAACCAATCTTGAAGAAGTTACTGTAATTTTGGCCATGTATCGCCCAGGCCCTATGGATGAAATTCCAACTTACATAAAAAATAGAAAAAATCCAGAGAATATTCACTATCCAGATGAAAGAATGAAGCAAGTTTTGGACGTAACTTATGGGGTTATGGTTTATCAAGAACAAGTTATGCAGATGTGTAGAGTTATTGCCGGCTACACTATGGGGCAGGCTGATGGTGTTAGAAAAATTATGGGTAAAAAACTGCACGACAAACTCCCTGCTGAAAAGCAAAAGTTTATTTATGGTTGGGAAGACCCAGAAGGAAAAAAGAGCATAGAGGGCGCCCTAAAGCGTGGAATGAAGTTAGAAGATGCCGAACACCTTTGGAAGCAGATGGAAAAATTTGGGTCTTATGCTTTTAACAAAGCTCACGCTGTGGCGTATGCTCATGTAACTTATCAAACAGCATTTTTAAAGAAATATTACATAAAAGAATTTTACGCAGCAATTATTAACAACAGAATAACAAAAATTGATGAAGTTAAAAGATATGTTGAGTATGCAAGGCTTCACAACATAAAAGTTTTGCAACCAGACATAAACAAAAGTCAAGCATATTTTTCAGTTGAAGGAGACAACTTAAGATTTGGCTTGGGTGGAATGAAAAATGTTGGAGTTGGGCTTGTTGAACAAATTGTTGAAGAAAGAAACAAAAACGGTGAATTCACTGATTTAAGCAACTTTTTATATCGTATGGGCAGTGCGGCTCATAACAAACGCTTTTTAGAATCAATGATTTGGGGAGGCGCATTTGACTGTTTTGGCGTGCCAAGAAGCAGGCTTCACGCTGTTTATGAAGCGGCAGTAGAAATGGTTTCTGCCGATAGAAAAAATCAGGCAGATGGGCAGATGTCTTTGTTTGATTCAATGATACAAAAAGATAACAAAATAAACAAAATAGAATATCCAAACATACCAGAATATGAAAATGGGCAAAAATTAAAGCTAGAAAAAGATGTTTTAGGAGTTTATATAAGTGGTCATCCACTGGAGCCATTTAGAGAAGAGTTAGAAAGTTTCACTTTCAACAGCTCTATGCTTGTTGGAGAAGATATTCGAAATGAAGCTGGAGAGATAGAAGAAACAATTTATCAAAATGTTAAAGACAATCAATCGGTTAGTGCGGGTGGAATTATCACAAATGTTAAAAAAATAAGCACAAAAACAAACAAAGATATGGCAATTATCACAATTGAAGATTTGTTTGGACCTTATGATGTTATGGCTTTTTCAAACGCTTATGAAAAATTTAAAAATATGTTTATAGAAAACAAAATTGTAAACCTAAAAGGGCGTATAAGCATTCGAGAAAATGAAAGACCTATCATAATACTTGAAGACATAGTTGATTGGAATGCTCAAACCGAAAGCCCTAAATTTGAAGTTTCTGATAAAAAATTATTTTTAAAGTTTGATTTCACATCAGCTTCATTAAGAAAAGAAATTCAGTCTATTTTAAAAAGATATCCAGGCAAAATTCCAGTAAAAGTTAGATGTTCTCAAACTGGAGAAGCTCATTTATTTCCTGAAAGAGTGGATGGCTCAAACGCCTTAATGAATGAACTTTTGGGGTTTGTGGATGAAGATTGTATAAAATTATTATAGGGAGAAAAATATATGGCAAAAACAAAAAGAATAGGAGTGTTAACAAGTGGCGGAGACAGCCAAGGTATGAATGCTTGCCTAGAAACTATTATAACAATGGCAGAGCGCAATGGTTATGAAGTTGTGGCATTTATTGGTGGATATAGCGGGCTTTTGTATGATAGATATAGATTAGTTAGCTCACAAGAAGCTAGTTTATATTTTAGTTTTGGAGGGAGTTTTATATCTTCAGGCAGATGCCCCGAATTTATGGAGTCAGAGAGCAGAAAAAAGGCTAAACATGTTTATGATAAACACAAGCTTGAAGCTTTGATTGTTTTGGGCGGAGATGGTTCCATAAAAGGAGCAAATGATTTAATTTTTCAGGGAATGAATGTTATTGTTTGCCCTTGCACAATAGATAATGATGTTTATTGCACAAATCGTAGTATCGGTTTTGATACTGCAGTAAACAATGCTGTTAATGCCATTGACAACATAAAACAAACAATGAGAACAAACGGAAGAATTTTAATAGCAGAAACAATGGGCAGAAATTGTGGCGAAATTGCAATGCAGGCTGGAATTTGCTCTGAAGCTGATATTATAATGATTCCAGAAAACAAGCAAACAACTGAAAAAATAATAAGAGAGGTTGGAAAGCAGTTAAAAGTTGGAAATGTTTCTCCAGTTGTTGTGTTAACTGAACACCAAGTTGATATTCAGTCTCTAGCCAAAGAGCTTGAAAGCACATATCAAAAAGAATGCAAAGCCATAGTTATTGGCTATGTTCAAAGAGGAGGCTCTCCAACTGTTCAAGACAAACTTTTGGCGGTTAGAATGGGAGTTTATGCAATGAATGCAGTTCTTGAAAAGAATTTTGGGAATGTTGTTGCTCTGGTGAAAAATGAGATAAAATTGATTCCTTTTGAAAAAGCCATAAAAGCAAAATATGTTTTTGATAATGAACTTTGGCAAACTTTCTTAAATTTAAAGAGATACAAAACAGAGAAGAAACAGAAATAAAAATAAAAAAACACTTTTTAAAGTGTTTTTTTGTTTTAAGTTAATTTTTCTTTTCTTCTAGTTTTTTCTCATCTCTTTTTTGTTTTTTATTTTTTGTTCCAAATCTAAATATTTTTTCTTTTATGTCCGCTTTCAAGAAAAACCATAAAACAAGCATAACTTCTAAAACTGCGGGAATTAAAAAAATGCTCCAAAGATTTTCTATATTAAAGCTTAAATAAATCGATAAACAAACAAACCAAAAAATGCCAGAAATCGCAAAAAAGTTGGTTATTTTTTGATGCCATATTTTAGAAAAAACAGTTAAAACAATAGCTGAAACGGGTAGGGCATAAATAAAACACAAATATGCTTTTGTTGGAACAGGATTTGCAAATAGCAAAATTGAAACAAAACACAAAAGGGCAACAAGCCAAACAAGTCCAACAGAAAGGAGAGGAACAATTATTTGTTTACGTAAGAATTTTTTCTTTTGTTTTGGGTGTTTTAATTCATCACTTTCATTTAAAAAATCATTGATTGTTATTCCATAAAAGTCAGCTAGTTGTTTTAAAATAGCAAGGTCTGGAATACATTCGCCACGCTCCCATTTTGATATAGATTTATCTGAATAGCTAATTTTTTCAGCAAGTTCTGCTTGAGTTAGCTTTTTATCTTTTCTATAAGCTATTAAGTTTTTTGCTACAACTTCATTTATTTCCATACTATACATTTTACACAAAAATTGCCTATTTAGCAACTAAAAAAGCCTTATTTTTAGTGAAATTTTAACTCTGTATTATATATGTCAAAGTTATGGATATGATTAACTAATTCATTAAACACACCACTTTTATACCACTTTTTTATTAAAAATTGAAAAAATAAAAAAATAAAGAGTTTTGCCTAAATCTAGGAAAACTCTTTATTCATTGATAAAAACTTTGGTGCGATCGAGAAGACTCGAACTTCCACGACTGTTACATCACAAGATCCTTAGTCTTGCGCGTCTACCAATTCCGCCACGACCGCATACTATTATTATAATATAACACATAAAAAAAATCAAGTCATTTAACAAAAATTTATTAAAACTTATTTTTGATTTTAATATTGACAAAAGCCTAAATTTATTATATAATCTCAGCGAAATTGAACAAATTTCATTAAAACTCACAAAAAATTTGTGCATAATAATAAAAAAATGCAACAAAGTATTAAAATTTTGACACTTAAGTTTTAAAAAATAATATATTTTTTAAAAAATTTTTAGATTTAGTCTTGACAATAGCTTTTATTCGTGTTATAGTGCAACAAATAGGAGGATAAAAATGGTAGATAAAGATGCTTGTATAGGTTGTGGAACTTGTGTTTCTGTTTGTCCAGTTGGAGCAATAACTTTGGACGAAAATGGAAAAGCAAAAATCAACAAAGAAATTTGCATAAAGTGCCACACTTGTGAATCAGTTTGCCCAATGGGAGCAATTAAAATAGAAGATAAATAAGGAATTATTTTTATATGGAAGAAATAAAGTCTGTTACTGAAATAGAAAAAGAAAAAATAGCGTTGGTTGAAATTTCTCCATATCAAGTTAAATTAAGTCTTGCTTGGTATGCCCAAGATTCTTTCGAGGTGTTTGATGAATATTGTGAAAAACTTATGCTTCACGAGGATATTGAAAGAGATGGATTCATAAAGCCAACACAGGTTGCTCATTGCAGAGAAGTTATAAAAATGTATCGCAAGCTATGCGATTCGTTTGGCATCACAAAATCAATTGCGTATGCAACCAATGAAATAAGGTCTGCAAAAAATCACTATGGATTTTTGGATGAAATGGAGCTTTCTTCTGGATTTAAGTTTAAACTTCTTAGCCAAGAAGATGAAACAGTTGCCATTCACACTGCAACGGTAAACTCTTTGGATATAACAAAAGGACTTATTTTGTTTGTTGAAGAAGAACAAACAAGAGTTATTGGCTATATTAGAAGAGCGGTTGTTGGAAGCCAAGTTATACCTTTTGGTTATGAAAATTTGTGTAAACTTTTTATGGAAGAAGGAAAGTTTGGTGACCAAGCAAAAGTAATTAAAGATTTTATGCAAAAACAATTTCAAAAAATTGATTGGTTTGGTGATATTGATTTATCTGAAATTCAAGTTATTGGTATGGGTGAGATTTTTGATATTGTTGGAAAGGTGAGCCGAAAGGGTAAAAAATACTCTCTTGATATGCCTCACAACTATAAGATGTCTCAGGCGGATTTTAAAAATGTTTATGATGCAATAACATCATTAAGTTTAGACAAAAAAGCAAAACTAAAAGGAATTTCAAAAAAGAGTGTTGGAAGCATTGTTAGTGGTGTGGCAATCATATCAGCCTTAGCCAGCAAATATAATATTCAAGAATTCACTGTTTCAACCTCAACAATTTCAACTGGAATGCTTTTTAGCCACTGCGTTCCAATAACTCAAGAAAAGCCACTTCAAGATTTGCTTGGCTATAGTTTGGGAGCAAACCAAAGATTTTATCAAGAGCATCAAAAAAATGGAGCTCATATATTTGAACTTTCGATGCTTTTGTTTAAACAATTAAGAGTTATGCATAGGCTTTCAAGGTTATACATAAAACCATTAAAAATTGCAAGCTATATGTATAACGCTGGGGCAAGAGTTAGACACACCCAAACAAAAAAAGATAGTTTGGGAGTTATTCTTCACTCACAAATTTATGGTGCATCTCACAGAGATTTGATTTTAGGAGCGTTTATTGCAGGAACTCAGTTTAGCGAAGAATTTTCACTTTCAGAATGGGTTAAATATAAAGATTTGGTAACCGATGAAGATTTGCAAGCTGTTAAATTTTTGGCAGTTTTGGTAAGACTTGCAAGTTGTTTTGATGTTGCAGGCAAAGGATATGTTAAAGATATTGTTTGCGATGTTTTGGGCGACTCTGTTATTATGAAAACAATAAGAGAAGAAGATATTTCTTTCGAGTTAAAGCTGGCAAACGAAGTTGGAAATGAATTTAAACACATTTTTGGCAAAAGTTTGGAATTACTTTAATTTTTTAATGAATTTAATTTAAAGTTAAGTTCATTTTTTATTTTTAAAAACAAAATTATATTTATAAGTTATTAGTTTATTTAATAAAATTGGGGGGATATTATGAAAAAGTGCTTTGATAGCAAAATGTATGAGGAATTACAAACCAAAAGGATTTTGGATAGGGTTAATCAGTTTTCTGGAAAATTATATTTAGAGTTTGGAGGAAAACTTTTTGATGATTTTCACGCAAGTAGAATTCTTCCAGGTTTTTTGCCAGATGCAAAAGTTAGAATTTTGCAAAAACTTTCAAACAAAGTTGAAATAATAATGGTGGTAAGTTCAGCTGATATTGAACGGAAAAAGGTTAGGGCTGATTATAACATAACTTATGATAATGAAGTTTTAAGGCAGGTTAGAAGGCTTCGAAAAATGGGACTTGATGTTTCTAGCATTGTTGTAACTATGTATGAAGGGCAAAAATCTGCTGATAAATTTATAAAAAAATTAAAAAGTATGGGTGAAAATGTTTATGTGCATAAAAAAACATTGGGTTATCCAGACAACACTTTTCTAATAGTGAGCGAAAAGGGTTATGGCGCAAATCCTTACATAAAAACAACAAAACCTTTGGTTGTGGTAACAGCTCCTGGCCCTGGAAGTGGTAAAATGGGCACTTGTTTATCACAGCTTTATCACGAAAGCAAACAAGGAATTAAAAGTGGCTATGCTAAGTTTGAAACTTTTCCAATTTGGAACCTTTCTATAGATCACCCAGTTAACCTTGCTTATGAAGCGGCAACAGCCGATCTAAAAGATAGAAATATGATAGATATTCATCATTTAAAAGCTTATAAAAAAGAGGTTACAAATTATAACAGAGATATTGAGAGCTTTCCTATTTTAAGAGATATTTTAACAAAAATAACAAAAAATGCAGATTTATATAAATCTCCAACCGATATGGGCGTTAATATGGCAGGCTATGCCATAACCAACGATGCTGGAGTTTGTGAGGCAAGCAAAAAAGAGATTATAAGAAGATATTACAAAGCTTTATGCGAAGCAAAACAAGGCAATGATTCAGGAGAAATGGCGGAAGTTATTTTAAATATTATCAAAAATAATAAAATTGATTTAAAAACACGAAAGGTTATAGAGGCGGCGAAAAATAAATTTAACCAAAAAGGAACACCTAGCGTTGCAATAGAGTTAGAAAATTCAAAAATTATTTGCGGTAGAGAAACCAATTTTTTGTCTGCGTGCAGTTCTGCTGTTTTGAATTGTTTAAAAGAATTGGCGGGTATTCCAGATGAAATAGATCTTTTGGATGAAAAGGTTTTAAAACCTATTATGAGTTTAAAAAGAGATTTAAGTGGAGATGACAGCCAAAAGCTAAATCTTTATGATGTTTTGGTTGCTCTTGCCATTTGCTCAACAACAGATGAAATTGCAAAAAAGGCGTATGAGCAGATAGACAAATTATATTATTGTGATGCTCATAGCAGTCATATGGTGTTTGGGGCAGATATTAACACAATGAAAAATTTAAAAATTGATATTTCAGCTGAACCAGAGTGGAACATATAAAAAAGAGTATCATTTTTGATACTCTTTTTTATTATTTATTATGTTTTGCTTCATATTCGCTACGCATCTTTTCAAAGTATGCGCAATCAGGAAGTTTTTCAAACACTTTTTGAATGATATCAGCAGCTTCATCCATTAAATCTTTTGTGTGAGTTGCTGTATAACTTGTTCTAATAATTGCTTCACCAACAGGAACTGATGGAGAAATGCAAGGGTTAACATAAACACCCTTATCAAAAAGTTCCTTACAAGCATAAAAAGTTCTCCAATCATCATAAGTGTTTATAGGAATAATTGGCGCATCACTTTTTCTTATTGGAATATTTCTTTTCTTTAGGGCTTCACGCATATAATTTGAAATATCTTGCAGGTTTTGAACTCTTTGAGGCTCCCTTTCCAAAATTCTTAAAGCGGTTAGGGCAGTGGCAACGTTTGCTGGAGGGATTGATGCGGCAAATATAAATGGTCTTGAATTGTGTCTAACATATTCACAAACCTCATGCGTGCAAGCCATAAATCCACCCAAAGAAGCGAGTGATTTGCTAAAAGTTCCCATAATGATATCAACATCTTTTTCTAATCCAAAGTGAGAAGCAGTTCCTCTTCCGCCTTCACCAAAAACGCCCAAGCTGTGAGCATCATCAACCATAACTCTTGCTCCATATTTTTTGGCAAGTCTAACAATTTCTGGCAAATTACAAAGTTCTCCACCCATACTGAAAACACCATCAGTAACAATCAAAATGCCTTTGTCTTTTTCTATACTTTGAAGTTGACGCTCTAAGTCTAACATATCATTGTGTTCATATCTAAGCATTTTTGCGTAACTAAGTCTGCAGCCATCATAAATAGATGCGTGATTTTCTTTGTCACAAACAATAACATCGCCTCTTCCAGCAATAGCAGATATAATACCCAAGTTTGATTGAAAGCCAGTGCTAAAAGTAACAACATCTTCTTTATGCAAAAACTTGGCAAGTTCTCTCTCAAGTTCCATATGCATATCAAGTGTTCCATTCAAAAATCTAGAGCCAGAACAACCAGTTCCATACTTTTCAATAGCTTTTATGCTTGCTTCCATAACTTCTTTGTTTGAAGTTAGCCCCAAATAGTTGTTTGAGCCAATCATAATAACACGATGCCCCTCCATATTAACAACAATATCTTGACCGCTGTTTAAGTAGTGAAAATAAGGATATATTCCCATTTCTCTCGCATTTTTTGCAACATCATATTTTGCACATTTTTCAAATAAATCCATTTTATTTCTCCATTTCGTTTAATATGTCCTTATTATATCATAGTAAAAGTGGTTTGACTACTAAATTTTATGATTTTTATAAATTTTTTTGTATAATTTGCACAAAACGCTTGAGTTTTTATTTTGAATAATGTAATATAAAAATGAGGTAGTTATGATAGAACTTAAAAATGTGTCACTTAGTTATAACAAAGAATACTATGCTTTATATAATATAAATCTAAGCATACAAAAAGGAGAATGTGTTGCTGTTGTGGGCTTGTCTGGGAGCGGAAAAAGCTCACTTCTTCGTGTGATTGCAGGGCTTGACAAACCTGTTCAGGGTGAAATTTTGATAAACAAAACACCTCTAGAAGAGGTTGATTTTATTTCTCAAGTTTCTGTTGGATTTTTATCTTCAAAGCCAGTTTTCTTTGAAAATAAAACTGTTTATAACAATTTGGCGTGGGCTTTAAAAATACGAAAAATAGACAAACAAAGTTGGGAGGCAAAAATTGATGAAGCTTTGAGTGCACTTAATATTTTGGAACTAAAAAACAAAAAGATAAACAAATTGACAAAAACTGACAGAAAATTAGTGCAAATAGCAAGGCTTATGTTAAGGCCACTTGATATTCTTTTGTGTGATGATATAGGAATAAATCCAGAAGAAGAAAATTTTGAAATTTTGTTTGATGCGTTTAAAAATTTAATAAAAAAAGATAAAAAGCACAAAGCAGTTGTTTTTGTTTGTAACAACTTTAATTTATTTAAAAGTCTTGCAACAAGAAAAATAAAACTGGTTTCAGGAAGCGTTGAAGAAGATTTGGGAGTTTTGCAGTGAGTGAAATTTATCAAGAAAAATTAATAGAAGAAATTATTTTGAGTTTACCTAATCAAAGGATAGAATTTTTAGAAAATGAATATTTTTTTAGCAATGGCTTTAAAGAATTTTTAAAAAATGAAGAATTATTGTTAACCATTAAAGAATTTTTAAAAAATGATTTAAATGTTTTAAAAACCAGCAAAAAAACTTTTATGCATAGGAACACTCTTTTATATAGGATAGAAAAAGTTAAAAAGCTAACTGGGTTAGATGCAAGGTGTTTTGAAGATGCTGTTGTTTTGGAGATTTTAATTAGTTTAAACAAAGTTTATAAAAAAGATATTTAATTATTTGTTTTTGTTAGGTGAGAGATAAAAGAGGGTTCAGGCTCTTTTTTTTCTGTTTTTGTTGTTTTAACTTTTAAAATTTCTTGAATTGATGAAAAAAGTTTTATTAAAGCATTTAAATCTATTTGTGACAAAAGAGATATGATGTCATTTTTTGCATTTTGCTCGTTTTGAATGTAATAGTTTTGTGTGCTCTTGTTATAATATTGTTCATATTGATTTGTTTGAGGGTTTAAATCTTGTTTTTGGCTTATATCAAAATTCTCTTGTTCATAGTTTGGCAAGTTCCAATAAGATGAAGAATAATCTTCTTTGGGTGGTTTATAATTATTTTGATTTTGATTTTGATTTTGATTGTTTTGAAAAAGACTTAAAACAAGTGAAATAATTTGTTCAAAATTCATAAAATTCTCCAATTGTTTATCAAATATATATATGAATTCATATAATGTTTAGTGAAAGATAAAAAGGAGAATTTAATATGGATATAAAAGATTTTTCAAAAACAACATTACATAATGAGCAAAGTGATAAACAAAGTTTAAAAGGCGTGGATTTAGAAAAAATTAACAGCGAATATGGCGATTTGGTTCAAGAATTTATGAAAAGATATGGAAAAATGAGTGAAAAACAAATGCTTAAAGAAATGTTTGATTTAATTCAAAAGAAAAAGAGAGAAGGAACTTTTGATGCGCAAAAAATAAAAGAGGCAGCAAATATGGTTGCTCCATTTTTGGATGAAAAACAAAAGGAATATATGTTTAATTTGTTAAACTATATAAAATAAAAATGCACAAAAAAATTGATGAAAATTTATTAAACAGGGTGGGCATTTTAAACACATTAGAGCAGAAAGTTTTTTGTATTGTTTGGCTAAAAGATAAGAGTGAAACACAAAATTTTTATAAAATTATAAAAAAAGAAGACGTAATAAAATATTTTTTATTTTTAAATGCTTTTGCCATAAAAACAGAAACACAAAATTTGTTTAAAATAGCTGAATATGATTTTGTTTTGTATGTTTCAAGTGTTCAAAAAGCAAGCATTTTTATGCAGAATTCCAGAAAATTTTTGATGATTGATTTGTTGCATAAAAAAGGGATTTGTGGCAAAAATGTTGGTGTTGCGGTTATTGACACAGGATGTTATCCTCACTTGGATTTTATGCTTGGAAAAAACAGAATTAAAAAATTTGTTGATTTTGTAAACAACAAAAAAACAATGTATGATGACAATGGCCATGGCACTTTTGTTGCAGGAGTTTTGGCAGGCAGTGGCCTTGTTTATAACAAAAAATATGAAGGAATTGCAACAGATAGTGATTTAATAATATTAAAAGCTTTAGACAAAAATGGGGAAACAAAAGCGCTAACAATTTTAAACGCTATGGAATGGATTATAAACAACAAAGAAAAGTTTAACATAAAAGTTGTTTGTATGAGTTTTGGAAGTGTCCCACTAATTAAAAATGACCCACTTATGGAAGGAGCAAAAGTTTTGTGGGAGAATGGAATTTGTGTTGTTTGCGCTGCAGGCAATGATGGGCCAAACAAATTTAGCATAAAAAGCCCAGGTGCTTGCCCAAATGTTATAACTGTTGGAAGCTTAAACAAAATTGAAGATTTCAGCAATTTGTCTGTTGCTCCTTTCAGCTCTCGTGGGCCAGCTTTTGATTACATAAAACCTGACATTCTTGCCCCAGGAGTTGATGTTGTGTCAACCACAAACGATTTAAGTTTTTATAAAAGTATGTCTGGAACCAGTGTGTCAACACCATTTGTTGCTGGTGTGTGCGCTTTGATTTTACAAAAAAACATAAACGCCTCTCCAAATGAAATAAAATCTATTTTAATGAAAAATGCGAGCTATATTTGTGAAGATAAAAATATTTGTGGGAGTGGAGTTTTAAATGTTTTTAAAATATTTAATTAGATAGCCAAAAAAGATGTAAAAAAGACATTTTACATCTTTTTCTTTTAAAATTTTTAATTAAATATAGTTTAAAATAGATTTTGTTAGGAGGCAGAAATGCAAGTAAATTCAAAAGTTATAAACCAAACACTATATTTAAGTATTTTAGGAGAACTTGATGAGCATTCAGCTCAATACATAAGAGGAGAACTTGACCAAAAACTTTTAAATAATTTTTATAGGCAAGTTGTCTTGGATTTAAGTGGACTTAAGTTTATGGATTCAACCGGCATTGGGGTTTTGATTGGAAGATATAAAAAAGCACGAGAAAAAAATGCTCCAATGTTTATCTCAAATCCAACATCACACATAGACAAAATTTTAAAGATGACTGCGGTGTATGATATTATGCCAAAAATAAATTAGGAGGGATATATGAAATTTTTAAATCAAATGACATTAAAATTTGACTCACTTTCGGTTAATGAAGCTTTTGCAAGAAGCGCTGTTTCGGCTTTTTGTGTTCAATTAAATCCAACGCTTGATGAAATAACTGACATAAAAACTGCCATAAGTGAGGCGGTGACAAATTGTGTTGTTCACGCCTATCCAAACGAGGTTGGAACTGTTGAAATTTTTGTTGGGCTAACAAAAGATTGTGTTTTTGTTTCAGTTAAAGATAATGGGGTTGGAATTGTTGATTTAAATCAAGCAAGAGAGCCATTTTTCACAACAAAACCAGATGAAGAGCGTGCAGGCATGGGTTTTACTGTTATGGAAAGTTTTATGGACAGTGTTGAACTGTTACACAACAAAAACGGTGGAGTTGAAGTTAAAATGACAAAAAAGATTAAAGAAAATAAATTGATGGCAAAAAAGGAACAAAATGTTTGATGAAAATTTAGCACTAATTCTTTTAGCAAAAAATGGCGATAGCGATGCAAAAAATGATTTAATAAACCAAAATTATCCTCTAATTAAAAGTGTTATAAAAAGATATAAAAACAAAGGGGTGGATTATTGTGATTTATTCCAACTAGGGTGCGTTGGATTTGTTAAAGCCATCAACAATTTTGATGCATCTTTTGGAGTTAAATTTTCAACATACGCTGTTCCTATGATTGCTGGAGAAGTGAAAAGATTTTTGCGAGATGACGGAACAATAAAAGTTAGTAGGGCATTAAAAACGCTGTCTATTCAAATAAAAAAATTTATAGATTTAAAGCAAAATCAAGGCATAAAACCAAGCTTAGAAGAAATTGCAAGCCATTTTAATGTTGATGTTCAAGAAGTTGTTTTTGCTATGGATGCCAGCATTTATCCTGTTAGCTTGTTTTCTTCTGTTGACGGAGATGATGACAGTGGTTCCACGCTTGCAGATTGCATTGAGGCAAAAGATGATTTTAAACAAAATTTAGACCATATTGTTTTAAAAGATTTGATAAAAAAACTTAATGAAAGAGAGCGAAAAATAATTATAATGCGATATTATAGAGATAAAACTCAAAGTCAAATTGCAAAAGAGCTAAATGTTTCTCAAGTTCAAGTTTCAAGAATAGAAAACAAAGTTTTAGAAAAGTTTAAAAAGGAACTAAAAGTTGATTAAAAAAGAGCCATTTTAGGCTCTTTTTATGCAACAAGTTGCTTGCCATGAAAAACAACCGCAACAGTTCCGGGACCGCAATGCGTTCCAATTGTTGTTCCAACAAGTTGCACTCTTATTTTTAAATTTGGGCTAATTTCTTCTAACAGCATCTTTTTTAATTCTTCCGCATTCACAATATCATCTGCATGCATTATGACCATAGGGTGGTCCAAAATGTTTTTTCCATATTTTTTAACATAATTAACAAGTTCTGCCAATGCTTTTTTTCTGCCAATAGCTTTGCCAAGTATTTTTAATTTTCCATTGTCTGCGCAATGAATCAAAGGTTTTATTTGAAGCATAGAGCCAACAACGGCAGTTGCTGCAGAAATTCTGCCACCTTTTTTTAAATGTTTTAAGCTATCAACATAAAAATAAACCGAATATTCGTTTTTGTTTTGATTTGCCCAAACAACAAGTTCTTTGTGTGGCATACCTTCATAATTTCTTTTTGCAACTTCATAGGCAAGTAGGCCAGAACCAGTTGTTAAATTTAAGGTGTCTATGCTGTCAATTTTTCTTTCTGGATATTTTTCTTTTAAGGTGTTTATTGCATCTTTTAAGAAATTAAATGTTCCACTAACGCCACTAGAAAAGTGAACATAAATGATGTCATTGCCTTCTTTTAAATAAGGCTCAAAATATTCCATATAAATGTTAGGGTTAATTGAACTTGTTTTTATGTCGGCGCCAGCTCTTAATTTTTTATAAAACTCTTCAAGTGAGATGTCTTGTTTAGAATAATCTTCATCGTCAATGCAAATAGGGATTTTAATTATTTTGATATTATATTTGTTTATAATATCCTCTGAGATGTCGCATCCTGAATCTGAAAAAATAATGCTCATAAAAAATTCTCCAATCTTTAGAATAGATTTCTCTAAATAGTAGAGACTGAACTCTACTAGAAATAGAATCAGTGTTATTTTACAATATAATTTATTTTTTTGCAACTAAATTTATTACTATTATCAAATAAAATTACATAATCTAAATTATATTGTGAAGTTTATATATTTAATTTAGCTTTTCATATAGTTGATTTTTTCTATAAAATGGTTTATAATTAAGCGATAACTAGGCTAAAGGAGAAAAATATGAGTCAACCAGAAAAACTAGAGAAAGATTTAGAAAAAAAGAAAACAGCTTTTGAAGACAAAGTTTTTGGAGCATTACACTTAATAAATTTGGCGGTTGTTCCTGGGGTTAACATAACTTGTGACATAACAAATGCTGATGAGATAAAAAATGTTCAAAAGATTTTTGATATGGATGGAGAAATTGTTTTGGTAACAAGCAAAATAAAAACAACTTCGCCAATGCCATCCGACATTTTTGAATATGGTTGCTTAGGAAAAATTGATAGAATTTCTTTAATGCAAAACGGAAGCTTAAAGGTTAACATTCAAGGAAGAGAAAGGGTAAAAATTCTTTCTGTTTTGTCTGTTAGCCCAATAACTTTAAAAATAGAAAGAGTGCTCGAAAAAAATATAGATAGTGAAAACGCTTTTAAAAAGATGAATGAAATAAGAGCAAAATGCAAGTCTATATCAAAATATGAACATTATTTTCCTATTGAAATAGAAAATCAAATTTTTTATAACACAATTCTTCCAAATCAATTTGCTGATTGTTTTGTTCATTTTTTAATGAAAGATGTAACAGAACAACAAAAAATGCTTTCAGAGCTTGATGTTGAAAAAAGACTTGATGTTATTGGTGATGCGGTAAACAAATTTATAAACACCTTAACTTGGAAAAAGGAAATTGATGACAAAGTTAACGAAAGCTTAACAAAATCTCAAAAAGAAATGTTCTTAAGAGAGCAAATGAAAGTCATCAACGATGAATTAAATGGTGATGTTGATGAAATTGAAGAGATGAAAACAAAAATAAAGGCTCTAAACCTTCCAAAAGAGCATGAAGAAAAAGTTTTAAAAGAAGTTAAAAAGATGGCAAAACTTCCTTTTGGTTCCCCAGAAATTGGATATACAAGAAACTTTTTGGAAACAGTTTTAGAACTCCCTTGGACGGAAAAAACTGAAGACAATTTAGATTTGAAACAAGCCAAAAAAGTTTTGGATGAAGACCATTATGCTTTAGACAAAGTTAAAGAAAGAATTTTAGAAATTTTGGCTGTTATGAAGTTAACAAAAAAAGTTAGCGCACAAATAATTTGTTTGGTTGGGCCTCCTGGAGTTGGAAAAACTTCAATAGCAAAATCCATAGCAAGAGCAATGGGCAGAAAATTTACGCAAGTTTCTCTTGGTGGAGTTAGTGATGAAAGCGTTATTCGTGGACACAGAAGAACTTATGTTGGAGCAATGTGTGGGCGAATTTTGGCTGGTATGAAACAGGCAAAAACAATTAATCCAGTGTTTTTGTTGGATGAAATAGACAAACTCACAAGAGATGTTAGAGGTGACCCATCAAGCGCACTTTTAGAAGTTTTGGACCCAGAACAAAACAATCACTTTAAAGACAACTTTTTGGAACTTTCTTATGATTTATCTCAGGTTTTGTTTATTATAACAGCAAACACCCTAGAAACAATTCCAAAACCACTTTTAGACCGTATGGAAGTGATAGAACTTAGGGCATACACAGAAATTGAAAAAATTCATATAGCCAAAGAGCATTTAATAGAAAAACAAGAACAGCTTTGTGGGCTTAAAAAAGGAACAATTCCTTTCACCGACAAAATACTTTCAAAAATTATAAATGAATACACTTATGAAGCGGGAGTGAGAGGATTGGAGCGAGCAATTTCAGCTGTTTGTCGAAAATATGCTTCATTTAAAGTTTTGGGTAAGACTAAAAAAATAACTGAAAACAATTTGCCCGAATTTTTGGGCAATGACTTTGTTCACGAACTTGAAATTTATCAAGGTGGAAATGTTGGAGAGGTTGTTGGGCTTGCTGTAACAAGTGTTGGTGGTGACACTTTGCTTGTTGAGGCCACTGTTGTTCCAGGAGAAAAGAATTTGGTTTTAACAGGAAAGTTGGGTGAGATGATGAAAGAAAGCGCTCAAACCGCATATTCTTTGGTTAAAAGTATGGCAACAGACTTAAACATTGACCCTAGCCGTTTTTCAAAAGAGGGGCTGCATGTTCACATTCCTCATGTTCCAGGAGGCGTTGAAGGCCCAAGCGCTGGAATTGCAACAACAACAGCCATTGTTTCAGCTTTTACAAACAAAAAAGTTAAAAAACATTTGGCAATGACAGGAGAAGTTTCACTTCGAGGCAGGGTTCTTCCTATTGGCGGGGTTAGAGACAAGCTTATTGCAGCCAGCAGAGCTGGCGTTAAAACAATAATTCTCCCAAAAGATAATGAAAAAGATTTAAAAGACCTTCCAAAAGAAATTAGAAGCATATTAGATATACATTTGGTAAGCAACATAAAAGAAGTTTTAGATTTGGCATTGGAGAAATAATATGATAATAAAAGATGCAAAATTTTTAACAAGCATTATAGATAAAAACAAGTTGGAGCAATTGTCTTTGCCCCAATTTGCTTTTGTTGGAAGAAGCAATGTTGGAAAATCCTCACTTTTAAATGCGTTATCAAAAAGAAAGTCACTGGCAAAAACAAGCAGCACCCCAGGGAGAACAAGGCTTATAAACATATTTGAAATAAACAATAGTTTTTATTTTGTTGATTTGCCGGGATATGGTTTTGCAAAAGCCAGCAAAACTGAGCAAGCAAGCTGGCAAGGGCTTATTGAAGACTATTTAACAAATAGCCAAAATTTAAAACTTGTTTTTGTTTTGATTGACAGCAGGCATAGTCCAACAGAAAAAGATATTCAAATGCTGAAATTTTTGTATGCTTATCAAATACCTTTTAAAATAATTGCAACAAAAATTGATAAATTAACAAAAACAGAACTTCAAAAAAACAAAAAGCTAATATCAAGCGAGCTTGGTGTTGGAGTTGATGACATAATTTTTGTAAGTTCAGAAAAAAAGCAAAATATCTCACAAATTTTGGATTTAATTGAAGAATTTTTAAACTAAAGGAGAAAAAATGGTTGTTCGTGGCGTGGTTGAAAATGTGGTTTTTCAAAACAAAGAAAATGGTTACACAGTAATAGATATTGATATGAATGGTGAACTTATAACTTTGGTTGGAAAAATGCCTTCAGTAAGAGAAGGCCAAAACATTGAAGCAACAGGTGAATTTGTTCGTTCTCAAAAATGGGGAGAACAATTTTCTGTAAGCCATTTTGAAACCAAAGACCCATCTGGAGTGGAGGGTATAAAAAAATATCTTTCAAGTGGACTTGTTAAGGGCATTGGGCCCATAACAGCAGAGGCAATTGTTGAAAAATTTGGAGAAAAAACATTAGAAGTTATTGAGTTTGAACCCCAAAAACTTGCTGAAGTTAGGGGAATCAGCAGTTCAAAGGCAATTGAGATTTCAAAAACGCTTTTTGAACTAAAAAAAATGCAAGACACCGTTATGTTTTTGCAACAATATGACATATCAACATATTTGGCAGTAAAAATTTATGAAACTTATCAAAGCGAAACAAAAAAGATTTTAGAAGAAAATCCCTACAAATTAATTGAAGATGTTAGTGGAATTGGATTTAAAACAGCAGATAAAATTGCCCAAAAATTGGGCATTCCAGAGAATAGTGATTTTAGAATTAGAGCGGGCATACTTCATATATTAAATGAAAGCTCCGACAGAGAGGGCAACACCTATATTCCAGAAGAAATCGCCATAAAAATGGTTGAAAAGCTTTTAGAAATATCACTAGAAGATAGCAAGGAAAGATTGGAACAAATTTTGCATATTATGGAAATTGATGGCGTTATAAAAAAAGTTTTAATAGATGGTCAAAACTCACTTATGCTTACAAAATTTTATGTTATTGAAAGAAAATTAGCTCAAAAATTGTTGTTATTAAAAGAGCAAGCCCCAACCCTTCATTTGGATTTATCATCTGATATTGCTGAATTTGAAAGAATTAACAAAATAACTTTTCATAGCGACCAAAAAGAGGCAATAAAACTTGCCATAAATCAAGGAGTTTGTTTAATAACAGGTGGGCCAGGAACGGGAAAAACCACAATAATTAAGTGCATTTTAGAGAGCTTAAAAAAGCTGAGCAAAAATGTTGCACTTTTAGCGCCAACAGGCAGAGCCGCAAAAAGAATGAGCGAAAGTTGTGATTATGAGGCAAAAACCATACATAGGGCTTTGATGGTTGACCCAGCAAAAGTAAGCTTAAATTCTGATGTTGTGTTTTATTATAATGAACACAACAAATTTCCTTTTGATGTTGTTATTGTTGATGAGGTTTCAATGGTTGATGCAACGCTTGCTTACAATCTTTGCAGGGCATTAAAGCCAGGGGCAAAACTTTTGCTTGTTGGTGATAAAAATCAGCTTCCAAGCGTGGGGGCGGGCAATGTTTTGGCTGATATAATTTCATCAGAGCTTATTCCATATTATAACTTAACTCAAATTTATAGGCAAGAAGAAGCTAGTTTAATAATTCGAAATGCCCACGCTATAAATCGTGGTGAAATGCCAATTTTAGATAACAAAAGCAAAGATTTTTTCTTTGAAACAAGGCAAGACCCACAAGAGATTATGAGAAGCATTGTTCATATGCAGTGTTATAGAATACCCAAATTTTTAAATATAGAACCGAACAAAATTCAGGTGCTTGCTCCAATGCGTATGGGGGTATGTGGTGTTGACAACCTAAACAGCAAAATTCAAAGCGTTTTAAATCCTCAAAGTTTAAGCTCTCCAGAAATACTTTTTGGGCAAACAATTTTTAGAATAAAAGACAAAGTTATGCAAACTTCAAACAATTATTCTATGGAATGGAAAAGATTTTTAAAAGGTAATAGAATTGAAATTGGTGAAGGCGTTTTTAATGGAGATATAGGCTATATCACGAACATACACACTGATTCACAGTCTTTGGAAGTTACTTTTGAAGATGGCAGAGTGTGTGAATATCAAAGGCACGAAATTGGAGAATTAACTTTAAGTTATGCAACAACAATCCACAAAAGCCAAGGAAGTGAGTTTGATGTTGTGATAATTCCAATGATTGGAGGGGCTCCGTCAATTTTAACTCGAAATTTGTTATACACAGCGGTCACCCGAGCAAAACTTATGGTTGTTTTGGTGGGGCAAAAATTTCATCTGCAAGCAATGATACGCAACAATTTCACGGCAAAAAGATATAGTGCTTTAAAGTTTTTCTTGCTGGAACAAAACAAAAATGTGGAGAGTTTATTAAATGAATAACAAAATAAGCTTTGCTCAAAAACTTAAACAATTTTTTAAAAGTCTTTTTAAAAAAGCGGATAAACTTGTGTTTCCTCCAAACATCAAGTGTTTATCTTGCTATAGAGATTTGCCCCAAAAACAAGAAATAGAGCTTTGCGAAGATTGCTTAAAAAAGATAAGATTCATAAACGAAGATTGTTGTTGCAAAGTTTGTGGAACACGCCTAAAACAAACTAATATATGCTCAAACTGTTCAAAAAACAAAAGAAATTTTGATATTGCTCGCTCTGTCTGTGTTTATGATGAAATTGCTGTAAAGCTTATCATAAATTTCAAATTTAATGGAGCTCCTTATATTCACAAAACACTTGCAAATATGATGGCTGAAAAATATTTGAATTTAAAGTGGAAGTGCGATGAAGTTTTGTTTGTTCCATTAACACCCAAAAAGCAGAAGAAAAGAGGATATAATCAAACAGAGCTTTTGGCAAAACATTTTTGTGAAAAGCTTAATTTGCCACTTGTTTGTGATGCTATCATAAAAACAAAAGAAACAAAACAACAATCCAATTTGGGTTTTGTTGATAGGCAAGAAAACATAAAACAAAGTTTTAAGGTCACAGAAAAAGCCAAAATAAAAGGCAAAAATGTATTGATTATTGATGATGTTTTCACAACAGGAGCAACAAGTGGGGCGATATCACGAAGTTTGAAAGATGCGGGGGCTAAAAAAGTTTTTGTTCTAACTTTTGCCAGCACCGAGCTTAAAAATCAATTTGAATTTATAAAAAATGACAAAAAAGACAAATAATTACACAAAAGTTCTTTTCTTTTGTGTTTTTTTGTTATATAATTACTCTTAGTATTTATTTTAGGAGAATGAAATGTTTGGATTATTTATGTCAGATAACAAAAGAAGTTTAAAAAAGCTTGAAAAAATGGCAAAAAAAGTTGAAGACCTAGAGCCAAAATATCAGCAAATGACAAATGAAGAACTTCAAAGGCAAACAGCTGTTTTAAAAGATAGACTAAAAGAAGGTGAAACCTTAGATGATATTTTGTATGACGCTTTTGCTGTTGCAAGAGAGGCAAGTTTTAGAGTTTTGAATATGAAACACTTCCATGTTCAAATTATTGGTGGAATTGTTCTTCATCAAGGCAGAATTGCTGAGATGTACACAGGTGAAGGAAAAACTTTTGTTGCGGTTTTGCCATCATATTTAAATGCATTAACAGAAAAGGGAGTGCATGTTGTAACTGTCAACGAATATCTTGCCACTCGTGACGCTGAGTGGATGGGGAAGGTTCACAAGTTTTTAGGGCTTAGTGTTGGAGTATCTCTTGCCGAAATGAACCCAAAACAAAAACAAAAAGCTTATGCTTGTGACATAACATATTGCACAAACAACGAACTTGGTTTTGATTATCTTCGTGACAATATGGTAAGAAAAGCAGAAGATAGAGTTTGTCGTGGCTATAACTTTGCAATCATTGATGAGGTTGATAGCATTTTGATTGATGAGGCAAGAACGCCTTTAATCATAAGTGGAAGAGGATTTAAAAGCTCAGAAAACTATAAAAAGGCTCAAAGATTTATAAGAACTCTTCGCCGTGATGAAGATTATGTTGTTGATGAAGAGAAAAAAGCAATTCACTTAACAGAAGACGGGAACTCAAAAGCAGAAAAATTCTTTAACATAGAAAACTTAAGTGATATTGGTGCAATGGAATTAAACCAACACATAATGAACGCACTAAGAGCAAACTTTATGCTTAAAAGAGATTCAGATTATATTGTTAACAATGGCGAAGTTTTGCTTGTTGATGAATTTACTGGTCGTGTTATGGAAGGAAGGCGTTATTCAAATGGTCTTCATCAAGCAATAGAAGCAAAAGAGGGCGTTGAGATAAAAGATGAAAATTTAACTGTTGCAACAATAACACTTCAAAACTTTTTTAGGCTTTACAAAAAACTTAGTGGAATGACAGGAACAGCTAAAACAGAAGAGGGTGAGTTCAACAAAATTTATAACTTAGACATTGTAACAATTCCTCAAAATTTGCCAAATAAGCGTGTTGATGAGCCAGACATTGTTTACACAACAATGGAAGCAAAATATAAAGCAATAGTTGATAGGATTGAGGAAGCCCACGAAAATTTGCAACCAGTTTTGGTGGGAACAACCACAATAGAAAAAAGTGAATATATTAGCAAGCTCTTAAAGCAAAGAAAAATTCCACACAATGTGTTAAACGCAAAAAATCACGCACAAGAAAGTGAAATCATAGCGCAAGCAGGTCAGCTTGGAAAGGTTACAATCGCAACCAATATGGCTGGTCGTGGAACAGATATTTTGCTTGGAGGAAATCCAAACTTTTTGGCAAAGGCAAAATTAGTTAAAAAGGGTTATAATCACGCAATAATTGAACAAGCAACATCATTTTTGCCAGCAATGACAGATGAAGTTCAAGAAGTTAAAGATGAATATGAAAAAGCATACGCAGAACTTAAAACTCAAACAGATTTAGACAAACAAAAAGTTATTGAAGCTGGCGGACTTTTAATTATCGGAACAGAAAGGCACGAAAGTAGGCGTATAGACAATCAGCTTAGAGGAAGGGCAGGTCGTCAAGGTGACCCAGGTCACTCAGTTTTTTATCTATCACTTGAAGATGACCTTTTAAGACTTTTTGGTGGTGATAGGTTAAAAAGAATTAGTAATTTCTTTAAACTTGATGACGATGTTCCATTCCAGATGAAAATGCTCTCTCATCAAATTTCAAATGCTCAAAAAAAGGTGGAAATCAGAAACTATTCTATTCGTAAACACCTAATTGGCTATGATGATGTTATAAACGAACAAAGAACAATAATTTATGACCAAAGAAACAAAATTTTGGATGGAGAAGATGTTCACGCTCAAATTCTTGAAATGTTCCCAGAAGTTGTTCAAAATGTGATTTTGAGTGCGGTTGATGACAACAAACCAAGCTTTGATTGGGATATAGAAGAAATCAATCATTCACTCGAGGATAGGTTATATCCAAAGGGTTCAAATTTTGTAACTCAAAATATGCTTGAAGATATTTCTCCAAAAGATTTAGTGCAAATTGTTTTGGATGATGTTTTAAGGCGTTATGATGAAAAGAAAGCTGAATTTGAAGAAATTGGTTTGCAATTTGCTGCCGTTGAAAGAATAATACTATTAGACATA
The DNA here is from genome assembly GCA_017478185.1 of Clostridia bacterium. Lineage (GTDB taxonomy): Bacteria > Bacillota > Clostridia > Christensenellales > UBA1242 > UBA7584. Next base: position 49,463 of record JAFVEA010000002.1, read on the forward strand.
GTTGATAGAGCTTGGATGGAGCATATTGATGCTATGACCGTTTTAAGGCACGAGATTGTAACTCAAGGTTTTGGAAATGTAGACCCAGTTATAGCTTATAAGAAAGAAGGCTTTGAAATGTTTGATAAAATGGTTGGTGGAATTAGAGAAAAAGTTTCAACAATTATGTTAAATTTAAGCAAGCCAACTGTTGAAATAAGGCAAGCTCCAACAATGAAAAACACAGTTGCAAGTCAGGAAACAACCGCTCAACCAGCAAACAGCACCCCAGCTCCAAAAGGTCCAGCAGTTAGCAACAAAATTGTTGGCAGAAATGAACCTTGCCCATGTGGAAGCGGAAAGAAATATAAAAACTGTTGCGGAAGAGGAGAATAATGCAAATAGAGTTAGATAATTTTATAATTCACACAGATAAAGACCTTGATTATTTAAGTGAGATTTCAAAAACTTTAAACAGTGAAACAAAAAAAGTTTTAGACTTTTTTGAACTAAAAGAGCTAAAAGAAAAAAAGAATGTTGTTATATACACAGATATTCAGAAATATAAAGCACATAAGGAAGAAATGGGAGAAGACTATCAAGAATGGATGTGTGGCGACACTATGGACGGGAATATAAATTTATTGGAATTAACAGAAGCACAAAAAACCAAGGCACATAAAAATATGACATTAAAAGATTTTTTACAATCTGTTATTCACGAGTTTGTTCACGCTTGTCAACAAGAAGTTAACAATGATTTTAAAGGATTAGTGTGGTTTTGGGAAGCTTTGGCAACAAATTTGAGTGGACAACAAGATAATTGTGCGGAAATAAAAAATTGTGATTTTGAAAAGTTAAAAACTGATTTTAACACTGTTAGAGGTGCTTATGGTTACGCTTATCTTTTAGGAGATTATATGCTAAAAACTTATGGGCAAAAAAAGGTTTTGGATTATGTGAAAAATCCAAACAAGTTAAGGCAAGATGAAGATAAAATTTTTAACTCAGCAAAAAACTCTCAAAAAAGAGAAGTAAATAATTTTTAGAAAAGAGGAGAAAGCGATTGACAATAGATTCAATAAAAGAAAATTTGATTGATGCAGAAAAATCTCTTGAATTTATTCAAGAACTTTTTCCTATTGAAAAATTGTTAAAAGAAAAACAAGATTTAGAAAAACAGCAACAAGAGCCAAATTTTTTTAGTGACAGAAAAAATGCAGAAAAGGTTGGAAAAAAGATATCTGGCATTGATAAAAAATTGCAGTTAATAAAAAGTTTAAACAGTGATTTTAAAAGTTTGAAAGAGATACTTGTTGATGAAAGCGAGATTGATGAAGAATTTTTAAAAGAGATATTGATTGAAGCAAAAAATTTACAAAAAAAATGTGAAAGTTTGCAAATAGAAGGGATGTTTAAAGGAAGGTATGATGCAAACAATGCAATTTTATCTATTCAGTCGGGTGCGGGTGGAACTGAGGCTTGTGATTGGGCTGATATGTTACTTCGAATGTATAAACGCTATTTGCAAAAGCAAGGCTATAAGTTTGAAGTTTTAGACCAAACTGAAGGCGATGGCGCAGGCATTAAGGGCGTTATGATGAGAGTTAGCGGAGAAAATGCTTATGGCTACTTAAAAGCAGAAAGAGGAGTTCACAGGCTTGTTAGGATTTCTCCATTTGATGCAAACAAAAGGCGTCACACCAGTTTTGCTTCTGTTGAGGTTATGCCTGAAATTGACAATGAAACAGATATTGAAATAAAACCAGAAGACTTAAAAATTGATGTTTTCAGGAGTGGCGGTCACGGCGGACAAGGAGTTAACACCACAGACAGCGCCGTTAGAATAAAACATATTCCAACAGGAATTGTTGTTCAGTGCCAAAATGAGCGAAGCCAAATTCAAAACAAAGAAAATGCTCTGTCTGTTTTGAGAGGAAAATTGGCTCAAATTGAAGAAGAAAAACAACAACAGCAATTAAACAGCATTCAAGGCAAGCTTAAAAAAATTGAGTGGGGAAGCCAAATTCGAAGTTATGTTTTTTGCCCCTACACAATGGTAAAAGACCACCGAACAGAATGGGAAACAAGTGACATACAAGGCTTTATGGATGGCGATATGCAAGATTGCATAGAAACATATTTAAAAATGTCTAGTTAAACATAAAAGAAGGTTTAATATGGAAAACTTTTTTGAAGAAATGAAACAAAAAGTTCAAGAGTTAAGAACAAAAAAATCAGTGAAAATTTTGGCTATAGAATCTAGTTGCGATGAAACAAGTGTGGCAATAGTTGAAAATGGGAGAAAAGTTTTGAGTAATGTCATTTCCTCTCAAATTGACATTCACACACGCTATGGTGGGGTTGTTCCAGAAATCGCATCAAGAAATCACATTTTAGCAATAAATCCAATTTTAGAGCAAGCTCTAAAAGAGGCTGATTTAACTTTAGATGACATTGATGCCATAGCTGTAACTCAAGGGGCAGGGCTTGTGGGGGCTCTTCTTGTTGGAGTTACCAGTGCAAAAGCTTTAAGTTATGCTTTAAAAAAGCCTTTAATTGCTGTTAATCACATAAAAGGTCACATTTCAGCCAACTTTATTGCTCACAAAGATTTAAAGCCACCTTTTGTTTGTTTAATCACAAGTGGTGGACATACGGCAATAGTAAAAGTTTGCGATTATAATAGGTTCACGCTCATTGGTTCAACTCAAGATGATGCAATTGGTGAGGCTTTTGACAAGGTTGCCAGAATTATTGGGCTTGGTTATCCAGGTGGCCCAAAAATTGATAAAATGGCGCAAGGCGAAAAGGGCGACATTGTTTTTGTAAAGCACGATGCTTTTGAAAATAGTTTTGATGTTAGTTATAGTGGACTTAAAACTGCAGTTATAAATTATGTTCATCAAAAAGAGCAAAAAGGCGAAAAATTAGATATAAAAAATATTTGCGCGTCATTTGAGCATCAAGCAGTTGATATGTTAACCCAAAAGGCAATAAAAGCGTGCGTTCAAGAAGAGTTACAAACCATTGTTTTGGCTGGAGGAGTGGCAGCAAACAGTTATCTTAGAAACAGTTTAACAGAACTTGGAAAAAGGCATAACATAGAAGTGAAATTTCCGCCATTAAATCTTTGTGGAGATAATGCAGCAATGATAGGCTCTTTGGCATACTTCAATCTTTTAACTGATGACCCAGCTGATTTATCTTTAACAGCAAAACCAAACATACCTCTAGAATAGAAAAATTATACCATAAAACAATATATTTTTATAAAATAACATAAAGGAAAGCAATATGAAACAATTGCAAAAAGATTTTGATAAAACAACAGAAAAAGAAAAAGCAATTTTATTTTTAAAAGGAAAAGGAGTTTTGATTGATTTTAATCAAAATCTTCATCTTTTTCACGGAAGGGTTAGTTCTGGTGATAAAAACTTTTTTGTTGACCCAAATTTTGATAATAGTGGGCAAACTTTAGGGCATTATAACAGCAACGGAATATCTGGTCTTCACGCAAGTGCGTTTGATATAGCAGAAAAATATGCTGAAAAACGCTTTAGTGAATATGAAGATTTCAAAGATAAAAAAATCGAAGTTCATCAAATTGTTCCAAAAGAAGACAACTTGCTCATTTTAAATTTACAAAAACTTTTTGATATTGAAGAACTTGAACCATATCTAAAAAGTTATAATATCTCAAATGAGGAAATTGAAGAAATTAAGAAAAATGTGTTGCCTTTGCAAGACAAACAAAAAGTTCAAAAAGCAATAAAAACGATTGCTTTTTCAAGTGGTGTTACAAACATTATGCCAAAACTTTTTTCCAGCAAAGATAGTGTTGTTATCTTAAGAGATTTAAAAAATATTTGTGAAAAAAACAAAGAAAATGGCTTGCCATATGTTTTGGATGCCGATTTAGAAAAATATGCTCAAAAAAAGGCAGAAGATGATGAAAAACTTGAAGAACAAATTTATGACATAGCAGGCGCTTTAAATGTTTATAAAATGTTAACAGAAGAGGGCGACATAAAAACGCTGATGTCTAAATTTCAGTCTGATTTTAATTTCACTGAAAACTCCACTTTAAATCTTGATTTTTTTAGAGAGTTTTTAAGAAATGAAAACATTATTGGAGTAAAACAAAAACTTTGGCGTTCAGATGTTATAGGAAAAACAAATTTTGATGATTATTTCTTTTTTGACACCCAAAGAATAAACTCAAAAACTGCTCAAAAAAAGATTGAAAGAAGCAATCAAAAAGAGGGAAGGCCATTAGAAACATAAAAATAATAAAATATTTTAATTAAAAGTTATAATTTTTTGGAGAGGTGTTTATGAAAATAGTTTATAAATGGTTAACAAAAGATGATTATAAAAATGTGGTAAAAACTTTTGGAGAGGTTGTTGAAAAATACAATGTTTTAAAGTTTGGCAAAAATTATTATGCTTATGGGGCTTTTTATAATGATGAACTTATAGGTTTTGTTTCAGGTGGTTTTAGAAGTTTAATTGCTCCACTAACAGATAAAGAAGCTTATATTTTTGATATTGAAGTTAAAAAAGAATATAGAAGAAATGGAATTGGTTCAAAATTTGTTAAGTTGGCAGAGAAGTGGGCAAAAGATAATAACGCTTTTCAAATAGGGGCGTGGAGTGATAATGAGTCAAAAGAAATGATTTTGCTTGCAAAAAAATTAAAATATTCTATGTGTCCAGCAATTATGTATGACAAACATTATTTACCAAAAAGTTTGGATGAATTGATTGTGGGATATTATTATGCTAAAAGGTTGGATTAAAAATGAATAAAAAAAATTTGTTTGGAACAACTTGCAAGTGTGGCAAAAAAATTAAAATTTACTTAGATAATCATCCTTATGGAGTGGATGACAGTTTTGTTTTGGATGTTGTTTGTCCAAAATGCAAAAAAGAGCAGAAAATTAGCAAAAGTGAAATAGTTTCATTTTATGAAAATGAAATAAGAGGTTTGTTTGATAATGCTTTTGGAAATGTTTTAGAAATTGGCTGTGGCGGTGGATTTATAACAAGGCATTTGTTAAAAAATAAAAATGTGAAAAGCATAACAGCAATAGATGTTGATGATATAAGTTTTTCGCATCCTAAACTAAAATTTATAAAACAAGATTTAGAAGATTATAAAAATATAAAATTAACTCAAAAATACGATTTTTTGGTTTGCAAAGATGTTTTTATGTATTTAATGAATTTAGAAGAAATTTTAGATAAAATTTTGCCAAAGTGCAAGAATATTATATTATTAAATTGGTATAACAAAGAGCATAAAAATTGCAAGAACAAAAATGCCACACCATTAAAGGTTAAACATATTATAGAAAAGCATTTTAAAACAGCAAAACTTACATATCCAAAAATTTATAAATGGAATTATTTAATAACAAATGAGGCTAATATTTAATTTAGTTAAAATTTTTTTCAATATTTTATGAATTTTAAAAAATTTTGTAACACATAGATGGCTATATTATTGACAAAATTTTTATTTTATGGTATAATATAATTAGATATACGAAAAGTATCTATCAAAAAGGAAGTAGTGTATGACAGTAATCAGTTTATAATCAAATAGCATAAATAGGTCAAAACTTTGGCTCTTTTTTGCTGTTTGGTTTTAAACTGGTTATAACTATTTGCTTTTTGGCAGATACTTTTTTGTTTTGTGATAGATATAATTTTTGTATATTTAAAGTATTAAGAATAGTTATAACTTATAAAAATTTTAAAGGAGATAAATTATGATAAGTTTAAAAGATATAGAAAAAAGTTTTGGCACAAAAGAAGTTTTAAAAAAGGCAAATTTAACCATTTATGATGGCGAAAAAGTGGGGATTGTTGGAAACAACGGCGAAGGCAAAAGCACGCTTTTAGGAGTGCTTACAAAAGAAATTAAAGTTGATGCTGGTGAGGTTGTGTCATCGGGCACAATAGGGGTTTTAAAACAAAGCTTTGAAATAGATTTGCAAAGCATTTTAGATGAGATTTCAAATTCAGCTGAGGCATCAAAGTTTTTAACTGAACTTAAAAAATTGGGAGTAACACAAAATTTGGAGCTTACAAAAACTAGATTAAACTCTCTAAGCCCAGGTGAGCGAACAAAAGTGGCACTTGCTTATGTTTTTTCAAAATCTCCGCAAACTCTTATTTTAGATGAACCAACAAATCACTTAGATATGGAAGCAAAACAGTTAATCATAAACTATATAAATGATTTTTATGGCACTGTTATAATAGTCAGCCACGACAAAGATTTTTTAAATCAAATAGTTAACAAAATTGTAGAACTAAAAAGTGGTGAACTAAAAGAGTATTATGGCAACTATGATGATTATGTTGAGCAAAAACAAAATGAACAGCTAAACATAAAACGAACTTATGAAAAACATAAGAAAGATATTGAAAACATCAACAAACAAATTGATATGTATCAAAGAGCATTAGAAAAATCTGATAAAAAATGTGCGAGTGGGGCAAAAAGAAGAACTTGTAACACAACAACTCAAGATGAAAGAGCAAAAAGTTTAAGTAAGTTTGCAGCAAGCAGGGTTAGCAAATTGAAACAACATTTAAATGAAGATGTTGAGCGACCTGAAAAAGAAGTTCATATTCGTTATAGATTGCAAAAAGAAGATATAAAAACAAAGTTTGTTGTTATAGCTGAAAACCTAAAAAAGAGTTTTGCGCATAGTTTATTGTTCGAAAACGCTAATTTCACCATAGAAGCTGGAGATAAAATTGCTCTAATAGGGCGTAATGGAACAGGCAAAAGCACATTGATAAATATGATTTTAGGCAAAACAGATTATGAAGGAACTTTAAGAGTTGCCAAAAGCTTAAAAATTGCCACAATGTTTCAAGATGTTTATGACTTAGATGAAGAAAAAACCATAAACGAAATGTCTAAACAAAGTGACAAAGAGTTCAGAACAGCTTTTATCACAAACTTGTGTAGTATGAACATTGATAAATCTAGGTTCGACACAAAAATAAAGTTTTTAAGCTCAGGAGAGAAGATGAGAATAAAACTTTGTGAAATTATCTTAAGTGACTGCAATATGATAATTTTGGATGAACCAACAAACCACTTAGATATTTTGAACAAAGATTATTTGCAAAAAGTGTTATCTGGCTATTTAGGAACAATACTTATTGTTAGCCACGACAAAGAGTTTTTAAAAGCCACAACAAACAAAGTGCTAAAAATAGAAAATAAAACAATAAAATTTTGCGAAAGCATATAAAATATAAATACTAATTTGTTTAAATTTTTGTCATTTTTAAAAAATTGTCTATAAAAAATATTAAAAAATTAGCACTCTTTGGTTGACAGTGCTAATTTAGTGAGTTATAATATCACAAGATTGATGCATAAAACAACACCAGTCTGAAATAATTGTTGTATATCAAAGGAGGGAAAAGTTATGAAATTTGATAGAGATTTAACAACAAAAGAAGACAGTTTTGGATTATGGAATCCATTTTTTGATGATTGGGCGCCTTTTTCAAATATGAGGCAAATGGACAAAATGATGAAAACGGACATAAAAGAGCAAAAAGATAGTTTTGCTTTAGAAATCGAAATGCCAGGTATAGACAAAAAAGATATTAAAATGGATTTAAACAATGGTTATTTGACAATTAGCGCTCAAAAGTCAACCAAAAATGACCAAAAAGACGACAACGGAAAGTATATTCGTCGTGAAAGAAGCTACGGCTCATTTTCAAGAAGCTTTTATGTTGGAGATATTGAAGAAAGCCAAGTTAAAGCAAAACTTTTGGATGGAGTTTTAAATGTTACCATACCAAAAGAAACAAAAAAGATAGAAAAACACACAATAGCAATAGAGTAATCCAAAAAAAGGGGGTTAACCCTCAAAAATAAAATGTTTTCTGTCTGCTATTTAAAAAAGGTTACACAAAGTGGAATTTGTTCACACCTTGAGCATTTTTACTTTGCTTTAAAAAGAGTGCTTTTCAAGCGCTCTTTTTTATTTTTAAAAAAAAATTTAAAAAATTGCAAAAAACGCTTGACATAATATGGGGGGGGGGGGTGCTACAATGAG
>JAFVEA010000008.1 GCA_017478185.1 Clostridia bacterium
AAGACAACTGTTGCTATGAGCGGAAGTGAAACTGAGGGAATATACACACTAGAAAATGGAAAAGTTGAAATAAGAGAAACAGCTGAAGCAGAAGTTTTTATGACTTTGGAAGTTGTTGATGAACAAACTATTTGTATGACAGCATCAGATAACCCAAAAACATTAGGGAAAAAGGTTTGCGAAGGCCTTATTGCAAAAGTATATTTTAATTTAAAATAATTGAAAAAGTAATTTAAAAAATTTTAAAGTTAAATTATTTTTTAATTGACAAACAAAAAAGAACTCAAAAATTTATGTTGGGTTCTTTTTTGTTTATGGTTTTAAAAATTTTTTGTTTTTTGTTTTTGTTTATGCTTTAAAATTGCAACAGTCATAAAAACAACCAAAGCAATAGCAATTATTGTTAAAAGTATGATTGCCAAAAGTTGCCAAGTGGTTAGATGAATTTCTTGGGCCTGTTCATATTTTATGTAGCCAACCTCAGTTGTTCCCCAAGAGATTTTTGCATAGTTTTGACCTTTTTCCAAAATGTTTATGTTGGTTCCTTTTGAAAGCTCTTTTATGATATTGTTAAAGTTTTGGTCACTATAAACTGTTGTGTTTTCTTTTAGTTGTTCAAAAACGGGTTGAATAGAAGTTTTTTCAGCAAGAACAAAATTGTTTGAGTTTATATAATAATATTTATCCTTATACAAAACTTTTGAAAAGCTTAAGCCGTTTGTATCAGTGGTTCCAAAATTTTCTATGGTCATTGTTAAAATAATTTTGTTTAAATATTTTATGTTGTTGTCTTCATCTTTTAAAGTTAGACTTTCATCAAGTGAGGTTGGATATAAATAAAGCGGAGTTGTGGAGTTTATGATTCTTATTGTTTTTTCTTCTTCATTTTGATTTACGATTTCAGCAGATGAAGCTTTTATGTAGCCAGTTATGTTTTGGTTTGACATGTTATTTATCAAAACATAATAAAAATTATTTTTAGTTTTTGTGAGCATAACAAGATTTGTGTTTTCTGGGAGTTCTATAGCTTCATTGTTTATTTCTTTTTTGTATAAGCTGTTATCAAATTCAAATAAATATGTTTTTTCTGTTGTTTTTATGATAGAGCAATCATAAATTTCACTTTTATAGTTTGGAGTGGTTGAAGCCATTGTAACAACAAAATTTGTGTTTTTAAGCTTTATAACATTTGTTTCAGTTCTTAAAATTATATCACCAGTTAAATAATCTAGTTCAAATTCTTTTGAGTTAGAAAAAACTGAATTTTCTAGTGTTTCATAACTGTTTTTGTTGCATTTAAAAAGTTTGTTGTCACCCAAAATATATAAGTTATCATAAAAGTCAAGCTTTATATCTAAAACGTTTGTTAGGGTTGGCAATTTATAATCTTCATTTGATAATAAACTAAAATTGTTTTGTTTAACTTTATAAAAACTACTATTTGTGTATAATATTAAAAAACCATTTTCAAGAGATGAAGTTAATTTACTGTTTTGGTTCAAAGTTAAACCATCAAGTTTACAAAAAATTTCAAAAGCCATAACATCATTTTTTTTAACCAAAACAAGTGGGGTTTCATTGGCATCTTTGCATATAACATAAATATTGTTTTGTATGTCACAACATATGTCCAAAATGTTTGAAACCGAAAAGGTGTTAATTTGGTTTAAAAGTGTTTGGTTAACATAAAGCCCAAAAGTTCCCGATTCTGTGTGATAAACTGTGTTTTGATAATCGAAAAAAACCAAATTTGGCTCATTTGTTGTTAAAGTTTCTTGAGCAGAATTATCCTTTAAGTTTTTGATTATGATTTTTTTATTGGCGCTATCTGTTAAATATAGCTCATTATTTTTATAATCTATGCTTGTGGTCACGCTATCATATATAATTTCTTGAGTTTCTTCACTATCAGCAAACACAATAGGTTTATAAAAACCAGAAAAGAAAGAAAAGATTGCAAAAACACAGCATACCACAATAAGTTTGTTGTTGAATTTTGTCATTTTGTTTTCCTTTAAACTAAATGTATAATATTTATTCAAAAAAATCAACTAAAATAAATCTAAAACAAGAAAAAAGTTTTAAAATTTTCTTATAACTAGACACACATTGTCTAAAATTAATATATATATTTAGAACATACGTTCGAAAACAAAAGAATTTTTTGCAAAAATAATTAATATTTTAAAATATTTTAAAATAATTTTCAAAAATGTGTCGTTACCTATTGACAAATGTCGAATGTATATTATAAAATGCAGGTGATAGGGCGTGAAAAACCCTAGAGCTACTTACATATTTTTTAAAAAAGAGGGGGAAAAATGAAAGAAAAAAATTTGATGAAAAGCGTGCTGTCTTCTTATGCTTATGTGAATCGGGTTATTCGCATAATTGACAAAAAGGTTTTAAATAAGGGCATTAATTCTTGTAATACTTATGGATTTTTTGAAACATTAAGCGTTATGAACGAAATGGCAGAGCTTGTGGGGAGGAAAAGAAAACTTAAAACACTAAAGGAGCTTGTTGAAGAGTGCCTTAAAAGTATGTCAGAAACTGACGCAAAGATTTTAATCCTAAAGTTTATTGAAAGATATTCCAATGATAAAATAGGATTGCTTTTAAACAAAAGTGCAAGAACAATTTGCCGAATGTTTGACAAAGCACTTTTAAAAGCTTATGAATATTTCTGCTCGCAAGGATTTAATTATTCAAATTTGATAAAATATCTAAAAAGCGAAAAATGGATTTTAAATAAAATTGAAGATTCAAAAACTAGCAAGCTTTTTTTAACAAAAACTGAAAGTTTTTCAAAAATTCACAATTTTGTTTGGAATTAAAAATCTAAATCTTTGTCATCTGTTGGAACTTTTATAACTCTATTGTTTTGTTTGTGTTTTAACTTTTTGATTGGGAATAATATTGCAAAAAATAGAATTAATCCAACAAGACATAAAGCACCAATAATTAAAAGATTGTTGCTATCTAAGAGTTCTGGAGATAAAATAATTTGTTTTGGAACGGCTGAAACAGGAGTAATGCTAACTTGCTCGAGATTTTCTTTGATTGGAGTTAAATTTGAGGTGAGAGGAGCATAAACATACCCTAAAATTTGTTCACCATTTTGGGTGTATGACATATAAAACCAGGTGTTGCCAAGGTTTTCTATTGCTTCATCTCCCGTGGTTTCTCCATAAAACTCAGCATAACTTCCATTTAAAACACTTCCTAAACATTTTCCATTCACACTTGGAGTATCTAAAATTGCAATTGATGTTATATCATTTGCTTTAAAAGTTATATCCACGGGAAAGGGTGTGGTTGGAGCACTGTAAACACGAGTTACATTTTCTTTTAAAACATAACCAACTTTTGCCTTGTAAGAAACTTTATAGAAACTGTCTGCATCTTCTATTATTATTGCAAAATAAGAAGTTGGAAGTTTAAACAAAACATTGTTTTCTTGTGATAAATTTGTGGTGTTATATAAATAAGTGTTTTCTTTGGTGATTCTGCACCAATTTATGCTGTCTGCAAAAATAGTTTCAGTTTGAAAAAATCCACAGAAAAGAATAAAACTAAAAATAAAAACAAAAAATAAATTATTTTTCATAAAAAAACTCCTATATTATTTTAACAAAACAATGATTGCAAATTTGTTTGCGATTATTGTTTTTTGTTGCCTAAAATTGATAGAAAAAAGGAAAAAATTTTGAATTATTTGGAAATTTTAAATTCGCTTGATGAAATACAGAAAAATTTGGATAAGTTTAAAAATCACAATAAATTACTTTTTTATAACAAAGAAAAAGTTCACAAAAAGCAAATAGAGTTTCATAAATGCACAAAAAGAAACAGGTGGGTTTTTGGCGGGAACAGAAGCGGAAAAAGTGAATGTGGAGCAGTTGAAGTTGTTTGGCTTTCAAGAGGGATTCACCCATATAAGCAAAACAAAAAAAATGTTGAAGGTTGGGTGGTTTCACTAAGTCAACAAGTTCAGCGTGATGTTGCTCAAAAAAAGATTTTAGAATATTTAAACCCAGAGTGGATTGTTGAAATTGTTATGCAATCTGGAAGAAAAAGTTCTCCTCAAAATGGGGTTATTGATTACATAATCATTCAAAATGTTTTTGGTGGTTTTAGCCGAATTGGATTTAAAAGTTGTGATCAGGGCAGAGAAAAATTTCAGGGAGCAAGCCTAGATTTTGTTTGGTTTGATGAAGAGCCTCCTTATGATATTTATTTAGAATGCAGGATGAGAGTTTTAGACAAAAAAGGCGAAATTTTTGGAACAATGACTCCTCTTAAAGGGCTTTCATGGGTTTATTCAGAAATTTATTTAAACCCCAAAAACGACAAAGAAATTTGGACAATTCAAATGGAGTGGGCAGACAACCCATATCTAGACAAACAAGAGATAGAGGAGATGAGCAAGGTTTTAAGCAGTGATGAACTTGAAAGCCGTAGGTATGGAAGGTTTTTGTCTTTAGGTGGGCTTGTTTATCCAGAGTTTGACCCAAACATTCACGTTATAGAGCCTTTTGATTTGCCAAAAGAGTGGTTTGACACCATTTCAATTGACCCCGGACTTCATAACCCGCTATCTGCTCACTTTTATGCTGTTGACTTTGACGGGACAATTTATGTTGTTGCCGAGCATTTTGCCTCTTCACAAACAGTGGAGTGGCATGCGCAAAAGATAAAAGAAATTTGTGATAAACTTGGCTGGAAAAAGAGAAGTGATGGAAGAATTGACGCACTTATTGATTCGGCCGCAAACCAAAAAACGCTGGCATCAAACAAAAGCGTTACTGAACTTTTTGTTGAAAATGGAATTATGGTTAATCCAAATGTTAACAAAGATTTGTTTAGCGGAATTTCTCGTGTTAAAAGCTATTTAAAAAATATTAATGGAGAAGTGCGTATTAAAATTTTTTCCAATTGCACAAATTTAATACGAGAATTAAAAAATTATTGGTGGGGAGATAATGATGCTCCCATAAAAAAAGATGACCATTGCCTTGATGAACTTAGATATTACATCATGACAAAACCAAACAACAACTCATTGGAGCAAAAGAAAACAACAATAGAAAAACATAAAGATAAACTAATTAGAAAAATAAATCAAAACAGGAGGAAGGCTTTGTGATGGAAATAAAAATAAATAAAGACAAAATTGCAAAAGCATTATTTAAAAAAGCAGTTGGCTATGATTTTGAAGAAAGTGTTGAAGAGTTTTGTGTTAATGAAAGTGGCGATATGATAAAAAACAAGAGAAAAGTAAACAAAAAACACTTGCCACCTGATGTGCCTGCGGTTAAAGCATTGTTTGAGCTGTGCGGAAGTCCTGAGGGCAAATATGACAATATGACAGAAGAAGAACTTTTGATTGAAAGAGCAAAAATTCTGGAAGAGCTAAAAAAATAAAATTTTTTATTTGCAAAAATTTTGCCAAAAAAATTTATAAAAAATATGTAAAAAGCGTGCAAAAATATAGTTTTTTTAAAAAAGGAGAAAAAATGGAGCAAAAACTATCAAAAAAACAACAAAAAGAATTGGTTCAGGAGGTTTGGAAAGATTTTAAAAAAAGAGAACAAGAAAGAAAACCTTTTGAACTTAATTGGCAATTAAACATAAATTTCTTAATGGGAAATCAATATTGTTTTATAAATTCAAACAATATTTTAAAAGAAGCAGATAAACAGTATTTTTGGGAAGAGCGAGAAGTTTTTAATCACATAGCGCCACTTGTTGAAACAAGGCTTTCTCGTCTTGCTGAGGTTAAGCCTTCAATGCTTGTTTTGCCGGCAAGCTCAGATGAAGAAGATATTGGAAACGCAAAAGTTTGCAAAGACATTTTGCAGTCGGTTTCAAGCAAAATTGATTTGTCAAAGCTTATTTCACAAGCAACAAGTTGGAGTGAAGTTTGTGGAACGGGTTTTTATAAAATTGTTTGGAACAGTTCAAAAGGCTCTGTTATAGGGCTTACTGATTTGGGTGAAAAAATTTATGAAGGCGATGTTGATGTTATGGTTTGTTCACCTTTTGAAATTTATCCAGACAGCAATTCATCAAGTGATATTTCAGAGTGTAAGAGCATTATTTATGCAAAAAGTTATGATGTTGATGTTATTGAAAAAATTTGGGGGGTAAAGCTGGAAGGAAGTGACATAGATAGTTATGCATTGTCAAGTTTTTATGACAAAGGACTAGAAAACGGATTTTCAAAAGTTGCAAAAACAACAAAACATAATCAAGCAATGATTATTGAAAAATATGAACTTCCAACAAAAGATTATCCTGACGGAAGACTTATAATTGTTGCAAAAGACACACTTTTGTATAACGACAAACTTCCTTACAAAAATATGCAAAATGGTGAAAGGGGCTATCCTTTTGTAAGGCAAGTTTCAATCACTCAGCCATCACTTTTTTGGGGTAGCAGTGTTATAGATAGGCTTATTCCAATCCAAAGAGCGTATAACACCATAAAAAACAGAAAACACGAGTTTATGAATAGGCTTTCAATGGGTGTTTTGATGGTTGAAGATGGTTCTGTTGATGTTGATGCGCTTTCTGAAGATGGGCTTGCTCCTGGAAAAATTTTGGTTTATCGCCAAGGAAGTGAAAAGCCAAAAATGATGAGTGATGATGCTGTTCCTAACAGCTTTTCAGAGGAAGAAGAAAAACTTTTAAAAGAATTTACAAGCATCGGTGGAATAAATGATATTTTCAGCGGTTCAAATTTAGCCTCAATGGCTCATATGAGTGGAGTTGCAATTCAGCTTTTGATTGAGCAAGAATATTTTAGAATTTCAGCCTCCGGCGAAAGTTTAAAGTTTGCAGTGAAACAAGTTGAAGAACAAATCTTAAGGCTTTACAAACAATTTGTTCAGGGTGAAAGAGTTTCAAGGCTTGTTGGCAACAATGGAGTTTCAAATTTCTTTTATTGGAACAAAGGAAACATTAGTTCAGATGAAGTTGTGTTTGACACTCAATCAGAAAATATAAGGTCACTATCTCAGCAAAGGAATATGGTTTTAGACCTTTTAAAAGAAGGAGTTTTTTATGACAAAGACGGCAAACTTTCCGATGAAATGCGTTTAAAGATTTTGGATATGCTTGGTTTTGGTTTGTGGGAAGAAGGGTTGGACGAAAATTCTCTTCAAATGCAAAAGGCAAAACGAGAGAATATTTTGCTTGCATCAAAAGGAGAAAAGCCAACAGTTGAGTTAATTCACAATCACAAAATGCACATAAACATTCATTCTAGCTTTATGCTTACAACAGATTTTGAAAAACTGGAAAAACAAAATCCAGAATTAAAACAAATTATGATTGAGCACATACAAAAGCATAAAAATTTGTTAGAAGAAGAACAAAAAAAATCAAAACAAGAAGGTGAAAAAAATGAGTGAAGAACAAAAACAAAATGAGGAACAACCCCAAGATGCGGGCTCCTCATATCTAAAATTTAACAGTTTGGACGAACTTAAAAATGCATATCAAAACTTAGAAAAAGAGTTCACAAAAAAGAGTCAGCTTTTAAAAAAGCTTGAAAATGAAAAATTAGATATTGATGCAGAAAAAGTTAAACAAACACAAATTTGGGAAGAAGAAAAACCATATTGGGAAAGAGATGATTGGAGTGAAAAAGTAAACACATTTTTTGAAAACAATCCAATGGCAAAAAATTATTTAAAACAAATTTCTCAAATGGTTGTTGAGGATAAGGAGTTGCAAAAAAGCGATGTCCCCCTCGAAAAAGCTTGGCTTAAGTGGCTGGAAAAAAATTTTAAAACGCCAGAAGAGCTTTTAGATGATGAAGAGTTTTTAAAACATTTAAAATCAAGTGAAAAGCTAAAAAAAGAAATAATAGATGATTATTTATCTCAAATAAATAAAAGTGATTTTACACCTCCAATTTATTTAAAATCTGGAACAAGTGGAGTTATGAAAAACTCTTTTAAATCAAAAAGTTTAGAAGAAATTAAAGAACTGGCAAAAAAAATATTTAGTAAATAGGAGAAAATTATGGTAACAATAACAACTGCTCAAAACGCATTAAAAGATTTGTATCTTGATGTTGTTTCAGAGCAACTAAACACAAAGACAAACGTTTTATTAAACCAGTTTAAAAAAACAACAAATGATGTTTATGGAAGAGAAGTTCAGCGTTTGGTTCCCTATGGAGTTAATGGTGGAGTTGGAGCGGGAGATGAGGGCGGACTTTTGCCATCAAGCGAAGGAAATCCTTATCTAACTTTTTCAAGCTCATTAAAAAACCTTTATGGAACAATAGAAATTTCAGATAAAGCAATGAAAAGCTCTGTTGATGATGCTGGAGCTTTTGTGAATTTGTTAACAGCCGAAATGGAAGGGCTTTTAACGGCGTCAAAATTCAATCTTGGTCGTATGATTTATGGCGATGGTTCTGGGCTTTTGGCAAATGTTGTGTCTGCAGTTAAAGGTTCAGGAAAAATTGTTGTTTCAAGCACAAAAAATTTGATTGAAGGTTTGGTTGTTGATTTTTATAATGGTTCAAACTTGGTTTTGGGTGGAGCTAGAATAGTTTTGATAGATCACCCAAACAATGCAATTTACACTGATCAAGCGTTAACAACAACTTTTGCAACAACAGCAAGTAATTTAACAGTTTATGTTCAAAACAGCAAAGGAGAAGAGCTAACTGGGCTTGAAAACATTTTTGCGCAGAGTGGGTCAATTTATGGAGTTGATAAATCAAATTATCCATTTCTTATAAGTTATTTAAAAACAATGGGTCAAAATGAAACTTTTGATGAAAGCTTATTGCAAGCAGTTTTAGATGAAGTTGAAATGCGTTCAGGAAACAAAATAAATTTCATCGTTACAACAAATGCGGTTAAAAGAAAGTTTGCATCAGTTTTGAGAACTTACACAAAAAATATTGAAAGCCTAGAAATAACTGGGGGCTATAAAGCATTAAGTTTTAATGGAATTCCTTTGTATGGCGACAAATTTGTGCCAAATGGAACACTTTATGCTTTAAACACAAATGATTTTGCTATTCACGAGCTTTGTGATTGGGAATGGCTTGCAAATGAAGATGGTTCAATTTTAAAACAAAAACAAGGATATGCAAGTTTTGTTGCAACTTTGGTTAAATATGCTGAACTTATGTGTTCAAAACCAGGTGCACAAGGCAAAATATCTGGAATAAATTAGGAGGAAAAATTATGGTAACATTAAATTCAGCAAATGCTGCGTTAAAAACAATGTATTTGGATGTGGTTGCAAATCAACTAAACAACGAAGTTCATCCATTTTTGGCTTGTGTTGAAAAAACAAGTCAAGATGTTGTTGGAAAACTTGTTAAAAAATTGGTTCCTTATGGCATAAATGGTGGAATTGGTGCCGGAACAGAGGCTGGAAGCTTGCCAAAAGCTCAAGGAAACAATTATTTACTTTTTGAAACAACATTAAAAAATCTTTATGGAACAATAGAATTGTCCGACAAGGCTTTAAGGGCATCAAGCGGTGAAGCTGGAGCTTTTGTGAATTTGTTAACTGCCGAAATGGAAGGGCTTTTAAGTGCTTCAAAATTTAATTTTGCACGTATGCTTTATGGGAATGGAACAGGACTTTTAGGGAGCGGTGTTGCAACCTCTTCTGGTGGTTACACTTTTGTTATGGATAGTTTAAAAAACATAATGTTTGGTCAAAAGGTGGATATTTATGTTAATGATGTTTTCTCACACAGTGCAAGAATAACAAATTGGGATTATGAAGCAAAAACAATAACTTTTGATGTCGCTTGCACTCAAGATATGGCAGACAACACAAAAACAACAAGCTTATATATTCAAGGAAGCAAAAACAAAGAAATAACTGGTTTGGGAGCTATTTTTGACAATAATATAACATCAATTTATGGAGCTTTAAAATCAAGTTATACATTTTTAACACCAATATCAAAAACCACTCAAAGCTTAACTGAAAGTGATATTATGGCAGTTTTGGATGATTGTGAAGAAAAGGCAGGTTCACAGCCAAACTTTATAACTTGTTCTTATGACGCAAGACTAAGCTTTCAAAATTTGTTTAAAAACAACAAATTAAACTTAGACACTCAAACTCTTAATGGGGGTTATGTGGCTATGACATTTAACGGAATTCCATTAATAGCAGAAAGATTTGCAGATAATGGCACATTCTATTTCTTAAATAGTGAAGACTTTAAGTTAGAGCAACTAGGTGACTGGCAATGGCTTGAAAATGACAAAGGTCAAATTCTTAAACAAAAAGAAGGTTATCCAACACACACTGCAACACTTGTTAAATATGCTGAGCTTGTTTGTCAAAAACCAGGAGCTCAAGCAAAACTTGTTATTTCTTAAATCAAAAAGGAGTTATTATGTTAATAAAAATAACAGAAGATGTTTTTGATATTTCTAACAGACTTAAAGAAATTGATAGCAATTATTTTGTTGTTTTTAACACAAAAAAACAAAAATTTGAAATTCATAACAAAAGTCAAAAAAACACTTATTGCTTAACTGTTTTAAATAATAAATTAGATTGCAGGGCAATAGAGCAAACATTAAAATCAAGAAGAGAACGCTTTGACAAAATATTGCAAGAAATAGAAAAAAATAATCAAAAAATAATAGATGATAACAACAAAAAAATAAAAGATATGGCTGAATGGAAGTTAAAAGAAATGTTTGATTATTCTAGTCGCCATAACACCGATAATTTTGATGATGCCTACAAAACAAGTTGGGCTTAAAAGGAGAAAAAATGATTGTTTTAGATGTTTTAAAATTTTGTTTAAATGACATAAAAAGAGATGATATTTTAACAACAAATTTATTTTCAGAAAATGGCGATGAGCCAACAGATGAACAAAAAGAAGTTGTAAATGACTTAAAATTTTGTTTAAATGATGCAATTCAATCAATTGCTTATGTTTATCATCCACTAAAAGCTTATGAAAACATTGTTGTTGAAGACGGAACTTTTTCTTATAACAATTTAAACAAAACGCTTATTGATGTTATAAGAATAAAAGATAGCAGTGGAATTAGTCATCATTTTTCAACATATCCAACATATTTTAAATGTGAAAATGGAACTTACACATTAACTTACACCTATCAACCAAATCTGTGTGAAAATTTGTCAGACACAATTGATTTGAGTGAAGACAAAATAACAGAGAGGGTGCTTTCAGCTGGATGCACTTCACAATTTTATTTGAAAAGAGGAATGTTTAAGGAATCAAATATGTGGGAAACTTATTTTGAAAGACTGATATCTGCCGCAAAATATCCAAAAAGTGTTTTGGATATGCCTTTAAGGAGATGGAACTAAATGGAAAAATTAGATTTTGGAGAAACAAAATTTTTTAAACTTGGAAATTTTTCAGATGGAATAAAATGTGATGAAAATAATTTAATTTTTCCAACAAATTTTGCAAAAAGTTCATATAATTTTAGTTTTTTGAATGGAAGTTTAAAAACTGGCTTAGGTTTTAAAAATTTTGTTATAAATTACACAATTTTTGGTTTAAATCGTCAAAAAACGATGACAATTCCTCAAAATGTGGTTGATATAGAAAAATTATGGTTCTTTAAAAAATGGGATGCAAATCAAACAAATTATTTATATTATTTAATAATCTACACTTTAAATGAAGATGACTCAAAGAGTATTTTTTGGGCTCCAATTGAAAGCACTATAGATATTTTTCTCGAAAACACAAGAATGAGTTTTACAAAAGCTCCAATAATAAAGATTGTTAGAATAGGTGGAGTGGAATATTTTTTGCTGGTGCCAACACATAAAGGCGATTATATGTATTTGTGGGATGGTGAAGATGTGTTTTCTTATCCTGAGTTTTCAAATGTAAGTGACTTTGAAGTTTTTAATGGAAGATATTTTGGTTTAACAAAAGATGACAATCAACAAATTTATCTCACAACAAGAGATTTATCTTCTTGGCTTAATGGGCTTGTTGAAGGGCAAACAATAAGTTTGTTAAATGAAAGAGGCCCATTAAACAAAATCATAGCTTATGGAACAACGCTTTATTTAATTCGTGATTATGGAATAACTGCTTTAACTCCAGCAGAGCAAATTGAAGATTTTAAAATAAAAGATTTGTCAAAAACAAGTGCAAAAATTTATGGTGAAACTGCAGTTTTGTGTGGAGATAAAATTTTAATGCTTTGTGATGACGGATTATATGCTTTTGATGGAATAGATATGGAAAAATTAAACTTAGGCTTTGAAAGCTTATTAAAAGATGTTGACAACAGCTCCTCTTTGGCAAGTTTTTCGAATGGAAAATATTATTTATCTTTTAAAACCACAGACAATTCAAAAAGTAATTCCATAACTTTAGAAGATAACAAAAACAATTCTTTGTTAGAGCTTGACATCAACACAAACAAATATTCTTTGATGTGTGGGGTAAATGTTAAACATATGATAAATTATTTTTATAAAACTCCACAAAAATTGGTTGCGCTATTTAATAGCAGCACAACAATTGGAGAACTTTGTTATAACGGAAAAATTTTTGATGTTGCAACAAAAAAAGTTTGGGAATCTGTTGAAACGGATTTTGGCTCAACAGCCACAAAAACTTTAAAAAGTGTTACGCTAAAATGTTTGTATCCTTTGAAGCTGATTGTTTATGTTGATGATAAAAAATATGAATTTAACATAAAAAATTCAGAAAAAACGCAAAAAATCAATACAAATTTAAAAGGATTAAAGTTTTTGATAAGTTTTGAAAGCGTTAATTGTGATGCTTTCGTGTCTGATGTTTGTTTGGAGGTTTTGATGTGAATATAAACAAAAAAACTTATAAATATGCAAAACAGCTTCAAGATGAAGTGGGACTTTCTATAGAAAACATAAAAAACACAAGTTCACAAAATTATGCAAATCAAAGCTCGCAAATTTCCACGCTTTCGCAAAATATTTCAACAATAAATCAAACAATATCAAATATTCAAACAACACACTCAAATGATATTTCAAATTTAAATTCAAGTTTGGCAGAGGTTAATTCTTTATCTGAAAAAATTTCAAACAAAACAACCACTTTAAGTTCTCTTAACACAAATTCAGAATATCCAAGCGCAAAATGTGTTTATGATGCCATAAACAATTTGGGCGGAGATTATAATGAGCCAAATTTTAACACAACTTACATAAAAGCGTCACAACAAGATTTTTTGGGCAAGATAAAATATTTTCAAATTGGAAAAATGGTTGTTGTTAATTTTAACAATATTTATTTTAATGCGCAAAATTTTTCAAATAACGAAATTTTTGCAAGCAATTTGCCAAGTTCGAAAAAAGAAGTTGTGGCAAACATTTTTGGAAGCCTTGGCACAACTATTTCTATAAAAATTTGTGAAAATGAAAGTCAAATAAAGTCTAATTGCAGTTTACTTCCAAATGAATTTGAGGCTTTTTGCGGGTATTTAATCTATTTAACACAATAAAAAAGAGGGTAAAATGTTACATTCAATAAATTATATAAAATATTTTATCAACAAAAAAAATAAAGAAAATTACTTAAAAAATGGAGGCGGATTTATGGCGTATGTTCAATATGAAAAAAAGCTTGAAAAACAAAAAGATGTTCAAAAAATACAAGATTTAATAAATGAGTTAAACACAAATGAAACTTTTGATAACGATGCTAAAACAAATGAAACTTTTGATAGTGATAGCTTTTTGCGCATAGTTCTTGAGCAGGAACTTGAAAACTCTTTAAATAACCTTGAGATTTTAAATGCTGAAAAAATTGAAAAGAAAATAAATGAACTAAAAAACAAGCAAAAACTGTTAAATGTTAAAAATATTTTAAGAAATTTTAAAAATAAATCAAAAGAAGAGTTGAAAAACTTTATTTTAAATACCCAAGACTTGCAATCACAAATTGGAGAAGAGTGGTTATCTTCTTTAACAAATTGGGCAAACAGTGATTGAAGAAATTTTAAAACTTGCAATTGGCAATGGGCTGTGGGCTGTTTTGTTTGTTTTTCTGTTTTTATATCAAATAAAAGAAAACAACAAAAGAGAAAAGAAATATGTGTTTATTATTGAAGAGCTTTCAAAAAATGTGGGAATTATTAAAAAAGTTTATGACAAAATTGAAATTTGCCACAATGAACTTCAAACATTTAAAAAATTAACCTTTAAAAGGAGTGAAAATGAAGTTTGATTTAAAAACACAAATAAAAACATATAGATTTTGGCTTTCAGTTTCAAGTGCAATATTTTTAATTCTTCAGGGCGTTTTAAAACTTTTTAACATAACAATAAGTGAAGAAGTTTATGCCTTAGTTGTTAATGCAATTTTGGGAGTGTTTGTTTTTTTGGGCATAATTTCTTCACCAGAAGAAGCAAAAGATAAAAATGAAGATGAAGAAGAAATAACAAAAAGTGAACAAGTTTTTGAACAAAATAACACAAAAAACATAAAAGATGTTTAAAAATTTTTAAAAAGCATAGAATTTCTATGCTTTTTGTTTTTTTGTTTGACATAACTTGAATGTTATGTTATAATAAAGTTAGCAATATTAAAAATTATAAAAATCATTTGGGTTTAAATCATTAACTTTAAAGAAAGTGTGATTTAGGCATAAATTAAAAATAATGGCAGAGTGAAAAAACTTTAGCTTTTTTGTTCTTGCTTTTTTATGAAAATTTTTGATTTATTTGATTAGATATACAGCATATTGTTATATAAATTTTTAGAAGGAGACAAAATTGGAAAATAATAATCAAAACGAACCAAGTGTTCAAACAAACACAGTGCAAACAACAAGAAAGAGAATATTTCAAAGAAGAGAGCCAAAACAAAAAGGATATTTCGACTCAAAAAACAACAAAAACAAGTTAAAAGTTATGTTTTTTGGCGGGGTTGGTGAAGTTGGGAAAAATATGACTGCTCTTTGTTATGGAGATGACATTATTATAATAGATTGTGGAGTCGCTTTTCCAACAGATGATATGCCAGGGATTGATTTGGTCATTCCGGATATGACATATTTAAAGAAAAACGCTAACAAAATAAAAGGTATTTTAATAACTCACGCTCATGAAGACCACATTGGAGGCTTGCCATACTTTTTGGATAGCGTTAAAGCTCCAGTTTATGCAAGTAGGT
Organism: Clostridia bacterium; assembly: GCA_017478185.1. Classification (GTDB taxonomy): domain Bacteria; phylum Bacillota; class Clostridia; order Christensenellales; family UBA1242; genus UBA7584. The sequence goes on from JAFVEA010000008.1 coordinate 15,176, forward strand.
TAACAATTTCAATGATTGAAAACAAGCTTAGAGAATTTCCAAAATGCAAACTTAATGCAAAAATTGTAAAACCACATGATGTTGTGAAGGTTGGGTGTTTTCAGGTTGAATTTATTCATGTTAATCACTCAATTGCGGGTTCTCACGCCTTGGCCATAAAAACCCCTCTTGGAATGGTGGTTCACACGGGTGACTTTAAAATTGACTTTACGCCACTTTTAGAAGAAACAACCGACCTTTCAAGATTTGGAGAACTAGGGCAAAAAGGAGTGACGCTGTTTTTGTGTGAAAGCACAAACGCAGAGTTTGAAGGCTTTAGTTTAAGTGAAAAAGTTGTTAAAGACACTCTTAAATCACTTTTTGACCAATTTAGAGATAAAAGAATAATTATAACAGCATTTGCATCAAATGTTCATCGTATGCAACAAATATTATATTTGGCAAAAGCTCAAAACAGAAAAGTTGCCTTTGCTGGGAGAAGTATGATAAACAATATGGAGGCAGCAAACAAAGTTGGAGAAGTTACTTTTGACAAAAGCATTATTGTTGAAATGGCAAAAGTTAAAAACCTAAAGAATGAAGAAACAGTTGTTTTGGCAACAGGAAGTCAAGGTCAAGAAACAACGGCTCTAGCCAGAATGTCAAGAGGAGAATTTCAAGGTTTAACATTGGGTGAAAATGATGTTGTTATTTTCACATCATCTCCAGTTCCAGGAAACGAAAAAGCAGTTTCTGGAATTATAAATGATTTGATTGAAAAGGGAGTTACTGTTGTTTATAACGACCTAGCCACAGTTCACGCATCTGGGCACGCTTGCCGTGATGAGTTTAGAATAATGCACAAGCTTGTCAAACCAAAATATTTTGTTCCTATTCACGGAGAAGCAAAGCATCAAATAGCGCACAAACGCCTTGCAATGGAACTTGGAATGAAAGAACAAAACATTTTTGTTCCACACAACGGTTCTGTTTTGGAAGTAACACCACAAGGAGTTCAGTTTGTTGAAGATGTTGAGGCAGGAGATGTTTTGGTTGATGGTGCTGGCCTTGGCAACATAGACAGCAATGTTTTAAAAGAAAGAAAACAACTAGCTAATGACGGTTTTTGTGTTGTTGTTATGGGAATAAATATGAAAAAGGGTGAAATCATAACAGGCCCACAAATGATTGCAAGAGGATTTATTTATTCACACGAGGCAGAAAAACTTTTGGAAGAAGCAAAACAAGTTCTTCTTAATTCTTTAGGAAAAATGGATTTAAAAACAGCAGATTGGAATGAGCTTAAGTCACACATAAAGCAAACACTTTCAAACTTGTTTTATAGGAGAATAGAGCGTAAGCCAATAATAATACCTGTTGTTATGGATATTGATAAATAATGGAAAAAGTGTTAGAAGAGATGCAAAATTATGCAAAAGAGAAAAAAATTTGTATAATTTTGCCAGAAACTAGGGTTTTTTTGAGAGAATTATGTCAAAAAACAAAACCTAAAAAAATTTTGGAAGTTGGAACAGCAATCGGCTTTTCAGCTTCTTGGATGCTTAGAAGTTGCGATGCAAATATCACTTGCTCTGAGGCAAGCGCCCCAAACATAGTTTTGGCAAAACAAAACTTTGAAAAATTGGGCTTAACGCAAAGAGTTAAAATTGTTTATGGAGATTGCTTAAAAACTTTGCCAAACTTTGATGAAAAGTTTGATTTAATATTTTTGGATGGGCCAAAAGGGCTATATCCAGAAATATTGAAATTATTACTTCCACTTTTAGATGAAAATGGCACGCTTGTTGCTGACAATGTTTCTTTTAGGGGAATGGTTACAGGAGAAAATCAAATAACAGAAAAAAGGTTTGAAAAAACAGTTAAGGCTTTAACAAAGTTTTTGGATGATTTAAAAAACAACAGCAATTTAGAAGTTGAGGTTTATGAAAAATTAGGGGATGGAGTTTGCACGGCAAAATGGAGGAAAAAATGAATATAGAAATTTTAGCACCAGCAGGAGATAAAGAAAAGCTTGAAACCGCTTTTTATTTTGGCGCAGATGCGTGTTATTTTGCGGGAAAGAAGTGGGGACTTAGAGCGTTTAGTGAAAACTTTGATGAAAATGAGCTTAAAAATTATATAGAATATGCTCACAAATTGGGCAAAAAATGTTATATAACAGTTAATATTCAAGCACACAACAGCGATTTTGATGGGCTTTCTGACTATTTAAAATATTTATATTCCATAAAAGCTGATGCAATAATTGTGTCGGATGCGGGAATACTTAGTTTAGCAAAACAAGTTGTTCCAAACCTTGATGTTCATATTTCAACTCAAGCATCAGCGTCAAACAAATATTCAGCCAAATTTTGGGCAGACGCTGGAGCAAAAAGAATAATTTTGGCAAGAGAATTAAGCTTAAAAGAAATAAAAGAAATAAGAGATTATCTTCCAAAAGACATTGAACTTGAGGCTTTTTGCCACGGAGCAATGTGTATAAGTTATTCAGGCAGATGCTTGCTTTCAAACTATTTGGCTGGCAGAGACAGCAATCGTGGGCAATGCGTTCAAGCTTGCAGGTGGGAATATAAAATAAGAGAAGTTTCTCGTGATGGCGATGAGCTTGAAATTCAAGAAGATGAAAGAGGAACATACATTTTAAACAGCAAAGATTTGTGTATGATTGAGCATTTAGATGAAATGCTTGATGCTGGAATAACGAGTTTTAAAATTGAAGGCAGAATGAAGTCACCATTTTATGTGGCAACAGTTGTAAACGCTTATAAAAGAGCATTTGAAATGCTTAAAAAAGATAGAGATGAATACAAGAAAAATTGCCATAAGTTTGTAAAAGAATTAGAAAATTGCAGTCACCGAAAATTTACCACAGGTTTTTGTTTGGGTGAAAATGATAGAGAATATTTAAAAACCAGTATGCCAGTGTCTAGCTCAGAATTTATGGCAATTGTTACAAAAGAAACCAAAGATGGCTATTGTGAAATTGAGCAGAGAAACAGATTTAAAATTGGTGATGAGTTAGAAGTTTTGTCACCAGGCGAAAACTTTTTAAAGAAAGTTAAAATTGAAGAACTAATTGACGAAAAAGGCAACCAAGTTTTAGATGCTCTAAAAGTTCAACAAAGATTAAAATTAAAAACTTCACTTAATCTTAAAGAAAAAGATATATTAAGAAGAACAAAATAAAAAAGCAGAAAATCTGCTTTTTTATTTTTCAAAAAATAGTTTTAAATGTAATTTTAGAAAATAATAAAACAATTTTTAAATAAACATTGTTTTTTCATACAAATTGTTTTTTGTTTGTTTTTCAAAAGTTAAAAGTGAATAAATACTGTTTGCTGTGTTGTCAATTTCATTCAAAATTTGTGCTAAGCTGGTTGTTTTTAATTTATCAGCATCACACTTTCTTAAAACCAAATTTGTTTTTGTTTTGCTTAAGCTATTAAGCAGTTCTTTATCCTTTTTTAATGCAACAATTTTTAGGTATGGGGGGTATGCTAATTTTTGCGCTTTTTTGATTATGTTTTTATCAATATTTAAAAGTGCGTGAAGAGCAATTCTTCTAATTCTGTTTTTTGTGTATCTTTTTTGGCAAACATTTTCTAAAAACTCATCAAAACTTATGGCGTTTTGGGCTTCATTTTTGATTTTGTTTTCTAGCCCTTCAGAAACATCAAAAATATTTTTTAAATTTTCTTTTTTTATTGTTTTTAAAGAGGATAACAAAAGGTTATCAAAAAGTTTTGTGTCAGGGAAATTTGTTTTTGCTTTTATTAAGTTATATGCATTTTTAGGTATATATTTTTCTATGCTTTTTTCATCTTTTGTTTCATATAAAATCTCTCTAATTTTGCTTGCTGAAAAATCATCAGTTCTTTTATAGGTTAGGGGGGTTATTTTTGATTTTTGTTTAAGTAATATTTTTGCGTATTCCACGGCCAAAATATTGTTTGGATATTTTAACAATGTTTTTGCTGCTGAGTTATCACCAAAACTTATCAAATTTTTGTCTATGCAAAATTCTAGCGCTTTGCTTTTTGCCAGATTTAGCGAATATCCCAAATCTAAAAAATTTTTTAAAACTTCTTTAAAAAATTGGGGTTCACTATTCAAAAACTTTGCAACTTCCAATATTAAATTTATATCTCCACATTCACTGCCGAAACAAACATATTTTATTTCTTTAAAACTTAATATGCTTTTAATCATAAATTTTGCAAATAGTTCAGCGTTTAGGGTTGTGAGGGCGGTTGGGAGCTCTAAAACAGCATCAGCCCCACAAGAAATTGCCATCAAACTTCTTGTTTTTTTATCTAAAATTGTTGGAAGTCCTCTTTGACTAAAATTTTGGCTTAAAAAGCAAACAATTTTTTCACACCCACTAAGCTTTTTTGCTAAGTTAATTTGATTTAAATGACCTTTATGAAAAGGGTTATATTCAGCAATAATTGCACAAATTTCCATAATTTCTCCTTAAGTTAAGGATATCAAAAAACTTAAAAAATATCAATATATTTTTGCCACACTTTTTGATATTTTATTTTTATTTAAATTTTTATTGACAAAACACAAAATTTAATATATACTTAGTTCGTAAAATATTTACATATAAATTTTTTGGAGGTCAAATAATATGGCAACGCCTAAATCGAGAACCTCTAAGGCAAGAAAACATTCCCGTTTTGCAAACTGGAAGATTTCTGGTCCATCAATTTCAGAATGTCCAAGATGCCACGAACCAAAACTAAATCACAGAGTGTGCAAAAAATGTGGATATTATGACGGAAAGGAAGTTCTTGTTGTAGAGAAAGAAAACAAAGAAGAAGCAAAATAAGCTTCTTTTTTTGTTTACAATTTGCTTTAAATAGGGCTATTTTGCTTGATTTAGGGCATTTTTTTTGCTATAATTTTTTTATATTTAATAAGTAGAGGAAGATTATGAAGATATTAGTTGATGCTTTTGGGGGCGACAATGCTCCTGAAGAAATTGTGAATGCAAGTTTGTTGGCGCTTTTTAAACATAAAGATTTAAAAATAACTTTGGTTGGGAAAGCTGATGTTATTCAAGACTGTTTGGTTGGCAAAAAATATGACCAAGCAAGGCTTGATATGATTGATGCCCGAGAAGTTATTGGCTGTGACGAGCCTCCAGTTGAAGCTATAAGAACAAAAAAAGATAGCAGCATCGTAAGAGCTGTTGAAACTTTAAAAGAAAAGCCAGATGAATATTGCGCTTTTGTTTCTGCTGGAAGCACTGGAGCACTCCTTAGCGCAACCATATTAAAGCTTGGAAGAATAAGAGGGGTTAACAGGCCAGTTTTGGCGCCACTTTTGCCAACAATTAAAGGAACGCCAGTGATGCTTGTTGACTCTGGCGCAAATATGGATGCAAGAGCAAGCAACTTGGTTCAGTTTGCAATGCTTGCTCATGTTTATATGCACAAAGTTTTGGGAATAGAAAAACCAAGGGTGGCTCTTTTAAATGTTGGAGTTGAAGAGGCAAAAGGGAATGAACTCACAAAAGAGGTTTATCCGCTTTTAAAAGCTTTGCCATTAAATTTTGTTGGAAATATGGAAGCACGAGATTTTTTGAGCGGGGAATATGACATTGTTGTTGCTGATGGATTTAGCGGAAATGTTTTGCTAAAGTCCACTGAAGGTGCGTGCAAAATTTTGATGCAAGAAATAAAACAAGCCATTATGGGCAGTTTTATGTCTAAAATTGGTGGGCTTTTCATAAAAGGGAGCATAAAAGAATTAAAGCAAAAATTTGACTATGAATCTTTTGGTGGTTCAGTTTTGTTGGGAGCAAAAGGAGTTGTTGTAAAAGCTCACGGCTCCACAAAAGCAAAAGGATTTTTGGCAGCCATTGAACAAGCTATGGCAATTGGACAAAGCAACATAAATGAGGTTATTGAAAAAGAATTCGAAAAAATGGCAAGCATAGAGCATTTGCAAGAAAAAGCGGAAGCAACACAGCAAATTCAAGAAAGTTTAAAAGATAAACAAAATCAAGAGGGATAAAAATGATAGAAAAAATAAGTTTGACTCCTGATTTTGAAGAGATAGAAAAAAAACTTGGCTATAAGTTTAATGATAAAAATCTTTTGGTGGTGGCATTAACTCACACAACTTTTGCAAACTTAACAAAAACAGAAAGCAATCAAAGATTAGAATTTTTGGGAGATGCGGTTTTAAGTGTTGCGGTTGCAGAATTTTTATATAACAATTTTTCTGACAGAGAAGGAACTTTAAGCAAGATGAGAGCGAGCCTTGTTGATGAACAAAACTTATCAAAAGTTATAGACAAAATGAAACTAAAATCTCATTTAAGGGTTCCAGAAGGAGAGCGAGAAGAGTTAGAAAATTTGGCAAGCGTTAAGGCGGACTTGTTTGAGGCGATTTTGGGAGCGATTTTTTTGGATAGCAATTTTCACACTGCGTGCGGGTGGTGTTTAAACAAACTTGGAATAGACAAAAACAATGCACAAAAAAAGATTGTTGCAAAAAAAGATTATAAATCAATGCTTCAAGAATATTTGCAAGCACAAGGAAAAAAGGTTAAATATAAGCTTATAAAAGAAGAGGGCAAGCCTCACATAAGGGAATATACCATACAGATTTTTGTTGATGGAGAAGGGGGCAGAGTTGCAACAAACACATCAAAAAAAGTTGCAGAAATGGAAGTTGCCAGATTAACATTAAAAGATAAGGGGATATTATGAGTTTTAAAAGATTGGAGGTAAGTGGGTTTAAGTCGTTTGCAGACAAAATCAAAGTTGATTTTAACCCAGGAATAACCGCAATTGTTGGGCCAAATGGTTGCGGAAAAAGTAATGTTGGAGATGCCATTAGGTGGGTTTTGGGAGAGCAGAGCCCAAAGTCACTTCGTGGTTCAAATATGCAAGATGTTATCTTTAAGGGGAGCCAAAACAGAAAAGGACTATCTTTTTGTGAGGTTTCACTTGTTTTTGATGACGCTCAAAAAATGTTTAACACTGAGTATGACGAACTTGTTTTAACCAGAAAATTATATCGCTCAGGCGAAAGAGAATATGCATTAAATCACACACCATGCCTACTTAAAGACATAACAAACATTTTGCACGACAGTGGAATTGCTCGTGACGGTTATTCCATAATAGGTCAAGGAAAGGTTGAAGAAATCATAAATTCAAAGCCAGAAAACAGGCGTGCAATTTTTGAAGAGGCAGCAGGAATTGCCAAGTTTAAAATCAGAAAAGAAGAAGCTGAGCGAAAGCTTGAAAGATACAAAGACAACATAACAAGGCTTTCTGATATTATGTCTGAAATTGAGCATAACTTAAAGCCACTTCAAAAACAAGCTGAAAATGCAAAAATTTATTTGCAACTAAGAGATGAATTAAAAGTTTTGGAAGTTAACAGCTATCTTTATCAACACGACACCACAAATGAGGTTAAAGAGGCCATACAAAACAAAATTGATGGCTATTTGCAAGAAGTTAACCTAAGAACAGACCAAATAAACGAAAGTGTTGCAAAACACAACAAAAGTATGGAAACCATAAAAGATATTGACAGGCAAATTGCAGAAATAAGAGAGCAAATTTTAAACCTTACTGTGGCTCTTGAAAAAGATGCTGGAAATTATCGTTTGGCTCAAGAAAAAATAAGCTATTTGGGTGAACAAATTTTAAGGATAAAAGAAGAACTTAATCAAGACAAAAAAAGGTTTGCCGAAATCAGTCAAGAGCTTAAAACGCTTCAAGAACAAAAATCTGAAAAATCAACAGAATTAAACAAGCTTTCTTTAAAAGTTGATGAAATGCAAAGCATATATGACAAGGTTTTAAGTGAGCTTGAAGAATATGAAAAAAAGGTTGATTCTTCCCAAAAACAAATGATGTCTGAAATTGACAAAATATCAGACATAAAAGCAAAAGGTGCAAAATTAGAATTAGAGAAAAACAACCTTTTTGATAGGCAAAATGAGTTAAAAACAAGAGAAAACGGCTTAAATGAAAAACTAAATCTTTCTTTAAAACTAGAAAATGACGCAAAAACTGAAAATCAAGAAGCCGAAGATGAGCAAAAAAAGCTTAAACATGACATTGAGGGGCTTCAAACCAGCAGATTTACAATTTTTAAAGAGTTTGAAAATTGCAGAAACAGTTTGGCTGAACTCATAAAACAGCAAGCAAGCCTAGAGAGCAAAAACAGGCTTTTAAATGAAATGCATGCTGAATATGAAGGATTTAATGGAACTGTTAAAAAGCTTTTGGTTGACAGTGGAAAAAATCCACAGCTTAAAAACAGCATAGTTGGTGTAGTTGCCGACCTCATAAAAGTGCCTCATGAATATGAAACAGCCATTGAAATGGCTTTGGGTTCAGCTGTTCAAAATGTGGTTACAACAAGTGAAGATGATGCCAAAAAATTGGTTTCTTATTTAAAGACAAACAATTATGGTAGAGCAACATTTTTGCCAATAAACTCATTAAAACCAAGGTTTATACCCGAAAGTTTTAAAGCCCTTTTAAAATCAAAAGGAGTTTTTGGGGTTGCATATGAACTCATAAGTTTTGATGTTAAGTTAAAGCCAGTTTTTGAAGGGCTTTTAGGTTCAACAGTGATTGTTGAAAATATGGATGTTGCTGTAAATTTGGCAAAGCAAACAAAATTTTCATTTAAAATAGTAACTTTAGATGGAGATATCATAAATCCAGCGGGCTCCATTACTGGTGGAAGTAAAAAAACATCCATAAACAACTTGCTTTCTCGTGATAGAGAAATGAAAGAAGTTGCCGAAAAACTAACAAAAGTTCAAAAAGAAATTTTATCTCAGCGTGAACTTATGGCAAAATGCCAAAATCTCTTAAAAGATGCTGATGAAAAGCTGGAGCAAACCAAGAAAAAGCTTCAAGATTGTGAAATAAAGTTAGAGATAAAGGCAAATGCCTACAAATCCCACAAAGAACGCAATGAAGAACTAAAATTAGAGCTTTCTCAAATTTTTGATGAACTCACAAGAATTGATGAAAGACAAAAGTTTTTGGTTGATGAAATCAAAGATATCGAATCTCTTAAAAAGACTGAAGGGGTTAAAGGTGAAAAGGTTGATTTAACTCGCAGTGAACAATTAAGAGCAAAAAGAGCAGAACTTGGTGGAACGTTAACTGAACTCAAAGTTCAAATTGCAAGCAAACAAAGCGCACTAATTTCAATTAATGAAAACATAGACAGGCTTGTTTCAGAGCAAGAAAACTTAAATGATAGCATTGATGAAAATGAAAGCTTGCTCATAAAAAACACAAAAACTTTAGAGAGCGCTCAAATGCTTGGCGCAAGCAAAGATGATGAAAACATAAGTGAGCAAAAACAAAAGATTGCAAAACTTAGAGATAAAGCAGATGAACTTGAAGGAACAAAAGAGCAAATTCATCAAATGCTTCAAAAAATTGAGGAAGAAAGAGAAATTCTTAACCAAGAACTTGCAAAAGCACAAGAAAAGCAGTTTCAAGAAGAAGCAAAATTGGGTCAAATTGATGTTAACCTTGAGAATATGAAAGACAAAATTTATGAAGACTATGAATTAACTTATTCAACAGCTCAAGATTTAAGAATGGAAAATTATGACCACAAGCAAAGCTTAGCAAGAATATCTGAAATTAAAAAAGAAATTTCAAAGCTTGGTTATGTTAATGTTAACGCCATAGAAGACAGCAAGGTTATGGAAGAGAGATTTGGAGTTTACACAAAAGAATTAGATGATTTAACCAAAGCTGAAAATGATGTTGTTGTAATCATTAAAGACTTAAATGAACAAATGACAGAAAAATTTGAGGTTGCATTTAACAAAATAAATTCAAACTTCTCAACAATATTTAAGCAGCTGTTTGGGGGCGGAAATGCAAGGCTTGTTTTAACTGAGGGCGAAGATGTTTTAACCGCTGGTGTTGAAATTATAGCTGAGCCTCCAGGCAAAAAACTTCAAAACCTAACACTTTTGTCTGGTGGAGAAAAGGCATTAACAGCAATTGCCATACTTTTTGCAATTTTAAAGCTAAGACCAATGCCATTTTGTTTATTAGATGAAATTGAGGCTGCTTTGGATGATGCCAATGTTGAGCGCTTTGCAAAATATCTTCACAATTTTGCTGAGGACACTCAGTTTATTGTTATCACTCACCGTAAGCCAACAATGGAACTTGCTGACTCACTTTATGGGGTTACAATGGAAGAAGAGGGTGTCAGCAAAATTGTGTCTGTAAGGCTTAGTGAAGCTCTTAAAAATGTTGAAACAAAAAAAGAAGCTAAAAAGGAGTAATATAGTTATGGGATTTTTTTCAAAAATTGCAAAAGCGTTTAAGAAAACAAAAGAAGCAATTGGCAACAAAATTATGGCAATGATGAGCAAAGGCGAGCTTGACGATGAATTTTTTGAAGAACTTGAAATGCTTTTAATATCTGCTGATGTTGGGGTGGAAGCTTCTAGTGAAATTGTAGAAAAATTAAGAGCAGTTTCAAGAAAACAAAAACTAAGAAATCAAGAAGATGTTAAAAGTGCTTTAAAAAAAATTATTGCCGAAATTTTGTCTGAAAACAAAACACAAGAGGCAGAATATCCGCTTCTTATTATGGTTGTTGGGGTTAATGGCGTTGGCAAAACCACAACAATCGGAAAGCTCACAAATTTTTATAAATCTCAGAAAAAAGATGTTTTGCTTGTTGCTGGTGACACTTTTAGGGCAGCTGCAGCTGACCAATTAACTGAGTGGGCAAACAGAAACAAAACCAAAATTGTTAAAAACAATGAAGGCAGTGACCCAGCAAGTGTGGTTTTTGACGGCATAAAGTCGGCAAAAGCCAAACAAAATGATGTTGTTATTGTTGACACCGCTGGAAGGCTTCACAACAAATCAAACCTTATGGAAGAACTTAAAAAAATCTCAAAAATTGTTGAAAGAGAGTGGAATGGCAGTTATCAAAAACTTTTGGTTTTGGATGCCACAACAGGGCAAAACGCTTTAAGCCAAGTGGAATATTTTGATGAGGCAATTGATATTGACGGATTAATTTTAACAAAGTTAGACGGAACAGCAAAAGGTGGAGTTGTTATTTCTATTGCCAAACAGTATCAAAAACCAGTTTTGTTTATAGGAACAGGTGAAGGGCTTGATGACATTGAACCATTTAATGCTGAAAGTTTTGCTGATGCTATATTATAATAAGAAAAGAGTATATCCAAAACATACTCTTTTTTATATATTTAAATTTTTTTACAAATGTATAATAGGTGAGATGCCAAACCAAGTAGGTCAACACGCTCACAAGTTGCCAAATGGTATTTTTTAAAGATTTCAAAATCTTCTTCATCAATAATTAAATTTGGATTGTTTGTTACAGTTTCTAAAATGCTGTCAGTTGATATTAAATGTAATTTTTTAATTTTTTTATCTTTAAATAATTTTTCAAAATTATAAATGTTAAAAGTGGCGAACACTTCTTCTGGCACTTGTTTAAGCGAATAATCTTTATTAAATATATTTTCTTGCATATACTTTAAATGCCCATGAAGACCCCAATTAAAAACAATAGAATCATCTGTGATAAAAGCAAACATAACAATTCCATTTGTTTTACACACCCTCAAAGCTTCATTAATTGCACGATTTTGGTCTTTTTTGTTAAACAAGTGATATAAAGGGCCAAGAACAAGAACTATATCAAAAGTATTATCTTTAAATCTAGTTAAGTCAAGAGCATCGCCTTGTTCAGCTATAATATTTTTATTTTTTTGTAATTTTATGTTTTGCTTTAAAATATCAACATTTTTTTCAACAAGTTCAATGGCATTAACTTGATAGCCTTGTTTGGCAAGAGATAGGCTATATATGCCTGTGCCAGCACCAACTTCCAAAATTTTTGAATTTGGTTTTAAATATTTTAAAATATAATGCATTGTTGTAAAAAATTCTAATTGACCTTTTATGCTTTTTGTTAATCTATCATCTTCGTTAAAATCGTTATATTTGTTAACAATGATTTCTTTGCTTTTATTTATATATTTCATAAATTTTATCCTCTTAAATCCTTTTTTAAAAATTTTAAAAAATAAAATAATAAATGTCAAGAAAAAGAATATATAATTAAGTTTAAAAAACACTTTAAATTATTTTGTTATTGTATTTGCTTCATTTTTCATATTCTCGCGCTCTAGATAATCCCAATCAGCTTGATTTTGATTAGAAATACAACTATCAACATAATCAACGACTTGATCTCTTACTGCAATAGTTTTTGATTGAGGGGTTGTGGAAACAGGGTTTTCATCAGGAACAAATGGATAACTATTAAAATCGTTGTTTAGCTTTAATTTTATAACATCATTTTTCTCGTCATAAACAGCAGCAGGTTTTTCAGCTGGTGTTTTTAATATACGATTAAATTCATAAATTATCACTTTGTCCATATCATAAACGTCTTCCAAAATTTCTTGCTTAGGCAGTTCTTCTTTTTCAAATATTATTTTAAATTCACTTAAATTGTGCTTTTCTATAAACTCGTTTTGTAAGTTTTTTATTTCTTTTACAAATTTATCTCGCTCGAATAAAGAATTTTTTAAGAACACAAACAAACATTCAGTTGCTGTTATGGGCGGATGGTTGTTTGGTTTTTCACAATTTTTTAATTTTTCATAATATACAACGCTTTTTACCAATTCTATACAATCTTTGATTTCTGGAACTTGTGGTCCAATAACTTTGATTCCAGTTTGTATGCCTTCAATTTCTTGCATAGTAAGCAAATATATTGCGTGTAAATTTGTCATATTATAAGGCATAAACCAAGAGCGAGAATAAAATGATGTGTCATCTGATATCTCTGGATTTATTTTTATTTTAGGATTGTTTTTTTCAATTTTTATGATATTGTCAAGAATTTCCAAATCATTGTCATCGGTGTTTTCAAAATGTTTTATAGAGTTTAAAACCATTCTTTGTTTATCAACCAAGAGTAGTGTTGTTTCCACTTCAGAATTAAGCATGTGGTTAAAGCTTTCTGTTTCATAAAGTTTTTTAGTTAAATTCCAACTTGGTTTAAAGCCTTTTCTATAAAGCTCATTGCAAACATTTAACCATGAATCTGAATACTTATCATAATCGCTCATTGTTATGTTATGTAAAGTTGCAATTAAATCTTCATTGTTTAAAAGTGCTTTTGCTGGCAAATTAAAAATTTTGTCATCAAAGTCGAGTTCTATCATAAGTTCATATTCATAATGGCTGTTATAATCTATAATTTTGTCTAAATCTTCAACCTTTAAAGTTTTCATTTTCATACCTCTTAAGATTATTATAACAAAAGTTTATCACAAATTTAAAAAATTGCAAGATATAATTTAAAATTTCTTTAAAACTAAAAAAATTTTATATGTTTTTATAATAAATTTACCCAAAAACGCTTTAGTTAAGCCAAAAAGTGGCTTTAAAAAAAATTTTTAAAAATTTGTCACATTTTACTTGACAGATGCATAAACTAGTATTATACTGTTAGCAGTCAAAGCATAAGAGTGCTAACAATTGGACATAATAAAGTGCTAGCAAAAGGAGGTTTTGATGCCAGAAGAGGAAATAAAGCTTAGCGAGAGGAAGCAAAAAATACTTTTAGTGGCAGTTGAAGATTACATTCAAAAAGCAAGTCCCATAACAAGCAGTGCAATTCAGCATAAATATGCAAAAAGTTTAAGCACTGCAACACTAAGAAATGAACTAAACGCCTTAGAGGCAATGGGTTATTTAAAACAACTGCACACTTCAAGCGGAAGGGTTCCAACCAGCAAAGGTTATAGGTTTTATGTGAACTCAATGATGGGAGATATTCCATTAGACAAAAAAGTTTTAAATGAAATTCACCAAATGTTTGAAAAAAGAACAGTTTATCTAGGTGAAATGGTGGGTGAAATTGCTTCAGTTATTTCAAAGGCCACCAACTATCCAACAGTTGTGATGTTAAAGGGGTTTGAAAAACTTGTTATAAAAAATGTAAAAATAATTCCTCTTTTAACAGGTCAAGCTTTAATACTTATTGAAACAAACAGTGGAATAATTTCAAATTCAATGGAAAGTGATGAAAAAATACCTCAACAAAGTTATATTGACGCAAGCAACCTTTTAACCAAAACATTTTGCAACAGCACCGTTTCTGATATGATAAAAAATATGCCCAAGTATATTGAAAAAATGGATAGTGAAGTTAAAGAATTTAGCACAATCTTTACAACAGTGATAAAATCGTTAAGAACTTTGACTGACAATTTAACGCAAAAAGGTGGAATCACAGCAAGGGGAGAATTAAAACTTTTAAACACTCCAGAATATAGTGACCCCCAAAAAGCAAAGCAAATTATAAATGTTTTGTCTAATCCAAATGAAATAAAAGAAGTGTTCAGCGAAGATAGCGCTGAGGTGTCATTTCAAATTGGTTCAGAAATACCAGTTGAAGAGTTAAAAGATTGCTCCATTGCAAGAGCGGACTATCAAGTTGATGGAAAAAGCATTGCAAGCATAGGAATAATTGGCCCACAAAGAATGGATTATGCAAAAATTGCAAGTGCCTTAAAATTTGTGGTGGGTGAATTCCAAAACTTAAAAGCATTAACTCACAAAGAAGAAAAGGAGGGTGACAAAAAATGAGCGAAAACAAATATAAACGCAATCGTTATTATGGAAAGAAACCAGAAAAAATTAAAAAAGAAACAAATGAAAACAATGAAAAAGCAAAAGTTGAAGATAACAAAGCTTTTGTGGACCCAAATTTGGGGGTGGAACCAGATGAACTTTCGCCCCCACAAGATTTGAACCTAAAACTTCAAATTGAAAAAGAAAACAGCATAGCACTAACAAATATGCTAAAACAACTTCAAGCAGATTTTGAGAATTTTAGAAAACGCAACCAAAACATAAAAAAAGAGGCATATGATGATGGCATAAACACGGTTATAAAACGAATGCTCACTTGTTATGATGCAATTTGTGGGGCGCTAAAATCCATAAAAGATGATGAAGTTAAAAAAGGACTAGAAATATTAGAGCGAGAATTTTTGAATGCCTTTTCTGAGTTTGGAGTAACTCCAATAAAGGCTGAAGGAGAAATGTTTGATGCCAATCTTCACAATGCAATAGCATCAGAAGAAAAACAAGGTGAAAAATCAGGCAAAATTTTAACTGAAGTTTTAAAAGGCTTTCAAAGAGGCGATAAGGTGATAAGATATAGTCTTGTTATCATATCAAAATAAAAAATAAATTTAAGGAGATATAAAAATTATGGCAAAAATTATAGGTATTGATTTAGGAACAACAAACTCATGTGTTGCAGTTATGGAAGGAGGAGAACCAACCGTTATTGCAAACGCAGAGGGAGCAAGAACAACACCAAGTGTTGTTGCAATCACAAAAACAGGAGAAAGGCTTGTTGGGCAAGTTGCAAAGCGTCAAGCAATAGCAAACCCAGAACACACAGTTTCAAGCATTAAGCGTGAAATGGGAAGTGACTATAAAGTTAAGATTGAAGGGAAGGAATATTCTCCTCAAGAAATTTCAGCAATGGTTTTAGGAAAGCTTAAACAAGATGCAGAAAGCTATTTGGGGCAAAAAGTAACTCAAGCAGTTATCACTGTTCCAGCATATTTTACAGACAGCCAACGTCAAGCAACAAAAGATGCAGGAAAAATTGCTGGTCTTGAAGTTTTAAGAATCATAAACGAACCAACAGCAGCAGCTCTTGCTTATGGCCTAGACAAAGGTGAAAACCTAAACCAAAAAGTTTTGGTATTTGACCTTGGTGGTGGAACATTTGATGTTTCTGTTATGGAAATAGGTGACGGAGTTTTTGAAGTTTTGGCAACAAAAGGAAACAACCGTCTTGGTGGAGATGACTTTGACCAAAGAATTATTGACCTTTTGGTTTCAGAATTCAAAAACCAAAATGGCATTGACTTGTCAAAAGATAAAAGTGCAGTTCAAAGGCTTAAAGAAGCAGCAGAAAAGGCAAAAATTGACCTTTCTGCAACAACCAGCACAACAATCAGCTTGCCATTCATAACAGCTGATGCAACTGGTCCAAAACACTTAGAATACACATTAACAAGAGCAAAATTTGATGATATGACGCAAGACCTTGTTGCTCAAACCATAAAGCTTAGCGAAGAAGCTTTAAAAGATGCAAAACTAACCACAAGTGACATTGCAAAAGTTATTATGGTTGGTGGTTCAACCCGTATTCCAGCAGTTGGAGAAGCTGTTAAAAAGTTTGCCGGAAAAGAAGGATTTAAAGGCATCAACCCAGATGAATGTGTTGCAATTGGTGCGGCAATTCAAGGTGGAGTTTTGGCAGGAGATGTTAAAGATGTTTTGCTTTTGGACGTAACACCACTATCTCTTGGAATTGAAACTTTGGGTGGAGTGTTCACAAAACTAATTGAGCGAAACACAACAATTCCAACCAAGAAAAGTCAAGTTTTCTCAACAGCAACAGACAATCAACCAGGTGTTGACATCCACGTTTTGCAAGGTGAAAGAGAGTTTGCAAGCGGAAACAAAACATTAGGAAGATTTTCTTTAACAGACATTCCACCAGCTCCAAGAGGAGTTCCTCAAATTGAGGTAACATTTGACATTGATGCAAACGGAATTGTTCATGTTTCAGCAAAAGATTTGGGAACAGGCAAAGAACAAAGCGTAACAATCACATCAAGTTCAAACTTAAAAGAAGATGAAATCCAAAAAGCAGTTAAAGAAGCAGAAAAATATGCTGAAGAAGACAAAAAGCGTCGTGAAATTGTTGACGCCAGAAACCAAGCAGAAGGAATGGCTTTTGCCTTAGAAAAAACTTTAAAAGACAACGGCGACAAAATTTCTGAAGAAGAGAAAAAGACGCTAAAAGACGCAATTGAAAAAGCAAGAGAAGAGTTTAAAAAAGATGACAAAGAAGCAATTGAAAAAGCATTAGCTGAACTCACAAAAACAAGCGAACCAATTGTAACAAAATTATATCAAAACGCAAACCCACAAAACGGAAACGGCCCAGAAGTTGAAGTTAAACCAGATGATATAAAAGATGCTAAATAATTTTATAGGAGAACAAAAAAGTGGCAAAAAATTATTATGAAACATTAGGAGTAGAAAAAAACGCAAGTGCTGATGAAATTAAGTCAGCATATCGTAAGCTTGCAAAAAAATATCATCCCGATTTAAACCCCAACAACCAAGAGGCAGCCACTAAATTTAAAGAGATAAATGAAGCCTATGAAGTTTTAAGCGATAGTCAAAAAAAGGCAAATTATGACCAATATGGCAGTGCCGACCCCCAAGACTTTTTCCGTAATTCTGGGGGCGGGAGTCAAGGTGGCTTTTCTGGTTTTGGCAATTTTTCAGGCTTTGAAGACATTTTTGATATGTTTTCTTCAGGTTTTGGCGGTGAAACAAAACGAACTTCTGCAACAGCTGGAAGAACTTTAACAACAACCATAAACCTAACTTTTGAAGAAGCGTGTTTTGGTGTTAAAAAAGCCATAAACATTGTTAGAACCGAAAGTTGTAAACACTGCAACGGAACAGGTGCAAAATCTGGAACAGCTTATCAAACTTGCCCTGATTGTGGCGGAAGCGGTCAGGTTCGTTACACTCAAAACACTTTGTTTGGACGAATGGTTAACGTTGGGCCATGTGCAAAATGTAATGGAACAGGAAAAATCATAAAAGAAAAATGTGAACACTGTTCAGGAAAGGGCTATTATAAAAACAATTCAAGCATAACAATTGACATCCCAGCTGGGATAGATAATGAACAAATTATGACCCTTCGTGGTTATGGTGATGCCGGAATGCGAGGTGGTCCAAACGGCGATTTGCAAGTTTTGGTTAAAGTTGCCAAGCATCCGCTTTTAGAGCGAGATGGCGTTGACATCCATTTGGATTTGCCAGTGCCTTTTGTGATTGCAATGCTTGGTGGAAAAATTATTATTCCAAGTTTGGAAGGCAAGCTTGAACTAACAATTCCTCAAAACACTCAAACTGGAACAATCCTAAAACTTAAGGGCAAAGGTGTGAAATACCTAAACAAAAACTCAAAAGGCGATATGTTTATTAAAGTTTCTGTTGAACTCCCTCGTGTTACAGACAAAAAATTAATAAACAAAATAAAAGCAATTTCTGAAGAATTTGTTCAAAAAGACTATCAAGATTATCAAAAATATCAAGACAAATTAAAAAGATTATAACCCCCATTTTTTAAAGAAAAAACTCACAAAAAAAGACATAACAAAAAGTTATGTCTTTTTTTTTGCTGGTGTTATTTTTAGCGGAAAGGTTTGTTGTTTTTGGTAGCAAAGTTATTTTTCTTTATTCTTAAGGAGCCAAACAAGTGACTGACCTTGAGATTTTTAAACTTCTTTTGTCATTCTCACGCAAAACAAGTTTTGCGTGAGAATCTCATGGTGTTTTTGTTAAGAGCATAACAACGCTAGATTGGTGCTTTAAAAAGAGTTTCAAAGGAAGTAGCGCAGCACCAAACTTTCGGCTATCGCCTCAAGGCATTCTGAGGAGGCGTTAGCCGACGTGAGAATCTCTTGCTTATAATGTCTTAATATGGTAAAACTAATATGAGAATCTCAAAAAGCTTTCTCTTTAAAAATCACACCTTTTAAAACATCACCTCTTAAACCCAGTTTTTAAATTGACAAAACAGGCGTTTTGTGCTATAATAAAGCCACTCAAAACAAAGGTGAGGTTAAAAAAATGGAAATAAAAGATGGAATGTTTTTTGATGATAATTTTGAAAAAGACATTCAAAAGATGATAAAACGCAAAAAACAAGAAAATATTAAAAAATTTGTAATGAGTGCGATGGCAATGACATCAATAGCTGCTGCTGCGGGTGCAACAAAAGATTTATACACAGCCGCTGATTATGCTGGCAGGATTGGTTTGGGTGTTTGTGCAGTTACTTTGTTTTTAGGGCTTCCAAAAGAAAAAGAAATCACACGAAATGAGGCAATAAAGTTGGTTCAAGAACAAAGATACAAAAAAGCCAAGCAAAGAGCAAAAATTGACAGAGTAATTGATAATGCAAAAGAAAAGATTTTTAAGAGATAAAAGTTTATAATTATAGAAAATTTAAATTTGAAAAAACATAAAAAGGCGCAAAAAAAAGCGCTTTTTTTGTTTAAAAAACCTTAAAACAATTGAATTAAAAAAACACAAACAAAATTTTTTTGCCACCATTTTGCCATTGACAAACCAATTTTTTT
The DNA here is from genome assembly GCA_017478185.1 of Clostridia bacterium. Lineage (GTDB taxonomy): Bacteria > Bacillota > Clostridia > Christensenellales > UBA1242 > UBA7584. The sequence continues at coordinate 34,467 of JAFVEA010000008.1, forward strand.
ATAATATAATAAGCACAAAAAGATTAACAAAGAGGGCTGTATGGAAAAAACACAGAAATCAAGTTGTGAAAAAAATATTATCAAACAAGATGATTCAAAAAAAGCAAGTGATTTGTTTGACAAAAAATTGTTAATAAAAGCCGTGGTTTCAACAGCTTTAATAGATGCTGGAGTTGGCATTGTTGTGGGTGAAGACCCACTTTTAATGGGAGCTATCGGGGCAGCAAGCTCAGTTCTGGCTTATGGAGCAATCAAAACTTATTTAAAAACAGAAGAAAAAAGTTCAAACACAAACAAAAAAGAAAAAGAATTGCAGTTTTAAAAACTTTTAAAAAACTTAAGATTATGCCCTTAAGTTTTGTTTTTCTTTGTTGCTTTTTTTGTTTTTGTTTGATATAATAAGCTAGTAAAAGGGAAAATTATGGCACGAATATTTTTTGTGGACAAAACAAACATAAATGGTGATTTTATAACAATTTTAGGGCAAGAGCATATTCACTTAACAAAAGTGCTTCGAAAAGGGGTTGGCGAGCAAATTTTAACAGCTTCACAAAACTATAATTATGTTTGCAAAATTGTAAAGATAGAAAAAAAGCAAACAGTTTGCAAAATTATTTCAAAAGAAAAAATTGTTGAAGACATCCCCGACGTAACGCTTTTTCAAGCTGTTTTAAAGGGCGAGCATATGGACTTTTTAATTCAAAAAGCAACAGAGCTTAATGTTAAAAAATTGGTTCCTTTTTTAAGCGAATTTGTGGTTGTAAAGCCTGACGAAAAAAAGCTAGAGCGATATAATCGCATATCACAAGAAGCGTGCAAACAAAGTGGCAGAAAAAGAGTTATGGAAATACAAAACATTTTAAGCTTTGAAGGCCTAAAACAAGAGCTTAAAAATTATGACCAAATTATCTTTGCTTATGAAAACAGCAGAGTGTCTGCCAAAGAAACATTAAAAGAGCTGAATTTAGGGCAAAAAATAGCCCTTATTGTTGGGAGTGAGGGCGGTTTTTCAGAAAAAGAAGTCAAAGAATTAGAAGCTCTAAATGCCAAAGTGGTGAGCTTAGGAAAAAACATATTAAGAGGAGAAACAGCTGGTTTAACCTTAACATCAATTGTTATGTTTTGTTTAAATCAGTTTAAATAAAATTATGAAAATAGGATTTTTAACATTAGGGTGCAAAGTTAATCAATATGAGGCCGACAGTTTGGCGCAAACTTTAAGTGGAATGGGGCACGAGATTTGTGAAGAACTTCAAAGTGACCTTGATATGGTGTTTTTATCAACTTGTGCCGTTACAAATGAAGCTGAGCGAAAATCTAGGCAAATGATTTCAAAAATCAACAAAATTTGCCCAAAAGCAAAGATTTTTGTTTGCGGTTGTGCTTCACAAAATGACAGCAAACATTTTGAAGACAAAAAAAATGTTTGCGTGATTGTTGGAACAAGCGGAAAAGAGTGGCTCACAAAAATGCTTGATGAAAGTGGTTGCTATGTTGTTGATGCTCCATATGACTATGAAGAAATGTCTGCTCCAAAAAAACATCGAACCAGAAGTTACCTAAAAATTCAAGATGGTTGCAACAATTTTTGCACATATTGCTTAATTCCATACATTCGAGGCAGAAGCAGAAGCCGTAAGCTTGAAAGCATTGTTGTTGAAGCCTTTAATATGGCAAAACAAAGCAAAGAAATTGTTTTAACTGGGATTGATTTATCTTCTTGGGGAGAAGATTTAAACTGCGATATAATTTCACTTATTGATTCATTAAAAACCATAAATGCTAGAATTAGATTTTCTTCAATGGAAGCAAAAATAATTAATAATAACTTTTTAAAAGCGTTAAAAGAAATGCCAAACTTTTGCCCTCACTTTCACCTTTCTATGCAAAGTGGAGCAAACAAAACTCTTAAAGATATGAACCGCAAATACACCAAAGAAGAATATTTAAAAAAGGTTGAAATGATACACGACGCCTTTCCAGAAGGCGCAGTCACAACTGACCTTATTGTTGGCTTTCCAACAGAAACTGAAGAAGACTTTTTAGAAACACTAAACACAATCAAAAAGGCAAAATTTGCTGATATTCACATCTTTCCTTATTCAAAGAGGAACAAAACAGTTGCCGCTCGTTATAAACAAATTGATGGTGAAGTTATGCAAAACAGGGTGGAGCGTGCAACAAAATTAAAAGATGAACTTCATCAAGAGTTTTTGCTCTCACAAATTGGAACAAATCAAGAAGTTTTGCTTGAACAAGATGTTGTTGGTGGCTATATGGTGGGGCATAGCCGAAACTTTTCAAAAATTTATGTTGAAAAACAAAAGCTAAAGTCAGGCGATTTGGTGGTTGCAAAAGTTTTAAGGTTATTTAAAGATGGACTGCTTGCTGAAGTTGTTCAAAAAATATAAATTAGGAGAAAATTATTATGGAAAATTGTGTGTTTTGCAAAATAGCAAACGGTGAAATTAAAAGTGATTTTGTTTATGAGTGTGATGACTTTTTCATCATAAAAGACATTCACCCAGTTGCAAAATTGCATTATTTGGCAATACCAAAAAAGCATTATGCAAGAATTGAACAAGCTCCAGATGAATTGGAAGTTTTTAGAAAAATTTTCAAAAAGATTGGAGAAATAAAAGATGAATTGGGCTTTAAAAATGGTTATAGAATAATCATAAATCAAGGAGCGGACGCAAATCAAGATGTTCAGCACCTTCACATTCACATCTTGGGTGGGCAAAATTTAGGGCAAAAGCTAGTAAAATAAGCCAAAAATTAAAAAAAATTTTTAATTGGTGGAATTTAAAAAAAATAAAAATTTTTTTAAATTGTTGTAAATTATTGACATATTTTTAATTCTATGTTAATATATATGCAACAAAGAATTAGAAGGTGGTGAGAAAATATGACAATGGTTGTTGTTGGCAAAGACGAGAACATAGACAGCGCATTAAAGCGTTTTAAGCGTAAATGTCAAAAAGACGGTATCATTGGCGACCTTCGAAAGAAAGAAGCATATGAAAAACCAAGTGTTAAGCGCAAGAAAAAAAGCGAAGCAGCAAGAAAGAGAAACAGAAAGTAATAAAAAAATCTGCAATTTAGCAGATTTTTTTTTGTTTAAATCTTTCAATTTTTTATAAAATAGTTGACTTTTTTGTGAAAATTGAGTATAAACAATTATGTAAACTTGAGATTCAGAACTTCGTGTTCCAATTGGTCTCAAGTTTTTTATTTTTAAAAGAAATTTTATAAATAAGCTTTTCTATATGTTTGATTAATCAATTTCCAAATCATCACTTTCAAAAATAGGGTCATCAAAAAATTCGGCAGTGGTCATATTAAGCCCTCTAATAATTTGCATAACGGTTTTTAAGTTTACGCTTTGATTTTTTTCTCCCATTAAAGTTTTCATTGTGTTATGTGGCATTGCGATTATTCTTTCTAATCTGTATTGCATTGCGACATTTTGCGTTCTTCTAAAATTTTACTAACTCTTAGAGCAACAGCTGTGCTTAATTTCATAATATCTCCTATGGTTGTAATTACAACTATATTTTACCAGCAATAATTTTTAACATAAGGACATATTTACAACCATAAAATGTTGTAAAATCTCAAAACTTATGGTATTATTAGGGTTGTATATACAACCATATAGGAGATTTTATGCCTAAAAGAATATGCTTTATAGGACACCGAAGAATTGGTTTTGGTGATATTCGAAGTAAATTAAAAGAAGTAGTTTTGCAAAAAATTAAAGATGGTTACAGATTTTTCACTATGGGAACTCATGGAGAGTTTGATGAAATGGCTTTATCTGTTTGCAGAGAGCTCCGAAAAGATTATCCAGATATTGAAATTGTAGTCGTTATAACAAGTTTTAACAAAATTAAAAAAGTTGTTGAACATGATGAAATTTGGGGGGATGAGATTTACACACCTTACTTAGATGTGAAAACAACAATGTATAACATAGAAGAAACTCATTATAAAAGGCAGATAACAGAAAGCAATCACCAAATAAATGATTGATAGTTGCGATACTGTTATTTGCTATGTAAACAAAAAGAACTTATATAGTGGAGCAAAATATGCCTATCAATATTCCAAGAAGCAAGGCAAAGAAATAATTAATCTCTATGATGAAAAAGATGAATTAGCTTATAGTGTTATAGAAGAACAAAAGAAAGAATACTAAAACAATCTTTATTACAGTATTTTACGCATAGTTTAGGAGCGATTTTTTTATTTTTTAAACACAAATAGGGTGAAAAATTTATTAAATATAAAAAATTTATTTTAAATAAAAATTTAAGCTTTTTGCCTATAAAAGAGAACAACACTTCGCAAAATTTAAAAGTTTTGAAGAAGTTTAAAAATGTTTTCGAACATACATTCTAAAAAACACTTGATTTTTGAAAATGAATGTGATATATTGATGTTTAGGAAGTGAAAAAATGTTAGCAAAAGTTAGAAGTTTAGGTTTAATAGGTGTTCAAGGTTATGAAGTTAGAGTGGAGGCAGATTTAAACAAAGGTTTGCCAAAATTTGACACAGTTGGCCTCCCTGATGCCACCATAAAAGAGAGCAAGGAGCGAATTAGAAGTGCTATTCAAAATAGTAACCTTAGGTTTCCTATAACAAAAGTAACGGTAAATTTAGCACCTGCTGATGTGAAAAAAGAAGGCCCAATGTATGACCTTCCAATTGCGGTTGCTTTGCTGATTTGCACGCAAGAAATTGTTTGCCCAAATTTAAGTGAATATTCTTTTTTGGGTGAACTATCTTTAGATGGTTCTATTCACAAAATAAATGGAGTTTTGCCCGCACTCATAACAGCAAGAAATTTAGGGCATAAAAAGGTAATAATTCCAAAAGAAAACTCTAAAGAAGCAAGTTTTATTGAAGAAATTGATGCTTATGGCGTTTCAAGTTTAAAAGAACTTGTAGAGTTTTTAAATGGAACAATAGAGCTTCTTCCAATTCCTAAGATGAAATTTTCAGATTTAAAAAGCTTAGACAAACAAGCAAACGATTTTTGTTATATCCGTGGGCAACAAAAGGCAAAAAGGGCATTAGAAATTGCAGCCGCTGGTGGACATAATGCTTTGATGATAGGGCCTCCTGGGGCAGGAAAAACAATGCTTGCCAGAAGCCTTCCAACCATTATGCCAGATATGACTTTTGATGAAGCTTTGGAAGTTACCAAAATTCATAGTATTGCAGGCATTTTAGACAACAATGAGGGCATTGTTTGGCAAAGGCCATTTCGTTCTCCTCATCACACAACAACACTAATAGCTTTGTGTGGAGGGGGCAGAAATGCAAAACCAGGTGAAATCAGTATGGCACATAATGGGGTTTTGTTTTTGGATGAACTTCCAGAATATAACAGACACACCATCGAAAGTTTAAGGCAACCTCTTGAAGATGGTGTTATAACAGTTGCCAGAAACATTGCAACCATAGATTATCCAGCAGATTTTATGCTTATTGCCAGCATGAACCCTTGCCCTTGTGGAAATTATGGAAGCAAAAAACGTGAATGCAAATGTTCACAAGCAGTTATACAAAAATATTTAGGCAAAGTTAGTGGCCCGCTTTTAGATAGAATTGACCTTCACATTGATGTTGACGACATAAATTATGATGATTTGGTTGCAAAAGATAAGCTTGAAGAAAGCAGTGAAACAATAAAACAAAGAGTAAATCGCGCTAGAGAAATTCAGCTAAAAAGATATCAAAACAGCAATCATTTTTGCAATTCTCAAATGACCAACGCTGAAATGAGAAAATATTGCCTTTTAGATGAAGAAGGAAGCTCTCTTATGCAAGATGCTTTTGACCTGTTAAAACTAAGCGCAAGGTCATACACAAGAATTTTAAAAGTTGCCAGAACTATTGCTGATTTGGAAGGGAGTGAAAACATAAAAGCAGAACATTTGGCTGAAGCAATAGGATATAGAACTTTAGACAAAAAATATCAATTTTAACTTTAAGGAGAATGACTTTGGAAGATTGTTACCTTTTGATGTCTTTGGCTGGAATTTCTTGCAAAAAACAAGCAGAATTGTTAAAAAATTTTGGTTCAGCAGAAAAAGTTTTTGAGGCTTTTTCAAAACCACACACTTTGCAAAAAATTTTAAGTGATGAAAACATAAAAAAGATAGAAGAAATATATAACAGTGATAAATTAGAAAATTTTAAGTTTGGCTTAATCAAAACAGGGGTTAAATTTATAACCATACAAAGTGAAAAATATCCTCAAAATTTAAAAGAAATTTTTGACCCACCAATGATACTTTATTATAAAGGCAACATTGATTTGTTAAAACAAGACAGCATTGCAATTGTTGGAAGCAGAGTTTGCACTCGTTATGGGGCAGAACAAACAAGATTGTTTTCACGAGCATTAACAAAAGCAGGTCTTGTGATTATTAGTGGCTTAGCTGAAGGAATTGATGCAATAGCTCAAAAAGAGTGTGTTGAGTGCGGAGGCAAAACAATTGTTGTGTTGGCGGGCAGATTAAACGATATTTATCCAAGCGTAAACAAACCACTTGCTGAAGAAATATTAAAAAAAGATGGTTTAATAATTTGTGAAAATCTCCCACATTTGATGCCAAGATATGGTTTTGTTCAACGCAACAGGATTATTGCAGGTTTAAGCCTTGGCGTGTTTGTTCCAGAAGCAGGAGAAAAAAGTGGTTCACTTCACACTGTTGAGTTTGCAAACGATAACGGAAGGCATATTTTTGCCCTTCCAGGTCCAGTTAACAGTTCAAAAAGCGTGGGAACAAACAGGCTCATAAAATGTTATCAAGGTTGTTGCGTAACTGAGCCAAATGATATTATTTCAAACTTTCCTCAATTCAAAAAAATTCAAACACAAAAAACTCAGGCTGTTCAACTAGATTTAAATGAACAATTGCTTCTAAGCGCCTTGCAAGATGAAGAACTTCATTATGAAGAATTAATCCAAAAAACACAATTAGATTCAAAAACTTTGAATAGTTTGTTGACAAGATGCGAAATTCGTGGTTTAATAATAAAACTAGCAGGGAACTACTATGCAAGAAAGAGTTAAACAAACTTGGAGGCAATGCTAGAGGCGCAAACCACACGAATTCAGCATCCACACCAAGATGCGAAATTCGTGGTTTAATAATAAAACTAGCAGGGAATTACTACGCAAGAAAGAGTTAAACAAACTTGGAGGCAATGCTAGAGGCGCAAACCACACGAATTCAGCATCCACACCAAGATGCGAAATTCGTGGTTTAATAATAAAACTAGCAGGAAACTACTACGCAAGAAAGAGTTAAACA
>JAFVEA010000009.1 GCA_017478185.1 Clostridia bacterium
AACCTTTCACCTTCTATTATATTATACAACAAAACCCTCAAAATGTCAATAGGGGTTTTTGCTGAAAATGCCATTTTTTTGCAAAAAAATCAAGAAAATTTAACAAAAAATTTAAGTTTTTTTGCAAAATTTGAAAAATAAGCTTTTTATAAATTATTTTGAATGTCATTCTCACGCAAAACTTGTTTTTGTGTGTGAATTTCAATAAGATTGCCACAGCCCTAAAGGGCTTCGCAATGACAGGTGAAATGTCATTCTGAGGAGGCACTTTAGTAGCTGACGTGAGAATCTCTTGCCACTTTTTAAAACGGCAAACAAAAACTCAAAGCTTAAACTTTGAGTTTTTTAATAATTTATTTTGTTTACAATGTCTTTAAGCTGCGTTAACTATTTCATAATTAATTGTGAAAATTCCACCTTGGAATTTCTCTGTTGTTGGGACTGTTATTCTAACAACATATTTTCCAGCTTCTGTTGGAACGTATGATGCGTAATAATCATCACTTTTTTCACTTTTTTTATATTCAAACTCTGCAGTGTATTCATCATTTTCCAAAGCTTCACTAAAACCACCACTTACAGAGTAAAGTTTAAATGTTAAATCATCTTTTGTGATAGCCAAAGGTTCTCCTGTGTATGTTTTTGTTACTTTAGCACTCATATTCTTTAGAGATGGTAGTGTTGCTTCCGTTAGTTTTACAACCTTAAAGTCAAAATAAGCTGTTAAAGCCTTATATTCATTGCTTTCTTTCACTTCAATTTTAACTTTATAATAATTTCCATTTTCTGTTGGAGCCACTGTTGTGTAAGGCTTATTACCTGCTAACTTATAATAAACAGACACTACGTCTGAATCTGATGCTGTTTTAAAATCAATACCTTTAATCAAACTTACAGCTTTTGCACCATTTGACACTTTTTCAAAATAGTCTTTTCCACTTAAAATTGTTATGCTGTTTTCCTTTTTCTCAACAGGTTGAATTGGTGTTGGAGCCACTGTTGAGGCTGAAATTTTATAGCTATAAACATCCTCAAAATTTTTAAAACCATTGCCACTTGCTATTCCTATATAAACAAAATATACTCCTGAAGCTTTTGGAGCTGTTTCAACCCCAGCTGCACTCACTTTTGCCATAAGGTCATAATGATGTAAGTTTGATGAATCTCTTACTTCAATAAACTTATCTTCAGTCAAATATAATATAGTCACATCATTATTCATTTTAACTGAAAAATCTTCACCTAAAACAATTGGAAGCTCTTCACCTGTGTGTTCTTTTTCAAAAAGATCTTTTCCACCTGAAATTGTTACTTCATTAGCTTGCAAAACAACTTCTGGTTTTGGGTCATCAGTTGGTTCGTCTGCTGGTTCGTCAGCTGGCTTATCTGCTGGTGTGTCTGTTGGCGTGTCAGCTGGCTTATCTGCTTGTGTGCCTGTTGGTGTGTCAGCTGGCTTATCCGCTTGTGTATCTGTTGGCGTGTCAGTTATTGTAGCTTCAACTGGATTTGAATTCTTGTCTGTTACGCTTGAACGAACAAGAACATATATTCCTGATGCAATTATGCTAAGAGCCAAAACAATTGACAAAATATAGGTTGCTATTTTTGTTCCTGCATTCATAATTTTATTTTCTCCTTTTTTAAAGGCGTTTATCTCACTCACCTTTTGGCTTATTATATATTAAAACACTAAACTTGTCAATAGGGTTTTTTTTAAAAGATTTTGTTTTTTGCAAAAAAATTGGCAAAATTTGCTAAAAAATTATGCTTTTTAAGCTAAAATATAAAAAACAAGTTCAACAAATTATTGGGAGTGTTGTTCTTGAGGAGATGTAAAGCCCAGATGTGAGAATGGAGATTGCCACGAGATTGCCACAGCCCTAAAGGGCTTGGCAATGACAGGTGAAATGTCATTCTGAGGAGGCACTTTAGTAGCCGACGTGAGAATCTCTTGCCAATTTTGAAAAAGCCAAACAAAAAACTCAAAGCTTTAAGCCTTGAGCTTTTTATGTTTATGCAATGTTACAGCAAATTATTCTTCAACTGTGATTGTAACAGTGACCTTAAATGTGTTTGGAACTTCTGTTATAATAATGTGTTCTCCAACTTCTTTTACTTCATTTTCATAATTTATATGAACTTCTTTTGTTTCATCTTGTTCTGTATAATAAAACACTGTTTCATTCAATTCAATGCTCTTTTTCTTTTGCAATTTTTTTACTGCATCATCATTTAGATAGCGTATTTCAACCGAAATTTTTACTTTGTGATTGTCTATAGTTGCTTCTCTAGTGGCAACAGCGACACCAAAATTAGTGTTTGCCGCAACCTCAATTGGATTTACATTATCAGCCACAACATTACTATCTTTAATATTTGAACGAATTATGAGAAATATTCCACCAACCATTAAACAAAAAGCTAGAATAATTGCCACAATGCAAGTTGATTTCTTTGCAACTGTATTCATAATTATTTTCTCCTTTTTTTAAGGTGCTTATCTCACTCCCTCACCTTTAGTTATATTATACACCAAAACGCCCAAAAAGTCAATAGGGGTATTGTGAAAAAATGCGATTTTTAGGGCGAAAATTTGCTTAAATTTAGCAAAAAACCATTGTTTTTGAATAATTTATTGCAAATATGTTAAAAAATACGATTTTGAGCAAATTTTGGCATTGTTGTTCAAAAAATGTGCAAAGCACCAGCATTAGAATCTAATACTTCTTTCTGCCATTTCAAAACTTGTTTTTACGTGAGAATAGAGATTGCCACGAGATTGCCACAGCCCTAAAAGACTTCGCAATGACAGGTGAAATGTCATTCTGAGGAGGCACTTTAGTAGCCGACGTGAGAATCTCTTGCTCGCAATGCCTTGAGGCATTAGCCGAAAGCTTGGCGCAGTTTCAAGCAGTTGAGATTGCCACGCAAGGATGAACCTTGCTCGCAATGCCTTGAGGCGTTAGCCGAAAGCTTGGCGCTGCGCTGCTTGCTTTGAACCTCTTTTTAAAGCGCCAATCAATAAGTTGAGATTGCCACGCTTCGCTCGCAATGACATATAGAAATGTCATTCTGAGGAAGCGTCAGCTGACGTGAGAATCTCTTGCTTGCAATGCGTGAGAATCTCAAAGAGATTGCCCACTTTTAAAATCTAAACAAAAAACTCAAGGTCTAAGCCTTGAGCTTTTTTGAACTTTTATATATTATTCGCTTGCTTTTTCTATTATTAAGTATCTTGTGTCAATACATGGGAATTCTGTTCCTTGAATCTCCATTTTAACAACATATTTTCCAGCTTTTGTTGGAGCTTCGCTTGTAAAAGTTGATGAACCAACTTTTCTGTAAGAAAACACAACTTTTTCTTCAAGGTCATCACGAACATTTTTGTCTGCATCTATTATTTTTATATCATCTTTTGTAATTTCAACAGCTTCTCCTGTGTATGTTTTAATAAAACCATCATTGTTATGTTTTGAAGTTATCACAAAGGATAATATTTCTTCTCTTGGTCTAGGTTCTGCAACAATGTTATAATCATAATAATGTTTAAATGCCTTGTAAATTCCTTGTTGTGGAATTTCAATTACAACTCTATAAGTTCCTTTTTCTTTTGGTGTTACTGGAATATATGGGTCATTTTTTGCTGAACCTTTTGGTTGTTGAGTGTAAGTAATTTTAATTCCGTCAGCTTGTGCTACTTCAAAGTCTATTCCATTTTCAAGTTCAACAACATCACCTGTGTAATATTTTGTAAAACTACTTTTTCCATTTAAGATTTTAACTGGATTTTCAATCAAACCTTCACTATCTGTGTTTGTTTCAGTTTTTAATTTATCATCTTGTGTTTCTTTATCTCTATCAATATTTTTATCTTTGCCGCCTACGTGACCAGTTTCTGCACTAACTTCAAGTGGATTTGTGTTATTATCCACAACACTTGAACGAATTATAAGATATATTCCCGCAACCATTAAACAAAAAGCTAGAATAATTGCCACGATGCAAGCTGATTTTTTTGCAACTGTATTCATAATTATTTTCTCCTTTTTTTAAGGTGCTTATCTCACTCCCTCACCTTTCGATTATATTATACACCCAAAACCTCAATTTGTCAATAGGGGTTTTTGAAAAAAATACGATTTTTTGCCATAAATTTGCTCAAATTTAGCAAAAAACCCCTATTTTTTGAGGGGAGATATGAAAAATACCAAAAAAATGCGATTTTGGGCAAATTTTGGGCGTTTTTTAAAATGCGTTTTCAAAAACTTTTGGTATTGACTTTTTTAAAAACCTGTGTTATATTTTTTATGTTTAACAAAAAGGAGTGAAAAATGAGCTATCGAAAAAACGAACTAGATAATGCCAAAATAGCAAAAATCATTAAATTAACAGGTTCAACCGACACAATTTACGCTTATTTAAACAAGATTCTTATAACATATGAGAGTGATGAAGAATCATTTAAAAATGTCATACAAGATTTGGCAGAAAGACCTCCAGTTGTTATTATTAAGGTTTGCGAAATGGTAAGCGAAAAAAACAAAGACATAGATTTAAGCCTTTTTGAAGACATACTTATTCAAAAAAACAACAGTTCTGATTTAAAAGAATATGCCTTAAAGGTTAAAACAGCAAACAAAAACAAAATTGCTCAAGCAGTTTTAAAAAATGACAAAGCACATCCAGAAGATTTGTGCAAGTTTGTAACAGACATAGAAAATAAATATAGATATGATTTTATAGACAGAGTTATAAAAAGCAAACAACCCGCACTAATTTATCAATGCGCTAACAGCGAAGTTTTAAAAATCACTGGCAAAAAAACAGACATTTTAAAAGATAAAAAGAGCAAAAAATATGTTGAAAAATGCTTAACTGAAATTTCAAAAAATAATAGTAGCAAAAGAACTTTACAAGAATTAGAGAAAAACGAAAAACTAAAGCCTTATTGGAGCAAGGTTAATGAAGCAGGAGAAAGAGGGTTGTGATTAACACAAAAAACCTATTCAAAATCAAATGATGTTATAAACTATGTGAAACAAACAAAATGGAGATTGCCACGGGCAGAGCCCTCGCAATGACGAGAATAAAAGCGCCAAACAAGAGGAGTTTTATTTTAAGGCAAAAGAAGTTATTCCCCCACCAGCCTTTCTTAAGGAGGCACTTTAGTAGCCAACGTGAGAATCTCAAAAAACTTTTATTCAAAAATCATACTTTTCATAACATCACCAAAAACCATAAAGCAAAACTAAAAAGAACATACTGAAAACAATTTTCAATATGCTCTTTTTTTTATTTGTTTTGTTTTTCTCTATATTTTGTTATTTGTCTTTTGTCGTGGTCTAAAATAATTTTTCTAAGCCTTATGTTTTGTGGAGTTACTTCCAAAAGCTCGTCATCATTTAAAAATTCAATACATTTTTCCAAACTCATAAGTTTTGGTGGAATCAAGTGAAGGGCATCATCAGCTGCAGCTGAACGCATATTTGTTAACTGCTTTTTCTTGCAAACATTGATAACCAAATCATTCCCTCTTGGGTTTTCTCCAACAATCATTCCGCCATACACTTTGTCGCCAACTTTAACAAAAAGTGTTCCCCTCTCTTGAGCATTTGCAAGGCCATAGCCAATGCATTCACCCTTTTCGTGAGCTATAAGCGCCCCACAAGTTCGTCTTTCAATATCTCCTTTATAATAATCATAACCATAGTGAACACTGCTCATAATTCCTTCACCACGAGTGTCTGTTAAAAGTTCTGATTTATAACCAAAAAGGCCTCTGCTTGGAATCAAAAACTCCAATCTTGTTCGTGAGCCCTGTGGCTTCATTTCAACAAGTTCACCTTTCCTTAAACCCATTTTGCTCATAACAACGCCAGTTGCGTCTTCTGGAACATCAACAACAAGTTTGTCTATTGGCTCCATTTTTTTGCCATTTTCATCATATTTAAACAAAACCTTTGGCATTGAAACCTGAAATTCATAACCTTCTCTTCTCATGTTTTCAATTAAGATAGAAAGGTGCATTTCTCCCCTTCCCCTAACTTTAAATGAGTCTGTTTGTTCGGTGTCTTCCACCCTTAGTGACAAATCTTTTATTGTTTCACGATAAAGTCTTTCTCTTAAATGTCTGCTGGTCACAAACTTTCCTTCAGTTCCAGCAAAAGGGCTGTCGTTAACCATAAAAGTCATTTCAACGCTTGGCTCGCTGATTTTAACAAATTCTAAGGCTGTGGCACAATCTTGGTCACAAATTGTGTCACCAATCATAATGTCACCTAGGCCCGCAACACAAACAATATCTCCAGCAGAAACGCTGTTTGTTTCAACCTTTTTCATTCCGTCATACACAAAAAGTTGTTGAACTCTTATTTTTGTAACTTTTTCTGGGTGATAGAAATTTGTTATTGCAACAGTTTGGCCCACTGTTATTTTTCCGTTTTCCACCTTTCCAACTGCAAGCTTTCCTAAAAAGTCATTGTGTTCTGTGTTTGAAACAATCATTTGAAGAGGCTTTTGACTATCTCCACTCGGACAGCTTATGTGATTTATAATCTTTTCAAAAAGTGGAACCATATCTTTGCCCTCATCGCTCATATTAAGTTTTGCAATCCCTTGCCTTGCGCTGGCATAAACAATTGGGCTGTTTAATTGGTCCTCATTTGCGTTAAGGTCAAACAAGAGTTCCAAAATTTCATCTTCCACTTCTTTTATTCTGGTGTCTGGCCTATCTATTTTGTTGATAACAATAACAACTTTTAAGTTTAAAGATAAAGCTTTCTCTAAAACAAACCTTGTTTGGGGCATTGGCCCTTCAAAAGCATCAACAACAAGCAAAACTCCATCAACCATTTTTAAAGCTCTTTCAACTTCTCCTCCAAAATCTGCGTGCCCTGGGGTGTCTATTACATTTATTTTATAATCTTTATAGTGAATTGCTGCGTTTTTGGCAAGTATTGTTATTCCTCTTTCACGCTCTAGGTCATTTGAGTCCATAACCCTATCCATAACCTCTTGGTTATCCCTAAAAACTCCACCTTGTTTTAAAAGCTCGTTAACCAAACTTGTCTTTCCGTGGTCAACGTGAGCAATTATGGCAATATTCCTTATTTTTTCTTGATTAATTTCCATTTTAAACTCCAAAAATTTAAATAATGGTTTGATTATATCATATTTTTTTTTAATTTTCAATAATTTTTTTGTTCTAAAAAATTCATTTCAATAATTTTTTGTTCTAAAAAATTCATTTCAATAATTTTTTATTTTAAAAAAATTCCATTTCATTAATTTTTTATTTTAAAAAAATTATATTTTAAGTATTTTTATAGCATTTTTAACATAAATAAAAGCTTTTAATGCCAAAATTAAAAAATTTATTTTAAAAAACACTTGATTTTTATACCGCTATGGGTATATAATTATCTCGTAATTTATGGGGGTGGAATTTATGGAAAAAACAGAAAAAGTTAAAAAAGTTAAAAAAGTTAAAAAAACATCAAAAGCCAAAAGCGCAACAAAAAAGAAAACTTTAAAAGAAATTAAAGAACAAAGAGCAAAAGAAGCAATTGAAGCCTTTAAAGCACAAAAAGAAACAATTGGAACAGAAGAAGAGCGAAAAGAAATTGTTAACCGCCTAAAAAGAATTATTGGTTCTATGAACGGCGTTAAAAAAATGATTGAAGATGGCTATCCTTGTGACCAAATTTTAATTCAATTTTCTGCAATAGACAGAGCAACAAAAAGCTTGGCAAACTATGTTGTTTTAAAGCATATGACCAATTATGTTGTTGATGAAATCAAAAACGGAAACATTGAACAACCACTAAAAAATGTTGTTGATTATTTTAAACGCTTTGAATAATAATCTTTTTGCTTATTAAAAAAGAAAAAATCAGTTAAAAACACACAAAATGTGGAAAAGTGGATATCTTTTAAAAGATTGATATAAAAAGCAAAAGAACAAATTTAAGTTACAAAAATTTTAAAAGAAGGTCAAAAAATGATATTATTTTTAGCTAGCAAACTTGGTTATTATGACCCTGAAATTGGAAAGACAAAGCCAACAAGATTAGATAACAGATTTGGCTTTTTAAACCATTTAAAAAACAGTTTGAAAGATACAAAAAAAGTTGTTTATGTTGCAAATGACCCACAAGACAAAGAAAACTCGTTGCGTGCAAATGCGTTTTTTGAAGCGCTTAAGTTAAGTGGATTAGAATTTGAAACAAAATGCATTTTAGACGGCCACACAAAAAGGCTTGCCAAAGAGATTTTGTCTGGCGCAAGTTTAATTTATCTTGCTGGCGGAAAAGTTCCAAAACAAATAGATTTTTTTAACGAGATTAAGTTAAAGAAAAATTTGGAGGGCTTTAACGGAGTTATTGTTGGTGAAAGCGCTGGAGCAATATGCCTTGCAGAAAATGTTTATAATTACCCAGAAACAGAAAGTGAGCTTTCTGACCCATCATACTTAACAGGTTTGGGATTTACAAATATAAATATCATTCCGCACTTTAACTTAAAAAACGGAAATGATTATGCTGAAGAAAAACTAAACATTATGCAAATATACAAAGAAAATAGTTATAGATTTTGCTTTTATTGTTTGCCCAACTTTTCTTTCATAAAACAAGAAAATGATAAAATTGAACTTTTTGGCCCAGTTTATGAAATGCAAAACAAAAATATTAAAAAAATAAATTAAAAGAGCGTTAATTTAACGCTCTTTTTTATTCATACTCAATTTTCTTTAGTGTTAACCCTTTTGCTGGCATAGTTTTTCCGGCAAGCTCTCTCTTCCCGCTCTTTATGATATTTTTTATATCACTCGCCTCTTTTTTGTTAAGCCCCACTTCGATAATTGTTCCAGCTAGTATCCTAACCATATTATATAAAAAGCCATTCCCGCACACCATTAAAGAGTATTCTTTTTCACTCACTTTGTTTAACTTTAAAGAATAAATTGTTCTTGTTGTGTCTTTAACTTTTGTTCCACTAGCACAAAATGCAGAAAAATTGTGTGTTCCAACAAAAAATTTGCACGCTTTTTTAGCTTTTTTATAACAAAACTCATATCCAACTCTTGTTTGCGTTTGCTCCAAAAGTGGCAAAATGGTGTCTGACACATAAAACTTATATTCATAAGTTTTTTTCTTTGCTGAAAACCGTGAGTGGAAATCACTTGAAACTTCTTCACTATTTAAAATTCTTATATCATCTGGAAGAGCTGTGTTGATTAAATGATATAATTTTGGGGGATAAATGTTTGCTATTGTTTCAAAATGTGCCACTTGCCCCTCAGCGTGAACTCCAGCATCTGTCCTGCCCGCTCCAAAAACTTGGCATGGTTCACCCAAAACTTTTAAAATGGCCTTTTCAATAACCTCTTGAACGCTCTTTCCATTTTTTTGCTTTTGCCAACCACAATAGTTTGTTCCAACATATTGCACCACTAATTTTATTTTTCTCATAACAATAGTTTAACAAAACAAAAAAAAAGTGTCAAACAAATGCTTGTTTGTTTGCCTATTTGATTGTTTTGGTATATAATAAATACTATACTTTGGAGGTTAAGAAATTGAAAAAAGTAACAATTGACGGAAACACTGCTGTTGCAATGAGCGCTTATGCAGTGAACGAAATGGCAATAATTTACCCTATAACACCAAGCTCACCTATGGCGGAGAGCTGTGACCAATGGAGTGGAGAAAACAAACCAAATATGTTTGGCCAACCTATGAAGATTGTGGAGATGCAAAGTGAGGCAGGAGCTGCGGGTGCTGTTCACGGAAGCCTTTCTAGCGGAGTTTTAACAACAACATTCACAGCAAGCCAAGGTCTTCTTTTGATGATTCCTAATATGTATAAAATTGCTGGAGAACTTCTTCCTTGCGTTTTTCATGTTTCAGCAAGGGCGCTTGCTGGTCACGCACTATCTATTTTTGGTGACCACAGCGATGTTATGGCATGCAGGCAAACTGGGTTTGCTATGCTTTGTTCAAACAATGTTCAAGAAGCTCACGATTTTGCAAACATCTCTATGATGGCAACACTGAACTCAAGGGTTCCATTCTTACACTTTTTTGACGGATTTAGAACTTCTCACGAGATTGCAAAAGTTGAAGTTTTGGATACCGATGAAATAAAATCACTTATGAGTTTTGAGGCAATTGATGCTTTTAGAAAAAGAGGCTTGAATCCAACTCACCCACACCAACAAGGAACAGCACAAAACCCAGATGTTTATTTCCAAAACAGAGAAGCAAGCAATATATATTATGAAAGAGCTTATGAACAAATCATACAAGCCTTTAAAACTTATGCTGAAAAAACTGGAAGAGAATATGCCCCTTATGAATATGTTGGTTCAAAAACAGCAAAAAAGGTTATTGTTATGATGGGTAGTGGCGCCGACACCATGGAAGAAACCATAAAAGAAAAAGGTCTTGATGTTGGACTTTTAAAAGTTAGAGTTTATCGCCCATTTTGTGCAAGAGATTTTGTAACTGCTATTCCAGAAACAGCTGAAGTTATCACTGTTTTAGACCGAACAAAAGAAAGTGGCTCAGTTGGAGAACCATTATATCTTGATGTTGTTGCAAGTTTGAATGAATTTAACAAAAACATAAAAGTTTTGGGTGGAAGATATGGGCTTGGAAGCAAAGACTTCACCCCTGCAATGGCACTGGCTGTTGTTAACAACACCAAAAAAGATGGAAAAAACCACTTCACTGTTGGAATTGAAGATGACATAACAAAAAGCTCACTTGAAATTCCAGAATATGAAAGCAGTTATGAAGGCAAAGAATGTTTGTTTTATGGGCTTGGAAGTGATGGAACAGTTAGCGCAAACAAAAACAGCATAAAAATAATTGGAAACAACACTCCGCTCTATGCTCAAGGTTATTTTGTTTATGACAGCAAAAAAAGTGGTAGCATAACAATTTCGCACCTAAGGTTTGGAAAAGAAAAAATTGGCTCACACTATGAAATTCAAAAAGCCGATTTCATCGCTTGCCACAACGAAAGTTTTGTTGGCAAATATGATATCTTAAGCCACCTTAAAAATGGCGGAACTTTTCTTTTGAACTGCTCTTATAAAAAAGAAGAATTAGAACAAAAACTTCCTGCAGATTTTAAGAAAGAACTGTTCAGAAAAAATGCTAAATTTTTTATTGTTGATGCTATAGACCTTGCCAAAGAACTTGGATTAAAAGGCAAAATAAGCACAATTATGCAAAGTGCATTCTTCTATTTAACAAACATAATTGATTTTGAAAAAGCCAAAGAAGAAATGAAAAAAATGGCAGAAAAATCTTATGGAAAAGCTGGAAAAACTGTTGTTGAAAACAACTTTAAGGCAATAGACAAAGCCGAAACAAGTTTGCAAGAAATAAAAATTAAAAAAGAATGGGAAAATGTTGAAAATAATATAACAACAACAAAAGAAACTGAAACATCAGAGTTTAACGAGCAAATTATGAAAGTTATTGCAAAACAACAAGGAAACAGTTTGCCTTGCAGCGTTTTTTCAGCTGACGGAAGAGTGCCAACAAACACAACAAGATTTGAAAAGCGTGGAATTGCAACAACCATTCCTTGCTGGATTCCAGAAAACTGCTTGCAATGCAATATGTGTTCTTTTGTTTGCCCACACGGAGCAATAAAACCAGTTTTAATTGACAAACAAACCAAAAAGCCAGAAACTTTTTCAAGCATAAAGGCTTTAATGACAGATAAATATGAGTTTAGAATTCAAATAAGCCCACTTGATTGCACGGGCTGTGGAAGCTGTGTTAACATCTGCCCTAGCCTTAAAAAAGCACTTGTTATGAGTGATGCTGAAAAAGAAATAAAAGAGCAAGCAAAAAACTATGAATTTGCTTCAAAACTCATAAATGACACCACTGTATATAACCAAAACACAGTTAAAGGCAGTCAGTTTAATCACTGCTTCTTCCAGTTTAGTGGAGCTTGTGCTGGCTGTGGCGAAACTCCATACATAAAACTTGCCACTCAAATGTTTGGAGAAAATATGGTTATTGCAAATGCAACAGGGTGCTCCAGCATTTATGGAGGCTCATACCCATCTTGCCCATACACGCAAAACGAAAAAGGGCGAGGCCCAGCTTGGGCAAACAGTTTGTTTGAAGACAACGCTGAATTTGGTTTTGGAATAGAACTTGCGTCAAAAACACAAAATGAAAAAGTTAAAACTTTGATGCAAAAGGCAATAGAACAAAATTCTAAAAACAAAACTTTGATTGAAAATTATTTAAACACTGAAAACAATTTAAAAGAAAACAACAAAATTTGCGATGAATTGTTGCCAAAACTTGAAGAAGAAAGCAAGACCGCACAAAATGAACTTAAACAAACACTTGATGAAATTTTAAGCTTAAAAGAATTTATCTTCAAAAAATCTGTTTGGATTATTGGTGGAGATGGTTGGGCTTATGACATTGGCTATGGCGGACTAGACCACGTTTTGGCATCAAATGAAAATGTTAACATTTTGGTTTTAGACACTCAAGTTTACAGCAACACTGGTGGGCAATCTTCAAAAGCAACTCCTTGTGGCGCATCGGCAAAATTTGCTGAAAGCGGAAAAACAACTTCAAGAAAGAGTTTGGCTATGATGGCACTAAACTACCCTAATGTTTATGTTGCGCAAGTTGCTATGGGCGCAAATATGCAACAATGCATAACCGCCTTAAAAGAGGCAGAGGCACACAACGGCCCATCAATTGTTGTTTGTTATTCAACTTGCATAAACCAAGGAATAGATATGTCTAAAGGTATGGAAGAAATGAAAAAAGCTGTTAACAGCGGTTATTGGCATTTGTTTAGATATAGCCCAGAAACACAAAAGCTAACGCTAGACAGCCCACAAAACCCAACCGAAGATTATATGAGCTTTGTTTCTGGTGAAAGAAGATATGCAAGCCTTATGCAAAAAAAGCCAGACCACGCTCAAAAACTTTTGGAAAAAGCCAAAAAAGATAACGATTTGCTTTTAGAAAAGCTTATTGCAATGGCAAAGTTAAACAAAAGTGAATAAACAAAAAAAGAACTAAAAAATTAGTTCTTTTTTTATAAAACTTAAAATTCACTCAAATAATTTTGCAAAAATTTGTGAATTGGTTTTAAAAACTCAAAATCATCTAAAAACCTATCATAACAAACACACAATGCCCCAAAAACATCTCCGTTGCATATTATGGGCATAATTATTTCTGTTTGTGTTTTTGGAGTGAATTTAAACAATTTTTCGCCGTGCAAAATAGTGTTTTTTCTTTGCTGAACAACATCAAAAAACTTTTTAGGCAAATTGGCACTTTTTGTGCTTGCAACAATTTGTGTTGTGTCACAAACAAAACAAAGTTCCGTTTTTTCAAAAGAAAAAACAACATTTTTCAAAATTTCAAAAAAGGGTTTGAGTTTGCTGTGCGGAGTTATCAAAATTGTTTTTCCGTCATCACAAACAACTTTAACTTCACTGTTTGTTTTAAGTTTTAAACCCTCTCTAATTTCTTTTGGAATAACCACTCTGCCCAAGTCATCAATTCGGCGTATGGCACTTGTGTTTCTCATTTTTCACCTCTAAACTATTTTTTTCTTTTGATTAAAAATTATGTATTTTTTATAATTTTATGTTATAATTCTTTAAAAGGAGTTTTTATGGAATTAAACAAAATTCATTGGGCAAAACAAGACATAAAGCCATTTTTAGGCTATTTAAAATCGCTGTCAAAAGGCGAAGATAAAGCTTTGTGGGAGCAAAAAATAGCAAACACAAAAATGCCCTGTTTGGCAATACCTTCAAAAAAGATTGATGAAATAACAAAACAAATTTTTAAAGGCAATTATATAGAATTTTTAGATTTATGGATTTTTGAAAATTTGTCTTGCACTTTGATTATTGCTAAACTAATTTCTAAAATAAAAGACTTTTCTGTTTTTTGCTTTTATTTAGAAAAATTTGCTGACCAAATAGACAACTGGGCAAGCTGTGATACAATTAAATTTAACATAAAAAACAATGAAAAAAACTTTTTAAATTTGAGCAAAAGTTTTATAAAATCAAAAAAAGTGTTTAAAAGAAGAGTTGGCATAAGAATATGTTTCAAGTTTTGCGATGAAAAAAACATTTCAAAAGTTTTTGATATCATAAAAAGCCTTAAATGCGAGCAAGAATATTATGTTAATATGGCTATATCGTGGCTGATGTGTGATGCCTTCATAAAATGCAGAAAACAAACTTTAGATTTTTTAAAAGAAAACAATTTAAATAACTTTTGTTTAAACAAAATGATTTCAAAATGCCAAGATAGTTTTAGAATTTCAAAAGAAGATAAACTTATGTTAAAAAGTTTTAAGTAAACAAAAAATATTCTAAAATTAAAAAGCTTTGAAACTTGCAATAAAAAAAGCGCAATATAAAAGCGCTTTTTTTATTATGAGTGCAGAAAGAGCTGTGGGTTTGTCATTCTCACGGAGGCACTTTGGGTGCTGGCGCAAAAATCTCAATGAGATTGCCACGGAGCAAAAGCTTCTCGCAGTGACAAATAGAATAGCTTTTTGTTTTATTTCAAATATTTCATAAGGTCGGGCAAAACTTGGCTTCTCACTTTTGTTGCTTCATTCATAAATCTTGTGAAGTTTGTGTCAACAACTGCTGGTTCTTGCCTAGACATCTCTAAAAGCGAAATCCCCATTCTTGGGTTATAAAGCCCCGCAAACATTTGAGCAATAAAATATGCGATGTCTTCTTCTTGAACATCATAGCGGTCTGCCATATATTCAATGTCTATGTTGGTGTCATCAACATATTCAAAAACAGGAGTTATAAACATTCTAAGTCTATCAACAGCAAGTTTGCTTCCGTTGGCTATTGCAAGCATTCCCCATTTGTGCGCCAATGTTAAGTTTGAAGGCAAAATGCCGTCAATCCCTTTTTTGTATACATAACAAAGATAGTCCATTGCTGTAACATTGCCAGTTACTGCCATATCCAAAAGCTCAACAAAATAACTAATATACTTTTGATTAAACGCTTGCTCTTCCATAAACTTGCTGTTTTCTCGAAGCTCGGCAAACATTTCTTTTATTCCATTAAAAAGCTTTGTTTGGTCTTCATAAGACACATTTGTGTAGTCATCAAAATTAAATTTTGGGAGTTCATTTGTTCTTTCAGCCTCAGTTATTTTTCTTCTTTTTAAAACTGGCGCTTTTATTGAACTGATTTTGTTTTTTTGTTCTTCATTTTTGTTTTCTGCCATAATTTTTCTCCTCTTTTATATTAGCTTCCGCTAGCTGTTTCGTTCACATTAAATCCTAACTGGCACTTTGCATTTATTTCAATCACAAAATTTATTGAATTATCATTGTAATTATACCTAAACATATATAAAACAAGTTTTAAATCGCTTGAACCTTCAATTTTGGTGTTGATATTTGTATTTTCATCGCTAAACTCATAACTATTACTTGGTGGCCGGCAAGTTACACCAGTTTCTGTAACAAATACTAAGATATACTGGCTTAAATCTTCGTTTCCTCTAAATAATTTTGCTGTAATGTATCTTGGGCTTATATCATATTCAGTGCTATTATTATCGCTCATATCAACAGCCTTAATTAAATCTGAAATTTTAACAACAGTTTCACCTGATTTTAATTTTTTATCACTGCTATCAAAAACAAAAATATCTGTGCTTGATGTTTTATCTGTTATAACATAATTTGCGTTTGTGTTATCAAAAGTCAGTTTATAAGCATCAATAGCCTTTATTGTTGTTGTTTGCCCTGAAATTAAAGATGTTTTATAAACAAGATACAAATTGTTAATTTTACTTTGCCACCCTTCATATAAATCGATATACAAATAGTCTTCAACTTTTCTTAATTTTATGTTGTCTGGCGTGCTAACAAGTGGATCGTTATTTTTATCAACGCCTCCATAAGTTGAAAGAGTTAAAGGATCTTGTCCACTATAATTTATAATCTCATATTCATCTTGATAAGTTCCAGTTAATGTAACCCCTTCATTTCCATTCGCTTTTGTTATGTTTAATGTTCTATAAATTTTTGCTGGAATTTTAAATAAATAATGAGTATTTCCCACTAAAGGATCATAACCTATTTCTACTATTGGAGCACTTTCTGAAGAAGTTGGCTCAGTTGAAGAAGTGTTAATCCATTTTTGTGCTTGCATTTTAATTTCTTTTGAATTCCACCAAACCACATCGTCTGCCGTGTTAAATTCGTCCCAATAATAAGTTGTAACACCACTTTCGGTTTGTGATTTAACAACATAATAGCCTTGTTCTAAATATTGTCTTGTTTCAACATAATTGCCGTTTATGTAATAAGTGGTGCCAGAAATTTCAAAACTGTTACTTGAAACTGGAATTGGATTTTCACTACCTTCAGCATAAATGTTTTTAGCCGGATTGCCTTCTATAATCTCATCTTTTATTGTGTAAACAGTGCCACCAATGGCAAACATATTGTTATAAATTGGGGTTTTTGAGATTGTGATATAACCACTTTCTTCTGTGAAATAAGCAATTTTTCCAACATCACTTTCGGTCAAATATGGAGTTAAAGAATCTGTGGATTCATAAATACCTGAAATTTTTGCAACATCAACCTCAATTGCTTTTGCGTTAAAGCTTCCAAAAGATTCTTCGTTATTCACAATGTTTGCTGTTATATCAGAAGGGTTTGGCGTGAATATGATTTGAAGGCCAGAAGTTGTGTCGTCTTTTGTTATTGGGGCTATCGCGCTAGAGTTAGATACAACAGACCCTTCAGAAAAACTGATGCCAAATTGATTGTTTGCCCCTAAATTTGCTAATGCATTGCTTGAATTTGCCATAGCATAAACAATTTTTTGTTGATTTGAAGGAACTTCAATTGTTTCATTAAAACCTTGTTGAGAGGTTGCATCAAGTCTAAACAAGTTTGAATACTTTCCACTTTCAGTGTCATAATTATAAAAGAATGCAAATTTTGTGAGTTGTTCAAAAACTTTAACTGAAACATTTATTTTTGGGGCAAACAAAACAACATAACAGTTTTCATAATCATTATCTTTTGTTAAATCACTAAAGTTTGTTGTTTCATCAAACAAAATAAATCCTGTGTTATCATCTGGAGTGAAGCGCTCATATTTATAATTTAGTGGAAAGCCTTGTTCATCACACAACACAAGTTTTGGAGAAATTGTTTCCGTTCCTTGGTTTTGCGCGCAAATGGCGTTTCCAAAAGTTTCTCCGTCTTTTGACACAATTTGCCCTGCTGTTGTGCATTTTATGGCTAGATTTGAAGTGCTGGTTTCTGGTGAGGTTTCAGATGAATCTGAAGAATCTTCCTCAACGCTTGCTGTGCCCACTGATGTTTCATTTTTAGCTTTTACATCACTCAAGAAATAAACCCAATTGTTGTATGTTAATTCTTTGGTTACACTTACAGCTAAATAATCTTTAATTTCGCCTTGCTCTAAAACTTTATCTTCTGTGATTGTTCCACCAATAACCGCACTCAAAAAATCAGCAGATTCTTTTGTGACCGTTGTGCTATGTTGTTGCTTCAAACTTAACTCATCTTGTGTTGGCAAAACTATTGATGAACTGATTGGAATTTTTATGGTTTTGCTTTCTTCAAATTTGTCATCAACAGAAATTTCTAAATAATATTCTTCATCACCAAACAAAAGTCTGTTTGCTTTGATAGTGAACTCACTAGAATTTTGGCTACTTGAGGTTAAAGTTATGGCATCGGTATAGCTTTTGTTTGTGTCACCAAGTGATTGTATGTTAACTTGCCCAGACTCCTCTCCGTGATTGTTTGAAATTCTTGAGTTTAAGTTATATTGGCCAGCATAAGGGTTGTTGTGCTTATTATAAAACTTTGGAATGATTTCTATATCCAGATGAGTTAAGTTGTTTTCATTTTCTTTGTTTGCATAAAGAGTTTGTGTGCTGTTAACTGGAATGGTTATTTCTTTCATTTCGCCATTTTCTTTCATGCTGTCATTTTTTGACTTAATTGTTGCCACTTCTGTTTGGGCTGATTGAACAAAAAATTGTGTTTTTATTGTGCTGTCACTGTTTAAAAGAACTTGAACCTCTGCTTCTATTTTTATTGTTCCCGGCTCGAAACTATTATTTTGGGTTTTATCTCTATCAATTTCCAACTTATTGTCTTCTTTAATTCTCGCTGTGTTTTGGTTTGTTTCAAAAAGGTTAAATTCAAAGTTTTTTATAGATTTTGAAAGTGGCATCAATGCATTTTCGGGGAATGTTTTTATGCTTAGCTTCAACTCTGTTCCTTCCAAAAAGTATTGTAGCTCCTCAAAAGTTAAATCATTGTTTTGTGCAAACTTAAGGTTGTTATCGTTATCTTTTATAACTGTGTAGAAATTTCCACTGGTGTAAGATACATTGTCAATGCTTAATGTGGAATTTTCTTCATCTGTTTCATAATAAATTGTTGTTCCTAATGTTTTTTCGCTTCGAACGAATGAATCTAATTTAGTTTTTGAGGTGAATATGTGGTCATATTCAACATTTTGAGTTTTTGCAATTTTGTCTGTTAAATCAACATAATCTCCGTTATAATCATAACCCTCAACAGCAATTTTTGCACTTCTCACCGGAACATCAACTTTAACCTCAAGGTCTTTTGCAACAAAAAGCCCGTCTTCACTTCGAGCGTGAATATAACTCAAGCCACCTTTTATGTCTGTTTTATATTCATAATTTTCAACTTCTTCTTCTAAGAAAAAGCTTTTTAAAGTTTCATCATCAAACGTGGTTGTTGCAAGCATTATGTATATTTTTTCATCAACTCTTGCTGTTAGTTTGTTTGTTTCAAGCCTAACATAGTGTTCTTCTTCAGTTTCTTCATCTTTAACTTTTTTAGGGTTTCCGTTTTCATCTTTTTCAACAAACCAAATTGAAGTGGCATCAACTGGGGCTGCTTTAAAATTTTTGTATTCATTGTTTATGGTTAAAGTTATTTTTTTGGTTAAAACGTCTTGTTCACTTGCTTGCTCAGCTGGGGGTTGTTCTGTTCCTGCAACGCTAAATCCAATAATTTTTTGAATTTCTGTTGTTGAAATATTCATTGTGTTGTTTTGAGTTATAACTTCTGAATCGGTATTCTCTGGAGCAACAAACACCAAAGCATCAATTTCTTTTTCTTTTTCTTTAAACCCAGTTACGCCCCAATAAATTCCAATAACAAGA
The DNA here is from genome assembly GCA_017478185.1 of Clostridia bacterium. Lineage (GTDB taxonomy): Bacteria > Bacillota > Clostridia > Christensenellales > UBA1242 > UBA7584. Next base: position 19,257 of record JAFVEA010000009.1, read on the forward strand.
GCCATAACTGTAAAAATAGCAGTAAACGCATAGCCAATAATGGCTAGTGTGTTTAAAGTTCCGTCTTTAACCATTTTTTCCTCCCATTTTAGTATGTTTTAACCAAGAGTTTTTATGCTTCCCAAACAATAACTGCTTCTTTTGTTAAAACACTATTTTTTAAAGTTATTTCCAGTTTTAGGTGTTCAAGCTTTTGCAAGCTTTCAACAACAACATAATTTTCGTTTTTGATAACATTACTTTGAGCGCCTGCTTCCAAAACTTTTATGTTTTCAGCAAAAACATTAACTTTTTGATTGTTTGAATCAAATATAGAAATTTCTATCTCTATTTTATAAATGCCATCAATAATACAATTTGATATGTTTAAACCCAGTTCATAATTTGTGTTTATAACCTCAATTTCATAAAAATAGCTTTGGTCTTTTATCCTTAAAGTTAACTCGCTTTTGCCCAAATTTATCGCTTCCACTTTTGTTCCACTCAATTCTAAAACATCACCAGTTAAAGCAATGTCATAATCCAAAAAACCATAAATTGGGTTAGCGTTTTTAGGGCAAAAATCAAAACTTTCACCAATTGATAAAGTTATTTTCTTGCCTTCTATGGGTTCAAAACTTTCAATAAATACTTTTTCAACATCAAATTCAAACAATTTTGAAAACACTGAGCCGTCTAATGCTGTTAATTTTAATTTTAGGCTGGCATCGCCACCTTCTATTGTTTCAAACTTTAAAAAGCCGTCAAAATTTTTGTTAACTTTTAAGTTAACAACTTCAGCATCAATGTCATTATAACAATTTGCATCAAAATTGTCAAAGCAAATTAAACCATAAAAATACTTTTTGTCCTTTATTGCCTCTGCTTTTTTGTCTAGACTTGTGTCATCTATTTTGTATAATTTATATTTTCCGCCCTTAGGCTCTAAGTTTGTTAATTTTGCTTCAGAAAGTTCGTTGTCATCACAATATTCTTTTGTCGATTTTATGGTTATGTCTTTTTCGCTAACACGCTTATATATTAAAACATCCAAGCTGTTTGACTGCAAAACAAAATTGTTTTCTGAATCTTTTAAAATTATGGTTATGTTTGTTTCACCAAAATTTTTTAAAGTTAGTGGAATAATGGCTTGATTGTCACCATTATATTCAATTTGCCCAAAAATTTCAAAAAAGTTTTTGTCGTTTAAAGAAATATTATAATTTTTTAAGCTTCTTTCCCCAAAAAGTTTTATATAATAATTTGAGCTATCGCCACCATAAAAAAGTTCATATTTGTTTTGGCTGTTTGAAGTTAGCTCTTGTTTTTCACTATTTAAAACCAAAATTGAAGCACTTTGAACCCCTTCTTGAACAATAAGTTTTGCCCTTTGCGAAATAAAGGTATATTCGTTTTCTTGGCTGTTATATCCACTAACTGCTTTTATGATTAAATCACATTCTCCAACACCTTGTGGAATTATGTTTATGCCGTCAACTATGGCAACACTTTTGTTTGAAACCTCATAAGTTATGTTTAAGTTGTAATCTTTGTTGTTTATGGTTTTTATGTTTGGGTGAACCGAATTTTTGCCACTACCTTTTGAAAACACATAGCTATCTTGCAAAATTATGCTTGTGGCATAGGCTGGGCTTAAAACTTTTATGTTAACGCTTTTTGTTTGTTTTTGAGAATTTTTATAATATGAAACTGAAATTTGGGTTTTGCCCTCTTGTTTTGCTGTTATTATGCCAGATTGAGTGTTATAATCAATGATGTTTTCATCCCAAGATGCTTCATAATTTGTGTTTGAACTTATCTTTAGCTCTTTTGTGCTGTTTTTTGTGTTTAACATCAAAATTATATCTTCATCATCAGAAAAATTGCAAAAAACTTTTTCATTTTGGCAACCAAAAAACATAATGCAAACAAGCATTAAAAAACTTATAAACGCAAAATGCCCAAATAATAATTTTTTAGCCAAGATTTTTTCCTTTGTTTAATTTTTAAAAATTATACATAACAACCCACACTTAGTCAATATGCTTTTAAAAAATTTGTAAATTTTTTATATAAAAAAAGTTTAGCATAAGCTAAACTTAATTCTTTCTTCTTTCATCATAAATGTTATCTATTGCTATAACCAAGGCAACAACAAAAGCTTCTTCTGTTTCATCTTCAATTTCAGCAACATAACAATCTCTAAAAAAGTTATCTTTTAAATTTCTAATTATTTTTCCTATAACTTTTCCGTTTTTCACAATTTGCATTTCCAAATTTGGGAACTGAAAAACTGCCCCTGAAATTTCAATTTCATCACTATACCCTTTTAAAACAAACCTTCGCTTAAAATCAAAAAGTCCATTTGTGAGCATTGCAATTTTTTCTTTTTCATCATCAAGAATAAAACAACTTGAATTAAGAAAATGCCAAAACTTGTTGCGAACAATATATTTTAGTTCGCCATCCATATCATAAATTCTCTTTTTTTGAGTCATTGTGAAAAACTTGCCTTTAACTCTAAAAACTTTGTTGCCCTCTTCATCCAAAACAAAAGATGAACCTCTCATCGTTACCATTTTATTTTTTATAATTAGTTTTTTCATATTATCACCTCAAAAAAATTACCAAAAAAACAATAACAAAAATCAAAATCCAAGCCACGATTTTTGAATACTTTATTATCTTCTTTCTTTTTATCGCTGTTTTTGATTTTTCCAATTTGTTTTCAGTTTCTTTTATTTCTGCATTTGTGTTTAATATATTAACAGCTTTATCGCCCGATTTGTTAATAATTAAATCAATAAAATTGTCGCCATTTAGTTCCACTTCTGCACTATACAAAATTTTTAATTGCCTATTTTCTTGTTTTAAGTCTAAAATCCCAAACAAACTCACAAAAAAATAAAGTATTTGCCACAACCACCAAAATTTTGTTTCTAACTCCAAAAATCTTGTTATAACTATTTTCATTGTTTCCTTTTCAGTTTCAACTGAATAACAATAATTTGAAAAATCGTTTTTTTCTGGCTCAAAAACTTCGCCATCAATTTCAACACACAAATTTTTTGGAGGAGATTTTATGGTTAATTTTAATCTGTTCATTTTATGGCACCTCCAACCGCTAATATGAAGTCAACAACAAAAACCGCTATTGCTATGCCCAAAAAGGCATACCTTGTTGTGTGCTTTCCACTTTTTGAAAACTTTAGGCATAAAATCGCTCCAACAGCAATCAAAATTCCGCAAGCACTAACATATGGGATTGATTGAAAAAGAGTGATGAAAAAATTTACAATACTGCTGTTACCATCCATAACAGCGGTTGCATATGACCATCCTTTTGCAACATTAGGGTTTGCATAAATTAACCCTAAAGAGCCAATCGTTATAACAAGCATAAACACTATTATTACAAAAGCAATAAAAAAGGCTATTAGTGTTGTTATAAATGAGCCAAAACTTACAATCAAACAATACGCCATAACAAAAAATGCCAAATTTGCCAAAACTTTGCCAAGATGTTTAACATTCATTCTGGTTTGCATAACGCTTTTATAATCCACTTTTTTGGGCTGTTTTGCCTGTAATTCTTCTTCCACCTCTTCCCTCCTTTTTATTTTTGATTATAACAAATATAAATTTATTAAGCAAATAATTTTAGTAGTAAAAATTTAAAACTATTTTGATTTTTGCATATTTTAATAATATAAATTTTGTGTTAATTTTTATATTTTATTTTAAAAATCAACAAAAAAACAAGATATTTTTTCATATTTTGTTTTTAAAATTATTTTTTACTCTTTTTTTGTTTTTCTTCTGCTAAAGCTTCATTTTCAGCATCTTTTAAGGTGGCGCTTTCTTTTAAACTTGCAACCAAACCTGTGATGCCAGCAAGTTCTGTTGGAATAATTAATTTTGTTGATTGGCCATCAGCAATTTTTTGCATTGCTTCAAATCCTTTTAGCGTTAAATAAGCTTTGTCTGGCTTTGCGTCAATAATAAGTTTTATGGATTCAGACAAACCCTCAGCTTCTTTTATAAGAGCAAGCCTTTTTGCTTCTGCTCTTAAAATTGCAGCTTCTTTTTCACCTTCGGCAATCAAAATGTTGCTTTTCTTTTCACCTTCGGCAATCAAAATTGCTTCACGCCTTTCTCTTTCAGCACGCATCTGTTTTTCCATTGCGGTTTGAATGTCTTTTGGTGGCAAAATATTTTTAAGTTCAACCCTATTTATCTTTATTCCCCAAGGGTCTGTTGCCTCATCCAAGATTGCTCTCATTTTTGTGTTAACTGTGTCACGAGAAGTTAGTGTTGCATCAAGTTCAAGTTCTCCAACCAAGTTCCTTAAGGTTGTTGCGGTTAAGTTTTCAATAGCTCCTATTGGGCGTTCAACCCCATAAGTATACATTTTTGGGTCAGTTACCTGAAAATATACAACGGTGTCTATTTGCATTGTTACATTATCTTTTGTGATAACTGGTTGTGGAGGAAAATCTGCAACTCTTTCTTTAAGTGTTATTGGAGGGCCTGCTGGTCTATCAAAAAATGGAACAATAAAATGTATGCCTGTGTCTAAAACTTTGTGGAACTTTCCTAATCTTTCTATAACTAGTGCTGTTGATTGGTGAACAATCTTTAAGCTTAAACTAAAGATTGCAATAACAAGTAAAATTAATATAACTATAACTACAACTGCAATTGTGCTCATTCATTTTCTCCTTTTTCTTCAAATTTTTTAACAATAAGTTTGTTGCCGTCAATTTTTGTAACAACAACTTTTTCTCCTGCTTTTATTTTTTGTTTTGAAATTGCCGTCCAAACAACTCCATTAACTTTTATGCTTCCTGCCTTTTCTTCATCAATTTCTTCTAAAAGCTTGTAAGTGCCGTTTAAAATGCTATCGACATTTGTTTTTGTTTTGTCTCCCTTTAAAAGGTATTTTATGCTAAATCTTCTTAAACATATCAGCAAAACAAGGGCCAGCACGCAGAACACCAAAACTTGAACCCAAATTATCACTCCACAAAGGTCTAAGATAATTGCCACAACTGATGAAAATGTAAACCAAATAGAAACCATTTGAAGAGATATAAGTTCTAATATTGTGCTCAAAATCAAAATCGCCAGCCAAATCCATACAAAATATGTCATTATTCCATCCTCCAACTTTATTATAGAAAAAATTTAATTTTTAGTCAACAGATTACGCTATTTTATGCAAAAATTTAACAAATTATTTGATTTTTCGCATAATTTGATGTTAAAATAAAAAAAGTGCTAATTTTTAACACTTATTAAAAATAAGGAGAATTTATTATGTTAAAATTAAAAAAGATAACAGAAGATATGAGCGAAAAACTCTTTGATATGTTTCAAGAAATCCCTTATGATGAGCCAACGCAAGACAGAAATATCGCAAACGGCTTGGATAAAGAAACTTTCAGAAAATATTGTGCTATGCTAGAACTAGCAGACAAAAACATTTTGCTTTCTTACAAAGTTCCACAAACCACATATTACATTTTGTTTGATGACGACACCCCTATTGGTTGGTTTTTGTTAAAACAAGAAAAATTGCCTGAGGGCTATCTTCACGCTGGGCATATTGGCTATACAATTAGACCATCAAAACGAAATATGGGATATGGAACAAAGGGGCTTAACATGATGCTTGATATAGCCAAAAACAAAGGTTATAAGTGCGTTTGTGTAACAACAGATGACATAAACACCCCAAGCGTAAAAATGCTTTATAAATTGGGATTTAAAAAACTTAACAAAAACAATTCTCTTCAAATTTTAACAAAAAAAGTTTATGACAAAATGTCACAATACAAAAAAGATTTAAAAAATTAAACCAAAAAAGAAGCAAAAACGCTTCTTTTTTATGTTTTTAAACTTAAATTTTAGATTTTGTTGCAATCTTTGCAAACTCCATACAAAATATGGTCATCACTAAGAACAAATCCGCTCTCTTTTTTAATTTTGTTTTGCACTTTTTCATATGGGCAAAAGTCTAGTTTCACCATTTTATGGCACCTTGTGCATTCAACATAATGTGAATGAGCATCTTTTGCAATATAATATAGCGCTATGCCGTCATTGTTTTCCATTTTGTCTAATATTTGATTTTTTACAAAAGTTTTTAGTGTTCGATATAGCGTTGAAAGAGTTATATCTTGTTTTTGCAAATGCTCAAAAATGTCATTTGCCGATATGGGAAAAGACTGCTCTCTCATAAATTCATATATAATTTGCCTTGGTTTTGTTTGTTTCATAAATTTACCTCGTTTGCTAATAATAATTATATCAAAATAAAAACAGATGTCAACAAAAAAGAGTATCAAAAAAAATCGTCAAAAAACGATTTTTTATTGACAAATGCTTTTTTATGCAATATAATAGGCTTATTGAAAATGCGAATCATTTGCATTTAGGAGGAATTTATGGAAGGAACTTGGTGGGAAGTTTTGTTAGATGCCACCCTAGACACACTTAAAATTTTGCCATTACTTTTTTTGGTTTATTTACTACTTGAATTTTTGGAATTTAAACAAGCTTTTAAATTTCAAAACTCAAAACTATTAAAAGGAAAAGCAAGCCCTGTTATGGGAGCACTTTTTGGAAGCGTTCCACAATGTGGATTTTCTATTATTTCAACTGACCTTTTCACAAAACAAAAGTTGTCGATAGGGGCTTTGATTGCTGTTTATATTGCAACAAGTGATGAAGCTCTTCCTATTATGATTTCTGATTATCACAACATTCCTGCCCTTTTGGTTTTGATTGGTGTTAAAATTGTTTTTGCCGTTTTGGTTGGATATCTTTCAATGCTGCTTTATCACAAAGTGTTTTTCAAAAAAGATAAAAAGCTTTTAGCACAAACTTTAAAAACAACAAATATATCTCATAATGAAAACGAGGCAAAAGAGGGTCATCATAATCACAATCACGATGTAAACATAGATAATGCCACGCAAGAAATTGGATGTTGCCACCACGATATTCAAAACCCAAAATTTAATTGGAAACACCCAATCATTCACACATTAAAAATTCTTTTATTTATTTTTATCATAAACATTATTATGGGCACAATCATATTTTTTGTGGGTGAAGAAAGTTTGATTGCCTTTTTGGAATCTGGAAAAGCGCTTCAACCTTTGCTTGCGGTTGTGATTGGATTGATTCCTAATTGCGCCTCTTCTGTTGTTTTAACTGAATTATATCTTGCTGGAGGATTAAGTTTTGGAGCAATTGTTGCAGGACTTTCTGTGAATGCGGGCTTAGGACTTATCTTCTTGTTCAAACAAGAAAAAAACATCAAAAAAATAATATTTGTTTTAACAATGCTTATTGTTCCTAGTTTGATTTTGGGATATGCCCTAAACTGGATTCCAATTGATTTGTTGTCTGTGATAAAATAATTTGAAAATTTTTTACATAACAATTATTGTGTTTTGCATAAATTTATAAAGCTTTTGTTTGCTATAAAAATTTTTCTTTGCTATAATGCCTAAAAAGGAAGATAAAAATGAATGTTTTGTTAAAAATTTTTTTAAAGCTTTTTGTATCTTTAATTATTCTTGTTGCAATTGTTGTTGGCGGAATTTGGGGAGTTGGCTATTTTAAGTATAACGTTAATGTTTTTACAATCACATCAGACCTATTAAAAATTTCTAACCTGCCAAAAGTGGAAGAAATTGCGCCTAATAGGCCGCAACAAAGTGATTATGAAAGCATTATGGAAAAAATAAACAATGCCTTAACAATTCAGCCACTTGGCGCAAAAGTTATCGAAAAAGATGATGAAAACAACTATACAATAAACTTTGACAACGCCACAAAATATTTAACCAGCGATTTAAATTTAACCAGCAAAGAAACTTGCGCTTTGATGAATATTGTTTTATCGTCACAAGAGCCAGTTATTCAAAATGGAAATGAAAAAATAAACTTAAAGAGTTTGGATTTTCAGCTTTTGCAAATTTATTATGCTGACCTTGAAAACGTCACCATAGATGAAAAAAATTACACCAAAAATTCTTTTAACTTTGTTGCAAGCCTAAGCCTTAAAAGCATAAAAGAAAAGATGAACTCATTTCCACTCTCCACTTTTAAAAGCAAAGTTCCAGACACACTTTATGTGTCTTCAACCGTTGAAATAACAATGGAAAACGGAACAATAACTTACACCACCAAAAGCCAAGACATTTTGGTGAACACATTAAAAAAAGAAAACTTAGCGCCAATTTTTAGCCTTTTAAACAATTTTATAAAGGTTGGAACAGTTGATGAATTTAACAAAAATTTATGTGATGTTTGCGTTAATATGATTTTAGGGAATGAAAGCTCACAAGGATTTGCCTATTCACTGGCAAATCAAAAAGTTAGCGGTTTAGAAATTGATTATTATGCATCTGAAGGATTTTTGTTTGAAGAAAAAACAATTGATAGCGAAAATCAAGTTGTTTTAACCTTAAAAAAGGGATGCATTAAATGAAAAAAGCTTGAGAAATCTCAAGCTTTTTTGTTGTTAATTTTCATCTTGTGAAGATTTTTCTTCAACTTTTTTGGCTTCGGCATCCAAAACTTTTTGTTTTTTTAACTTTTTCTCTTTTTGTGGATTTGTGGAAAACAAAAAGTTAGATTTATAAGTTGTTTTTGCAATAAACTTGTCAAGAAGAAGCAGTGTTTGTGGAAGCACAAACAAAATTGAAAGTGAAGCGCAAAGTGCACCAACTCCAATTAAATATCCTATTGATTTTAAGAGTGGAATTGATGAGAATATGCCAATGCTAAATGCTGCCAGTGTTAAAATTGTTCCACTTGAAATTATTGTTGTAAACGACTTGTCTATGGCAGTTTTTATGGCTGTATATTTATCTTGAGTTTTTCTTGCCTCTTTGTATCTGTCGCACAAAAGTATTCCATAGTCAATTGTGGCTCCCATTTGAATTGCTGTTCCCAACAAATAACAAATAAAGAATATTGCGTTTCCAAAAATTGCGTTTCCAGCAAGGTTTATGAATATTGAACCCTCAATTATTGCAACTAGCAAAACTGGAAGTGAAATGCTTCTAAATGAAAGTATGCAAATCAAAAGAATTGCCAGTGCTGTTATGAGTTCCACTTTTAATCTATCAGTTTTAAACACATCTTCTGTTTCTAAAACATTTTGTGTGTTTGAAACAATGCTATAAGAAAGCCCCTCTTGCTGGTTTAAATATGATTTCAAATTTGTTATAAATTCTTTTGCCAAGTCACTTTCAACTTCTGCATCAATGTTAAAAATCATTCTGGTGTAACTATCTGAATTATAGATATCTTCACCTAATTGAACTTTGTCATATTTTGAGGCAACAAACTCACAAATTTGTGCATACGAAGCTTTTAATTGCCCATTTTTTGCGTTTATAGCTTGCTTTTGCGCTTTAACTTCATCAGCATCATCGTCATTTATTGTTTGAAGTTGAATTTGTGAGTCTATTATTTGATTTAAAGCATTTAAAGTTTGTGTTTTGTTTTCTCCGCTCCCCATAAATTCTATTGCTTCATAAACATAAGCTGAACCGCTTTCATTTACACTTTCTACAAGAGTTTGATTTAAATACGTGAATAATTCTGTTGAATCTTCATCAACCTCATAATTTTTTGTAAAGTTTTCTGAAACAAAGCTTGCATCAATTTTGTCGCCTAATTTTATGGTGAGCATTTTGCCAGTTACTGGTGACTGAACTTCACCTGAACTTGTTAAAAAGCTTGAGCCCAAGTTTATCACATCACTATCTTGAGATTTTATGGCTTTTATGTCTTCAAAAAGTTTTAACTGGTCTTCTTCGGTTAACAAAACATTTTCGCCGTCTTTTGTTTTTAAAATCACAACCAAAGCGTTTTGTTCACCAAAAACATTTTTAACTTTTTGCTCGTTTTCATATAACTTTTCTCCTGGGTTGTTAAACTTTGAGGTAAATTCAAAGTTAAGCATTGTGTGTTGAACAACAAAAGCTCCCACAAACACGCACAAAAATGCTATTGGAAAAACCCACTTGGTCTTTTTTGCAAAAGTTCCAATATGACTTAAGCCTTTTAAAAAGTTTTTGTGTTCTGTTTTTGTTAAAAGCTTGCTGAAAAGCAACAAAACTGCTGGCATTAAAAAGATAACAGCAAGAAGTGAAATAAACACTCCTTTTGTTAAAACAAGCCCCATATCTAATCCAATTTTATAGTCCATAAACACAAGGGCAATAAGCCCTGCCATAACAGTTAAGCCACTAGACACAATTGTGATTAATGAACCCGTTATTGCATTTTTCATAGCTTCATAAACATTGCTTGTTTTTTCTCGCTCTTCCCGAAATCTGCTTACAAGAACAATTGAATAATCCATTGAAAGCGCAATCAGCAAAACAGAAGAAACCGAGTTTGAAATAAACGAAATTGAGCCCAGAAAATAGTTTGTTCCCATATTTATTAAGATTGCTGAACCAATAACAATTAAAAAGATAAGTGGTTCAATCCACGAACGGGTTGTAAATAACAAAACCAAAATAACAATCACAACGCACGCAAGAAGTATGATTGGAATTTCCCCTAAAATCGAAACTCTTGAAGAAACCGCTGTTTGAGCTGACCCCGTTAAATAATAATTTTGATTTTCGCCCAAAAGCCCGCTTTCACCGGTTAAAACATTTTCAATTTCTTTTAATGACTGCTCTGCTTCTTGAGTGTAATCTCCGTCAATCAAAAAAACACTCATAAGAGCATATCCAACATCTTCTTTTGTTTGATATTTTGTTATAACTGCTGTTGAAATGCTTTCAATGTTTGAAACTTTTTCAGCAATGTTTGTTGCCTCATCCTGAGAAACACCCTCAAGCATAATGCTGGCAGTTCCTGTTGCTCCAAACTCTTCTTTCATCAAACTTATTGATTCTTTTGTGCTTGAGTTGTCTGGCAAATATTCTGTTAAATCATAGTTAACATTCACAAAGCTCATCAAAACGCCACTTGCCACCAACAATGCAAAAAATATTCCCAAGAACCAATATCTTCCTTTAACAATAAAATTTGCAAATTTATTCATTTTTTCTCCTTTACTTTTGTTTATAAAATATACATTGTCAATTTTGTTGACTTATGTTTAATTATATGATATATTTAATTTGAAATCAACTGTTTTTATTATACAGAATTTAAAAGTGATTTTAGTTTTTAACAAAATTTTAAAAGTGTTTATTTTTAAGTTGAAATTAAAATTCATTTAATTTGAAGTAAAATAAAAATTAGTTTTAATTTAAACATATAAGGAGATTTTTTTATGAAAGAAAGCAAACAAGCAAAAAGAACAAGAAGAGATATATCTGAGGCTATGTTAAAACTTATGCTAGAAAAAGATTTTGACAGCATTTCTGTGACAGATATCTGCGAAAGTGCAATGATAACAAGAGCAACTTTTTATAAATATTTTGAAGATAAATATCATCTTTTTAGTTGCATTTTAGAAGACCTTAAAGAACAAATATTTGAAAACGAATTAAAAAAGGTAACTTCCAAAAGTCAAAAAGAAATTTATTTAAAACTTGCTGAACTTTGTGTGGATTTTGTTAACAAAAATCAAAAAAACTTTGTTTTGTTTTTAAAGCATTGTTATAACGATAGGCTTATTATGATGATTTTAAAATCAATAAATGATTATATTGAAACATTCACCAAAAAAGAAGAACAAAACTTTAAGCTGAAAGTTCCAGCTGAAGTTTCTTCAAAATTCATAACTGGCGGATTTGCCTACTTTTTGGTTTATGCCCTTGAAAACAACAAAAACTACACAAAACAAGAGCTTCTAGCTTGGACTGAAGAAGTTTTAAATCAATTGCTTAAAAACTAAATAATTATAAAACAAAAAAAGAGCCTAAAATTTTTTAGGTTCTTTTTTACTTTATAAACAAAACTTTATTTTTTGTCTTTCATTCTTTTTAGTTCTTGCGTTTGAAAGTTATAGCCATCACGGCAAGCATCCAAAATTGTATAGTCACAAACAAAGCCAAGTTCTTTTTTGGCTTTTTCAGTTCCCGCAAAGTTTTCATCAATATCTCCCGCCCTTCGTGGCGCAAACTCATAAGGAATTTTTATGTTGTTTGCCTTTTCATATGCTTTCACAAGCTCCAAAACTGAAGTGCCTTTGCCAGTTCCAAGGTTGCAAACAAAAAGTCCGCAATCTTTCTCAAGCTTTTTAAGTGCCAAAACGTGCCCTTTTGCCAAATCCAAAACGTGGATATAATCTCTAACTCCAGTTCCGTCACAAGTTTTATAATCATTCCCAAAAATATTAAGTTTTGGAAGTGCCCCAACGGCAACTTTGTTTATGTATGGAAACAAATTGTTAGGAAGCCCATTTGGGTCTTCTCCCAAAAGTCCAGACTGATGCGCCCCAATTGGGTTAAAATACCTTAATATGGCGATATTCACTTTTTGCACTTTTGAAAAATCTGTTAAAATTTCTTCAATCATAATTTTTGTTTGCCCATAAGGAGATGTTGCCTGTTTTATGGGTGAATTTTCAGTTAACGGAACGCTGTCTGGCTCCCCATAAACGGTGGCGGAAGAAGAAAACACAAAATTTTTGCATTTTGGATATTTTTGCATCATATCCAAAAGTGCAAAAGTGGATAACAAATTGTTTTCATAATACATAAGTGGTTTTTGGCAACTCTCACCAACCGCTTTAAATCCAGCAAAATGAATTATTGCCTCCGGCTTTTCAGAAACAAAAACACTTTCTAAGCTCTCTTTGTTTTGAACGTCAAAATTATAAAACCGTGGGCGTTTTTTTGCTATTTGTTCAATCCTATCCAAAACATCTATTTTTGAGTTAGACAAATTATCTATTATAACAACATCAAATCCCTCTTCCAAAAGCTTTACTGTTGTGTGTGAACCAATATATCCAAGTCCACCAGTTACCAAAACTTTCATAACATTCCTCCAAGTTTAAGATATAAAAATAATAACACAAAAACGCCAAATTATCAAACAAAATTCCCGATTTAAATTTTTTAAACAAAAAAAAGTGCTTATTTAAAAGCACTTTTTTGTTTTTATGGTTTTTTATGAGGCTGTCCGCCAAACTGTCCACCACCATTCATATCTCCAAAATTCATTCCGTTTCCACCACCATTTTGAGTGTTAACCCCTGAGGTTGAAACTTGTGAATTTGATGTGACAGACCCTAAGCTGGTGCTTCCACTATAAAATGTGTAAGTTTGCCCGCTTGAAATGTTTTGTGAACTAACAGTTATGCAAACTCCACCACTTATGCTAACTGGAACTTGTGCAGAAATTATGGTGTTATTTCCGTTTTTAACCGCAATTGTTGTGTTTTCTGAAACTGAATTAGAACTGCTTAACATCAACACTCTTTGTGCTGATTTGGTTGATGGAACTTCTGGCATAGATTTTGTTGAAATAACAACAACCTCTCCGCCGTCAATTACAATTCCGTTGTCTGAATCAATTCCAGTGTCACCATTTCCGTTTGACACAACAACAATTTCACCACCAGAAATTGTTAAATAACCATTTGAATCCAGCCCATCACCGTTTGCCGTAACTGTTAACTTTCCGCCACAAATGGCAAGCACTTCACTTGTGGTTTGGCTGTTTCCGTCTGAAGCATTAATGCCATCATCATCAGACACAATGTTTATTTCAAGTTCATCACTTATGTTGTCACTTAAACCAATAACAATGTTTGAACCTTCTATTCCTTCATAACATTTTGTGATGCTTATATAAGTTTTGTATGTTTTTGCTGATGCACTCAAACTTAAAGATGATTTAATGTTCGCAGTTACCTCTGTTGTTTGGGATGAATCATATCTTATAATCATATTTTCATCTGCCGTTAAACCGTCATCATAAGTTGAAATTTCAAAAACTCCACCATTTATTAAAACATCTCCACAGTTTGTGTGAATTGCATCATCAATTGTGTCTATCTTAAAAACTCCGCCGTCAATATAAATCATATAATCGCCAGTTGTGATTTCCTGTTCATCGCCATTTGCATCATCATAATCAATTTCGCCAACTTTAATTCCTTTAACGCTTTGAGTTAAAGCATAAAGTGTGGTGTTGTTAACTTTTGAGCTAATCTCATCTTTTGCTATTCTTTTATATGTGCCATTACTTTTGACAAACTTAAAGTCTTCTAACACATAATCTTTTCCTGTTCCAATATTGCTATTTGTGTTTTCTGTGGCATAAGTTGTGAACATACTGTCAGATATTAAAGCAGATGCAATTTTATATGTTCCACCAACAATGCTAACATAAGAATCTGCTTGAATTCCATCACCCAAAATGTTTGTAGCTGTGAAATTAACATTATTAAAATAAACATAACCATACTCGTTTGTATAAGAATAATCACTTGGAATGTTGTCATCATCAATTTCAGCATTTATTGCATCTTTTGTGGCACCACTTACGGTTATTGTGGCATCTTTTGCAATAAGCGTTTCACAAGCAATAGCATTTGTTTTTAAGGCCTCAGAACAATCTGCAACAATTGTTGCATCAACAATTGCCAAAGTGTTTTTAACTTTTATTGCTGAAGCTTTCTCTGCTTCATCTGAAGTTTGTGTTGTTATGTTTAAAGTGCCTGTTCCATTGATGCTTAAATTGCCTTTTGTTTGAATGGCATAAACTTTTGATGTTGAAGTTGTTAGGCTTATTGCGTTTGTGTTCACTAGAGTTAAATTAACATTTGAAGTGCCTTTTCCAACATCCACACAAGGAGCTGTAGCTGAATCTTGAGAAATTGTAACCTTATCTAAACAAATATTAACTGCATCAGTTATAGACTTGCCAACAACAATTTGCTTTAACTCTCCACCAGAAATGTAATAAGAACCTGCTTGTGTTATTGTTAAAACACCCTCTTCTATCGTTGGAGCTGTAACAGTTGTGCTGTTTTGTTGTGTTATAGTATAAGTGCTATCACTATAAGCAACTAAATAATCATATTCACTACTGTTGGTTTTTGTATTTTTAAGTTTTTCTAAGATTTCATCATTTGAAGCATTTTTTCCCTGTATTGAAGTCATATTTTCATTTAATGAATCTATCTCGTTCAATATTCCTGTTAAATCATCGCTTTGCGTTGAATTATCATTATTGCTTGGACCGCAACCAACAAAAAACAATGGCAAAACAAACAATGCAAACAAAACAGAAAAAATGTTAAAAATGTTTTTTGATTTTATCATAAAAATTCCCCCTTGAAAAAAAGTTTAACAAAAATTTTTGAATTCTCCAAACAACCAATAAAAATTATTTTTGAATTCATCATAAACATTTTTTGAGTTTAGTGCATATTTTAAACAAATTTAAAAAAATGTTTACTAATTTTGCTTAAAAAGCACTTTTTTAACAACTTTTTTTAGCAATTTTCATATTCTACTTTATCAAAAAACTAAAATTTTAAAAAACAGCATCAAAAAACTATACAGATTTTTTAAAGTGTATAATTTTTGATTGTAGTATTGAAAAATTTTGCAATTTATGTTATAATAAAAATGCTTAAAAAGAGCAAAAAAAGGAGCGAAAAATGGAAACAAAATCAAAAAATAAAACATTTATAACAATTATTTTATCTATCACAATGGTTTTAGCTTTGTTTGTTATAACACTTTTTGCTGGTTGTGGTCCAAGCAAAAATAATCAAACAGCACCACAAGATGTTAACCCAAGCGATCAAGGCACAGTGGACGATAAAAACACTGACAGCAAAACAGATGATGAAAACAAAGATGACGAAAACAAAGACGACGAAAAGCAACCAGAACCTGAAGTAAAAACATTAACTTGCACATTTAATGCAAACGGTGGAACTTTTGGTGAGGAAGAAACAACCAAAACAGTTGAGCAAAAGGTTGTTGGCGACAATTCATTTGATTTTAGCGAAGAAGCTGAAAAAATCCCAACAAAAGAGGGCTCCACATTTGTATGTTGGACCAAAACAGATACAACAACAAATGACAATAATTCTTTTAGTTATAAACTTGCAAAAAGCTTTGTTGTTACAGAAGACAAAAATGGAGCAATCTTCTATGCCGTTTGGGTGGAAAACAACGCTGAATGCAAAATTACTTTTGATGCAAACGGTGGAACTTTTGCTAATGGTGAAAGCACATATGAAGTTGTAAAATCAGCTGAAAAAATTGGAAAAAATGGATATTATTCATTAAAAAGTGAAGCCAAAAAACTTAATCCAACAAAAACTGACTGTAAATTTATGGGTTGGGTTAACGAAAACGGAACCGCCCCTTCAACTGCAGACTTGTTTGTTTCAGGTTTGAGAACAGAATTTAAATTTACTGCAGTTTGGGAAGAAGCAACAACTTGCACATTTAATGCAAACGGTGGAATTTTTGAAGGTGGCAATAGCCAAATTTCATTCAAAAGAGCAACAAGTGAAGGCAACAACTTTGCTGAAGAAGCTGAAAGCCTTAACCCAACAAAAGAAGGATGCACTTTCTTGGGTTGGATTAAAGGTGAACCTGAACCAAAAGTTGCAGAAAGTGGAGCTTATAAATATGGACTTGCAAAATACTTAAAAGGTGCAAATGAAGAAGCAAATGTAACTTTCTATGCTCTCTGGTCAGATTATAGTGAATGCATAATCACATTTAACGCAAATGGTGGAGCTTTTGAAAACGAACAAACAACTTATGAAGTTGTTAAAACAGTTGCAGACAATGCTTATTATGGATATTATTTGTTCAGTGACACAGCTATTGAAGGCGAAAAAGATGCAGACAAAATTGCAAAAACAGAACAAATTCAAACGCCAACAAGAGAAGGTTACACATTCAAAGGTTGGGCTAAAACAGAAAATGCTAAAACAATAGCTCAAAAAGAAGATGGAACATATAAAGTTTCAGCTTTAAGAAATAGCTTTACATTCTATGCAGTTTGGGAAGAAATTGAAGCAAACGCTGAAAACGCTGAAACAGTTGAAGCTTAATTAAACCAAAATAGATAAAATAACAAAAAGTGCTTAGTCTCAAGCACTTTTTTGTTTTGTTATTCACTTTTAAAAATCATTATATTTTAAAATAATCTTGCTTTTTCTCTTTGTTTATTTTTTTAACATTTTGTAAAGCATCAACTTTTTGTGATTCAATTCTTTCTCTCATCTTTCGTCCGTTTTCTGCTTCTTTTTGTGACTCTTGATATGATGTTAGTTCATCTTTCTTTGTTTTTCGTGATAATTCATCTTTTTTACTTTTTTTATTAAAATCTCTTTCTGGAAAATATGCTTCTTTTATTATATCCTTAAATTCTTTTTCTGGTAAATACACTTCTTTTATTCTATCATTATAATCTTTTTCTGGAAAATATACCTGAAATTTTTCTTGTTTACGTTTTCTCTTCCTGTCTTCTATTCTTTTTGCTATCTCTTCAAATTTAACCTCATTTTTTAAGTGTTTTTTAATTGTTTTTATATTTTCTTTGCGAAGTTGTTTTTTTAATGCTTTTGTAAGCTCGAACTTTCCATCTCCATTTGGGTCAAAGCTATCTAAAATTTTTGTTAAAAAGTCATATTGCATTAACATATCATTTAAAGCCACGTCTTCAGCCTTTCTGTTTTTCACATTTGTTGCTTCTTGAAACAAAGGATGAGCATTGTTAAGTTCCCAAAAAACTCTTTCATCTTCTTGAAATTGGTCGTATATATATTTATACATTTCTTTTCTTTTTTGTTCGTTCATTTTCCACCTCAAAATTATTTATATATATTATTATATACAATTACATTATAACACGGTATTGTTTTGTTGTCAATAACGAATAAAATACTATAAAAATCATAGCCAAAACAAAAAACCTATGCTATAATAAATACATATTTGGAGAAAATTATGGATTTTGAAATTGAATTTGACAAAATAAACAACAAAAACGCAGAAATTATTGATATAAGAAGCCCTAGTTCTTTTGAGTTTGGGCATATAACCAATGCAATAAATATTCCTACAGATGAACTTTTGCAAAAAGAGTTATCTCCGAAAAAAACTTATTATATTTATTGCCGAATGGGTGTTATTAGCAAACAAATTGCTGAAAAGCTTAGAGAAAAAAACATCAAAGCTTATTCTATTGTTGGAGGCTACTTAAAATGGCTTGCAAACAATTATAAAGACGATGAAGAAAATGTATCAGTTGCACTAAAGGCAGAAGATAGTTTGCGGAAAAAATTTCATCGTGAAATTTTAACAAAGTTTTGCAAAGCCATAAATGATTATAAACTTATTTTGCCAAACGACAAAATTGCCGTTTGCATTTCTGGCGGCAAAGATAGTATGTGTATGGCAAAGCTTTTTCAGGAAGTTAAAAAGCATAACAAAATTCCTTTTGAGGTTGTTTATCTCATTATGGACCCAGGCTACAGCAAAGAAAACAGAGAACTTGTTTTAAACAATGCCAAAAAGCTAAATGTTCCAGTAACTGTTTTTGAAACAGATATTTTTGAAAATGTTGAACATATAACCAACTCCCCTTGTTATGTTTGTGCCAGAATGCGAAGAGGTCACCTATATAACAAAGCAAAACAGCTTGGATGCAACAAAATTGCTTTGGGGCACCACTATGATGATGTTATTGAAACAATTTTAATGGGTATGTTATATGGCGCTCAAGTTCAAACCATGATGCCAAAACTTCATAGCAACAACTTTGAAGGAATGGAGCTTATTAGGCCAATGTATTTAATTAGAGAAAAAGATATCATAAGGTGGCGAGATTATAACAACCTAAGGTTTATTCAATGTGCATGCAAAATGACCCGAACTTGCAGTGAATATGGCGATTTGGGTTCAAAACGCCTTAAAACCAAAAACTTAATCAAAAAATTAAGCCTTGAAGAACATCAAATTGAAGGAAACATCTTCAGAAGCGTGGAAAATATCAACTTATCCACAATTATCTCTTATAAAGACAAAGAAGGCCTCACCCACTCGTTTTTGGATGATTATGAAAGTGGTGTTATAAATAGTATGAAAGATAAAAAATAGAGATTGCCACAGCCATAAAGGGCTTTAGAGTGCCTTGAGGCGAAAGCCGAAAGCTTGGCGCAGTATCAAGCAGTTGAGATTGCCACGCAAGAGTTAACCTTGCTCGCAATGCCTTGAGGCGAAAGCCGAAAGCTTGGCGCTGCACTACTTGCTTTGAACCTCTTTTTAAAGCGCCAAACATAAAGAAGTGTTATTCTGAAGCAAAAGAAGTTATTCCCCACCTGTCATTCTAAGCGTAGTGCCAAAGGCACGAAGCGTGAGAATCTCTTGCTCGCAATAATAAGTGAAATAACTTTTTTGATTTCCATATTTAAAAAACAAAAGCGCACCAAATTGGTGCGCTTTTTTAAAAAATTGCATATTGACCTTTTTTGCACTTTGTGATACAATTAACTTACGCACAAAAAGGAGTGAAAAATGGAAGAAAAAAAAATAAACAATATTAACTATATTATTATAAACACAAGCGAAATCCAAAATTTAATTGAAGAAAACAAATTTGAAGAACTTGCTGAACTTTTAAGGATTCATGATATTACAGATTTTGAATCTATTAGTGACGAAGATAAAGGAAAGGCTTATTATTCCCTTGGTCAAATTTTATCAAATAACAATACCAATGACAAAGAAAAAAGAATTATCTATAATTTTAAAATAAAAAAGAATTTAGAAAAAGCAGTTATGTGTTATTGGAAAGCGGTAGATTGTGGTAACATTTTATCCTCTAGAAGACTTTTTAGAATACACACAAACGAACATGAAAGCTTTGTTGATTATAAAAAAGCAGAATTAGCTTGTCAGTGTGGTGTAAAAGCAGGAGATATTTTGTGTCGTTACTATCTTGGAGAACTTTATTATCAAAATAAATGTGGTTATAAACAAAATATTAAATTTTATAAAGAAACAGCAAAAAAGCTCTTTGAAGTTTCAGTTGAAGAAAACCCAACATGGGGAGGATATGAGCTTGGCCGTATATATGAATATGGAGAGTGTGGTTGCCCAATTGATTTAGAAAAATCATTTTATTATTATTTGAACGCAGCGGATTGTGGAGAAAGGCTTGCTATGCTTAGAATAGCAAGAATTTATGGCTCAAAAGATTTATCACAAAAATTTGGTGTTGAATTTGATAAAGAATCCTCAATTTACTATTTTAACGAATATTTAAAAATTGCTAGACCTGAAAAAATGGATGATGCACGCACCAATGTTGGTATGCTTAAACACGAATATGGCACAACCAACAAGGAAAAAAGCGAAGGTATAAAAAAAGTTTTTAGAAGCGCCAAAAAAGGTAATGAATTGGCTAAGCAATATTTAGAGCAACAAAATATTGGTTCAGTGGATGAACCTAAAGAATTTGATTTATCATTTATGCAAAATAATTAGTTTAAAAGTTTTTATCGCCAAAAAGCACAAGGAGCAAAAAATGGAAGACAAAACAAAAAAAGATATCGATTTTGATATAAAGAAAAACGAAATTCAAAGTTTAATTGAGCAAGACAAATTTGAAGAAGTTATAGAAAAACTTGAAGATAATGAGATTGATTTTGAAACACTTAGCAAAGAAGATAAAGGAGAGGCTTATTATTCCCTTGGCAAAATTTTGTCACACGACAAAAAAAATAGTGATTATGAAAAAAGCATTATTGATGATTATCAAATAGAAAAAGATTTAAAAAAAGCAGTGATTTGTTATTGGCATGCTTTAAATTACGATAACACAAACACACCTAGAAAACTTTTTAGCATCTATATGTCTGACGACTATGGATTTAAAGATGAAGATATGGCTTTTAAGATTTGTGTTTATGGAATAAATATAAAGGATCCTAAAAGTTATTTTAATCTTGGAAAACTTTATTATCATGGATTTTATCGCAAAGAAGGTTATGAGTTTTATTATGTCCAAGACAGAAATGAGGCAAAAAAGCTCTTTGAAGAATCAGTTCAAATAAATCCAAGATGGGGAGGATATGAACTTGGATGTATGTATGAACATGGAGAGTGTGGTTGCCCAACAAATTATAAAAAAGCATTTAATTATTATCGTGATGCAGCAGATTATGGAGATAAACTAGCAATGTTTAAAGTTGCCTGCATTTATGGAACAAAAGATGAAAAACAAAATTTTCAAAATGTTCAGTTTAACAAAGATCTTTCAATTAAATATTTTGAAAATCACTTAAAACAAGTAAAATCCGATAAAAGAAGCCATTCTATAACAAGCATTGGCGTGCTTAAATATGAAAATGCCGAAAGCCAAAAAGAAAAAATTGATGGAATAAAAAATATAATTAGAGGTGCCAAAAAAGGTAATGATTGGGCACAAAGATATTTGAAAAACAACAACATTGGTTCAGTGGATGAACCTGAAAAATTTGATTTATCATTTATGGAAAAATAATTAACCAAACATAAACGGTGATATTGTGAAAAGTATAAGTTTTAAATAAAAACTTTTTAAGATTTTAACGTCAGCCACCTTGGAGCAAGGTTTAGCCTTGCGTGGCAGTTGCTATTTTTTATGTTTCATACAATTCATAACACCACCCATAAGTAAAAAACGCACAAAATTTTTTTGTGCATCTTTTAAAAATTTTAGATATAACATTTTTTAGTTTCAAACATTGTTAAAAATTATGGGGTTCTAAGTCTTCCAGATTTGTTTTCCTTTGCTTTATCTTTTGGTTGATAAAAAGTTTTCTTTTTAAACTTTTTATACTTAGACAACACATCATCACCTAATCTTTCTCCTAAGTTATCAACAACCTTTTCATCTTTTGGCTCACATGGGCAATTTGTGTTATTATTGTTTTCTTCAAACATATTTTTCTCCTTTTTGTTTTAAATAACGCAAATATGATTATACATTAAACAACAAAAGTTGTCAATACAAAGTGTGTAATATCTCAAATTTGTTTAATATTTTTTGTCTAAAAAAGTAGATTTTTTAAAAAAGCATAAAAAGAATAAAAATTTATTTAAACAAATGGTTTTTTTATTGAAAAAATATTTTCTTTTTTGTATAATGCATATATGAAAAAAATAACTTTAATATGCGTTGGGAACTTAAAGGAAAAATATTTAATTGACGCAAAAAATGAATATGAAAAAAGAATTAAAAAGTTTTTTGACCTTAAAATTGTGGAAATCCCTGAAACAAAAATAAATAACTTTGGTGATAAAGAAATTGAAAAATGTTTGGATGATGAAGCCGAAAAGATTTTGGCTAAAATAAAAACAAAAAACATAATAACACTTTGCGTTGAGGGGCAGCAGCTAGCCAGTGAAAAGCTTGCTGATTTAATAGACAAAAAAACTGATTTGGGCGAACTTGTTTTTGTTGTTGGAAGCAGTTTTGGGCTATCGCAAAAGCTGAAAGATAGTTCTTTTAAACTTAGCTTTTCAAAACTAACCTTTCCGCACCAGCTTATGCGCATCATTTTTTTGGAACAACTATATCGTTGTGGAACAATTTTAAATGGCACACCTTATCATAAATGATTATGTTTTAAATTTTTATCTTTAAAAATTGAAAAAAAGATTATATTTAATTGACATATTTTAAAAGTGATGTTAATATATATGTATATAAACAAGGGGGATAACAAATATGGCAAAAAGTTCAAGTGACTATTTTGGATTAAGCTACATTGTAAGTTTAATTCTTGCAATCATTCCTGTAACATCTTGGGTATGTGGATTCGTAACAAGATTTATGGAAGGAAAGATTGTTGCTGGATTAATTCGTTTAATTTTCGGATTTACAATCGTTTGGATTCTTGACTTAGTGTTCATGATTTTACAGAAAAAGATTTGTCGTCTTTTGAACATCTAATTTAAGAAGTAAAAAAGAAGTGATTTTAGTCACTTCTTTTTTTGTTTGTGTTATAATCTTCTATTGCATTTAAATAAACTTTTAAATATTGTTTTGCCACATCTTCCCAATTTCGTGAAAGCGTTTCTTTGGCACTACTTGAAACTTTTTCTAACAATTCTTTGGATGATTTTATTTGTGACAAATACTCCGCATATTTATTAGCATCTTCACAAACACAAAAACCATTTTGTTTGTCAACTATTTCTTCACTTGAACTGCTCCCTTCCAAAACTATCGTTGGAGTTTTAAATGTTGCACTTTCTAATATTGTTAATGAATTATTATCAAACACATTGGTTAAAGTTAAAATATCTGCTCTAGCATAAATTTTTTCTAAAGTTTTGTGGTCAGCCTTTCCAAAAAATATTACATTTGATTCTAAATCATATTTTTTAACCAAATTTTTTAAATTTAACAAATATTCTCCATCTCCAACAATAACATATTTAAAATCACTTTTGTTTTTTATTTTTGAAAGCGCTTCAAGAGTAAATTGTATGTTTTTATATTTTTCTAATCTTCCAACAAACAAAAGCATAAAATCTTTTTGACTTAAATGTAATATTTTTTGACCTTCTTTTCTTAATAATCCATAATTATTGTTTTTTGAATATTCTGTTGCATTTCTAATAATATTTATTTCTTCTGTTTTGCAAGGCCAAGTTTTCATATCTTTTATCATTCCTTTGCAAATAGTTATTATTTTGTTTGATTTATTCAAGCTTTTTGCTAATCTTTTTAACAAACATTTTGTAAAAGGTCTTAAAAACCACACTTGTTTATACACTTCTCTAAAATTTGTGTGAACATTTGAAACAACTGGAATATTTTTTTGTTTTGCAACTTTTATTCCAAGCCTTAAGAATATTGCGTTGCTATGTGTGTTGATAATATCAAAATCTATATTTTTTATTTGCTTCTTTGCTTTAAAAGATATTGCTGGCATCCCCGCATAAGTGTTCCAATAAACATGAAGAGCTTCAAATCTAATAACATTATACGGAAGATTTGCATCAAATTTTTTAGCGTGAACATAAGGAGCCACAACATAAACATTATGCCCAAGTTTTGTTAAAGCTGTTGCAAGTTGATGAACAACCATTTCTGTTCCTCCAATTGCGGGGAAAAAATTATCTGTAAACAAACCTATCGTCAATTTCTTATCCATAGTAACCTCGTTTTTCATTATATAACAATTTATCATTTTTTGTCAAACGATATACAGCTTTCATAAACATAAGAGATTTTTTAATAACAAAAAAAAGACCTTTAAAATTTAAAAGTCTTTTTATTTTTTATATTTACATTGGCATTTCACTTGGGGTAGGCATTTTTGGTTCTTCTTCAGAAACAACTATGCTCTCGGTTGTGAGAAGTGTTGAAGAAGCGCTGGCAGCATTTAAAAGAGCTGACCTTGTAACTTTTGTTGGGTCAATAATTCCGCAAGCAATCATATCAACATATCTATCTTTCAAAGCATCATAACCAAAACTGTTTTGCTCGTTTGACAAAATCTTTTCAACAACAACGCCAGCATCAACTCCTGCGTTTGTTGCAATTTGCCTAATTGGAGCTTCTAGAGCTGAAAGCACAATTTTTGCCCCAATTTTTTCATCTCCATCCAATTTTGCTATATAATTTTTTAGAGGAGTTGTGCATCTTAAAAGCGCCACTCCACCGCCAGCAACAATTCCTTCCTCCACTCCTGCTCTGGTTGCCGCCAAGGCATCATCAATCCTAAGCTTTTTCTCTTTCATTTCAACTTCTGTTGCACTTCCAACTTTTATAACCGCAACTCCGCCAGAGAGCTTTGCAAGCCTTTCTTGAAGTTTTTCTTTGTCATACTCACTTGTTGTGGTTTCTATTTGAGCTTTTATTGCCTCCACTCTTTCTTTAACTTTTGAAGGCTCGCCCGCCCCGTCAACAATTGTGGTTGTGTCTTTGTTAACAACAACTTGGTGAGCTTTTCCAAGGTCATCTAGTGTTACGCTTTCAAAATTTCTGCCAAGCTCTTCACTTATGACATTTCCGCCAGTTAGAATTGCAATATCTTCAAGCATAGCTTTTCTTCTATCTCCATAGCCCGGAGCTTTTACGGCAACACAAACAAAAATCCCTCTGAGTTTGTTTATAACAAGGGTTGCCAAAGCTTCACCCTCAACATCATCAGCAATAATCAAAAGCTTTCTGCCAGTTTTTGCAACTTGCTCTAAAATTGGCAAAATTTCTTGAATGTTTGAAATCTTTTTGTCTGTTATTAAAATCAAAGCGTCATCCAAAACTGCTTCCATTTTTTCGGTGTTTGTGCTCATATAACTTGAGCAATAACCTCTATCAAACATCATTCCTTTTGTAACATCCAAAACAGTTTGCATTGTTTTGCCTTCTTCAACAGTGATAACTCCATCTTTTCCAACTTTTTGCATAGCAAGCGATATAAGCTTTCCAACCTCTTCATCTCCAGCTGAAATGCTTGCAATTTGTTCAATTGCTTTTTGGTCATTTATTGGCTTTGATTGCCTTTTAAGCTCTTCAACCACAAAATCAACTGCTTTTTGTATGCCTTTTTTAAGAATTATTGGATTTGCTCCTGCCGTAAAGTTTTTAACTCCATCTTTTATGATTGCCTGAGCTAGCACTGCTGCTGTTGTTGTTCCATCTCCAGCAACATCATTTGTTTTGACTGAAACTTCTTTTATAATTTGTGCGCCCATATTTTCAAATGGGTCTTTAAGTTCAATTTCTTTTGCAATAGTCACCCCATCATTTGTGATGAGAGGTGTTTGAAATTTTCTTTCTAAAACAACATTTCTGCCCTTTGGGCCTAGTGTCACTTTAACGGTGTTTGCCAAAACATCAACACCATTTTCTAATGCTTTTCTGGCTTCATCGCCACTTTTTATTAACTTTGCCATATTCTTACTCCTTTATTTTTGCTAAAATATCACTTTGACGCAAAACAATCAAATCTTCACCATCAATTTTAATTTCACTGCCAGCATATTTTGGATATAAAACTTTGTCGTTTGGCTTTATTTGCATTGTTATTTCTTTTCCGTCAATAATTCCACCTGGTCCAACTGCCAAAACAACACCAATTTGTGGTTTTTCTTGATTTCCTGCCAAAATAAACCCACTCTGCGTTTTGTTTTGTGCCTCAATTTGTTTAATTACAATCCTATCAAACAATGGTTCTAACTTCATAATTTTTACCTCTTTTTTCATATTTTTTCTGTCTGCATATATATTTTATCACAAAAAACACAAAAGGCAAGTGATGTGCGACACATTTTTGCAAGTTTTTATTTTTTTATGCATAAAATTATTTTATGAAAAACTATAAAGAAGTGTCTATAATCAAAACAGACAGAAAAAAATTTATACTTTTGATTTCCGCTCTGTTTTCTGTTTTTCTTGGTTTTTCTCTTTTGGCATTTTTAATTGCTCCTGCCCTAAAAATCACGCAAATTGCAAATTCGAAAGTTTTTGATGTTTCAAAAAATTATTATGTTGTTTGCGTTGATACAAAACTAACATCCCAAAAAGATGCTTTAAATGAAGCTCAAAGTTTTAAGGCAAAAGGTGGCGCTGGGGTTTTGTTTTTTGACTCCACTTATTTTATCACAATTTCATCATATTTTAAAAAAAGCGATGCCCAAAAAGTTGCTGAAAATTTAACAACTGAAGAACTCCCTTTTTGCGTTTTGGATTTTAATATTCAACTAAACTTAAAAGATTTTGAAAAAGATGAAAAACAAGAATTTTTAACTTATTTTAACTTTTGTTTAAATCTAATTGATGAACAAAAAGCCTTGGCAGAAGATTTAGACACCAATTCTATCAGCAAAATAAATGCCAATCTAAAAGTTAAAAATATGCTTTTAAAAGCGCAAAATTATAGCCACAACTTATTAAACTCAAACAATAAAAACTTGCAAAAACTTTCTAGCACTATGATAACTTTTTCAAGCATCTTGGATTACGCATCAGACGAGGACTTGCTGGATTTGGCAGTTTTGCCATATTCTTCCAGCATAAGGCAGGCTGAGATGCAATGCCTTTTAACACTGAAAAACTTTAAATTATAAAAAACAAACCTATTTAAAAAATGGTTTGTTTTTTTATTGCGTTAATTCTTTGTCTTTTTTAAGCTCTTTGACATCATATTTTTTAATACTTTTTATGTTGTTTTTTCTAAAATTTAAATAAATTTCTGTTTTTTCTTTTTGCAAATTTTTTGGATTATTGTTATCGTTTATTTCTTTAAGAGCTTCAAGATAGTTTTTACCCACTGCTTTGACTTTGAAAAAGTCATATGCTAGTTCTCCAGTTGGATTCAACTGATATCTTTCATAAACCTTTTGGTCTTTTCCAATATGCCACCCCAAACGATTCATATAATTGTTGTTTTTCAAAAATAATAAATCCACTTTTTCTGCAAGCATCAACTCTAATGTGTGTTTATCTATAATCCAACGCACATCATCTTTAAATTCCATTTCCATAACAAACCAGTTATTTTCCTCTTGCTTTTTTTGTTTAAAATAATTTTTAATTTTTTCAAAACTCATAACTTACACTTCCTCATAATATATTCTTTGTTATGTTTTGCCATCATACTGTTTGAAACCTTGTTTGTTAGCTCTTTATCAAACCAATTTGGCAAAGCTGTTTCATAAGCCTCTTTTTCAGACTCAAATTCTATTTCAGCAAACATAAGCCCTTCATATTCTTTCTCAAAAATGTCTAGCTCAATTATCAATTTATCTAAATAAGGAATTAAATATCTTGTTTTTACAATTTGCTTAAATTTGGGTGATGTGGCAATTTTGTCATACTCGTCTTTTGTTATTTCTTTTTCAATCTCGTTAACGCTAATGCCTTTTCGGTCCGTTTTTATGGTGTAGATATATTTTGTTTTATTATTAGCTGTTATCTCTCTTTTTCGAATGGTTGTAAACAAGTCGCTATAAACATAGTCTTGCACAATGTGTTTGTGTTTATAGCTTTTTAAATTTAACCCATTTATATCAGTTACCAAAAACTTTCTTTCAATTTCCATTTTTTAACCCTCACTATAAAACTTTATGTTTTTTCACGTTAAATTTCTGTTCTTCTTTTTTGGTTGCAATTTTTGTTATATCATCACTTTTTAAAATTGTTTTGTGGCTTTCTCTAAAGTTTTTTATTATTTTTTTGGTCTTATAATCTTTTATCGTTACAAAAAGTCCTAAAATCGTGCTTAAAGCTAGGCCAATTTCAATGATGCCAGCCAATGTGCTCCCTATTATAAATAGATATATAACAGCCAAAACAACTTGCACAACAGCACAGCTTTTAACAATAATAAGATTTCTAAAACATAGCCCAACAAGAAGTGAAATGCATTGAAAAAGTGAAATTAACACAACCCATTCACTGAAAGTAAAAATAAAAGCAACAATATCCATAATTATAGTAAAAACGCAAGCAATAGTTGTTATGGTTTGGTCATTATTATAATATTTCTGCAAAAAATATAACACAAACAGAAGTATCATTTCATTAACCACAAAAATCATTGCCGAATGTTTTTCTAAACACAAAAAATGCATTGAAAAACAAAAATCTGCTCCCATTAAACAAAGAGTTAGCAAAATCTTCTTTTTTTGAAGCATTGATGTGGTGTATAGAAGAACAGACCCAACATACAAAATTTGCGATAAAACAAAAAGCATTTTTTATCTCCCACTTTTATTTTAACAAAAAATTTTGTTATTTGCAAAAAATTTTATGTAAAAACAATTATTTTTTAATTTTTTGTTTAAATTTTTATAAAATTTTGTTATAATAATTTTAAATAATTTTTATTTAAAAATTTTTAACATAGAGGTGAAAAATGATTCATTCGCTAGCTGGTGGGGTTTTAAGTGATAACAAGAAGTTGGATTTTGCAAAAGTTGAGATTTTGAGTGATTATTATTCTGGCACTTTTTGGTATATAAGTGAAATTCCAAACTTAAAAGTTGGCGATGTTGTGGTTGTTCCTTTTGGTCAGAATGAAATTTTTGTGAATGCAAAAGTTTTAAAGATAGACAAAAACATTTCAAGCCAAACTGCACCAATCACCATAAAAAGAGCGAAAAAGATTTTAAAGAGAATAAAATAAGTAGAACTTCAAAAGTTCCCTTTTTTGTTTGTTTCAACTTAAATTTAAATTACAATTTTTCTTTTTAAAATAAATTTCTAAAAAATTTGTCATAAGATTGCAAAAACTATTAACATCATATGATATAATTAAATTATAAAATGCAAACAACCTTTTTGGCTTGCTTTTATTTTTAAATAAAAATTTCTAAAGGATAGATAATAAATGAGAATGAAATATTTTGACAAAGTTAAAGTAATAAGAAATAATGAAGAATATAATAAAGCAGGAATTTATGCTGGAGATGTTGGAATTATATGGATTGCTGAAATTAGAGATAACACATTTTTTGTTTTGTTTGATAATGATTCAGAAAATGAATGGTATAAAGAAGCTTGTATTAAAATTGAAGATTTAGAATTAGTGGAAAATGGAAACGCAACCAATGAAGAAATTGCTGAAGACTTGCCTTCAGATGAACCTTGGTGGTGTATTGTTGAAGACGGATTTATAAAAAACCTTAAGGGTGAAAAGAAAAATAAGATTCCTTATGATTATAACTCCTAAAAATAGCATATTATATAAAAAATCTCAATCAAACGATTGAGATTTTTTAAATTTTTAAAAATTATATGAAAAATAAGTGTTTTTTGCACAAAAAGTTATCCACTTTTGCACATTTTTTGTTTTTATGCGCTAAAAGTTTGCTCTTTTTCATCATAAGCAATAGTTTTAATTTTCTCTCTTTTAAGAAGGGTTGTTTTCTTGATTTCCCTAAAACTGTGAACGCATTTTTTGGTTTTGCGGTCTTTTATGCTCACAACAATCCCCACAATAACAAAAGCGATTAAAGAAAGTTGTAATATCGCTGAAAAATAGCTGTGCAACAAAAGCAAATAAATAGAGTTACATAATATGCAATAACATAAAGTAATTTTTGAAACCAAAACATTTTTAAACATAAGGCTCACCAAAAATGCACAAGTTGAGCTAAACGGAATAAGAGTTAAAGCATCTTTCCAAGTCCAGATTAAAACATTTATGTCTAACGCAACAAAACTTGAGCATAACAAAATTGTCCACTTGTTTTTTAGATTATACTTTTCAAAAAAATATAATGAGAACAAAACAACAATTTCGTGCAATAGGAAAATTGATGTTCCAATCCTATCCAAAAAAACATAATTTAGAGCAAAAAAAACATTGGTTATTCCACAAGCCAAAGTGAACCAAATCTTTTTCTTTTGAAATTGAGCGCTAATATAACAAAGAACTCCAAAAGCATACATAACTTGCGCCAATATAAATGACATTTTTTGCTCCTTTTTTAATATATTTTTTTATTTGTTCTGAAAAGCAGTAAGTTTTTTATAAACCTCTATTGCATCATCTTTTTTAAATCCTAAATCTGCCAAAATAGAAAAAGCGGTGTCTATTGAAATAGATAAAAAACAATCTTCTTTGTCTAATAATTTTAAAATTATTTCCAATCTTTTTAAAGTGTTTTTATCTGTTTTTTGTTGCATTTTTTTTATGCAAATATCTTTTAGCATTTTTTCAGTCATTTTTACCTCTTTTTCTACTTTTTTTATAAAGATTGTGGTTTTGTTTTTGATGTGGTGTTTTCTTCTTTTTGAGCATCTTCACTTTTGTTAAAAGTAACACCTTTTTCTATTAAATAATCAAAATAGTCATTAAAATCTTTGTTAGGAAAATATGTTTCTTTAATCCCTTCTAGCAATTCTTTTTTATCTTCATTTTCATATAAACTTGCTTTTTTTACAAAATTTTGATATTCCACATAATCTTTTTTATATTTTTCATCTAAAAATGGTGACTCTATTTTGGGAATAATAAATTCTGGTCTAAAAACATGTTTAAGATGTATGTAGTCAATTTTTCCACTCATAAAATCTTTTTCTAAATCATCGTGTGAAATAGATTCTAATTTGTTTGGAGGAGTTAATTTTATGTAACTTGTGCCTTTTTCTGTTTCCAGAAAAAACATTCCAATCATATCATAACAATCTTCTTCATTCCCTATTCTTTCTCGAAGAGAAACATATTTTGTTTTTGTTTCAGTTAAAGTTGAATCAATCGCCTTATAAAGTTTTCTCATATATTCAACTGAAGCAAAAGTGTTTAAATCAACTCTTGAAACTTGTTCAAACAAAATTTTTAACTTTTCTTGGTCAGTTAAAGCTATATCTTTGTTTTCGCCTAACTGTTTGTATAACTTTTCTAACTGTTCTATTTTTTGTTCTGTTTCTTGATTTTTCTTTTGCTTTTTTTCTTCAATTCTTGCTTGCTCTTTAACAATTTGAAGTATTTTGTTTGCAAATTTTTTATGTTCTTCTTTTAAACCAAGATTATCCAAAATTTTTTCATCAGAAATTTTTATGCTGTTAACATCAACATAACCATAAAGAGGAATAAAACCTTTAGAAAACTCACCCTCAAATTGTTCGGTTGGAATTTTTATGTCTATATGCTTTTCCCCATAATTTGTGAGCAAAATGTTTTTGTTTGTTTGATTATCAATTTCAGACTTTATGCCAATTTTTTCTAGCATTTTATGAAAAATAACATTAAATTCATAACAAACTATTAAATTATTTTCTGGGGTAATTTTTGAAAGCTTTGATATTTTGTTATGCTCTTTTGCAAAAGGTCCGCTTGATTCACCTGAAACCCAAAACCTTGAATCATAATCGAGTATTGAGCAAAGTTTAAAATAAACATAAAGCATATCAGCAAACTTTTTGTCTCCTGTTTTGCTAAAATCAGGCATATCATGAAAAACAGCATCATCAAGCGCTGGGTGAATTTTTGCCACACTAAGAGCTTCTTTCAGCATTCTATCTTCTTCCATATATTTCCCTCACAAATTATTCTTCGTGGTGAATGCCTGTAACAACAATGTTTGAATGCGTTCCCAACACATTTTTAATAAAAATATCGCCAATTTTATAATTATTTTTTGTTTTTTGGCTTTCTATTGCGTCCAGCACTTCAAAATATTGCTCTTTTTTAACGGGAATATCTGTTTTTAGGCTGATTGTTCCATCTTTAAAACTTTTTATGGTTGTTATGGTTCTGCGAGGCTCAGTGATTTCTTGCCTTCCATATTCTTCTCCCCTTGGGCAACTGTTGCCCACAACACTAACCTCACCTTTATCATTTTTTGTAACAACAAGGTGGCACCCAATCGGGCATCGAATGCAAGTGAGTTCTAACTTTTTCACCCTTAAACCTCCATTTTTAAAATTAAATCATCTTTTAGCTTTGATTTGTTTAAAACAATTTTTTCAAGTATTCCCGCACGCACAACTGGTTTAAAAAATGTGGCAACAACTTCTCCGCCACTATAGGCATTTATTTTAACTTTTCTAAAATCTTTCGTGCTTCTAAAAGAAATGGTTACATCATCATTATTTTTATAGACATAAGTTGGAATAGTGTATCTAAAATGCTCATCAAACTGTAGCTTTATTTTTTGTTTTGTGTCTAGCTTTGATTTAGAGAATTTTGCGGAAAACTTGCCCGCATCAAGCCCCTCATAAGTTACGTTATCAACAAGGTCATTAACATGCAAAACATTTCCGCACACAAAAATTTCTGGAACACTTGTTTGCTTATATTCATTCACAGCAACACTGCCTGTTGCCCTTAATTGCTCTAAATTAAAATCATCAATAAGTTCACATTCTGGAATTAACCCAACCGACAACAAAAGCGTGTCACACTTAATTAGCTTTTGTTTTGTTAGGTCAAAAGAAAAATCTTCTTTAACTGGAGCCACCACAACTCCTGTTAACCTTTTGTTTCCAACTGTTTTAACAATGCTTGTTGAAAGATAAAGTGGAATGTTAAAATCATTTAAACACTGGCTAACATTTCGGGCCAAGCCTCCACAAGTTTTTTGAATTTCATAAACCCCCAAAACTTTTGCGCCCTCTAGCGTCATCCTTCGTGCCATAATAAGGCCAATATCGCCTGAGCCCAAAATAACAACTTTTTTGCCCACCATTTTCCCGTGAACATTAACAATTTTTTGAGCCTCTCCTGCCGAGAATATTCCCGCCGGCCTATCCCCACAAAGATTTATTGCTGGGCCTGGCCTTTCTCGGCACCCCATTGAAAGCACAACTGCTTTGCACAAAATTTTGGAAATTCCGCTTTCATTTTCCACAAAAATTTGCATTTTTTTTGTGCCTAATTTTTCTATTTTTATAACAGCGCTTTTCAAAAGAATGTCAACATTGGTTTCTTTTAATTTTTCAACCCAAACATTTGCGTATTCTGGCCCTGTTAACTCTTCACCCAAATAGTGAAGCCCAAAGCCATTGTGAATGCATTGGTTTAAAATTCCACCCAAGCGATATTCTCTCTCAACAATCAAAACGCTTGCTCCATTTTGGTGGGCGCTAAAAGCTGCTGACATTCCTGCTGGACCTCCACCAATAACAACAACATCATAAGCTTTATTTTCCACCATTTTTTATATCCCCCACAATAAGTTCACTGCCTTTTTCATTTAGGGCTATTTGTTCTTTTTTAAGTCTTCTTTCATTTGCCATAATTCTTATGAGCTTTGGAATGCAAAAACTCCCTTGGCACCTTCCCATTGTTGGCCTAACCCTACGCTTTAGGGCATCAATTGAAACTGGATGAAGTGGAGAGTTTAGGGCATCAATAATCTCTGCCTCACTGATGTGTTCACACCTGCAAACAATTTTTCCGTAAAGAGGATTTTGTTTTATTAAATTGTCAAGTTCATCAGAAGACATATTTTGGGTGTCGATATATGGCTTTCTTTTTTTGTAATTTATAGGCTTTGTTTTTATGCCATCTTTTTTTAGCATTTCTAAAAAGTCTTTGGCAATTGCTGGAGCTGCCGTAAGCCCTGGAGAGCATATTCCCACGGCATAATAATAATTTTTGTTGGTTTCATCTCTTTCAACAACAAAATCAGAGCCTGTTTTAACTCTAATTCCCGCAAAAAGCTTTATGGTCTTTTTAAAGTTTGGCTCTTTAACTGTTTGCAAAATTTGTTCTTTTATTTTTTCAACGCCATTTAAGTCAACGCTTCTGTCATCTTTTTGGCAGTCAACAGCAGTTGGCCCAAACATTATGTTGCCGTGAACAGTTATGTTTGCCAAAATCCCTTTTCCAACTTTTGTTGGAAGCGGAAAAATTGGGTGATTTATATACCCTTTTGTGGATTTATCAAGCAAAATATATTCACCTTTAACAAAACGCATTGGATAAGTTTTTGTGTTTAAAAGCTTGTTTATCTCATTTGCGTTTGGCCCAGCGCAGTTTATAACATATTTTGCGTGAACACTTTTTATGCCATCACTTAATATATAGCCCGTTTCATCTTTTGTTATTTGTTTAACCTCAAACTTTGTTTGAATTTCTCCACCATTTATGATTCCTTCTTCTGCTAAAGCTATGCAAACAGAATAAGGCGAAACGACCCCACCAGTTGGAGCAAAAAGTGCAAACTTTATGTCATCACTTAAATTGGGCTCCATTTGTTTTAACTCAGCTTCTTCAATTATTCTTAAACCCAAAACGCC
This sequence comes from Clostridia bacterium, assembly GCA_017478185.1. Classification (GTDB taxonomy): domain Bacteria; phylum Bacillota; class Clostridia; order Christensenellales; family UBA1242; genus UBA7584. Next base: position 53,913 of record JAFVEA010000009.1, read on the forward strand.
ATTTTCTTCTCCCCTCTTTTTAAGCTCCATTAAAGCTTCTTTTCCGTCAGCCTTTGAAACTGTTAGCGTTCCGCACTCAAGATATTCCACCCCAAGCCTCTCACACATAGACTTATACATTTTGTTCCCCAAAACATTATATTTTGCCATAAGTGAACCTGGAATTGGGTCATAGCCCGAGTGAACAATTCCACTGTTTGCCTTTGTGGCATAAGCGCTAACATCGTTGCTAGATTCCAAAAGGCAAGTGTTTATGCCATTTAAAACAGCTTCACTAAAAGTGTTGCATCCAACAATTCCTCCACCAATAACAACCAAATCAAACTCTTTCATAACTCTCCTTAAAAATTGCATTTTTAATATTTTACTATGTTTTGTTTGAAAAGGCAAATAAAATGAAAACTTTTGCTATTTATTTGCTATAAATCACTAAAATTTGCTATAATAACTCAAAATGGGAGGGGCAAAAAATGAACAAAAAATTTATTGTTGCAATTGATGAAGGAACTTCAAGCGTTAGAGTGAGTTTGTATGACGTTTTAAAAAACAAATTCACGCTTTCAAGAAGGGAAACTATCACACAATATTATCCTCAGCCTGGTTGGGTGGAACATGACGCTGAAGAAATTTTTCAAAAAACAAAAATGTGCCTTGATGACATTTTGAGTGAAATTGACGAAAGCCTTGTTTTTGGAATTGGAATCACAAACCAACGAGAAACAACAGTTTGTTGGAACAAAAAAACGCAAAAACCACTTCAAAAAGCCATTGTTTGGCAATGCAGAAGAACGGCAGATTATGTCAGCAAAAACTTAACTGGAAGTGTGGCGGAAAAAATTCACAAAACAACTGGACTGTTGCCAGACTCATATTTTTCGGCAACAAAAATAAACTGGATTTTAACTCACAACAAAAAAGCCCCTGCCCTTTTAAAATCAAACAATTTGTGTTTTGGAACAATTGACAGCTTTTTAACTTTTAGGTTAACTGGTGGCAAAAGTTTTGTAACCGACATAACAAATGCCAGCAGAACAATGCTTATGAACCTTAAAACTGGGCTTTGGGATGATGAGCTTTTATCTCTTTTTGGCATTCCAAAATCTGTTTTGCCTCAAATTGTTGAAAATGACAAAATTGTTGGCTATTATAATTTTAAAGGAACAGATATTCCCATTGCTGGAATTATTGGTGACCAACAATCATCTTTGTTTGGGCAAACTTGTTTTGAATGTGGAGATATTAAGGCAACTTATGGAACGGGAAGTTTTGTTTTGCAAAACATTGGAAACAAAATTTTGTATAGCAAAAACAAACTTATAACAACAGTTGCGTGGAAGCTTGAAAATCAAAAAACTTTTTATGCCATTGAAGGAAGCGTTTTTAACTGTGGGAGCGCAATAAATTGGCTTAAAAATGTTGGAATCATTAAAAGCCCGTCTGACTGTGACAATATGGCAGAAACTGGCGAGATAACAAAAGGAGTTTTCTTTATTCCAGCTTTCACTGGGCTTGGGGCGCCCTATTGGAATCCAAACGCCAAAGCTATTTTGTGTGGAATAACCCCTGGGGTTTCAAAAAATCAAATTGCACGAGCTGTTTTGGAAGGAATTGCCTTTAGAGTGTGTGATGTTTTAAATGTTATTTATAAAGACACCAACTTAAGTTTTAACACCATAAAAGTTGATGGTGGAGTTAGCCGAAGCAATTATGCAATGCAATTTGAAAGCAATTTAATTCAAAAAAATATAGATATTAGCAAAGAATCTGAAAGCACCTCGCTTGGAGCAGTTTTTATGTGTGGGCTTGCAACAAAAGCGTTTAACAGTTTGGAAGAAATTAAAAAAGTTTATCAAAAATCAAAAACTTTTAAGCCAAAAATGGCTTTAAGTGACGCAGAAAATCTTTATGATGAATATAAAAAAATCATTAAAAAAGCTTTTTGAAAGGAGATAAAAAATGGTTAAAGAAGAATTTATAAAAAGTTTTGATAAAACAAAAATTTTTACTTACACATATGACAAAGTTAAAAACCCAAAAGGGGTTATCTTAATTGTTCACGGAATGGCAGAACACGCAAAAAGATATTCAGAATTTGCGGAATTTTTAAACAAAAATTCATACATTGTTTTTTGTTTTGATTTAAGAGCTCACGGAAAAACCGCAAACGGGATTGAAAACTTAGGAAAATATAAAGATGATTTGTTTGAACACTCAGTTTGTGATATTATGTTTTTTTCAAACTATTTGCATGAAAAATATAATTTGCCACTTTATGTTTTGGGGCACAGCTTTGGAAGCTTTTTGCTTCAACGATATATTGAAATTTATCAAAACTATGATGCGGTTATTTTTTCAGGCTCAGCAAATATGAAAAATCAATTAAGCGTAAGTTTAGGGCTTATGGTGGCAAGGATGACCAAACTTTTTTGTGGAAAAAATCACCCAGCAAAAATGATTGCAAAATTAAGTTTTGGCTCTTATGAAAAACACTTTGAAAACAAAAACTGGTTAACTTCTGATGAAAAAATTTTTGAAGAATATCAAAAAGATGATTATTGCGGTTTTGTTTGCAGTGCAAACTTTTATTGCTCATTTTTTAAAAATTTAAAAAAGATATATAAATATGAAAATTTAGCACAAATTAATTGTGATAAACCTATGCTTATTTTGTCTGGAGCAAAAGATGCTGTTGGGGGCTTTGGAAAACTTGCTAAAAAACTTAAAAACTTATATGAAAAAATTGGAGTAAAAAACATAAACTTTAAGCTTTATGATGAAATGAGACACGAAATTTTAAACGAAACAAACAAACAAGAAGTTTTTGATGACATCTTAAACTTTTTAAAAAAACAAAAATAGTTTAAAGGGGATATTATGAAAGGAGATTATATTGTTTCAACAAAAGATTTTGTAAACTTGATTTCAAATTCTGGATTCACTCCACAAAGGCAAAGAGGCAGTCACCAAACTTTTGTTCACGAAGTTTTAAATGCCACAATTCAAATTGTAAAAAACAAACCAACAATCGGAACAGGCGTTTTGAAAGACCAACTTTCTATTCTTGTTTTTTCACAACTTGTTTCAAACAACAATCCCAAAGATGTTGGCAAATGGGTGGAAACAATTAAAAATAACAAAATTCAAAATTTAATTAAAAACACCATAAAAGAATATGCTGAACAACCTTTTGAAGCCCTTCCACCAACTCAAAAAAAGTTGTGTGCAACAAAAACTGATAATGGAGCAAAAGAATTTATTGAAAGAGAAAGAGAAAAGCATATAGGTGCAAAAATCAAAGAACAAAAATCAAAGACAACTGAAGTTTCTATGTTTGTGTAGAATAATTTTTTAAACAATTAAAAATTGTTTGCGTAAAATATATAAATTTGATACAATGAAGAGAGTATTCAAAAAAATGGAGGAAAAAATGATTTACCCAGAGATACCAAAATCAAAACGAAAAAGTAGTTATATAGTGGGTGGAATTTTTGCAATTTTTGCAGGAACTATTTTGCTATTGCTGTTTTTGCCAAAGTTCACCGACAAAGTTTTGGGCTTTATTTTATGGGATTGGAGCACAATCTTGCCACAAATTACCCCAGACTTCTTTTTAAGCGTTGGTTCTTATATGCAAATTGGGATTCCTGTTGTTTTGTTTTTGTGTGTTGTGGCTTCCTTTTTTATGGGAATTAGCAAAAGCTCGATGTTTTTAAAAATTTCTATGGCTTGCTCAACTTTTGCATATCTTTTAAGTTATTCTCTTAGTCCAGCAAACTTGTCTAACACCATTGTTGGTGCATTAAAATATGTTGCATATGTTTTGCTTGGAATTTCTCTTGTTTTTGTTGTTTTGGGAATCATATTTAGGTTCAGAAAAGATGAAGTGTATGTTCCTTATCACGCAAACAGCTTTCATATTTTTTGCTCAATTGCTCTTTTAATTATTAGTGCCCTTGACATCTTTTCTGACTTACTAAAATTTGATGGCATCAGCGCAAACTCAAGATATTATTACTGCGCTGTGATTGCTATATTTTTGATAACAGCTGGAATTTGGATGTTATGTTCATCAAAGCGTAGCCCAAATGAGTTTGGAACAGGTTATGAAAGAGATAGCAAAATTAAAGCTGAGCAAAAACAAGACAAAATAAATCAAACTCAAGGCGCAAATGAGCTTAACGCACAAAATGTTAATGCTCAAACAACTCCTCTAAATATGAATGCTGGTTTAAATCAAATGCCTCAGCAAGGAGCTCAAATTCCGCCTCAAACACAAAATGAACTTAAACCTCAAAATGCTGGTGGGCCTCAACAAACTGAGCCTCAAGTAAATGCAACACAAACAGTTTTATCAGACGGCAGAGGAGTTCAAACTCCACAACAAATGTCTCCACAAAATCCAAACTTGCAAGTTGTTGGAAACGGCTCAGTTCCACCAAGGCCAGCAATGCCACCAAGGTTAGGTCCAGACGGAAAACCTATGCCACCGTTCCCTCCAAGGCCAGCAAATATGCCTCCAAGATTGGGGCCAGACGGAAAGCCTTTGCCACCATTCCCACCACGCCCAGCAAATATGCCACCAAAATTAGGACCAGACGGAAAGCCTTTGCCTCCGTTCCCACCACGCCCAGCAAATATGCCTCCAAGGCCAGCGAATATGCCTCCGCAAAATCCAAATGTGGCACAACCAGAACAGCAAAACACAACACAAAACACGCCAGAAAACAATCAAAACAACATAGATAAAGGTGAATAATGGAAAATAAAGTAGATTTAAGAAAATGGGACAAACGCTATATGAGCGTTGCCGAGCTTGTTGCAACTTGGTCAACTTGCATAAGAGAAAATAGGCAGGTTGGTGCTGTTATTGTTAGAGATAATCGCATTATTTCAACTGGATATAACGGAGCTCCTGCTGGAGTTAAAAACTGCAAAGAGCGTGGTGAATGCCTAAGAGATAAGCTTGGCATTAAAAGTGGCACTTGCCAAGAAATGTGTTATTCTGTTCACGCTGAACAAAATGCCATAGCTCAAGCAGCAAAACTTGGACATTCGGTTAAGGATGGAACAATTTATATCACCCACTCCCCTTGCTCGGTTTGTTCTAGAATAATAATAAACACTGGAATAAAAAGAATTGTTTATAAACAAAACTATCCAGACGAGTTTTCACTAGGCATCTTAAAAGAGGCGGGCATTGAAGTTGTGCAGTTAAAAGATTAAAAGTTAAACAACTAAAAAAAGTATGTGCATCACACATACTTTTTGTTTTTTTAAATTAACTTTGTTAATCTCTTTGAATTGAAGCTCCACAAGATGAACATTTTTTGTCTTGTTCAGAAATTTTTGAGCCACAGTAAACACAGAACTTTGATTTTGGTTTTTCTGTTGTTTGTTCAACAGGCACAGCTTCTTCTTTTTGCTCTTCTTTTTTGGCCTCTTCCTCTTCATAAAGCTTTCTCTTTTTGATATAAAGCACAATGCTCGCAACACCCAAAGCAACACTAAAAGCCAAAGCTAAATATCCACTAACCTTAAGGCCTACTTCAGTGTTTTTTGTGCCTTGGCTGGTTAGTGCAGCATATTCTCCATCATCTTCTAATTTTGTTTGTCCATAACGCATATCAATTGAATTGGTTTCTCGGTCTATTTCTGTGTTTAAATCATCTATAGCAATCTCTATCACTTTTTGTATATATTCTGCTTCATATGCTTCATCATATGTATAAGTGTAAAACGTGTAACCTTCAACATAACTGTTGCCTTCAGACGTTTTAAATTTATATATTAAACAATATTTATTTGAACTGTCACTTTTTTTAATTGATAACACATTTGCAGTGGTTTTATAATTAGGATCACTTTGTGCCCTCTTAACCATAAGCTGATATTCTTGATAATCACTCTCTATTCTTTGTATTCTTTGAGTATTTGTTAACGCAATTAAATAACCCATAACCAGCAAAATAACTGCTCCAACAAACAAAAATGAGGCAATAGTTCTTAAAATATATATTCCACTTCCAATTCTATTTGGAACATAATAACTTCTTCCACCAAAGCCACCAATAATAACAACGCTTTGTCCGTGCACCATTCCTCGGCGCCTATAACGTGGGCCATAACTATGTCCGTGGTCGTGTCCACCACTAAAGCCGCCTCCGCCAAAGTGACCACCTCCGCCGTGCCCTCCAAAGCTTCCACCACTAATTCCTCTTCCTGATGGCATAATCTTAATCTCCTTTTCTAAAAATTATTTTCTAAAGTTTTTTTATTGCCAACTTTTGTCTTATCTCTAGCTCCTCTTTTTGCGCTTGAGATAAATTCGCCTTGAATTTTTCCAAAAGTTTTGCCGTTTAAGCCAAAAAGCTCGCAATTTTCAACGCTTTTAGCCATAACATTTTCACAATTTTCTATCATACTATCTTTTGTGTTGTCTGGCATTTCACCAGCATTGTTATAAAACACAGAGCCCACATACAAGCTTTTTTGTTTGCCCTTTCCGTCACCAAAAGTTATATTACAGTTTTTTAATGAACAGTTTTCAAAGATGCCGTCACCAACCAGCGTTGAATTTGAAACTGAACTTCCGTTTGAAAGAGTTATTGCTTGAATCCCTAAGCCTAAAACATAGCTTTTGTTCACATACGCTCCTTGCCTTAGGCAAACATTTTCTAAGCTTGTGTTGCCCCTAACGCTTATGTTATCGCCTATTGCATTAACATTTAAAAACTCTCCACCGTCACACAAAAAATCTATTGAATTGCCTTGAATTTTTGCGGGAGCAATAATGCCACGAAAATCAGCATTTTTTAATGTTATGTCTTCACCCAAAATATCATAATTTTGGGTTGCTGAGTTTTTTAAACTTATGTTGTTTCCAACAATTGCTGAATTTTTTATGTTTATGGCATCACCAATTTCGCTAAAGATATCCACTTTTCCACAAATCACTGCATTTTCAACATTAAGCCCGCACCCGTCTTCTAAGGTTATATTATTATCACCCGCAAAAACACAATCTTTTAAATTTATGTAATTGTCACCGCTCCCAGAAAATATGGGAATATTGTTTTGTTTGTCTGGAAAAAATGATGCATTTTCTATGTCTATGTTCTTTGCCAAAATTTTGTCGAGATAGCAACACACTTCACCCTCTTTTGCTTTTAAAACTTCACCAAAAACTTTTTTTGTTTGAGGGGCTTTGCACACAATGGAAAAATATTCTTTTCCATTAATTTTTTTAATATTTTTATCAATTAAATAATCACTCACAAAAGCCACCTCCTTTTGTTATAACAATTATAACAATTTTATTTAAAATGGTCAAGAAAAACATATGTTTGTTATAAAAATTTTGCTAAAATTAATTTAAAAAATAAAATTAACTTAACCTTTGTTTTTTGTTGACAGTTTTTATATTTGTGATATAATATAGTCGCAAATATGAAATCAGTTTTTATATTTGTGATATAATGTAGTTATCAAATATTAAATGTTAATATTTTTGATATAAACAAAATATTGAAGAAAGCGGGAGGAATTTTTATGAATCAAAATCAATTAGAATGCGTTAAAGGTATGTCATCATATAGGTCACGAAAGGCATTTTTGGATGATTATTATGGGTTTGATAAGAAAAATGCAACTAATATACCAGAAGCAAATGTCCAAGAATCAATCTGCGCCTTGGGGGATGCGTGTGATATGGTGCACAACCAACCAGAAGGATATGGAAGTTTTCTTAGTGATATGTTAAAAGCAATCAATAAAACAGACTATGATATTCAATATAGAGCTAGGGAATATCTTAGTAACCTTGCAGATAGAATAGATATGAAACAGCGCTATAGATTGTCAGACAATTTTGGTGACATTGTTGTTGATTCATTTTCCAATGATGACATAGGATTCGATAAAGAGGCATATTTAAAAGTTGAAGAACAAATGGTTGGAGTGTTAGTGCAACAACGCTGGAAACCAAGCAAAAAAAATAGCCATAACACTAAAAAGCCTTTTGGTGAATAAAATTTGATTTTGCTATAAAAAATTAAAAGATGCAATATAAAACAAAAAAAAGCACTTTTTGTGCTTTTTTTTATTAAACTATTTTTAGAAATTTAGAATTTTTATTGATTAAAATATTTTGCATATTTATCCACTCTAAGTTCAGTGTCTGATTTATCTTTTTGGCTATCTCCCACATCAATTGTTCCCAAATGGTTTGCCTTGTTTTGAATGAGTATTGGCACAAAAGTGCTACCATATGGAATTGGGCTTAGCAAAAGATATAACCACCACCTATTGCCTTTTTTTGCCCCAATATAAACAAGCCTTTTATCAACAACGCAAAGCCAATAAATATAATAAATGATATTCACAACTGGCACAAGGAAAATCATCAAATGCCCTATCGCCATAATGCCTTGTCCACTTTCTTCTCTTAGTTCTTTTTGAAATTTATAGTGCCAAACAATATAATAAATCCCAAAAGTTACAAACCAAAGCAAAAGCATCATTCCAATTTTTCTTTCTTTCATCTTTCCCTCTTATTTTTTATTATAAACATTTTAACAAAAAAGATTAAAAAAAACAAATAAAATGGTTGAATTTAGAATAATTATGTTAATTATTTTCAAAAATTAAAAATATTAAACAAAAAAACTTAAGCTAGCAAAATAAAAAATAGCTTAGAATTTTTCTAAGCCATTTCATTTATTGTTTATTATTCAGCAGCAACTTTTGCTAAAGTGTAAGTGCATGTTGATTCATCAGCAAATGATATAGTAACTATAGCCAAATCATTACTTCTTGCCCATGTTATAGAAGTAATATCTTCATCATCTACTGTGAGTTCTACTTTGTTGTTTACAATTTCCCATGTTGCAACTTCTGCATAATTGTTTTCATCCTCAGCAACACCTTTGTTATATACTTTGCCTTTTGCAGTGCCTTCACCTAATTCAAGTTTATAGTTTTGTAAAATTGCATACCCAAACATATGATATTCAAGCTGTTCTTCCAGTGTTAAATCTCTTTCATCTCCATCATCAATTGCTTTAAGTTCTTGATATCTAGTATAAGTGTATGTCCCATTTGAAGAAGCGTCTTCCCCTGTTTTTCCAGCCACAACAACTTGTGTGCTATACCAAACACCAGCAACATCAGCGTTGGTTAGTTGTTGCTCATCTTCTCCTTTTGGTCCACAAGCGGCAAAGCCAAACATTGCAACAAATATCATTGCGAGTGTAATAAAGCTTGCCAAAATTAAATTTTTTGTTTTAATTTTTTCCATATTTTTTATCCCCCTTTGATAATTTTATTCTAGCATTTGTTTTAAACCTTGTCAAATAAATTACAAACAAATTAAAAACTTTGCCAAAAAAATATAAAAAATAACATCGCAATTTGTCGATGTTATTTTTCTATTTTTAATTTAAATAAAACTGTTTGATTCGTTATTATGTACTTCATCATTTATTTCGTCATTGTAGTTTTTTGCTTTATTATTGTTTGTTTCTTCGGCTTCTGGATTAAACATTTTTCCATCTTTTGTCAATAAACCTCTTGTGCATCCCTTTGGCGTTATTGCCCACAAACGATATCCTGGTTTTTCATATATCTTATAAAACTCTGGTATCTTTTTATATATAATCATTGAATCATATTTTTTAAACATCCAACCAAAACCAGCTTTATTATAACTGTGGAAAATTTGCTTTGAATATGCTTCTCCATTCCTAAATGACTCATTATCCGCCCTAAGGTAAACAGGGTATTTTATGGTTAAATCAGCAATTGTTTGTTTACCTAAATATACATCTTGTATTTCATATTTTAACTCATCAAAAAAATATTCTAAATTAATTTTTTCAAAGTTTTTTTCATTAAAATATGCTCCAAAAATAGCTGAATGACATCTATCATTTTCATTATAGTATGTTTTTATGCACGAATTGAAATATGCAAAAGCATAAACATATCCATTCAAATGCCTAACATCAAACACAACTTCTTCTTTTGGATTTTTAGAAAATTTATCACTTATATAAAGTTCTTTTGATTCAAGTAAGTTAAATTTTTTAAGACATTCAACATCTTGATGCAAAATTTGTAAGATATTTTTCGAATCATGATATAAATCAATCCTACCTGGAACAGCAAAACTATCTTTATGCATTAACGTAAAACTTGGAAGACTTTTTATATCTTTTTGTTTATAAGCATCAAGCTGCAAAGGAAACACGCCATCTATATATAAAAAGTACCCCACGCAATCCGCTCTTTTTTTAGACAATCTTAAATTCTTTTTTTGTTCTTCTTCCCTTACCTTCAACAAATCTTCTTTGTATAAAACTTCATTAAACAGAATTAATTCTTCATATTCGCTTAATTCTAATGGCTCTTCTGCGTTTTGTTGTTTTTCTTCAATTTTTAATTGTTTTAAAACCAAAAAATCAATGAATCTTGCTTTTTCTTCTTGTGATAATTTTTCTTCTTTTTCAATTTCTTTTACTTGTTCTTCTGCTTCTTGAACTATCTTTTTTAATTCTTCTCTCTTATTTGTTAACATATAATTTTCTCCAAATATACTATAAACTTAGTATATCACATATTTATGAAATGTCAAGACACTTCAAAAAAGAATAACATCAACAAATTTCAATGTTTTTTCTATTTTTAATTTAAATAAAAAGAGTGTTATAAAAACACCCTTTTAAATTTTTGTTTAATCTCTTATTTTATTTTCTATTTCGTTTTTAGCAATTTTTATAAATTCATCAAGTTTAACTGCTCCCATATCGCCAACTTTGCGCTTTCTGATTGCAACAGTTTGTTCGTTCATTTCTTTTTCTCCAATAATCAAGCAATATGGAACTTTTTGAGCAGTTGCTTCTCTTATTTTCTTTCCGATTGTTTCATTTCTTAAATCAATGTCTGCTCTAATTCCGTTATCTTTTAATTTTTGAAGCACCATTTTGGCATAATCATTGCATTTATCAATAATAGGCAAAACATAAACTTGTTTTGGACTAAGCCACATTGGAAGAAGACCTTTATATTCTTCTATTAAAAATGCGATGAACCTATCAATTGAACCAAACACCGCTCTGTGGATAACAACAGGAGTGTGTTTTTCATTGTCTTCACCAACATATTCTAGACCAAACTTTTCTGGAAGTTGATAATCTAATTGGCAAGTTGAAAGCGTGATTTCATGACCCAAAGCGCTATAAACTTGAACATCAATTTTTGGACCATAAAAGGCTGCTTCGCCTTTTGCTTCACAAAATTCCGCACCACTTTCTTTTAAAAGCTCCCTTAATTCATTTTCACTTTTATCCCAAAGTTCATCATTATCAAAATATTTATCTGAGCCTTTTTCTCTTAATGATAATCTTAAATAATATTTTTCAAATCCAAAATCTTTGTAAACATCCAAAATTAGTTTTAAAACTTCGCCAACCACTTCTTTTATTTGGTCTGGACGGCAGAAAATGTGTGAGTCGTTTTGATAGAAGTTTCTAACTCTCTCTATACCTAAGAGTGTTCCGCTATCTTCAAACCTAAACACATTTCCAATTTCAGCAATTCTTAAAGGCAAATCCTTATAAGAATGCAAATCATTTTTAAACATCATCATGTGATGAGGGCAGTTCATAGGACGCAAAACAAATTCTTCGTTGTCCATTTTCATTGGTGGGAACATATCATCTTTATAGTGTGCCCAGTGCCCTGAAGTTTTGTATAGGTTGCTTGTTCCAATGCAAGGAGTTAACACATGTTTATAGCCATATGAAAGCTCTTTGTCCACAATATAATCGCATAAAGTTCTTCTTAAAATAAATCCGTTTGGAAGCCACATTGGAAGCCCTTTTCCAACAAGGTCAGAAAACATAAAAATTCCAAGCTCTTTTCCAAGCTTTCTGTGGTCACGCTCTTGTGCCTCTTGCAAAAACTTTTTGTGCTCTTTTAAATCTTGTTTATTTTCAAAACCAAAACAATAAATTCGTTGAAGCATTTTGTTCTTTTCGTTTCCTCTCCAATAAGCCCCTGCAACTTTGTCTATTTCAAAAGAAAAGTTTAACAAAAATTTTGTGTTTTCAACATGAGGTCCACGGCACAAATCAAAAAAGTCGTCACCAGTGTAATAAATTGTTACAACCTCATCATCTTTTAAGCCGTTTAAAATTTCGCATTTATATTCGTTGTCTTTAAATATTTTTAATGCTTCTTTTTTGCTGACCTCCACACGCCTGAAATCTTCTTGCCTTTTTAAAGTCTCTTTCATTTTGTTTTCAATTTTTTCAAAATCGTTAGGAGTTATTGGCACTTCGCAGTCAACATCATAATAAAATCCAGTGTCTATTGCTGGCCCTATTGTGAGCTTGAGTTTATCTCCATAAATTTCTTTTAATGCTTTTGCCAAAATGTGTGCCATACTGTGTCTGAACATTTCTAATTTTTCTTTTTCCATAATTTTTCTCCTTTTAATTTTTTTGAACTTTTTCATATAAAAACAAAAAAGTCCTTTTGCTTTGCTAAAAACAAAACATAAGGACGAGAATATATTTTTACCCGCGGTTCCACCTTATTTGCTATTTTTTAATAGCCACTTAATTTCACTTTAACAATAGTGATTATCGCATAGAAACAAAGTGGTTTCACATTATTTGCTCCTTGGGTGAATCTCAGCTGCGCACCCTCTCTGTGAATTGCACAAATACGCTACTTGTCTTTATCTTTACTATGATTATAAAAAGTTTAACATAGATTTTGCGATTTGTCAACTATAAAGAATAATAAAACAAAGTGCAAAAATAAAAAAATGCAGAAAATTTCTGCATTTTTTGTGATTTTTGTGTTTAAAATAGTGATTTTTAATTATTCTTCAACTTTTATAATCTTAAAGCCACCACTAACATCATCTTGATTAGCGTATACTCTAACATATAAATAAGTATCATCAGAAACAGTTATACTACTCCAATTTGTTGAGTTTACTTCTTGTGCTGTTCCATTTGCATCATAATAAAATACTCTAACAGTTGCAACGCTTCCGCCCCCATAGAAATTATCATTAACACTAAAACTATATGTAGCACCTTGCTCAATCTCAAATCTTAAATACACTTTCTCATCGCTATTCATATTTTCAACATGATTGGTTGCATCATATTCTTTTGATTGTGATGAGTAAGTATCACCAACAAAATACGCACTGCCAGGAACCACGCCTTTTCCTGTTGACTCATTCACTTCATCCAAAATTCTAAATTTACCATCATTAAATGCTGAAGTTGCGGTGATTACAACATAATAATATCCGTCAAATGATGCTATGTGATCTTGATATGTACCATCAAATGTAGCTGATTGGAAAACCCCATTGTTATCAAGATAATAAAATGCAAAATCTCCAGCTTGAAGAGGTGTTTTATACTCTCTCTTTAATTTATAATCGCTTAGGTAAGCAAAACGATAATATGCCTTTTGTCCTACCCCTAAAGATAATGTTTGTTCTTCACCAAAGTTTATGGTTGTTCCAACATATTCTCCGCAAATCTCACAAAAACCATAGAAATCTGGATCTGTGTGTTCTGCGTGTTCTTTTAAAGTTATTGTTTCGGAATTGTCAATTTCATTATAGTTTGATTGAATAATTTTAACCATATATTGTTTGTTTTCTGTAGTATCAAAAGTTTGCCTATCCCCACCAGACTCATATAGTGTCCCATTAACAACTTCTTCCCATTCGTTAGATGTGTTCTTAGCATATATATAATACGAATATTCATTATCTTGCCCTAAAGAACAATCAAGATAATAAGTTTTGTCTGCTTCTAAATTTACTCTAAAATAATCTGTGTAGTATCCAGTTTGAGAACTTGTTGTAACCTCTGTGTATGGCGAAAAGTCACTATTAACTTGGATAAGGTCCCCGTATTCAATATAATATTCTGGGCTTGTAACATTGTTTAAAAGTTTATAGTTTGTTGAATCTTCTCCAGTTAAACTTGCTGAATATGTGAATGTTTGCCCTGCCTCTAAGTTGTTGCCATTTAAAGTTTTTGTAACTGAGCAATTATCTCCAGCAATAATTCCACTTGTTTCTAGTGTCGGAACTCTTGGCGTTCCAAACACATAAGCAAATGTCGTGTTTTGTTGCCAAGCAAGAGTAACATCTTTTTGAGCAATTGTGTAACCTATTGTTCCAGTAAATTCTTCATTGTTGTTTTCTACTGCATTGATGTGTATTTTTGCTTCATATTCTCCTGCATTTGTTGGAGCTATTTGAGAAAATTCATCTTCACTACCTTTTGCTCTATACCCAACAACACTAACTGAACTTGGGCTTATTCCTTGTGCATTTTCTCCAAGAAGATTAAATGCTCCTTCAACATCAATTGGTTGAGCCTCACCGTTGTATGTTGCTGGCAAGGTTACTCCGTCCAAAAGGTCAGCGATGTCTTGAGCTGTTATAATTATTGTGTGTGAGTCTTGATTTTGAGTTTGTTCACTTTGATTGTTTTCTGGTTGCTCTGCTGGTTGCTCTGCTGGGTCCTTCCCACAAGCAGAAAAACCTAATGCAAAAAGTCCTATTGTGATGATTGATAACATAATCACAAAAAACTTTTTTAAACTTTTTGTTAAATTCATTTTTTCTTCTCCTTTTAAATTTTTTTAAAATAAAAACAACGCCAAAAATCAAAGATTTAAAAAATCCTCAACTTTTGGCGTTGATTTTATTAAAGTTATTTTTGAAAAACAAAAAATTGGCAGAGTTATAGCTGCTTGTCCGCTTGTCTGCTTGTCTGCTTGTCTGCTTGTCTGCTAAAATTGTGGCAAAATTAAAGCTCATTTGTCAACTCCTTTTTTGTTTTCCTAGAACTTATTATATTAATTTAAAAAAAATAAGTCAACAATTTAAACAACATTTTAGAAAATGTAAATTTTTTATTTTCAATAATTTTTAATGTTATTATTTTGAGATTCTCACGGTCGTGCTTTCAGCACTCCCTCAGAATGCCTTTCGGCTATCGCCTCAAGGCATTGCGAAGCCCTTTAGGGCTGTGGCAATCTCATCTGTTTAAGACTTAAAGAAGTGAAAAAACAAAAAAATGCAGAAAATTTTTGCATTTTTTACAACTTTTTAATGTTTTTTTGGTTAAAATTATAATAAAATTAAAAATTACACCAATTTTTTATTTCAAATATTTTTCAAAAAATGGCTTAGCGCTTGGGGCGATATAATCAAAATACTTTTTTATATCACCTCGAATTTTTGTGGAAGAGATATTTATTTCTTCTCTGTTTTTATCTTGCAAAACATATTCACTTTCTGGAAAATAAGCTTTATAATATGGAGCATAATCTTCTTCACTGCCAAAAATTATATCTATTTTTTCTTTTAAAAGCTCTTTTAATTTTTTGCTCCAATCTTCCCAACCATAAGGGGAAGACTTTATGCCACTTTCATCAAATGGCACAACCACAACATTTTTTATGTTTTTTGTCTCTAATTTAACCCACTCTGTTTTGGTTTTTAAATCAATAAAAGATATTTTAGCATCATCGCAAAGTTTTTTGTTTTTTATGGGGTCATCGCCCACAACAACAAAAAGTTTGTCGCAATTTAGGCTTGCTTTTTTTATTGCATTTAGATGCCCTAAGTGAAGGGGCAAAAATTTGCCAACAAATAATCCAGTTTTCATAATTTTCTCCAAAAAAATTATAGCATAAATTAAAAATTTTTTGCAAGCAATATTGCCTTTAAACATAAAAATTAACTTTTAATAAAAATAATATAACAAAAACGCAATTTTGTTTTGTTTATTCTTTTTTTAAATAGCTTATTTTTGTTTGTTGTTTTGAATTATTTTGTGTATAATATATATTAGAAAAAGTAGTTAAAAATTTGGAGGTATTTTTTATGGCAAAAGCAAAACAAATTTTTATGATAACACTATCACTTATGTGTTGTGTGATGTTATCTTTTATGTTCTCTGCCTGCAAAATTTCATTGGGTGGTGGCGGAAATAGCAATAACAACAGTGGCAATACCACAACCCCAACGATAGAAAAAAGATTATTGTTTTTGGGTGCACAATCAATAAATGAAAGATTAGCTGATGCAATCGGAGCTTTTGGAGCAGATATTGCTTTTGCTGAAGGAAGAGGGGAAGACGCAACAGAGCTAAGAAGTAAGCGTGATTATTTAAGAAGTTTTTATAACACAAAGCATTATTTTAGCGTAACAAAAACAACAACACAAGATGAAAATGGCAACACCGTTGACAATTATGACGCAAAAAAATCTGAAATTTTATCTCCATTTTTTAATGATGTTGTTCCTTATTCATCAACCAGCCCAATTTATTTTCAATATGGAGATAATGCCGAAAATGACATTGCAAAATGGCAGGTTACGAATGAAAATGGTGAGGCGTGCATTCGTTGTTACAAAAAATATGTATCAGATACTATAGATTACGAATTTTGGATTATAAAATTAAATTATAGTGAATCATATAAAAAAACAACAAAGTTTGAATATAGTTATATTAATTCAACCACCCCAAACGACATCCCTGTTGATGAAATAACTTTTATTGGAGAAGAATCAGATAGTAGAAATTGGACTGTAACTCAAACAAAAGCAGATGCTCAAAAAATTAAAAATATGTTTAACCAAGCTCAAGCTTTTGCCTCTGATCTAACTCCATCAAAAGTTATTTATAAAAGAACAGAAAATAGCAATGAATATTCATACTCAAAAATTTTGCCTGAACAAAATTAAAAGAACTTTGAAAGTTCTTTTTTTATTTTTTAAGCTAAAAATTATTTTTTAATAGCTTTTTGTGTTTTTTTAAGTTAAACATAATCAAAATTATATACAAAAATCCAAAGACACTCATACTTGGATAAACAATTTTAACAAAAGAAGAAAAGCCTATTCCCGAAAGCGAAAGCGCCAAAATGCTTGCAATCAAACACATATATATTTTATTTCCAAAATAAGTTTCAAGCCAACTTGAAATGGTGAACAAGAGCGCAAAAGCAGTTGTAAGAAGCCCTAGCCACACAACACATAAAACAATGATGGCAAGTGGCGTGCTGAAATTTGCAGACACATAAACAACTGGCATATCACTATTAACACTCATTGGATTTAAAAACAAAATAAAAGTTATGCCCAAAAGAGATAAAAAAAGCAAAACACTCCCTAAAAAGCCACCCCAAAAAAGCTCTTTTGTTGTGTGTTCACTGCCTATTTTTGCAAAGATAAATCCAGCAAAAAACATATTGCTTCCAACATATAAAATTGAATAAATTAAACTTAAATTAATTTGATTTTGCTCAACAAATAAATCTATTTTACCGCTACTAAAAAAGCTAAATAGCAAAATTATCAACACAACCAAAATGAGGAGTGGCACCACCACCAAGTTTGTTTTTTTAACCCCTTTAAATCCAGTGCAAACAACAACAATGGTGATTATTGCTGTGATAACACTAAACAAACGATATTTTAAGTTAGGCAAAAAAATTCCAAACAAACTGTCTGCGCCTGCAAACATTGAAGACAAAAGCAGTATGTTTGAAAAAATAAAAACAACCTCAAAAACTGAACTAAATTTTTTAAACAAAACTTTGTTGCATTTTTGCACCGTTGTTATGTTAAACTTTTTTCCAAACTTAAAAAACAAAAGTGAAAACAGAAAAAAGAGTAAACAAGTTAAAAAAATCATAACATAACAAATTCCACCAAACCTTGCAAAATAAAACCAAATTTCTTTGCCTGAGGCAAAACCTGCCCCAACCAAAGTTCCAAACATAGTTAATCCAATTATAACACTATTTTTAAAAGTTTTGTTCACCGCTCACCTCGCCGTTTGCCTTTGACAAATTTTTTATAAACTTTTTGTCCACATCAAAAAATAAGCACGCTTTTTCAAAAACTTCCAAAAAACTTTCAAGCAAAAAACAAGCAATAACGCTGTGTGACATATTTAACAAAAATTGACTGTTTTGCTCTTTTTTAGCTTTTTTAAAAACTTTTTCCAGCATCATTTGTTTTGGGAAAAAACACTCAACATAACTGATTGCATCACAAACACCCTCTCTAAAATTTTTGTTTTTAAATTTTTGCATTTCATTTTTCTTTAGTTTAAAACTTGAATAAGAATAATCGCAAACAAAACTAATTGAATAAAAATTGTTAGAAAAAAGTGCAGACTTAACCATTAAAAATTTTTGCAATTTTGTGGGCTTGTGTGATAAAAGAAGGTCGCAAAAAACTGAATTTGCTTTTTGATTTTTTGAATTTGAAATAGCGTTTGAAACAGTTTCGGTGAGTTGGGGGTTTTTTAAAGAATAACTCCAAACAATATCATTTATTAAAAAATAACTTTTGTTAAGCTCAACATCAAACTTTCCGCCAAAAAATATTTCAAGCAGAGTTTTTGTTTTTTCTTCTTCAACACTTTTTGGAAGCTTTGCCTCAATTTTTGCATTTATATCTAAACCATTTGTTTTTATGAGTTCATAAAAAAATAAGTATATTGGGTCTTCGCTATCAAGCCACATTGCTTTTGAAATATAAAAAAGAGAGTCATCTATTTTTTTAAGTTTAAACAAGCACAATCCACACAAAAGATAATTATTTGCACAAAATTCATCAATTTTGCATAGTTTTTCAAAGAATTTTAATGCTTCAAAAAACATTTTCTTTTCACTTAAAAAAAGTGCGGCACTTTTTAAGTTTTGTTCATCACAAAAATCACTCATAACAATTTGTTTTAATATATCATTTGCCTTTAAGCTTTTTTTGCTTTCATAAACTTTAAACAAAACAAAAAGCGCTAAAAAATTGTTTTCATCTTGCTCTAAAACTTCTTTTGAAAGGATGCTTGCTTTTGTTAAATCTTCATTCAAAAAATTGCAATAAGCAAGAAGCGACAAAGTTTGTGAGTCACTTTTCAGTGTTTGCAAAATGTTTTGAGCATCTTGATATTTTTGTTTAAGTATTAAATTTTTTGCCGTGTTTATTAAATTTTTGTGTTCAAACAAAACATCATTCATATTGTTTTTTATATGGGCTGTCCACTCTAAAACAGCCTCGGCATATTCATCACAAAAATCCCACTTTAGCGTTGCCTCCAAATAGTCTAGTGCTAAATTAAATTTTTTTAAGCACACCAAATTTCTGGCAATCCCAAAAAATGCGCCAGCACGCAAATGAGTTATATAAACCGCTTTAAAAAAACAATCTGAGCTTTTTTTGTATTGCCCCATTTCAAAATAAGTTTGCCCAAACAATAGCCACAAACCATCTTTTTCTATCTTTGTTTTTGAATATGTTTGAGCATTTTTTAAGGCGTCCAAAACTCCCCAAAGGTCTTTGTTTTTTTGCCTTAAATCCAAAAGGTCTAAATAATATGATAACTTGTTTTTGAATTTTATTATTTTTGCCATACATTATTGTTATGTTAAAATAAATTAAAAAAGAATATAATTTTTGTGTTATTTTTTGTTGCTAATTAAAAATTTCAGTATTGACATCACCTTAAAATGATGATAAAATAATTATGTAGATATATAAAAAATTATGTTTAGGAGTGAAATGTTGTGCTTACAAATTTTGATAAAATAAGACTAAAATTAGCAGTTAGCAAAAATGATTTTATAAAAGCTGCTGAAATAATTTGTGATGATTCAAAAACCACAAAGCCATATTATAAAATGAGTGATGCCTTCATCACTTTAGGGAATTATTTTGCCAGTGAAAACTATTATGAAAACAATGATTATTTAAACAAAATTCTAAGCTTGAAACCAGACTCTCAAAAAGCAATTTTATGCTATCACCTAGCTTTGCAAAATGCAAATCCTCTTGCAGTTAGAAAGCTTGAAAGATATTATTATTATGGAAATGGAGTTGGTGAAAAAAATATTCCAGCCATGAAAGCTGTTTATGAACTTGGAGCATCACTTAATGATTCTTATTCAGAATATAAATTGGGAAAGCTTTATTATAAAGGCGTTTATTATGAGCAAGATTATGAAAAAGCACTAAAACATTTTAGTCGGTCTTTTGTTTTAAACCCAGATTATAGTTCATATTATTTGGGAACAATGTATGAAAAAGGATTGGGCGTTCAAAAAAACCTAGAAAAGGCTTTTGAATGTTATCAAACTGGTGCTCAAGTGAATGCAAAATCAAAATTGCGTCTTGCTCAAATTTATTCAACACAAAAACTTGCCAATGCTTTTGGCATTGATTTAAATTTAACACTTGCTGAAAAATATTATAGAGAATATTGTGAGTTTTTAAAAACCAAAAAAGAAAATAAATATGAAAACAAAGAAGAAAAAATAAAACAATATTCAAACATAATAAAAGATATGAAAAAAGAGCGTTTAGAAAAATTAAAGCCTGTTATAAAAGAAGTTAAAAAACAAAACAAAACAGAAAAACAACAATCTTTTGACTTAAATTTTATTCCAGAAAGATAAACAAAAAACGCTTTAAAAAGAGGTTCAAAGCGCCAATTAACAATGTTATACTTTTAACAAAACAATATGAGATTCTCACGCATTGCAAGCAATGCTCAGAATGACACTTTTCTCTGTCATTGCGAGCAAGATTTATCTTGCGTGGCAATCTCCATTCTCACACAAAACAAGATTGCTAAGAACAACAAAAAAAGCGCAGTATCTAAGCGCTTTTTTATTTAAGTTTAAATTTTATATAACTGATTTAAGTGTTTATTTTTCTTTTTTATTATCATCTGTTTTTTCTTGAACTGTTTCTTCAGTTGTTGGCAATTTTTTCTCTTCCTTTTTTTCTTCTTGTTTTTCTGGAAGTTTTAACTTTTCATCTTTCACGCTTTGCTCATTAAACAAATTGCCTCTCTTAAACAAGTGTGGAGCTCCTGCGATTTCATCAACTGGAAGAGCAAAACAAATTCCTTTTCCTTCAGTTTGCAAGTTGCAGTTTTTAACAATTTCTTTCATAACATTTTTTCTTTGAGATTTTTTTACCAAAGTGAAAACAATTTCTTTGTCTGGCTGAATTGCAACACCCATAAAAGATTTGCTTTCTCTTATGCTTGTTCCCCTTGCGTGAATTATTGTTGCTCCGTCTGCCCCAGCCTTTTTGCTGGCATCAACAACTTTTTCTGAAAACCCTGTGTCAACAATTGTAAATATTAGTGACATTCCTTGTTTAAAAATCATTTTGCTTCCTCCAAATCTTTTTTTGTTGTGTCTTCTTCATTTTTTTGCTCAGTTTTAATTTGTTTTTCCTCAACTTTTGGCTGAGATTTTTCTAAATTTAATTCAAATGTTTGTTTTGCCATTTCTAAAAGTCCATTTAAAGTATCTCTTGAAATTGCGGTGATTGGAATAGAAAATGCAACGCCAATGTCATCTTTATATAACTCACAAGTTCGGCAAAGTTTGGCAAGCGTTTTATGTGCGTCCTCTGTTTTCACGGCAGACACAATCACAGAACTTTCATTTAGGTCTAACCCCATAACGCTTAAAAGCTCGCTATGGCCAATCCCTCTTGCCGGAATTGTTAAGCAAATGCTTGCGCCCATATTGTTTAAAACCTCATTTGCAATTTGTTCTTTTTGTTTTCGAACAAAAACAGCAATAATTTTAACTGGCGATTGTTTGTTCATATCTTCCTCCTAATCATATTCAATAATATCAACACGCTTAAGTCCTTTAAGTTCTTCATCTTTGTTTTGTGTTCTATTAAGTCCAATCTTATAAATAAGCCCAAACACCAAAACAACAAGAATTGGCGCAATGGCAACAAACGCAAGTGTTCCAAACGCATCAAGCATCAAACTCCCCCCACATTTTACGGTTGCCCCCATAATAAGAGGGAGAGCAAAAGTGGTTGCAATTGCCCCTGTTGCCACACCTCCAGAATCATAAGCCATTCCAACAAACAATTTTGGAACAACAAAACTTAAAATAATTGTTATGGCATAAGCTGGAATCAAAATCCACAAAATTGAAATGTGTGTTAAAACTCTAACCGCACAAAGAGCTAGCGCAACACAAACTCCTGTTGCAATACAAAAAATTATTGTCTTTTTCTTTACAATAGAGTTTGTAACAGTTTGAATTTGTTTGGCAAGCACGTGCACAGCTGGCTCAACCATTGCCATACAAAAACCAATAACCGCACAAATTGGAATTAACAAATAACTATAATTTTGAGCTAACCCTTCACCTATAATTGTTCCAACAGGCAAAAATCCAACATTAACTCCAACCAAGAAAATTGTTATGCCAATATATGTGTAAATTAAACCAATAATAATTCTTGTTATCTCTTTTCTAGGAAGTTTTAGTGCAAAAATTTGGAATAAAACAAACAAAACAGCAATAGGAAGCAAAATTATTAAAACTTCTTTCAAATATTTTAAGGTGGCTGTTAAAAAGTTGAGATTTTCTGAAACTGCAGGCTCAGCAGAATTAACTCCCATAATCCACATCAAAATCATAACAACCAAAATAGGTCCACAGCTTGCAAAACCAATCAGCCCAAAACTATCTTCTTTGGCACTACTTCCTCGTGTTTGAGCAAGTCCCAAACCAAACGCCATAATAAATGGAACAGAAATTGGCCCCGTTGTAACACTTCCTGAGTCAAAAGAAACAGGAACTATTCCAGCCTCAACAAAAATTGTTAACAAAAACACCAAACCATAACAAATTGCAATAACAAGATTAAATTTCCACTTAAACAAAATTCTCAAAATGCCAAGCACTAAAAATAGACCAACACCAACC
This sequence comes from Clostridia bacterium, assembly GCA_017478185.1. Taxonomy (GTDB): domain Bacteria; phylum Bacillota; class Clostridia; order Christensenellales; family UBA1242; genus UBA7584. The sequence continues at coordinate 76,731 of JAFVEA010000009.1, forward strand.
GACACCGTAACAATAAAAAGCCAACTGTTTATTGAAGATATCTGACTTGCCAAAACAGTTAAATCAGGCTCAGCTATTGTTATAACAACTCCCAAAACAAAGCAAAACAAAACAAGACCAAAAGGTTTGCTTTTCTTGCTTAGATAACCACCCATATGTTGCCCAATTGGAAGCATTGCTGTGTCTGCTCCAAGTGTGAATAAAGCAATTCCCACAATAAGCAAAACACAGCAAATAACAAAGTTTATTAAAGTTTTTGCTGGAAGTGGAGTTAGGGTAACTCCCAAGATGATAACTATTATAGTGATAGGCAAAATTGATAAAAAACTTTCTTTAAGCTTATGAAACAAAGCATTCCCCATCAACTTACCTCTCTCTTCAAAATTATTATAAAAATTTTAAAAAAAAGTGTCAACAAAAAACAAATAAAAAGTTGAAAAAATATAAAAATTTATTGAAATAAACTTCTCTCTATGTTATAATATCACAAACAAAACAAAAAGGAATAAAAAATGAGCAAAGCTATAAAACAACTAACACAAAAATTTTTAAAAAACTCTGATGAGCAAACAGAAAAATTTGTTTATGCAACCGACTGGTTTGAAAGCACAAAAAATTTAAAAACTTATGACGAACTTATTTTAAGTTTGGTTGATTATTGTTCTTATGTTGATAAGCAAAAATTAAAAGTTAAAGTTTATTTTGCACAAAAAAATGATAAAGAGCAATCTAAGCCCGCTTTATATTCAAATTTTCCAATTGACAAAAGTGAAAAAGAAACAGTGGCAAAAATGGATGGCGAAAAATATGCTGCCTACACATATTCAAAGCATTATAACTCAATAATGTCTAAAAAAGAAACTGCGTCATTGTGTGAAAACAAAAAGCCTGAGGCAAGTGAATTTTTTGATTCAAAAAAATAAGGAGAAAAAATGGAAACAACAATTGTTGCAATAGCAACCCCAATAGGAACAGGTGGAGTTGGAGTTATTCGTTTGAGTGGCGCCAATTCTCTTTCACTGCTTCAAAAAATTTTCACCCCACAAAAAAAGCAAGAATTCACTCCAAGAAAACTTGTTTTTGGGCACATTGAATTTAAAAATGTTTGGGATGATTGTTTGGCTGTTTACTTTAAAGCTCCACACAGCTTCACCGGCGAAGATGTTGTTGAAATTCAAATGCATGGTGGTGCTAAACTTTTGGAAGAAACTGTTTCTGCTTTAATTGAAAAAGGTGCAGTTATGGCTCAGCCCGGAGAATTTTCAAAGCGTGCAGTTTTAAATGGCAAAATGGATATAACAAAGGCAGAAGGCTTAAGCGATATGATTTATGCTCAATCACTTTGTGAGATGCAAGTGGCAAGCACGCAAATGCGTGGAATGTTATATCAAAAAATTGTGGAAATTCAAAATAGACTCAAAGAGCTTATCGCAACAATTGAGGTGGCTTTAGACTTCCCCGAACACGAAGAAACTTTTGCTGAAGAAAAATTAAAAAATGATTTGCCAAACATAATTGATGAACTTAAAAAACTAATTCAAACAGAGCAAGTTGGAACAAAAATAAAAAACGGAGTTAATGTTTCTTTGGTGGGCGCTCCAAATGTTGGAAAAAGTTCACTGCTTAATGCCCTACTTGGTTATGACAGAGCAATTGTCACAAACATTGCTGGAACAACAAGAGATACAATTAGTGACACCTACACTTTTAACAATGTTAGATTCAACATCGTTGACACAGCCGGAATTAGAGAAAGCACTGATGTTGTTGAAAAAGAAGGAATAAAAAGAAGTTTTAACGCAATAAATGAAAGTGATTTGAGTATTTTTTTGTTTGATAGTGATGAAAATTTTGATGAAAATGCAAAAATTTTTGATGAAAATGCTAAAAAATTTGCAGAAAACGCTAAAAATTTAACACATAGCCCCAAAAATATTATAAAAGTGTTAAACAAAATTGATGAGCAAAAAACTTATAACAAATCAAATTATGACATCGAAATAAGCGCTAAAAACAACTTAAACATAGATGAATTAAAAGAGCTTATTTATCAAAAAACAATAGATAAAAATCTTTTGTCTTCACAAATAATTATAACAAATTTAAGGCAAGCAAAACTTTTGAAAGAAGCTGTTTTGGCGGTGCAAAAACTTCAAAAAGACTTGGATTTTGTTTATCTTGATATGGCAGCAGTTTTAATCCGCGAAGCTTGGGAAAAGCTTGGAGAAATCACTGGAGAAACTGCAAATGAAAAAATTATAGACACAATTTTTAGCAAATTTTGTTTAGGAAAATAATAAAAACACATAAAAGGTTAAGAAAATGGAATATGACATAGTTGTTGTTGGAAGTGGTCACGCTGGAATTGAAGCTGCCCTAGCAGGAGCAAGAACAGGACTCAAAACACTTTTAACAACTTTAAATTTAGATAGCATTGGCTTTTTGCCTTGCAACCCTTCAATTGGAGGAACGGCAAAGGGTCATCTGGTTTTTGAGATTGATGCTTTGGGTGGCGAAATGGGAAAAATTGCCGACGAAAGCACAATAACAAGAAGAATGTTAAACGAAACAAAAGGGCCTGCCGTTCACTCTTTAAGAAGTCAGGTTGACAAGAACAAATATCACGAAGTTGCAAAAAAAACGCTTGAAAACACAAAAAATTTAAGTATTTTGCAAGCAGAAATAACAGAAATCATAACAAAAGACCAAAAAGTTTGCGAGGTTGTTACTCATCTTGGTGAGCACATAAAAACAAAAGCTGTTGTTCTTTGCACTGGAGTTTATTTAAGTAGCCGAATAATTATTGGAAGTTACACTCAAGACAGTGGTCCAAACGGATTTATGAACGCAAAAAAACTTTCAGGTTGTTTAGAAAAATTGGGTTTTAAAATTTTGCGTTTTAAAACGGGCACTCCTATGCGTGTTGACAAAAAAACTATTGATTTATCAGCTTTTGAACCACATATCGGAGATGAAACAACTCCAAACTTTTCTAAATCAACAAAAACAAAATTAAAGAATTTGGGTCAGTGTTATCTTGGTTACACAAACGAAAAAACGCATGAAATAATTAGAAACAACCTAGATAAATCTCCTCTCTATCAAGGAATCATAAAAGGTATTGGGCCAAGATATTGCCCATCAATTGAAGACAAGGTTGTTAGATTTTCAGATAAACCAAGGCATCAATTTTTCTTAGAGCCAGAAGGGCTTGAAACTGATGAAATTTATGTTCAAGGAATCAGCACCAGCCTTCCGTTTGATGTTCAAAAACAAATTGTTCACAGCATAAAAGGGCTAGAAAATGCGTGGCTTATGCGTCCTGCGTATGCAATTGAATATGACTGCATCGACTCAACAGAGTTAAAACCCACATTAGAGTCAAAAATTGTGGAAGGTCTTTATTGCGCTGGACAAATCAACGGAACAAGTGGCTATGAAGAAGCTGCCAGCCAAGGAATTATTGCTGGGCTTAATGCCAGCCTAAAAATTAGAGGCAAAGACCCTATCATTTTAAAGAGAAATCAGGCTTATATTGGAGTTTTGATTGATGATTTGGTAACAAAAGGAACAAACGAGCCTTATAGAATGATGACGTCAAGAGCGGAATATAGATTGTATATTCGCCAAGACAATGCCGATTTAAGGTTAACAAAAATTGGATATGATGCCGGCCTTGTTGATCAAAAAACATATGAAAATTTGCTCAAAAAACAAGAAGAAATAGAGAAAGGCAAGCTTATTTTAGAGCAAACACTCTCCCCCAACTCAAAAGTTCAAGAACTTTTAAAAGAAAATAGTGAAACTGAGCTTAAAACTGGAGTTAAAGTTAAAACTATTTTAAAGAGAGCTAACATAGATATTTATAAATTAAACGAAAAATTAAACATATTTAAAGATTTTTCTCCAGAAGTTTTGGAGCAATTAAACATTATTGCAAAATATGAGGGTTATATTGAAATCCAAGCTGAACAAATAGAAAAAACCCTAAAGAACGAAAATATATCAATTCCAGAAAACATCAATTATAAAGAAATGGCAGGTCTAAGGCTGGAAGCAAGACAAAAGCTAGAAAAAATCAAACCACAAAATTTAGGACAAGCAAGCCGAATTAGTGGTGTGTCACCAGCAGACATAACAGTTTTGACAATTTATTTAAAGAAAAATTCATTATTATAAACAAAAAAATTATACCCCCATTGGTATGGCTAAAAATAGAGAAAAAATAAACAAAAATTTAAATAAATAAAAAAATTATCATCATAAAAAATTTGAGGTAGCGCAAAAATTTAATAAAAATTTAAATTTAGCGCTATCTCTTTTTTATTGCATAAAAATAATGTTGCGCTAGAAACATTTTTAAGCGCATAAAATTTTTAAATTTATTCGCAAATAATAAAATGCATATTTAAAAATACCATGGGTGGTATGTGAAATTTTAATGATTTTTGTTGTCTTTATATTTCATTTTTGTTATAAAAAAGTTAGATTAATTTTTTAAAAAATTTTGGATTTTTGAAAATATTTGTAAAATATAAAAATTTGGTTTTTAAAAATTTTAAAATTTGGTAAAATAATAAAATTTAGAATTTGAAAAAATTTTAGATAAAATTTAAAAAAATTTGGATGAATGGAATCCAGAATTTTTAAAGTATAAATTTTTAGGTAAGCAAAATTGAGAGAAAAATAAAAAGATAAAATTTTTCAGGGAGGAAGCAAATTTTTTTAGGGAGGACAAATTTTAATAAATTTTTGCCAAAAAAACGCTTCTCTCAGACAAAAAAGTGACCTTTTTAATGAACTTCTGTTCATAAAACTTAAGTTTTGGCTCTGAATTAAGTTTAGAGTGGTTTTTTAAGGGTTTTAAGCCATTTTTTAAGGGATTTATGCAATCATATTATAAAACAAGCTAATTTTACATAATAAATTATAAATCCAGAATTTTAGGCAATTTTAAGCCATTTTTAAAGCTAAAAGCTCATAACTTTTTATAAAGCCAGAATAATAATCTAATATAATTAAAATGTTTAAAAAGGCGCTATAAAAATTATTTAAAAACAGTATACGCGCTATAAATTTTTATATGCGCAAGCAATTTTTTTATCAAATTAATAAATTTGCATATAATATTTAAAAATTTGATATGCGCTAGCCTAAATCTTATTTTATTTTTTAATTTAACTCAAATAAATAAACATTTTGTTATGCGCAACATCAAAATAAAGTTATCATAAGTTAAAATATTTATGCGCATCAACAATTTTATTTAGTAAACAAACATTAAAAAATCCCCAGAACCATTTTTTTTAAAGCTTTGAGTTCATTTTATTTTATTATAAAAATATATAATTTAATTTATACAAAATTTAGTATTTTATATAAAATATATTATGCGCAATACATTTTTTATTTGTTTTTAATATGCGCAACACATATTTTAAGGCGCTTTTTTGCCTCAAATTTTGATTAAATTAACCCCTTTTATCTTTTGATTCAATGCGGGGGTATCCCTAACGAAACTCGCCTAAAATAAGGCCTTTTTTGTTTTTAACGAAAATACTCATTTTTTGCTTTTTGTCTTTTTATGGATTTTAACACTTTACGCAATACCTTTTTTAAAGCCAGTTTTGTTGTTTAAACAAAATTTTAACCCCTAGGGGTATGGCTTTGTTTTTTAAAGTAATTTTAAACGTTTTAAAGCCGTTTAAAAATGTTTTAGTGTAATTGGTTTTTAACAGATTAATCTTTTTTAAAAATAGTAATATATAAAATTTTGTTAAAAATAAATATTGGCAAACAACATTTATATTTTTCAATTTTTATTTTTAAATCATATTTTTTATAACAATTTTTGTTTATTTTTTATAATAATATTTTGTTATTCACACTTAAGTCTTGCCGTTTTTGACATCGTATATAAAAAATATTTTAACCAAATTGCATAGCATAATTTTATATAAATTTACAACAACTTTATAATTTAAATATCACATCACACGGCTTTTTTATATTTTTTGATTCAATATTTTTAATTAATAAAAAATCTTTAGAACTTTAAAGTTTTTTATCACTTTATTTACTTTTTAAAAAGCTTTGCAAACTTAATTTATAATAAAATCAAAGTTTTGTTAAAAACCAATGTTTAAAATGAATGTTTTATCATTAAATAAATATAAATTTATATCTGCTCTTTAAATCACCATATTTTATAAAATTTGTTATTTAAAATAAGTGGTTTTGGTATATGTTTAACTTCTGATTTGTTAATCAGCTTCTCTTTTTGTTTTATAAAAATTTGTTATTTTTTATAAATAATTAAAAGCTTTTATTGTTTATTTTTAAAAATGTTAAGTTGTTTTATGTGTGCTATTTTATGAAAAAGAATTTATCTTTTATACGGAATATTTTTTTATTTTGCTTAAATTTAATAAATAATTTCAATTTTTTATGCTTTTTAAGATATTTTTTATTAAATACACATTTTGTTAATTAGTTTTTATTTAATAATTTATTCTTGATTGTTTGTTAAAAATTATTTTAAACAGTAAAGCTTTTTTAAAAAATATAACCATAAAATAATTCCTAGGAGTTTAGCTTTCAACAACAATAAAAATTTACTGTTTTGAGCAAAACAAATAAAACATCTTAAACCACACAAAAAATTCAAACAATAAGTTAATAACTTTATATAAAACATTAACAAATAAAAGTTAATATAAATTTGTGATAATTAGCAAAAAATTAATAATAAATAGTATTAAAAACAAATAATTAAATTATAAAACAAAAAAGAAATTATTATAAATAATAAAAAGTGTTGATGATAAAAATAATTATTAAACAAAAAAATAAACATACTAAAAAATAGTTAACAGCTAAATATCAACAAATTTAAACACCAATAATCAAAAATGTAACTCAGTGTTTTTTTAAAAACTGATAAAGTATATTATTTTTAAAAATAAAAACAAACAACATATTATATAATTAAACTGAAAACGTCACTATAATTTTTTATTTCACACAAATCAAAATTCACTAAAATTTTATTTATATCAAAAACAATTTTTTATATATTTTTGTTTAACCCTTTTTAAAAACTTTTTGACATTAGATTTCTAACAAACCACTAAAACGAATCTCAATGTTTTTATTCTAAAGACAAACAAACTATATAACATTAAAAATAATAAAATGTTAAAAAGATTCTAAAAAAACATTGTTTTTTTGTTTATTTTAATTCTTTTTTTGCAAATACATATTAAAAAATAAAAAGTTCCACAAAAATCAGAGTGTTGAAAAATTTATTGTTTTTTGTGTTTGAAGTTTTTAAAAAAACTTTTTTATTGTTGTTTGAAATAAAATTTTGCCTTTTTTTAATACCAAAAACAATGGTTTGTTTTTTGTTCTGTTAAACTTTTTAAATAAATTATTTTAAAATAAATGATTGTTTGTTTTTTGTCATTTTATTAAATGAAACTTTGTTTGTAGTTTTATAAAAATAATTATTTGTTTATATCTTTACAAAAGATAATTTGTTTTTGTTTGTTAAATTAAAATTGTTTTTTGTTATATAAAATAAAAGTTTGTTTTTTATTTTACACTTTAAAAATAATCTATTTAGAATTTTTACTTATTATAAAAAATTAAAAAACTATATAAATCATCTGTTGTTAAAAGAAAACAAAAACTATATCACCATCTGTTTGTTTGAAACTATCTCACAAATTTTTAAAGTGATATGGTTTGTTTTTATTAATTTTATTCAAAGAAGATGTAACTTATTCTTTTGTTGCTTTAAACTGAATTATTGTTATCTTTTTAGACTGATTATTTTTTTGTTGTTCTGAAGATGTGAGAATGGAGATTGCCACAAAGCTAAAGCCATTTACAATGACGGTGGAAGAGAGGTTGTTTTATGTAACAAAGTTATTTTCCTCACACATCATATTAAAAAGCTGTTCTTTTAATTTGTTGTTTTGGGTGATAAGTTTTTCTTTCTTGTTGTTATCATCAAACATACAAGATGTGAGAATGGTTTAAAAATAAAAGTGAAACTAAATTACAAAAACAGTAAAATAAACTCTTTTACTTAAAAACTTTAAAAGACAAAAAGCTTTGATAGTAATGTTAAAAATGTTATTTTCATAAAAAACCAATCAAAAAAACTTAAAAAATCGTTTCGTAAGTAGATATTTCTCACAAATTTTGATTTAAATTTTTAATTCTATTATTTTATCACAAAAAAGGCTTAAGCCCCATAAATAGGCTTTAAAACAAAATTTAAATAAAAATAAAAACTTTTGAAATACGCTTGCGTTTTTTGCGCTAATCGTTTATAATATATGCAAGCAATATAAGGAGGAAATATGGGGAAAATAATATCTTTCATCAACCAAAAAGGTGGAGTTGGTAAAACAACAACCTGTGTGAACCTTGCAACTTTCTTGGCTGCTTATGGAAAAAAAGTTCTGATTATTGATTTAGACCCTCAGGGAAATGCCAGCACGGGTGTTGGAATTGATAAGACGAAAGACATTAACACATTCTATGACATCATACTTGATGAGTGCAGTATAAAAGATGCAATAGTTGAAACAAATATTGTTAACTTATCCATACTGCCAAGCAATGTTGATTTGGCTGGTTCAGAAGTTATTTTGGTTCAAAGGGAAAATCGAGAAAAGGTTTTAAAGAATGTTATCAACACAATTAAAGATGACTATGATTATATTGCAATAGACTGTCCACCATCATTAGGGCTTTTAACCGTTAACGCATTAACCGCAACAGACACAATTGTAATTCCAATCCAATGCGAATTTTATGCACTTGAAGGGTTAAGCCAACTTATGAACACAGTTAAGCTTGTTAAAGAATATTTAAACAATGCTATAGAAATTGAAGGCGTTGTGTTAACTATGAAAGACAACCGAAGCAATTTGGTTAATCAAGTGGCAAAAGAAATTAAATCGTTTTTTGGTAGAAAAGTTTATGAAACAGTTATTCCAAGAAATGTAAGGCTTGCTGAGGCTCCAAGCCACGGAATACCAATTATTTTGTATGATAATAAAAGCACAGGTTCCATTGCTTATCAAAACCTTACTGAAGAGTTTTTAAAAAGAAATAAAGATAATGGAAAGCTTATGGATATAAAAAATTTATTAAAGGAGAACAAAGATGTCTAAATATGGATTGGGTCGTGGTTTAAGTTCATTATTCACTGCATATGAACAACCAGAGGAGCCTAAAGAAAAAGCTATAAAACAAGAACCACCACAAAAAGAAGAAAAACCAGCAAGGCAAAAAGTTGTTATAAGAAGAGAAGGAGAAACAGATGATGATATCTTAGAAAGGGCGCAAAACCTTTTAAGAGAAACAAGCACCTATAGAGAAGTTGCCGAACCTCAGAAAAAACCTGAACGCCTTGAAATTTTGAGTGATATTGATGAAACTGTTGAGCGTGATTCTTATTTAAATGAAAGGTCAAGTTTGCAATCAAAATTAGATAGATTAGAACAAGATATCAGCAAAAACTTAGACAAATATGCCGACAGAATTGTGGAATTGTCACTAGCAAAAATTGAGCCAAACGTAAATCAACCAAGAAAGAATTTTGATAGAGAATCACTTATCGAGCTTGCTGAATCAATAAAACAACATGGAGTTATTCAACCAATTATTGTTGTTCCAAAAGGAGATAAATACATAATTGTTGCGGGTGAGCGCCGTTATAAAGCTTGTAAGATTGCAGGGCTAAGCACAATTCCAGTTATTGTGAAAGGCTACACAAGCAAAGAAGTTAAAGAAATCGCGCTTATTGAAAACCTTCAGAGAGAAGATTTAAACCCAGTTGAAACAGCTTATGCATTAAAACAATTGATTGAAACTTATAATTTAACTCAAGATGAAGTGGCTGAAAAAATTGGAAAAACTCGAAGCGTTGTTACAAACTATTTAAGAATATTAAAGCTTCAACCAGAAGTGTTGGCTATGGTTGAAAAAGGAAAGCTATCTTTTGCGCACGCAAAGGCAATTGTTAGTATTCCAGACAGAGATTTGCAAATTAAAATGGCTAAAAAGTCTTCTGATGACAAATTAAGCTCAAGAGAAGTTGAAAATATGGTTCAAGCAATCATAAATCCAGAAAAAATCAAAAAGGCAAAACAAGTTATTGGCCTTGAAATTAAAAATTTGGTTAACAATATGCAGTATGTTTTTGGAACAAAAGTTAGTGTTATTGGGTCAGATAGACGTGGCAGAATTTATATTGATTATTTCAATCAAGATGATTTAGATAGGATTAGCAATTTAATTTCAAAATTAAGATAAAATTAGTGCTTTTTAGGGCACTTTTTTTGTTTGTTAATAAAATATCAATTCGTTAAATAAAAGCTGAAATTAAGCAAATTTTGGGGGTGTTTTTAATATCTTTTTTATCTTATTTATCTTATTATATTAAAAGTATTGTTTATTAAAATAAATTTATATTTAAAAAATAAACATTTTTATAATCTTAAAAAATAAAAAGGTGGTTTTTTGCCACTCTTTTTTGCGCTATAAAAATTTAGCACTATTAAACAAATGTTGACGCAAGCAAAAATTTTATAATAAAAAAATATATAGCGCTATAAGTTTATGCTTTGCGCTAAAAAAATATATAAAAAACTATTTTTTAATCAAAAATCATAGTAAAAATAGCATAAAATTTGGGTTTTTTCATCTTAACTTTTAATTAAAAACACTAAAAATTTATAAATTTAAACGGTTTTTTGGGCTTGTTTTTTTGGTTAAATCATAATTTTTAGCGGTGTTGTAAATTGAGTGAAATATAAAAAATATAGATTTCCACCTCTCTAAAGCTCCTCGAAATAATAAGGAAAAAAGCACCAAACAAAGAGAAATGTCATTTCGTAGTGCCAGAGGCACGAAGCGTGAGAATCTCTTACTCGCAATGCCTTGAGGTGTTAGCTAAAAGCTAGGCGCAATTTCAAGCAGTTGAGATTGCCACGCAAGGTGAAACCTTGCTCGCAATGACGGGAATAAAAGCGTCAAACAAAAAAAAGCACTTAAAAAAGTGCTTTTTTCTATAAATTTTTATTAAAATTTTGTTATTTTATAAAGATTTTTACAAATCTTCTTGGCTCTTTTCCAAAGCTTTCACTAACAACACGCCCATCATTCATAATAACTTCGTGAACAATAAACCTTTCATAAGAATTCATATAATCCATTGAAACTGGTTTGGCTGTTTGCAAACATCTTTCAATTGCTTTTTTTGTTTTTTCTTTTAATAATTCTTCTTGATTTTCTCTATAATTTCCAACATCAATCAAAAGTTTTTTGCCAAGTTTACTTCCTTTTATCATCAAATCATTAACAAGAATCTGAATTGCGTTCATTGTTTCGCCATGTAGACCAATTAAAATTTTGTCATTATCAGAATTCACTTCCAAAATAATTGCTTTTTCAGTTGTTTTTTGTGTTATTGTTGCATTTATTTTCATTTTTTTTATCAATTCTTCCAAAAATGTTGTTGCAACTTTGATGTTTTTTTCATAAATATCATCATCTTTTTTTAATTTTTCATCGCATTTTAAATCATTTTTTTCAAAATTTTCTTGTTTTTTACTATTTTTTTGCTCTTCTAAAATGCTCTGAGACGCAAAAGTTGATTTTTGTGTGACTTGTTCCTCGTTTGAATTTTTAGGATTTTTTGCAAAAATTTCATCATTTTTTTTAATTTTTTCTGATTTTTTATCTTCATTTTTAACTTTTTTAGTTAATTTTACTTTAGCTTTTTTAAATAATCCACCATTTGAAATAATTTCTACATCAACATTTTCTCTTGTTTCATTTAATTCTTTCAAACCTTTTTCAATTGCTTCATCAACTGTTTTTGCTATAACTTCAATCATTTCATCAACCTCTCTCTGCTATATTCTGGAATGTTTTTGTTTTGAATAATAATTTTTTGTTCACCATTTCCGTCAGTTTTGTTTTTCTTTTTTTCTTGCGCTTCAAAAATCTTTAACAAAACCATAGAAATTATTGTTGACATAATTGAGTTGGTAACAATATATAATGCAAACAATGTGCTATAGCCAATTGTGAAGAAAATCATAAGAATTGGAAGTAAGAATTTCATAAAGCCCATAGCTTTTGGTTGTTGAAGTGTGTTTGCGTCTTTTGATTGTTCTGCATTTTTTTGCTTCTTCTTTTTGTTCGAACTTTGCATTTGTGAAATTAAAACTGATAAATAAGTTATAACTCCAGCCAAGATAACCAAAATATAATAACCGTTCCAACTTCCTTTATAATTTTGTTGTATGCCATAAGTTATGATATTATAGTTGTTTTTGTATTCTGTTTTTAAATTGTTTGTTATTGTGTTTATAGTGTCTTGATTTGTTTCTTCACCAATTCTTGCTTTTAATTCATTTTTATATTCATCTGAATTAAATAATCCTGATGTGTTTTGATAACTGTTAAAATCCATAAACACGCTTGAAGATGTGTCTGGCCTCCAAATGTTTTTAACCCACAAAAAGCCTTGTTTTATTTCGTTGTTATATTTTTCATAAACTGCATTTTGAACAGTTCGTAATTTTTGGTAGTCATCGTTTGTTGTTTCTTTGTTATACATTATCTCTAAAGCTTTTGAATAAACTTTGTCATTAACTTCTTCTGTTTCAAGTTCTAATTTTGCTTCATTTATTGCATTGTTAAAAATTGCATCTTGTTTTGTTTTCACTTCGCTTTCGTTATTAACATCACTAAAAGTGCTAACAAATTTTTCATTATAAAAACTTTCAATTTCTTTATATTCGTTTGTCATATTTGTTTGACTTATTCCAGTTAAACCAGAAAATAGGGTGAAGAATATAAAAAGTGTTATTGCCATATTAATTAGCATACCCCAACAGGAACCCATTAAGTTGTAATTTTCTCTTTTATAAAGTTCCATTGTTTTTTGGTTTAAAAGTTGTTTGTTGTTTCCAAATTTCTTTTGTATTTTTAAAAGTTCAGGCTGAAGTGCCGCTTGTTTTTGTGCATTTTTTCTTGCTAGTCTTCTTTGAAAATAATCAAGTGGACTTAAAATAATTTTTAATAATATTGTAAAAACAATAATCATCCAACCCCAGTTGGGTATAAAACTAAAAAGTCCAATTATGGCAGACCACATATCCTGAGTCCAGCCACCAAGTTGACTTGTTAACATTTTTTACTCCTTTTTAACTATTTTTAAATTTATTTCACAAATTCAAAAGAATTATATTAAATATTTAATTTTTCCTTTAATATTGTCAGGAACAGGGTCAAGCCCACCAGGGTATTTTGGAGTGCATCTAAAAATTCTTTTAACTCCCAAAATTACACCCTTAAAAACTCCAAATTCTTGTATTGCCTCAATCATATAAGTGGAACAGCTGGGGGTATATCTGCAACATGGTGGAGTCATTTTGCTTATAGTGTTTTTATATAAGTAAATCAACCCCAAACATAAATACCGTAGGGGGGCACTTATAACACGCATAAATTTATTCATTTAATAAATTCCCTTTTTTAAGTAAACTCAAAACTTCATTCTCTATTTTAGAAAAATCGCACTCCACTATTGTTGGATGTGCGATTAGGACGAAATTTTGATGAATTCGCAAATTATTTAGTTGTTTTCGAGCAATTGCTCTTAATTGCCTTTTTATTTTGTTTCTGCAAACGGCTTTTCCAACTTTGTTGCTCACGCTTAAACCTATTTTTGGTTCTTTTATCTTGCTTCTTATCATAACTAAAGATAGGTTTTTGGAATTTATTCTTTTTCCGTTTTTGTAAATATAGGCAAATTGTTTTCGCTTTTTAATGCGATTGATGCTTGGTAACATAACTTTATTCCTATGCTGTTAATTTTTTGCGACCTCTTGCTCTTCTGCGCTTTAAAACATTTCTGCCACTTGTTGTTTGCATTCTCTTTCTAAAGCCGTGAACTTTGCTTCTTTGACGCTTTTTTGGTTGATAAGTTCTCTTCATAATTTTCGCTCTCCATCTTTAAAACTCGTATTTATAAAAATAATACTGTAAGGTCATTTTATCATATCAAAAAAGTCTTGTCAAGTGGCAAAGCTTAGGTTTGGCCCTTTTATTTTTGGCTTTATATGTGTTTGTTTGTGTGAAAACTTAAGGTTTTCCACCAAAACTTTTCCACTTTTGCACATTTTGCAAAAAATTTTTTCAAAAAACAAGAATTTTTTAATGGTTAATTTTATGGTGTTATTGTGAATATGTGGATAACTAAAAAAACACCCAGAAGGTGTTTTTTTTTAAACTCGCATAGGAAGAACTAGGTATAGATAATCTTCACTGTTGTTGTTTGGAACAATTAAAGCTGGGCTCATATTTCCACAAAAGTTAATTTTTATAAATTGGTCACCAATAACATGCAAACAATCAATTATAAGCCTTCCATTAAAATCAATAACAATGTCATTTTGGTCGTGTTCTATTTGCATATTTTCTGTAATGTTTCCATGTTCACTGTTTGACGTTAATGTTAAGTTTGTTCCTTTTATGTTAAACTTTATGATGTGATTTCTTTCAGTCCAGTTTAACAAACTTGCTCTTTCAATTGAATCATAAAGTCTTTGCCTATCAACAACAATATATGTTTTTGTGGTTGATTGAATTATTTGTTCATAATTTACAAAATCATTTTTATGCCCCAAAAGCCTTGTTATAAAAATTGTGTTCCCTAAGTCTATCATCATATGATTTTGTTTTGTTTGAACTTTTATAACTGTGTCATCTTCAGGAAGAAGTTTTACAATTTCTAAAAGAGACCTTGCTGTTATAACAATTCCAAATTCTTGTGTGGCATCAACAAGTTCTTTTGTGATTAATGCCATTCTAACGCCGTCTAGAGCAACACCTTTAAGCTTTTTGTCTTTAACCTCAAGCAAAACCCCTCTAAGCATAGGGCGAGAATCATCTTGAGCAACGGCAACACTTGCCTTTATAACCAAATCTCTAAGACTGCTGCTTTTTATCTGAAAACTTTCTGGCTCAGTTAACTCTTTTGGCTCAGGAAATTCTTCTGCATTTTGACATTGAATTTGACCATGATTTTCTCCATACAAAATTTCAATCAAGTTTTCGCCTTGTTTTGTGAAAGTTATTTGCTCTGTTGAAATTTTTCTAACAAACTCAGATAAAAATTTTGCAGGAATAACTGCTTCGCCTTCCATTTTTACATCAGCTTTTATTGTTTTTATGATTGTTAACTCTAAGTCTGTGCACATAAGTGTTAAAGTGTTATCTTCAGCTTTTAGTTTAACGCACTCCAAAATTGGGTTTGTTGTTCTAACAGCAGCTGCTTTAACAACTTTTAAAACAGCATCGGTTAATTCTTGGCCTTGACAAATAAATTTCATTTTTTTCTCCTCATTTAATTTTTTTGATTATAACACACAAAGAAAAAAATATCAAGAGGGTTGCGCCATAAATTATTTATATTTTTTGTTATGTTTAAAATTTTATTTTTATTTTTAATTGATAATTTTTTGAAGCTCATTCAACAAGATATTTTATATTTATTTTTTAGTAGTCGAGTTAGTAGTAGAGAATGTGGAAAAGTGGAAAACTTTTAAAAAGGCCTAAAATTGCCTTTTGTTATCGGAAAAATGTTTAAAAAGCAATGGTGGAAAAGTTTTGTTTTTGCGTGGAAAAGTGTGTGCATTTTTATGAAAATATGTGGGTAAGTCATAAAAATTGGTGCAAAACTTTCAAAATTTAAGAAAACTTGTTTGGGAGTTTAGATTTAAATACATTATAAGAGTTATTTATATATTGCTATATAACTATATAAAGTTATATTTATATATTAAATTATTCTAAAAGGTTATTTTAATTTTCTTATAAAACAAACTAGAGTTATATTATTTTGAAAAATTTATTAATGTTTATAACTTAATTTAGCTAGATTGATCTAGTTTATATAACTCTATTTAGTTAAATAATAATTATAAAATTTTCTTATAATTAATTTAACTATAATACTTTTATGCTTTAAGGTTATATAATTTTTTTTGAACAAGTCATAGAACTCTACTTTGTTTTATAACTATATAAAAATTTTTTATCAGAAAAGTTAGCTTATATAATAAAATTTTCTCAAAGTTAATTTAACAACTTTTGTTGTTTAAAAAACTTTAGTTAGTTATTTTTTTATACTCAAAAAACTTAAGTTAGTTATTTTTTTATAGTTAAAAATTTTTGTGAATTATTTTAACTTTATTTTTTTGATTTTAAGTTATCTAAAGCCCATTAAACAAAACTTAAAAAACTTTTTTGAGTTATTTTTTTAATTTAGGTTAAATAAACTTTTTAGTATATCAAAATCAATAAAGCTTGTTTTTAGTTAACAAAAAATAACTTGAGATTAAAAAATTAATAATCTAACTTTGAGATTAATTTTCCTAGATAAAAATTAAAATTACTAAAAAGAGTTTTATAATTATAAAAATATAACTACAAAGTGTTATTTAAATTAATTTTTTAGCTCAATATAGCTTTACAGTTGTATTTATAATAGTGGGCGTTATCAAATTTTTGGAAAGGTGGATTTTTTAAACTAAAAATGAGTTTTTAAAAAAATTTCATTCAAGGAAAAGCCTTTTATAAAGCCAAAAAGTGACATTATAAAAAATTTTTATAAAAAAAGTTGTCGCTATAACTTGACTTTTCAAAGGTTTAGATGTTATGATGAAGATAGCTTTTTTGGAGCAAAAATTTTTGGGAAGTTTTAAAGCATAAAATAGGGGCTTTAAAATGTTTTTTTCTCATCCCAAAAAACAAAAGGAGGGGATTATGCAAAATTATTTAGACAAACAATGGGCTGATGTTATGCTTGACTTAGAAGACACAATTTCTGCTGTTGGGCTAGACCTTTGGGTTAGAAAAATAAAACCCATAAACATTGATGATGACACCCTTATTTTTATTGCTCCAAACGAAATGGTTCGAGACACCATAATTAGGGGCTACACAAAGCAAATTAGCGAAGCTATGATGAAAAATTTTAAGCTTTGTAAGTTTGACTTCATCCTAGACAAAGACAAAGATGCCTACATTTCATCTCACCACCTTTTAGACCATAATGGCGGTGATGAACTTCCAAGGGCAATCACAAATGAAGAAATTCCAGAAAACCCATTTAACCCACGTTACACCTTTTCAAACTTTGTTGTTGGAACAACAAATAGGGTTATTTATGCTGCCACCAGGGCAGTTGCTGAAAATCCGGGAACCAGATTTAACCCACTTTTTATTTATGGTGGTGTGGGGCTTGGAAAAACCCACCTTTTGCACGCTATAGGCAACTATATTTGGGAAGCAAACAAGGGCAACATAAAAATTGTGTATGTTAGCTCTGAAACTTTTGCTAATGACTTAATAGATATTTTGCGTAGCGGAAGAGATAAGGGAACGGTTGAGTTTAGAAAAAAATATAGGTTTGCTGATGTTTTGCTTGTTGATGATATCCAGTTTATATCGAACAAAAAGGCAGTTCAAGAAGAATTTTTCCACACCTTTAATGACCTTTATCAAGCGGGAAAGCAAATCATAATTGCAAGTGATAGGCCTCCAAAAGAAATTCAAGAACTTGAAGAGAGGCTTTCGTCAAGGTTTGCAAGTGGGCTTGTTCAAGACATTCAAAAGCCAGACTTTGAAACAAGGGTTATGATTATAAACAAAAAGATTGAGCTTGAAGGTTATTCGTTTGACAACTCTTTGATTCCAACACTGGCTGAAAAGCTAGAAAAGTTTAACATTCGTGAAATTGAAGGAGTTTTAAACAAACTTGACCTTTTTGCAAAACTTCACGGCAAATTTGTTGTGGATGAAGAAGTGGTGTCAGAAGTTTTATCTAAATCACACGAGCTTGAGGTGAGCGTTGGAAGAGTGGTCACTCAAGACAAAATTATTGAGGCAATATGTTCAAAATTCAACATCCGAAAAGATGAGCTTTTTGGCAAAAAACGCACAAAAGAACTTGTTGAACCAAGGCAAATTTGCATATACCTTATGTGGAAAAAGTTAAACATTCCCCTAACAGCTATATCAAAGCTTTTTAACCGTGACCACACCACGGCAATTCATGCTCGAGACAAAGTTATTGAGATGATGAAAGAGGATATGAGCGTCAAAAAAATGATTGAAGAGTTGGAAGACTTAATTGTTCACTAAAAATGCTTAAAAAGTGCCAAAATTTTTTTAGGCATTTTTTTGTTTTTATACTTAACAAAAAACTTGTTCGCCCTTTACCGTTAAACCCCCAAAATTTGACCAAATTAAAGTTTTAGGCAAATATTTTATAAAAGATACATTTAGCCAAAACAAAACAAAATTTAAGGCAATTTTTGGCATAATTTAAATTTATGTTTTTATAAAGTAAATTTTAATAATTTTTAAAACTTGCCCAAATGTTTTGTGGGGGCATTATTTTTAAATAATTTCATAAACACAAAAATATGTTTATTCTCTTTCATATTTGCTAGCTTATCACACTTAAAAAACAAAAAAGGCCTAGCATATTTGTTTTATGGCGAAAATTTGCCCTAAATTTTGTTCTAAGCGCAAAAGTTAATAATTTGTTCACAAAATAAAATTTCTCAAAAATTTGGGCAAAAAACTGTTGTGTTTTTTTGTTCTTTTTGTTATAATAACAAAAGCATAAAAAAGTCTTAAATTTTAGATTTTTGTTTTGCTAAATTTTTAAGGGGGCTAAATTTTGAAGATAAAATCACTGACTGTAAAAAATTTTAGAAATTTGGCTCCTCAAAAAATTGAGTTTAGTGATGGGCTTAATGTTTTGTTTGGAAAAAACGCACAAGGAAAAACAAACACAATTGAGGCAATTTATTGCTCCACAATTGGCAGGTCACCAAAAACAAGAAGAGATGGAGAAATGATTGCCTTTAATCACGGGGGCTTAGAAGTTTTGTTAAACTATGAACACAAACAAATAGAAAGGGTTATAAAGCTTGAGATAAGTCATAGCCAAAAAAGTGTTTTTGTTGACGACACAAAACTTAAAAAGCTCTCTGATGTTATTGGCAATTTTGGCAGTGTTTATTTTTCACCAGAAGAGCTATCTTTAACAAAAAATGGGCCAGGCTTTAGGCGAAGATTTATGGATATCATAAATTGCCAGCTATCAAAAAATTATCTATCTAATCTTCAGCGGTTTCAAAAACTTTTAAATCAAAGAAATGCCCTTTTAAAGCAGCCCAATTTAACTTATGCTGAAATTGAGGTTTGGGATAGGCAACTTATAGCGGTTGGAGCCAAAATTTTTGATGAGCGAAAAAAATTTTGTGAAAAGCTATCTTGTGTTGCGTCAACCGTCCACAAAAAGCTCACCAATGAAAACGAACAGCTTGAAATTGTTTATCAAAGTGAACTTAATAGTGAAAACACGGCTGAAGAATATTTAAATTCGCTTGCCAAAAATTTTGACAAAGAAAGGATTTTGGGTTACACCACTTTTGGGCTTCAGAATGATGATTTTTTAATAAAGCTAAACAAAAGAGATTTAAAAAAGGTTGGAAGTCAGGGTCAACACCGAACAGTTACTCTTTCGCTTAAACTTGCCGAGCTGGAGATTTTGAAAGAGGAATATGGTGAGTATCCAGTTCTTCTTTTGGACGATGTTTTAAGTGAATTAGACCAAACAAGGAGGCAAAAGCTTTGTGAATATATCATGAAAGTTCAATGTATATTAACTTGCACCGAGTTTGACCTTCCACTTTCTTGCCAAAAATATTTGGTTGATGGTGGTGTGGTTACAAAAATAGAATAACAAAAAGAAGGTTTAAAATATGGAAGAAAACAAACAAATTTATGATGAAAGTGCCATTCAGGTTTTGGAAGGATTGGATCCAGTTAGAAAAAGACCAGGGATGTATATTGGTTCCACTGATGAGCGTGGGCTTCAACACCTAATTGTTGAAATTGTTGACAACTCAATTGATGAAGTTTTGGCTGGTTTTTGTGATAAAATTGAGGTTGTTTTAGAGCCAGACGGCAGTTGTTCAGTCACAGACAACGGCCGTGGAATTCCAACAGGAATGCACAAAACAGAGCATAAATCAGCGGTTGAAGTTGTTTTAACAAAGCTTCACGCTGGTGGAAAGTTTGGTGGAAGTGGTTATAAAATTTCAGGTGGACTTCACGGGGTTGGACTTAGTGTTGTTAACGCCCTTTCAACAAACCTAGAAGTTGAAATAAAGCAAAACGGAAACATATATCACCAAGACTATGTTAGGGGAAATCCTCAAAACCCACTAACAATTGTTGGGTCAACAAAAGAAACTGGAACAAAAGTAACATTTTTGCCAGATAAAGACATTTTTGAAACAGTTGATTTTAATTATGAAAGCCTTAAAAGTAGGTTTAAAGAAATTGCATTTTTAAACAAAGGTTTAACAATTTCGCTAGAAGACAAACGAGAGGGGAGAGAAAAGAAAGATGTGTTCCACTTTGAAGGTGGAATTGTTGAGTTTGTGGACTTTTTAAACCGTGGCAGAGAAGTTTTGTTTCCAAAGCCACTTTATATCATAAAACAAAAAGATGACTATCAAGCAGAAATATGTTTTCAATATAATGACGGATATAGTGAAGTTATTCACGCCTATGCCAACAATATCAACACAGAAGAAGGTGGAACTCACCTTGTTGGATTTAAAAACGCTTTAACAAAAATCATAAATGATTATGGAGTTAAAAACAAAATTCTAAAAGATAGTGAAAAGCTGTCGGGAGAAGATGTTCGAGAAGGAATTTGTGCCATTATTTCAGTTAAACTTACTGAACCTCAGTTTGAAGGGCAAACAAAAACAAAACTCGGCAACTCGCAAATGAGATTTTTTGTTGAAAAAGTTATGCAAGAAGAGTTTGGGGCATATCTAGAAGAAAATCCACAAGTTGCCAAAGAATTGGTTCTTAAGTGTGTTACCGCTCAAAGGGCAAGAGATGCAGCAAGGTCTGCCCGAGAGTTAACCAGAAGAAAAGGTGTTTTAGAGAGCAACACTCTTCCAGGAAAATTGGCTGATTGCACCTCAAAAGATGCCAAAGAATGTGAAATTTTCTTGGTTGAGGGAGATAGTGCAGGCGGAACAGCAAAGCAAGGCAGAAACCGTAAATTTCAGGCAATTTTGCCACTTAGAGGAAAGATACTCAATGTTGAAAAGGCAAGACTTCCAAGAATTTTAGAAAATCAAGAGATAAAAACAATGATAACAGCATTTGGATGTGGGATTAGTGAAGAGTTTGATATATCAAAACTAAGATATGACAAAATCATTTGTATGACTGATGCTGATGTTGACGGAAGCCACATAAGAATTTTGATGTTAACATTTTTCTATCGCTTTATGCGTCCACTTATCGAGCAAGGGCATGTTTATATTGCTCAGCCACCACTATACAAAGTTGTTAGGTCAGGTGTTACCAGATATTTTTATGATGATTTAGAGCTAGAAAAATATTTTAACGAGTTTGGCAGAAAGGGCATAGAGCTTCAAAGATATAAAGGGCTTGGTGAAATGAATGCTGACCAGCTTTGGACAACCACTATGGACCCAAAAACAAGAACTATGCTTCAAGTGACAATGCAAGACGCTTTTGAAGCGGATGAGATATTTACAATTTTAATGGGAGAAAGGCCTGAACTTAGACGTGAATTTATTGAGAAAAACGCCACCCTTGTTGAAGATTTGGATGTTTAATTTAAGGAGATAAAAATTTTGACAGAGCAAGAAAAGAAAGATTTACTTAGAGAAATAAGAATTTATATGACAGACCCAAAAAATTCCCAAAAATGGAAAATGGCGCCTTACTTTTCTAGTGTTGTTTTAAATTTTGTTAACAATTATGCCGACAAGTTTGATGACCCAGAGCGTATTATGAATGTTGTTCATAGGCTAAAAGTTGAACCTTTTAGAAAAGATGATGATTATTTTAAGTGGAATGGTGTTATGGTTGGAAACAATGTTGTGCACAAATTTATTGAAACAGAAATGGAAAAAGTATCACCAGAAGAATTGGAAGAAATGCAAAAAGCTTTAATAACGGATGACTCTTATAAAGACAAATTTATAAAATTTATAGATAGTTATTATGAAACAGAACAAGAAGCTAATGAAGCATCTCCAATATCACTCAGACTAAATCAATATCGTGATGATATAAATAATATTGTAATTGAAGAATTTAAGAATGAGTCTAAAAAAGAAGATGATAATAAAACAGAAAAAGAAGGCGAGGGAGATATAAAAGAAAACAATCAATCAACAAAAAAAGATGTCAAGATTGGTTTAAAAACTGAAAAGTTGGCTGAACTGTTTTCATCTCTGGGTAAATTTGATGACTTGAAAGTTGATGAAAGATATGAAACCTCTTCTTTCTATAATCTGTATAAAACCTTAACTCATGAACTTGCTCATGGAATGGCTCACTATAAATCAGAAAACAAAGCGATTGAAGAGATGAGCATCAAAGCGGTTGAAGAGATGAGCATTAGAGATAGATATTTGGGCGGAGTTAATTTTGACGAATTAAATTATATTCACGAAGGTATGACTGAATGGCTCGCTCAAAAAGCAGTCAAAAACTTAAGTGAAAAAAGATTTTCAGGTATTTATGTATCTTATAAGCCTTTTGTGGTTTATGCAGAAATAATTCACACGCTTTTTCCAGAAGGATTTTATGACATTTATTTTAATGGTTCAGGAAAGTTAAAAAAATATGAAAATATTTATCCAGATTTGAGCTTAGAAGATTTGATAACCAAATATGGTAAAGCCATTCAGGATTTACAAAATTTTGAAGACCAAGAAGAAAAAGATACTTTAAGTGTTTGCCCATATTATGATAATGTAAAATATCAATTTTCTGATTTAAAAAACAAAATTTTAAAATATGCTAAAGAAGGAATTATTTCAAAAGATAAAAGCATATATATTTTATTTCAATTGAATTGGTGTTACAGCCAGTTTTCTTGCAGTAAAATCTTTCCGATAGATTTTTTAGGTGAAGGTTTTGAAAAAAAATATATTGACTTTCAAAAATTGGAATTAGAAAATAGATTAGATTTAAGCAAGTGTAAATCCGCAAAACAAGAAGGTGGAGATTGTGAGATATTAACTTATCTTGATATTAAACAAGATGAAAATGAAGAAAAAAATATTTTTTCGTTAAAGGCAGACAAAATAAAAGAATTAACAAATGGGACAGCAAAAATATTTAATTTATCTAATTCGCTTTTAGACAAAGAATCAGAGATTCTTGACACAAAAATTTGGGTTTTAAAAGATGGAACGGTGGGGTTTGGAGATAATGCGATAAAAGCTTTTAGGCAACACAATTATGACATAGAAGACGCTGTTATGATTGATTGCAAATATGAAAAGATGCCACAGATAACAAAACAAGACAACCAATTTAGTATTGCACAATATGAAGAGGCAAACCTATATGAAAAATTTTTTATAAGGCCAGATTATGAAACAAAACAAAAATTATCAAAAGAACAAAGTTGTGCAGTTTTGTCTATGGCGCTGTCGGCCCAACCTCAACAAAAAAACTATGGAATAATGTTTTTTGACAATTTGGAGTTTGATGAAAAAGTTTTAAAAGATTTTGAGCAAAATTTTTCTAAAACAAAACTTATTAAAGTTAGTGGAAAAACAATGACAGAAAAACAAAAACAGAAAGACGAAAAAATCGGGCTTATACTCTAAAAAGATATTAAACGTTTTTTATAAAATAAATTAAATTTACGGAGATGAAAATTATGGAAGATGGAAAAGAAACAATAATGGATAAGGATAGCCAAATCATCAAAGTTCCAGTTGTTGATGAGATGAAAAAAAGTTTTATTGCTTATGCTATGGCAGTTAACGTTTCTCGTGCTATTCCTGATGTTAGAGATGGATTAAAGCCAGTTCACAGAAGAATACTTTATGCAATGGGAGAGCTAAACTTGTTTTCAGACAAGCCATACAGAAAGTGTGCCAGAATTGTTGGTGATGTTTTGGGTAAATATCACCCTCATGGTGACACCGCGGTGTATGAGGCACTTGTTAGGTTTGCTCAAGACTTCACCCTAAGATGCCCACTTGTTGATGGGCACGGAAACTTTGGTTCAGTTGATGGTGACCCAGCAGCAGCTATGCGTTACACTGAGGCAAGGCTTAGCAAAATTGCTGGAGAAATGCTTAGAGATTTAGATAAAGACAGCGTTGATTTTGCCCCAAACTTTGATGACACTTTGATGCAACCAGTTGTTTTGCCAGCAAGATTTCCAAACCTTCTTGTTAACGGAGCAGACGGAATTGCTGTTGGTATGGCAACCAGCATTCCAACACACAACTTGGGTGAAGTTATAGACGGAGTTATAGCTCTTATCAACAACCCAAACATAACAATTGACGAGCTTATGGATTATATAAAAGCTCCAGACTATCCAACTGGCGGAATTATTATGGGCAGAATGGGCATAAGGCAAGCCTATAAAACAGGGCACGGAAAAATTGTTGTTAGAGGAAAGTGCGAGATTGAAGAAGATGAAAAAGAGCGTTTCCACATAGTTATCACCGAAATCCCTCACCAAGTTAACAAAGCTCAACTTATTGTTCAAATGGCAGGGCTTGTTAAAGATAAAAAAATTGAGGGCATTTCTGATATCCGTGAAGAAAGTGACCGTGACGGAATGAGAATTGTTGTTGACATCAAAAAAGATGCCAACCCACAAGTTGTGTTAAACCTTTTGTATAAACACACCGAGCTTCAAACAAGCACTGGAATCAACTTTTTGGCACTGGTTAACAAAGAACCAAAAGTTTTAAACCTTAAAGAAATGCTATATTACTATCTAGAGCATCAAAAAGAGGTTATTTTAAGAAGGTCAAAATATGACCTCGAAAAAGCAAAGGAAAGGCGTCACATTGTTGAAGGATTGGTTTTGGCACTTTTAAACATTGATGAGGTTGTTAAAATCATAAAAAGCAGCAAAGAGCGTGCGGACGCACTTTTTGAGCTTATGACAAAGCTAAATCTTAGTGAAAAACAAGCAAACGCAATTTTGGAGATGAGGCTTGTTCGTCTTACTGCCCTTGAGATTACAAAACTTCAAAATGAACTTGAGCAATTAAAGGCATTTTGTGATGAAATGCAGTCCATTATCGACAGCCCATCAAAAGTTTTGGCAATCATTGCAAAAGAACTTTTAGAGATAAAAGAAAAATATGCAACCCCAAGGCGCTCAGAGATATCTCACGATGTTGGCTCAATTGAGATTGAAGACCTAATAGCAAAAGAAGATATGGTTGTGTCCTTAACAAAACAAGGTTACATCAAAAGAATGTCTGTTCAAGAATATCACACTCAAAACAGAGGTGGTGTTGGAATGAACGCCCACAAAACAAAAGATAATGACTATGTTTCAGATTTGTTTGTGGCAAACACGCACGACAGCTTAATGTTCTTTTCAAACAAGGGTAAGGTTTACACCTTAAAAACTTATGAAATACCAGAAAACAGCAAGCAGAGCAAAGGCAGAGCAATTGTGAATTTGCTTCAGGTTGAACAAGATGAGAAGATAAATGCGGTTATCTTTAGGAATGAAACAATGGACAGCGAACACACATATCTTGTTTTGGCAACCAAAAACGGACTTATTAAAAAGACTATTTTAAGTGAGTTTGACAACATTAGGCAAGTGGGCAAAAAAGCAATAATTTTGGATGATGACGATGAACTCATAAGCGTTCAGCTAAGTGACGGAAGTCAAGACATTTTGATTGCTTCAAGTGGCGGAAGATGTATGAGATTTTCAGAGCGTGATGTTAGGGCAAGCGGAAGAGTTACTCGAGGAGTTCATGCAATGAAGCTTCCAGAAGGAATTAGCCTTGTTGATATGAGCGTTGTTAGAAATGGAGCGCAAATGTTAACAGTAACAGAAAACGGGTTTGGAAAGCGTGTTCCAGTTGATGGTTATAGAAGACAAACTCGTGGCGGACTTGGAGTTAGCTGTGGCAATCTAAGCGAAAAAACTGGTATGGTTGTTGCCTTAAAACAAATTGACGAGGGTGATGACATTTTGCTTATCTCAGATAATGGGGTTGGAATAAGAATAAATTCAAGTGAAATAAGGCTTTTAAGCCGAACTGCCACAGGGGTTAAGATGATGAAATTAAAGGGAAACAGCAAAGTTTCATCAGTTGCAGTGTTAAAACCAGATGAAAGCTCTGAGCCAGTTGATGTTAACAAAGTGGCAAAAGAAGTTAAAGAAATTGAAGAAACAGTTGAAGGAGTTATGGTTGCTGAGCCAAAAATGGATAACATAGACTTAAGCGTAACCCTTCCAACCCTAGACCTTAGTGATGACCTTGATGAGCCTAAAAATAATGAAAAAATAGAGGAAAATGATGAATAATATTATCATAGATGAAACAAAAACTTTAGCTGAAAAAATAGACAAAGTTTTAGATCAGTTTGACAATCAATATGATGTTAAAATTGCTTTTGATTTTTTGTTTGAAAATGTTTCAAACAAAGCTCAAACAAAGCTTAATTATGACCTAAACAAAATTCTAAAAACAGAGCCAATAAATGGGGCCCAGCGAGTTTATGCAGAATCGTTAACAAATGTTTTGGTTGATATAATTCCATACAAAAAAGCCCCTCACGGTTTTGTTATAATTTTAAACGGATTTAAAGACCAAGATGTTTTGATGCCAACAATTATGGAACTTTATATTTTAAAAGAAACACAAGCGGAGGCAAAAAGTGAGTGATTTTGTTGACGTTTTTGGCACAAAATTATATTTAAAAGAGCATTACATCAAAAACAGTGAAATTGCTCTTTTTGTTATTCATGGCATGTGCGAGCATTTTGGCAGATACAAAACTTTAACAACAGCTCTTAAACAAAACGGCATTTCGGTTTATGGTGTTGATTTAAGAGGGCATGGTCACTCAGAGGGCAGGCGTGGAGATATTGAAGACATAGAAAAAGTTGTTGAAGACATAAATTTTTTGATTAATCACATCCAAAACAAAAGGCATTTTAAGCGCATTGGGGTGTTTGGGCATTCTATGGGCGGAGAAATTGCTGTTTTGTTTGCGGGAACTCACCCCAAAAAACTAGATTTTTTGGTTCTTTCAAACCCAGTTTTATATCTTCCAAAAAAGATGAAATTTTTAAAAATTTTGCCTTTTAAAAACAATCCACACATAAGTTTTAAGAAAACAATTTCAGAAACACCACAGATGCTTGAAAAAAGTTTAAAAGACCCCTTAGCGGCTAATGTTTTTAACTTAAGAACAGTTAACCAAGTGTTTTTTAAGGGTGTTAAAAAATTAAGTGAAGTTAAAGATAAAATTCATTGCCCAGTTTTGTTTTTAAGAGGTGAAAAAGACACACTTCTTACAGACACTCAAAAAGAAGAACAATTTTTTGATAGCCTAAAAGTGAAGAACAAAAAGTTTGTTTCATACAAAGAATCCAATCACCGAATTGTTCAAAACGAAAATGCAAAAAAGCACATTAATGATATTATTTTGTGGATTAAAACAAACTTTAAAGATTGTTTTTAAAAATATTTTTTTAAAAAAGCCTTTTAAAATGGGCTTTTTCTTTTATTTTTAAAAAAAATTTCAAAAAAAGTGTCGCACTCCTCTTTCATTTTTAAAAAGCTGTGATATAATAAAATTGTATAAAAAATTTGCGGGTTTAAATTTTTAAGCTTGCAGATTTTTTTGTTATAAAATTTAGGCAAAATGTGGGAAAGTTTTGCCAAAGCAAAAAAATAAGGAGAGTTTTTATGACCCAAAAAGATTTAAAAAAAAGCAAAAAGGTTAAAGTTTTAACTGATGAATTTGAAAATCAAGGAATTTTTTATGGCGATGTTGGCGAGGTTTTTGTGTACGATAAAAAACGTGCATTTGTGATGTTTTTTAATCCAATTTTTCAAAAATATGATATAGGAATTTGCATTCCGTTACAAAAACTTTGTATTGTTTTTGGCTAAAAAATTTGGCAGTGTGTAGATTTTTTAAACAAAACTCAATTTGCAAAATTTTTAGCAAAAAAATTTGAAAAAATATGAAAAAAGCATTAAAAATACGCAAAATTTATGATTTTCATTAATTTTTATAGAAAATTAGAAAATAATTTTAAGTTTTGTTTAAATTATAAAAATTTTTTATTGCAAAATTAAAAAAAATTGCCACCACGCATAGGTAACAATTTTTGATAAAATTTTTTATTTTCCGTCATTATAATAAAGTATGCCAACAGTGTTTGGTCCGCAGTGCGTTGAAACTGTGCAGCCAGCACGAGTGATTAAAATTTCTTTAAAAATAGGTTTTATTTTTTCTTCAATCTTTTTAACCAAATTTTCATCTAGCGTGCTGTATGTTATAAAGCATCTTGATTTTTCTGGGGTGTTAAATTTGTTTAGGATGTAGTCAACATAACGCATAACAACATCATCATATTTTCCTCTTGGTTTGCTTTCAACATCCATTTTTCCGTCTTTTAATGCTATTATTGGCTTTATTTTTAACAAATTTGCGCCAAACATTGCAAGTCTTGAGCATCTTCCACCTTTATACAAAAACTTTAAGGTGTCAATAACAAAAGATGCTTGCAATGCGTTTTGCCTACTCAAAACTTTTTGAACAATATTTTCTGGAGTTTCTCCTTTTTGGGCAAGTTCATAAGCGTAAATCATTTGAAGTCCAATGGCAGAAGACAGTGTGGTTGAATCTATAACAAAAACTTTTTTATCAAAGTTTTCAGAAGCGATTTTTGCATTTTGATAAAGTGAGCTTAATTTTGATGAAATTGAAAAGTGAATTATTGCATCATATCCGCCGTCACTTTTAAGTTGCTCCTCAAAAAATTCTTTATATTGGCTTGGGTTTATTGCTGCTGTTTTTGGAAGCTCTTTTGATTTTTCGCAAAGTTCAAAAAGTTTGTCTGAGTTTATGTCTATTCCGTCGTGATATTCTTTGTCTTGGAACAAAACCATAACAGGCAAAACCCCAAAACTATATTTTTTGTATAATTCTTTAGTTAAATCACTTGTGCTGTCTGAACAAATTTTTATTTTCATATTTTCACCTCTTTAATCGAATTTTATGTTTTTTAATATGAATAAAAAGTTTAAAAAACTATGATTTAATTATAACAAAGAAAAATTTTTTTTGCAACTTAAAAGCAAAAAACTTTTGCAAAAAACAGATTTTTGCAAGTTTAAATTGTTAAAAAACAAAGTAAAATTATGCTTTTTCTGAATTAGGAGTAAAAATATAGAGTATTAGTCCTCTTTCTTGTTAATTTCAATTATTTTTATAACTTGTTAAAAACAATTTTTTTATTTCATTAAAAACATCTTCAGCTGATTTTTTTGCGTCAACAACTTTTATTCGTTTGTTTTGTTTTGCCAAGGCCAAATAGCCATTTCTAACTTTTTCATGAAATGATTTTGGCTTACTTTCAATGCGGTCTAAGTTTTTTAAGTTTTGGTCTTTTTGCTTTCGCTTCATTGCTTCATCATAACTTATATCCAAAAGGATAGTTAGGTTTGGTTCTGTTTTAGATATAGCAAAATCTGTTATATTTTTTAAGTCTTTTATATCCAAATTTCCAGCGTAGCCTTGATAGGCAAAAGAAGAGTCATAATACCTATCCAAAACAACAATTTTGTTTTGTTTTAGGGCAGGCAAAACAACATTTTCAATCAAACTATTTCGGCAAGCGGAAAACAGCAAAAATTCAGTTTTTGGAGAAAGATTTTGTTTTGAATGGAGTAGTATTTCTCGCACCTGTTCACCAAGAGGCGTTCCACCAGGTTCACGAGAACAGATATAGTCATAACCATTTTCTTCTAAAAATTTTGTAAAAAGTTTTAGCTGTGTGCTTTTTCCACAAGCCTCACCGCCTTCAAAAGAAATCAAAAAACCAGACATAAATTCCCTCACTTTTTTGTTTATTATAACATACAATTTTTTTAAAAGTAAAATATATTTTGTGTTTAATTTTTATGAACAAAAAAATTATCAAAAACAAAAAATGCAAAAAAATATGTTAAAAAATGTAAAAAAATGTGAAAAACAATTTAAAAAACACTACAAATTTTAATTTTTTATGTTATATTTATAACAGATGTTAATTTTGTTTTGCAATATGTTTTTTCTGGCGTAATAAACATTATTATTTTTTAGGAGGAAATTTATGTTAAAAACAAAAAATTTATTTTTAAGTGGATTTTTGCTTGCTTTGTGTTTTGTGCTTTTGTTTAGTTTTTCAGGTTGTGGTTATGTTAAATGCGCTTGGGTTCAATTTAAAGCGGATGACGGAAAAGTTGTTTACACAAGTGATATGTATGGAAACACTGGAGCTCATATTTATTATTATGAAAATGATGAAAAATTTGAAAACAACGATTATGCAATGACAATCAGTTTTTCGCCAAGAATTTTGGGAGCAGATACCAGAAATGGTGAAGAAACAACAACTGTTGATATGTCTGAGAAAAACATAATTTTTGTGACTATTTATAAAAGTAGCACTATATATTCAAATATAAAATCAATTTATCTAAATGATAAAAAACTCACACCTGATGAGGGTGAAACAACAGAAAACGACTATACTATTTCTATGAGTTTTTTAGACTTTAAGTTTAATCAAGGCAACCCAAACGGAAAAGAAAATGATGTTATAAATGTTATTGAATATAAATAGTTTAATTGCACATTTTTGTGCAATCTTTTTTATTTAAAAATGTTTATAATTCTTAAACCTTTTTCTTTTGCATAAGTGTATGTAGTTTTTGCTCCACTTTTTTGAATGTTTGTGTTAACATAACAAATCAAACAATCAGAGTTTTCAATCATTTGTTTGTTGCTTATTAAAATTCTTTTTTTAAAATATTCTTCTTCAATATTATACATTATTGTTTTAACATCATCATAAGGAACATATTTGCTAGTTCCAAAAATTTTATCATATTCTATAATTGGTTTAATTTGATTTAAACTTGTTATAACGACTTCTATTTCTATATGTTTATATTCTTTTCTCAAATTTCTACAAACAGATAAAGCAATTTTATCAAATTCTCCGTGCGTTCCCATACTAAAATAGTTGTAGCCATTTTTTATTTCTTTTTTTATGATTTCGGTTAATTTTTCTTCAATTTTGTTATCATAAATGTTTCTATGCCCTATAAAACAAATTTTTTTGCTATTCATAAAACTCTCCTAAATTAAAATTTGATTAATTATAATTGTTTAAGCAATATTTTAGTTTTTGTTATTTAATCGCAACTATTATAGCATATTTTTTAAGTTTTACCACTCTATAATTGAGTATTTTTAAAAAAATTGTGGGCTAAAATCTCTGTAAGGAGAAAATATATGAAATTGCAAAGAGCGGTTGCTTTAAGAATTAGTGATTTGCTGATAAAGCACAATATGTCTAGATATGCTTTGTGTAAGAAAATAGTTATGCCAGAACAAACTTTAAAAAATATAATTGATGAAAGGAACAAAGATATTCAGCTTTCAACTATTGCAAAAATTGCTGATGGATTTAATCTATCTATTGAGCAATTTTTTAATGATAGTTTGTTTGATAAAAATTCGATAGAAATAGAATAAAAGTGAAAAAAATAATTATAAAAAAACATGTAACAAAAATGAAGCTCGCAATGCCTTGAGGCTTTAGCCAAAAGCTTGCGTTGCTCTTCTTTTTTAAATTTCTTTTCAAAGCATCAATCAGTTAAGATTGCCACGCAAAACAAGTTTTGCTCGCAATGCCTTGAGGCGATAGACGAAAGCTTGGCGCTGCGCTACCCACTTCGAATCTCTTTTTAAAGCGCCAAACAAGAGGAAGTGTCATTCTGAGGAGGTTTTTTAGGTGCCGACGTGAGAATCTAAAAGATTTCTGTGCTTCAAAATAAATTTTGAAACTCTTTAGCCTTATTTTAATTTCTTTAAAATCCCATAAAACAAGCATTTTTAAAGCCTAAAAAGCACTTTTTGCTTGACAGAAATTTTTGGTTATGCTATCTTTTTAGTTAGATTTTGGCAGGAGCCAAAAGTTTAAGAGGACACAATTATGGATATTACAAAAGTTTTAGCACAAAAATTTGATTTAAAAGAAAATTATTCAGCAAACATCATAAGTTTGCTTGATGAAGGATGCACAATTCCGTTTATCGCAAGATATCGAAAAGAAATGCACGGAAGTTGTGATGACCAAACAATTAGAGAATTTTCAGATTCACTAAACCAACTTAGAAATTTGGAGAAAAGAAAAGAAGAAGTTATAAAACTTTTAACTGAACAAGGCAATTTAACTGATGAAATAAAAAAGCAGATTGATGATGCCATAACAGTTACTGAAGTTGAAGATATTTATAGGCCATTTAGGCCAAAGAGGAAGACAAGAGCATCGGTGGCTATCGCTGCTGGGCTTCAACCACTTGCCGACCTTATTTTAAGCCAGCCAAAAGATTTGAACTTAAAAGAAGAAGCTCAAAAATATATAAACCCAGAAAAAGGAATTGAAACAGGCGAACAAGCTCTTCAAGGAGCATCAGACATCATTGCTGAAATTGTGTCTGACGCCAAAGAGCCAAGAGAGCTTTTAAGAGAACTTTATTGGAACAACGCAAAAATAGCATCAGAGTGGAAAGAAGAAAAAGATGAGAAAAAGGTTTATGAAACCTACAAAGATTTTGTTGAGCCAATAAAGCTTATTCCATCACACAGAGTTTTGGCAATCAATCGTGGAGAAAAAGAAGGGGCTTTAAAAGTTGAATTTGTTATGAGCCCAGAAGATATTGCTTTCACCTTAAACACACTTTTAAGGCAATTTATTAAAGGTAACGCCCGAGTTGATTTTGACCGTTTAAAACAAGCAGGAATTGTTAAAGAAGAGCTAGAGAGTGAAAACGAAGGCGAAGAGAAAAAAGAGAAAGAAAAAGAACACAAAAAGCTTGCAGCAATGCCAATTGTTAAGGGCGCAAACATATTCAGAGAGTTTGAAAAAACTCCAAAAGAAGAGTTGTGCACTCACGACTTTTTAATGGAAGCAGTGTTAGATGGTTTTTGCAGACTGCTTGCGCCATCCTTAGAAACTGAACAAAGAGCAGTGTTAACAGACAACGCAAATGAACAAGCAATAAAGATGTTTGAAAACAATTTAGAGCCACTACTTTTGCAACCACCTCTAAAAGGCAAGGTTATTATGGCTGTTGACCCAGCTTATCGAACTGGTTGCAAAATTGCAGTTATCGATGCAAACGGAAATGTTTTGGATAAAGCGGTTGTTTATCCAACTCCACCACAAAACAAAATTGATGAAGCAATAAAAGATTTGTCTAACTTAATTTATCGCCACAAAGTTAACGCCATTGCTGTTGGAAACGGAACAGCCAGCAAAGAAGCAGAAATTTTTGTTACAAAACTTATAAAATCAGTGGATATCCCCGTTCAATATGCCATAGTTAACGAGGCTGGTGCCAGTGTTTATAGTGCCAGCAAACTTGGGGCAGAAGAGTTCCCAGAATTTGATGTTACAATTCGTTCAGCCATAAGCTTAGCTCGTAGGCTTCAGGACCCACTTGCTGAACTTATAAAAATAGACCCAAAGTCTATTGGTGTTGGGCAATATCAACACGATATGCCACAAAAAAGGCTTAGTGAAGTTTTGGAAGGTGTTGTTGAAAAGTGTGTTAACAATGTTGGTGTTGACCTAAACACAGCAAGCGTTCCACTCCTCGCTGAAGTTTCAGGGCTAAATTCAGCAAGTGCAAAATCTATTGCTGAATATCGAGCAAAAAATGGAGATTTTGAAAGCAGAGAAGAGCTTAAAAATGTTCCAAAACTTGGAGCAAAAGCTTATGAACAATGTGCAGGCTTTTTGCGTATTCCAAACGCTAAAAACATATTAGATAACACATCTGTTCACCCAGAAAGCTATGAAGCTGTTGAAAAACTTTTAAAGCACTTTAACATTGATGAAGAAAAAATCAAAAATGGAGGCTTATCTATTTTGCCAACAGCAATAAATAGTGAAGGCGAAGAAAATGTTGCAAAAATTTGTGGCATTGGAGTTCCAACTCTAAAAGATATTGTTGAAGAACTTCAAAAGCCAGGAAGAGATATTCGTGACAGCTTGCCACCAGTTGAACTTAGGGGCGACTTACTCTCTATTGAAGACCTAAAAGAAGGAATGATTTTAAACGGAGTTGTTCGAAATGTTATAGACTTTGGTGCATTTATTGATATTGGAGTGCATCAAGATGGTCTTGTTCACATCTCTCAAATTTGTGATAGATACATAAAACACCCAAGTGAAGAATTAACTGTTGGAGATAGAGTTAAAGTTAAGATTATTTCACTAGACTTAAATAAAAACAGAATTGGCTTAAGCATAAAAGATGCTAAAGAGGAATAATAAAAAGGTTTGGCTGATTTAAGCTAAACTTTTTTAAATGCAAAAAACAAGGCAAAAAAGCTAAAAAATTGAGAAGTTTTTGCAAAAATATAAATTTTTTAAAATAATAATTGAAATTATTTAAAAATTCTAACACTTTCAAAATATTTTTTATTTTTTCTTGATTTTATATTGAAATTTCAAAAATTTATGTTACAATTTAATAGAATATTAAAAGGAGGAAATTTTTATGATCCACGAGATGAAACTTCGTGAAATTTATTTTAACATGATAAAAAATGGTTCAAAAATTTATGAAGTTAGGCTTAATGATGAAAAAAGAAGGCTCATTGATGTTGGTGACACTATAATTTTTAAAAAAGAACCATTACTTAAAGAAGAACTTGTAACTAAGGTAAAAGACATTGTTTATTTCAAAAACTTTGAAGAACTTGTAAATACATTACCACTTGAAAAAATTGGTTTTAAAACAGAATCAAAACAGGAAGTTGAAGATATTTATCATAGCTTCTACTCACCAGAAGAAGAACAAAAATATGGCGTTGTCGCAATAAAAGTTATAACAAAATAAAAGGATAATAAAAAATGGATATTGAAATAAAAACTATTAAAGAACTAAAATCAAAAGGTGTTAGTGATGTTGAAATAAAAATTATCTGTGATAAGCTTTACAATATGACTGATTTTATTTCAATTGATTATCCAAAGCATAAGAGTTGGTTTTATGCAAAACATTTACCAGAAACACTAGAAGAAAATTCTGGCAGAGATATTATTTTTGCTCAAGATGAAAATGGTAAGTTTTATGGCACAGCATTTATAAAACAAGATGAGCTTGAAAAGAAAATTTGCACTCTTTTTGTTGATGAAGATGCCCGTGGTCTTGGGATTGGTACAAAATTGGTTGAAAAATCGATGGAGATATTGGGGACAACAAAACCTATGATTACTCTTGCTGAATATAAACTACCTATGTTTGAAGGTTTGATTAAAAAATATGACTGGGAACAAACTGAAAAAGTTGTCGGACTTTATAATGATAAATATGCTGAACTTGTGTATAATGGGCATTTAAGTTCTTCTCGAGATAACCAAAGAAATAAAGGATTAGAGCTTTAAACTTATGGAAAATAATAAAAAACAAAATGATAATATAATGATAATTTCTATTCAATCTTATTACGCAAGACAAATCTTTAATGGAACCAAAATTTATGAATTTAGAAAAAGCCCAATAAAACAAAATGATTTAAACAAAAAAATTTATGTATATTCAGCAAAAGAAGATAAATCTATTATTGGAACAATAAAGGTTGAAAAATTTTTGAGAGGGGATTTAAATTATATTTTACAAGAAACTGGTTATATAAATAGATCAGATAAAAATGAAATTATTGACTACTTTGGAAACAATAAAAATTGTTATGCTTTAAAATTGTATGATATAGAACCTTTTTTAACTCCGATAAAATTAAAAGAACTTCGAAAAATTGATTCCAATATTTCTTTTCCTCAATACTATGGTTATATGAAGAAAAATTCACAAATTGTTCAATACATTTTAAAAAAAGAAAAAGAAAACAAAATAAAAGAGATTTCAAGCAAACAACATAATTCAAAAAATGAAAAGTTTTCAATTTAATAACGAAAATTAATTTAAATTTAATTATATAAATTTAAAAAATTGTGGTTTTTTGTTAAATTTTTTGCAAAATTATAATTTTTAAAAAGAAAATTTTAGCTAATTTTAATTTTTTATTGACAAACAAAAATTTTGTGGCTATAATTGTTTTAGCGTTGATGGAACTGGCAATTCTGGAGCAATTTTATGCTTTTTTTAAAAAAAGCAAAACAAAGAGTGTGATTTTCACAAAATAGGGTGGACCCGCGGTTATACAATCGTCCCTATGCAAGAATAATTTTTTGCATAGGGCTTTTTTTATTCCTATGCATATGGAGGAGAATATGAGTGAATTAACAATGGAAAAGCTTGTTGGTTTTTGCAAGCGTGTGGGATTTGTTTTCCCAGGTAGTGAAATTTATGGAGGAATGGGGAACACTTGGGACTATGGCCCAATTGGTATTGAACTTAAAAACAATATCAAAAAACTTTGGTGGAAAAAAGCTGTTCAAGAAAGTGAAAATTCTTATGGAATAGACACATCAATTTTGATGAACCCAATGGTTTGGAAAGCAAGCGGTCACTTAGACAACTTTTCTGACCCATTAATGGATTGCAGAGAATGCAAAACAAGACACAGAGCAGATAAACTTATTGAAGAATATCAAAGAAAAACAAACAATTTTGATGTTAACCCAGATGCGTTAGACAAAGCTGAACTTTATGATTATATTATAAAGCACAACATAAAATGCCCAAATTGTGGCAAACTTAATTTCACTGAAGTTAGAAACTTTAACTTAATGTTTGAAACAAACAGAGGTGTTAGCGAAGATAAACAAAGCAAAATTTATCTTCGCCCTGAAACAGCACAAGGGGAATACATAAACTTTTTAAATCTTCAGCGAACAACCAGAGCAAAAATTCCTTTTGGTGTTGCAAATATAGGAAAAGCTTTTAGAAATGAAATAACTCCAGGAAACTTTACTTTTAGAACAATCGAATTTGAACAAATGGAGCATCAACTTTTCTGCCACGAAAAAGATGCAAAAAGTTTTTATGATTATTACAAAAACTTTGCAATGGAGTTTTTTATAAGCCTTGGAATACCAAAAGAAAAATTAAAATTTAAGGACCACGACAAACTTGCGCACTATGCTAGTGCTGCTTGTGATGTTCATTATAAATTCCCATTTGGTTGGGATGAAATAAACGGAACACACCTTCGTGGAACTTGGGACTTAAGCCGTCATCAAGAGTTTTCTGGCAAGAGTATGGCCTACACCGACCCATTCACAAACGAAACTTTTGTTCCAACAGTTGTTGAACACACAATTGGGTGTGATAGGCTGGCACTAGCCCTACTTTGCAACGCTTATGATGAAGAAGTTTTGGAAGGTGGCGACACAAGAGTTGTTTTAAGGTTCACTCCACAAGTTGCACCATACAAAGTTTGTGTGTTGCCACTTCAAAAGAACTTGAGCGAAAAAGCAAGACAGGTTTATAAAATGTTAACCAAAAAATTTATGTGTTCTTATGATGAAAGTGGGTCAATCGGAAAGCGCTATCGAAGGCAAGATGAAATTGGAACGCCTTATTGCATAACAATTGATTTTGACACACTAAATGATGAAAGCGTAACAATAAGAGAGCGTGATTCAATGAAACAAGAGCGTATAAAAATTAATGAACTTTTAGGTTTTTTAACTCCAAAAATTGAAGAATAAAAAACAGAAAAACAGCAGATTTATGTTTGCTGTTTTTTATATTCATTATAACAATTTTTCTTTGGCTAAGTGTTAAAAATTTGGTGTTTAGCTACAAAATTTTTGTGATTAAGTGCAAAAAATATGTAAAATTGTTTGTGGTTTGCTTTAAAAACTCAAAAAATATATTATATATTTTATAAAAATATATAAAATAGGCTTTTTATCTTTGACAAAGTGTGACAAAATTTACTATAATTTAGTTATAAATTAGGGCAGAATTCACATTATAAAAATAGGAGTTATAAATGATGAACGCAAAAATTAAGTTTTGGCACATATTAACATTTTTTGTTATGCTTGTGTGTTTTTTATGTTTAGGGTTAACCGGTTGTGGAAATCCAAGAAAAGGGCTAACAATTTCGTTTGAAGGAGCAAACGGAACAGTTATAGAAAAAGATGCAGACGGAAGAGATAAGATATCTCTTGTTTTGGAGTATGATGAAAATGGTGAACTAACCCAAAAAGCCAAAGCAAACTTAAACATAAAAGTTGAAAATGGTGACAAAAGCTTGATTAGAACTGTTTCGGTTAACTCATCTGACGAATCAAAATTTGGTGTTAGCCTAAGTTATGACCAAGAAAGCAAAACAAACTTTTGTGAGATTACTGCAAAAGGTGCAACCTCAGGCGAATATGGCAGCTTTTTGGAGGTTGTGAGCAACGAAGATTCAACAGTTAGAAAACTCCTATATGTTTCTGTTGTTGAAAAAGCAACAACAATGGATTTTGCCAATATAATAAATTATAATGTTGATAAAAACAATTTTGTTTATGAGATAACAAACTTAGGAATTTTTAACAACATCGATTTCACTCTAGATTCTTCAAAGCTTTTTACTTTTGGGCCAAAAACGGCAACAACTCCAACCATTGGATTTGTTTTAAAAAGTGGAAATAAAACATTGGCAAAAGTTGATGATTTAACAACCATTAAAATTGGGAAACAGGATAGCAACTATTTCTTGTTTTATGGCAATCAAGTTGAAAGAATAACTCTTGTTGATAACAATTATTTTGTTTTTGAAACATACAATGTTGATGATGAAAACAACACTGATTTCCAAAAAAACATAAAAATAAAATTTTATGAAGATTTAAATTATGATTCTTTAGACTTGCAAAAGATTGATGATGCCAGCGAAGTTTCAAATGTTGAAATTTATGAGGTGTTTGAATATGAACAAATTGAAAGTATTCCAATCTCAGAAGAAAAATATTACAACTATTATGTTAAAGTTTTGGATGAAGACCAAAATGAAAAATACGAACTTGTAACAAGTGTGAATTCTGGAACTCTTGGCATTATTGTTGGAGTAACTCCAGCCTATGAAATAGCTTCACAGCACTTAGAGGCAACATTTATTAAAAATCACAACCAAAAAGAAAACAACATAGGCATTAAAGTGACACCTGATGATGATGAAGATAATAAACTTGAATATAGCTATGAAATTTTGGAGCCAGATGATGCCTACACTTTGTTTGAAGGAAGTTTAACTTCAAAAGACGAATACTATAATAAATTTTATCTAAAAACACAAGTGGATTCAAAGAATGTTTACACCCTAATAACAAAAGAAAATTTCAACCTTTTGGGGATTATTGTGGGGGCAACCCCAGTTTATAAACTGAACAACACAATTTATATTTTGGATGGTGGAAAATCAAATGCGTTTTTGGTGGGGGGCTTGAATGAAAGCCTAAACGGAACAGAGGTTGTTTTTAAGGCAAGATATAAAGGCTTTTTGGATATTCCAGAAATAACCAAAGTTCCAGCTTTTGAAAAATCTGTTTTGTTTAAGATTTATAACTACCCAACAATGATTTTGCTTAACGAGAAAGCATCAACAAATGAATTTGAAAAAGTAACGGGAACTATTTCAGGTTCAGAAATTTATAATGGATATTATTTCTTTGACGAAAGCACAAATAATTATGTTTTGATAACAAAAGATAATTGCAATAAAACCAGCATATCGATAGGTGGAACTGAATATAATCTTTCTGATATTTCTATTTATAAGCTGGTGCAGGCAGTTGATGAACTTAATGTTTTTGATGTTAAAAGTGGAATAAGAAAAGGCGAGCTAAAAGTTGATGTTTTGGGTGGCTCAGTTGGTTTTGATAACTTTACAATAAGTTCATATAAAGAATATGGAATGGTTAACTCATTTATAGCAGGTGCTTTGAGAATTGTTGCTGGAAAAACTTATTATACTTATGGAAACAAAATTTATAGTGATTCTAACCATGGGCTTGAAGTGGCAACAATTGCAAGCAATAACTCATTTGTTCTCAATGGCAAAACTTATTACATACAAAACAAAGTTGTTTATGACGATTCATCAAAAAGAAACCAAGTTGCAAGCATTGGAGATTTTGGAGAATTTATGCTTTACACAACCCCATACAAGTTGTTTGAAAATGAAGAAAAACTAACCCACACTTTGGATAACAATCAAGTTTTAACATTTTCATCATCTGCTGAGCCAGGTGATATTCTTCAAGGCACTTTTGAAATTATGTTAAAAGCTGAAAACAGTGTTTCTGGCGAAGAAGTTTTTAGAAGAATACTTTTAAGGTTTGATTCAGGTATAACAGAAATTGGAGCCATGGCAGGTGAGAAAGAAATTGAAGAAAATTCAACACAAATTCTTTCAATAAAACAAAATTATGGAATAGTTCAAAAAACAACTCAAAAAATTAATGTAACCGTTGGGGCGGAAGAAAGTGCAACTTATGAGGATAGAAAAGGCAACAAAAAAACATATTTGTCTGTTTCATCGTCAAGGCCATCAGTTGCAACTGTTTATTATGAAGATGAAAACAAAAAGATTTTTGAAAATCAAATAAATCCAGAAGATTTAAGTTTTATTGTTGAAGCAAAATCTGAGGGAACAACCACAATAACCATAAAAACAGAAAGTGGAACAGCCACTTGTTCATTTGATGTTGTTGTTAAATCAGTTCCAGAAGTGATAACAATAAATCCAAACGCCGCATCTATTCCGGTAAGAACTTTTTATGAGCTAGAAAACATAGATATAACCAAAGAAAATGTTAAAGACTTTTATATTTTAAACAGTGAAGGTGGATATGTTCATGCAACAGGAGAATATAATCCAAATTATATTTATTATGCTTTTATGGGCGGCAGTTATTATGAAGTTTCAAACAGAAAAACTTTATCTGAAATAAAGATTGAAGAAGGCAACACCTTAAGGCTGGATTATAATATTTATCCAACCACAGCTTCTGTTTCAAATGTTTATGTTTATTATTTAACAAAAGATGCTTTTGAAAATTTAGGTTCAAATTCTGAAATTAAAACGGCTTTGTTAAAATTAATAAACAATGAAGGATTAAATGAAGATGAAGAAGGTTATTTTGCAAAAGAAGGCAACATAAAAGTTGAAAACAAAGTTGAAAACATAGACAAAAATTATGCACAGCTCACAACATACAGTTTATCTGAAAACAACGAAGCTTACCCTTGCATTGTGTTTAAATATTTAAATGAAAGCAATGAAAGTGAATATTATTTTAGTGCATTCAAAGTTTTGTTATATAGGGCAATATCATCGTTCACAACAAAAACACAAGATATAACCTTGCTTTATTCAGGAAACGGTGCTTATGACAATTATTCGACAGCAAGTCTTGAAGTTGAGATTAATCCCGGAAACACAACAGTTTCTATTGAAAGTGTTGAATGGTTTTTTGTTGATGAAAATGGAATTCCGGAAAACACGGGTATAACCAGTTCAACAACAACCTTATCCAAAAGTGGCGAAATTCAAATAGAGGGAACAAATAAAAAAAGGGATGAAAACA
The DNA here is from genome assembly GCA_017478185.1 of Clostridia bacterium. Taxonomy (GTDB): domain Bacteria; phylum Bacillota; class Clostridia; order Christensenellales; family UBA1242; genus UBA7584. The sequence continues at coordinate 118,489 of JAFVEA010000009.1, forward strand.
AACTTTTAGGAGAGAGTGTTGGGGTTAAAGCGCTTGGTTTGCCTGCTTCTAGCAACAGTCAAACTTATTATGTTAAGGCAACCATAACTGATGTGAATGGCTCAGTTTATAGCATAATTTTTTCAATACAAATCAAAGCGCCTGTTTCAATAACCAATTTAACAGCTTTTAACTATGATGATGAAAATGGAATTTATTTTAAGGCAAGTAATGGCTTAACAGAATATAGTGATAAAACAAAACTTGCCAGAAAAAACAGCTCAGAAAACAATATTCCAGAAAAATCTCAAATAAGTTATTTGGATATTTTGTTGGAAACGTCCGACGGCTCCACTCCAACCAACCCAAATCTTGCATACATCTTGTTTGATGCAACAGTGAATGAAGGAGGAGTGTGGAGGCCAACACAAAGAGTGAAAAATTCTTACGCCTCATCAAGTGCGTGGCTTGGATATGATAAAGCTTTAGAAAAATATTTCATAACCCCAATAGGTGCGGGCTATAGCCTTTTGTATGTTATTCCACAAGAGCAATTATCCACCGCAGTTGAAAACATTACAACAGCAGACACAATATTAAGCATTTGCAGCAACATAAACAACAAAGATGTTGTAAAGATATTTAAAATAGCAGTTGCTGACGGCTATCAAACTTATTTAAGGCTTTTTAATGCCGATGATGTTTTAGAGCTAGAAAACGAAGATGCCTTAGACAAAAACTATTATCTTATGAATGATATTGATATGACCGCAAAATCAATTTCTTTGATTGGAACACCAGAAAAGCCATTTTCTGGAACAATTCAAACAGTCACAACTTATGACAATGGATTCGAGTTTAAAATTGGCACAAAGACATATTATATTTATGAAAACAAAGTTTATAGCGATGAAGCAAGAGAAAATGAGGTTACACTAACAGAAACAAAAACAGTGGATGGCGTAACTTATTATAAAGTTGGCAGCGTTGACAGCACAGATTATTACTTAAAAACTTTTGACTATGGAAAGTTATACACATATTCATCTGGCAAAATGATTGAGGAGAGCGAAGATAGCGTAAGTGCCATAACAGACCACGTGTTTGCAAATTCAGCAAAACACACCGTTCACACAATTTATGGAATAGGAATTGATAAAACACTTGAGCTAAACAATGAAAGCAACAATTCTTATGGATTTTTTAGCGCATTTGCTGGAAGCATAAGCTATGTTAACTTTAGGTTTTCATATGTTAGATATAATTATAGCTATAATTTTGAAACCACAGAAACAATTTTAGAATCTGGCAGTGAAAAAATCCCAGAAATATATCTGGGCGTTTTGGCAGGAAAAACTCTAACAAAAATAAATCAAACATATTCAACAAAAAGTGAATATTATGGAAAGTATTTTAACGGAACTTTAATAACAGAAGAAAATTTTGAAAGCTTAGGAATAACTGTTAATGAAACGCTAATAGCAACAACATATAATCCAAGCATTTTAAATTCATCAGTTTTTGTGGAAGAATTTTTGATAACTCAAAACTCAGAAAGCACACAAAACGCAAAAGTTTTTGCTGGAACTTTTGGGCTTAATGAGATTTCAAACATTGAAAACTTTAACATAACGTTAACTGGAACTTTAAAACAAACAAAAAACAAAGAATTCTTTTTTGGAGCTTTTAGTGGATGTAATAATGCAGAATTAACAAAAGAAATTTCTGTTTTTGTGAATGTTTCATCTCAAATTGATAACTCAGAAAATTTAAGTGTTGGATTTGGTGGAGCAATTGGAATAAACAAACAAAACATAGAAAACATAACAGTTTCAGGAAGCATTGTTGGTGGCGAAAAAGTTGCATATTTGGGTGGAATTGTTGGGCTATCAAGCGCCCAAATATTAAACTGCCGTTCATCAATTGTTTTGGCAAATGCCACTTATGTTGGTGGAATTGTTGGGCTTATAGATAACAGCAATATTGATAATTGTGTTTATGAAAATTATGCCACAAACAACAGCGTTTTAAGTTCTAATGTTCAAAACAGTTTTGTTGGTGGAATTGCTGGTGGAGTTAACAAAGGAAATATAACAAACTCTTATGTAATGATTTTTAATAATAGCGTTAAAAATCAAATTTATTCAACAAATGTTGCTGGTGGAGTTGTTGGAGCAGCATCAAATAACTGTGAAATTTCAAAAAGCTTTTTCTCAGGCAATATTTATGCTAACAAAGCATCAGGGCTTGTTGGAAACTTGAGCAATACACTAACAATTGAAAACGCTTATGTTGTTGGCGAGCTTAGAACAGAAGACGACGCTTATCTTTTGGTTGATAATTCAGCCACAGTCAAAACAAGTTATTCAGCTTTGGTAGGTTATTTAGTTCAAAATGGAGAAGAAACATTAACGAAATTTTACTTAACAAATGGTGGAACGCTTACAACACTTACAGATGTTTATTATTTGTCTGGCACAAGCACTCAAACTGACGCAACTCCTTTGTCATCAAGCGAGATGCAACAGAAAGATAATTTTGGTGATGATTTTGGCTTTGGAAATGTTTGGGAAATTATTGCAAGTAAAAACTATGGCTATCCATATCTAATTGGTTTATATCCAGAAATCCCAACAGGATTTAATGTGGAATTAAAGAAAACCACTGGAGTTTATGAGGTTTTGAGCGAGCAATCAAATATTAAAAAAGTTATCATAAACTTAAGTGAGTTTAAAGACGAAACTCAAAACATAAAAATTTCTGATTTGTTTGAAATCACAGAAAACCCAAGCAGTTTGTCTAATCAAGAGGCTTCGAATGAAGAAGTGTTAAAATCTATTCAAATAAATGTTTTAAATCAAAACACAAGAGTTTTGAATGTGTTTAACTTAAATTTATATGACTTAACCATAAGCATAAAAGAAATTGGCTTGGGTGTTTTAACAGTTTCATCAAAACTTAACCCAGAAGCAAACTTTGTTTTGCAAATTTATGTTATAAATGGTTTTAATGACTATACTTTAACAAAAAATGGAACAGAAATAAACAATACCAGCATTAGCTTAGAAAAAGATGAAGTTTATAACTTTGTTGCAACATATTTAAAAACCATAGCAACAAGCACTCAAACTTCAGAGGGTGGCACCACATCTTCTGGCGAAGAAACAACAATTCAAGTTGATGCCACAAAAGTTTCTGGTGGAATTGTGTTTAGGCTTGAAGAGGGAAAAGTGACTTTTGGTGAAGATGAGTTTTCTAAAGTTATAAACACTGGCACCCAAAAAACAAGGCAAGAAATAATAACAGAAATACTTAATAAAAGCTCATTAGAAGCTAAACAAAATGTTTTGAAAACTAACTATCCAAACTCAAGCATAACACAAGATGGAAGCAATTATAAGCTTTTTGTTAATGGCAGAAATTATGCAGATATTGAAAATGGCAATGTTTATGTTTATATGTATGTTGAAAATTATTCAAACATTGTTGTAAGGCCAACAGAGCTTGCTTCAAACTTGAGTGTGGATGTTTTTGCTTATTTTGTTGGAAGCTTTAAAAATGGTAACGCAACAGAACAAGAAATTTATCTTTTAGATTCATCCAAAAAAACTTTTACAGTGAGCATAAATTCAGGCATAAAAGAATTAAAAGTGAACGGCAGTTCAAGTTTTGAATATATAAGCAGCATAAAAGCTTCAGGAAAAGCAGAAATAGACATTGAAATTGTTTCGGATTCTCCAAGTGACATAGATAAAGGAGCTCAGTTAACACTATTTAAGGTTAACACAGCTGTTATAAGAGCGGCTAACACTACGGTTTATGACCAATATGGCCACAACGGGGCGGTTTATCAAAACATAAATGATTATTTTGGCAAATATTATTTTTATGATAACAATTTAACAGAGATAACACTTAAAAATGCTGTTATTTATGAAAATTTAATTATTTTAAACCTCGGCACTGAAGAGGAAGTTGATTTAAATAATTTAAATCCAAATTATATTCGTGATTTTACAACAACACAAAGCTCAAGCAATATGAAAAAACAAACATTTAGCTTTAGCTTTGTTCAAAGTTATTATAAACAGTTAACTGAGCCACAAGTGTTTAAACTTGTTGTAACAAACTATGACAATAAAAAGATTGAAAGAGAAGTTTACTTTAGGTTTGTTCCAGAAAGCATTTCAGACATTGAACTTCATCATTATGCTGATGCAGAATTTTCAGAAAATAATCAAACAATGGTTTCTTCATACTTAATAAACGCAGGAAGTGTTCCATCAGACACAATTTTGGCTGGGCAATATGGACTTTTGGAACTAAAATTATTGCCAGAATATGCAAATTTTGACAAAATTGAAATAACTTCAGTGGGCGATAAAACAAATGATAGAATTTCATTTAAACAACTTGCAAGAAGCATAACTCAAGGCGAAGGCAATTCACTTCAAACAAAATATTATGTTTATGATTCAAACATAACGCAAGCGCTTTCAAACACACTTGAGCTAGAAAAAGTTTCAAATTATTTTGACGGAGCAGAGCCATATTACAACTATGACGGAACAATTTGGCTTCAAACTCTTGTGTCTAAACAAAATGTTATTAACACAAAGTTCTTTATCACAATAACAGTTTATTATAACGGAGTTCCAGAAAGCTTTGAAAAAGAAATTCAAGTTGATTCCTCCCTTGTTTTGGGGTGGAGTTTTGACGGGCTCACAAAAGAGGCCGATTCTTTGATGCCAACAGCATATATTGTTAGCGGACTTACTTATAAAAGCAAACTAACATTAAACAAACAAGGTGAATTTTCAAGCATTAGTGATGTTAACATAACAAAAATTTCTGGAAGTGAAAGCGGAAACTTGATTGTAAATAGTGTTGATACCACATACACTTACACAGTTGATGCAACTAACGCTCAAATTGGAGATGTTTTTGAAGTTCAAGTTGAGGGAAGAAAGAGCATGATTGCATTAAACTCAAACTCAGTTTATGTTAGAAAAATTGTTAGAACCATAAGATTTGTTGTTGTTGACTTTATCTTAAAAGATGACGCTTTGCAAGTTAAAATTGATGAAAATGATGAAAGCAAGGGTTATTCACATGAAATGGTTTATGCATATGAAAAGCCATACAAATTTGATATTGTTGCAAACGAAAGCAACATTGAAGTTGCCACAAACGGTGAAGAAAGTTTAAATGCATTTATCAAAAGTTTAAACACAGACAAATATCAAATGTTTAGCATAAGGCTTCAAAACAGTGACGGCTCCTACACAACAAAAATGCTTAATGAAGTTGCAAAAAATAATTTGTTACTTTATAGCTTTATAAAAATGGGTAATGGTGAAGAAGACAAATTAGGAAATTCAGCAAAACCTGTTTATGATGGCGCAAACTGTTATATAAAATATGTTTCTGGAAGTGGTTATTATGTTTGCCCAATAAATCAAGCTTCAGACACAAAAATTTATTTAAACAGATTGTGTTATGACTATGATTTGAGTGGGCACCTTGTTTTAACAAAAGAGCCAAACATTGCATATAATTCTGCAGAAAATAGTGAGTGGAGTGAAGACGCAAACAAGATGTATAGCTATAAATCTCCAGAAAATGAAAATATTTTTGGCGTTGTTCCAGACATAGAAATAACCATAAACTTTGTTCAAAAAACTTCAATTGACAATCCTATTCCAATCCACACTGAAAATGAATTTTTGGCAATGCGAGAGGGTGCGGATTATATTTTGATGAACGATTTGCAGTTTGGGGGAATAATAAATGATGAACAAAAACCACTTTATGAGCCAATCAACACAGCAATTGCAAGTTTGGACGGAAACGGAAAAACAATAACAATAAAAGAATTTGTAAGTTTTGAAAATCAAACAACTTATAACTTAGGACTTTTTGGAACAGTTTCAAACACAACAATTTTGAAAAACTTAACTGTTTGTTATGAATCAATGAACCTTTCGTTAGAAAGTTTAGAAACTTTAAACTTTGGTGGAATTTGTGCAATAAACAATGGAATAATAACAAACTGTGAAGTTAGAAACATAACGAATGCAGAAAACAATGCAAGCTTGTCTTTTGAGGGAAACACAGATGCAACAACAGTGTTTATGTTTGGTGGGCTTTGCGCTCAAAACAACAAAAACATAACAAACAGCCGTGTTAAAAACCTAAACTTAACAGCAAGCGGAATTGTTGCTGGTTTTGCTGCTCAAAACAGCGGTGTGATTTCAGCTTGTTACACCAATTTTGGAATTGTTAAAAACACATCAACTCAAAACATTGCAAATATTGCCGTAACAGCAGGTTTTGTTGCTCAAAACAGCGGAAGGGTTTTGGCAAGCTATGTTGGAGTTGGCTATCTTGAAGAAACTGAAGAGCATGGCAAGGTTGTTTCTCAAACACAGCAAATTTCATCAAATGTTGATGTTGGTGGATTTGCTTACATAAACTCAGGAGAAATTTCCGACAGTTTTTGTGCAATAAGTTTAAGTATTGAAAATCGCTCTCTAAACGCTTATTCTGGTGGATTTGTGTTTACAAATGAAAAAGATGCAAAAATCAATAGGTGTTACACCATTTCAAAAATTCAAACATATTCAAGGTCACACACACCATTTATTGGGCCAAGCAAAACATCAAATGCATTAAATTATGTTAATGCGCTTGACATAAACGATTGTTATTATTATGATTCTGGTTTTGGAACAGAAACAATAACGCTTACAAATGAACTTGGCGTTAACTCACTTTCAATAAAACAATTTGCCAACACAAACAACAGAGAAATTAGCTGTTTTGAAGCCTACAGCGTTTCAAAATATTCAGACATCTCTCAAGAAATTTCAAGCGTTTGGACTTTTGTTGATGCTCAAAACGCATACTTTAGAACAGAAACTTTGTTTGACAACAAACTTAACAAACAAATTTTGGGGCCTCAACTTGTTTATGCAAACTTGAAGATAAATCCAAATCGAGAATTTGATAAATATGAAAACAACAATTATGTTTACACTGAAAAATGTGATTATAATTATGAAAACATCTTAAGAAAAGAGGAAAGAGATGTTAGAATTATAGACAGCGCTGAAAAATTTGTGGCATATTTAGAAAAAGATATAGAACATAATGATGTTATAAAAGAAAGTTATAGGCTTGTTGATGACATAGACTTGTCAACAGTTGATATGTCAACATATAACACCAAAACTTTTGTGGGGAGTTTGGACGGAAATGGCTTTACAATCAAAAACATAAACATATTGTCAACAGATGTTTCTTCTGTCGGTCTTTTTGGAATTATTGGAGATGGTGAAGCAAAAACTTTTGCAAGCATTCATGATGTTAATTTGCAAGTTGGCTTAATTAATGCAACAAATGCAAAATATGTTGGGGCGCTTGCTGGAAACATTCAAAATTCTGTTTTGTCTAACATTTCTGTTAGCGAAACAAACAGCAATAATATTCAAATTTTTGGTAAAAACATGGTTGGTGGACTTGCCGGAAAAATTGAAGGCCTTTCAAGGGTTAGTGGAATAACTAGCTCAGTGTCGGTTTCGGCTGGTTTTTCTGAGAATTATACAGAAAATCTTATTTATAACAGTGATTTGTTAAGCCTTTATCAAGTTGAGGGTGGAAGCACATATATTTTTGAAAATATTCCTAATAAATCTATTAATGATGAATCAAAGCTATGTTATGCTGGTGGAATTTTTGGAGTGGCAGACCTAACACCGTCAGACAGTGTGATTGTTAATAAAAATAGCTTTAACGAATCAAGAATTAAAAACCTAAAAGTTGTTGGCGCAAGCAAAATCATAGGTGCAACTTCTGGTGGAGTTTTTGGGCTTTTGGGAGCAAGAACTTATGCAACTGATATTGAAAAGATAACAGACCAAAACAGTTACATAAAAAGTGCAAGATTTTCAGGTGGAATTGTTGGAGAAAACCATGGAACATTAAATTATGCACGACTTGTTTATCAAAAAGCTATTCAAGATGCAATTGACGGCTCATCGTATGTTGGCGCAACAAACACAAATGAAAATTACAACTTGTTTAGAAATGACAGTTCAACAACAGAATTTTCAAAAGGTGTTGGCGGACTTGTTGGATTTAACTTTGGTTTAACCATTGGAAAAGAAAACATCACAACGGGAGTTATTACAAACAGTTATAACAAAGTTAAAGTTTATGATGAAAAAGCAGACATAATTGGTGGACTTGTTGGAATTTCTGTTGGTGGAAATTTTGATAGCAACTATGTAACAAGTTCAGTTGGTGGTTCAAAACAAAGTTACACTGGAGGAGCAATTGGTTATGTTGCAGCACTAAATGATGAAAAAATGGTTGACATAATCATTTCACCTTTTGATAAAATCCCTTATGATGCATTTGAGTTTTTAGGGCAAATATTTGTTGTTAATGTTGTTGATGATAATCCAGTTTTGGCAATAAAGAACTCTTCATCAACCATACAGCTAGACAAAAAATCAGCAAAAGAAGAAGAGCTTGTTTATGATGCAGTATATAATGGAGTAACTTACACCTTAACAGTTCCAATCAAAAACAAACAAATAGATAATAGTGCCATAGGTGTGACTGAATCTTACGATAATTCAAAAACATATGAAGTTGGCAAGAAAGTGAAATATGGCAATATGGTTTATGAATGTATAGTTGCAATAACAACGCCTGAAGCTTGGAATACATCGCACTGGCGAAATATAAATGTAATTTGTCAAAAGATTGGTGAAACGCCATATCCAATTTTGGTTGACAAGCGCCGTTATGACGGAATGGATGAGCAAACACTTGTCATAAACAACACAATTGCTCGCAACAACTGGGCATATAGTGATTATAACAGGCTTTTATCCATTAAAGAGAACGGAAAGCTGGGTGGATTTATTGGAGTGGTAGGAGCCAATGCTTCCATACAATCTGCACACAAATATAATACTAAAGACTACAGCCCAACTGAAGTGAGTGAAGAATATAACTTCTATGTTTCAAGAATATTCCCAAATCAACCTCAAATCAATTCAAATCCAAATTCTGGACAAATTTTAGATTGCATTGGCTATGACCCAAGAAATCAAGAATCATTTGATATTAATTGGAATGTCACCTTCAGCCAAACAGAACAATTTACAATAAACAACAAAAATTATTATTTAAAAAGTGAAAGTGAAAGTAAAAAATTGTATTTATATTATATAGATATAGATAATTACTCGACATATATTTCAGAACTTACATACAATTTTGGCCATGAAAACGCATTTATTATAGACGGTCAGTTATATTATTATTATGAAGAACAAGATAACAGCATCTATAAAATTTATGCAGAGCCAGCATTTTTGGCAACAGGCCTCACAAGATATGAGATGTTTGCAAACAGTTATAACAAAACACATGTTAGTGACAGAATAAGTAGGCATTGGTCTGCTTATAATTATGGTCAGCTTCAAAGTGACGGCTCATACAAAATCACCGTTTTTGACAGCGCTTTAATGCCAATTTATAACAAAACAACAACAATTATTAAACTACCAATTTTCACAGTTGAAGAATTTAAATCCATAAAAAATATGCCAAGTTTGGATTATATTCTTATGAATGACCTTGATTTTGGCGGAGAAGGGATTAGTTTGTGTGGCGCTAATGAGCCATTTACGGGAACTTTTGACGGAAACGGACACACACTTTGCAACATTTCACCAACAAACGGCACTCTAACTGGAATTTTTGGCGTTACCGATGGCGCAGAAATATACAACCTAAAAATCTCTGGAGTTGTTGCCCAAATCAATTCACTTGATTCAGATTTTGGTGTGTTGGCAAGCAGAGCAACAAACACAGTTTTTGAAAACATAGAAATTTTGAATGGATATAATTATCAAGTCACCCAAGTAAATTATGTTGGAAAAATGTTTGAACATAACGGCAACAGCTATTATATTGAAGGAAATACTATTAGGGAATTAGAAAATAACAACAGCGTTGTTGGCACAATAGCTGATGGCCAAGTTAATATAGACGAAGAAACTTATGCTATTAATACTATGTCTTCTTATGCAACATTCACATTAAATGGAACAACTTATTGGTTTAAAAATGTTAATTTGTTTTATAAATCAGGAAGTGATTATATTATTTCAGTTGGAGATTCAAAAGTTTGTTACAAAGACGAAGATACAACAAAAGAAATCGACATTGAGAGCGGAGAAAATGATATATTCTTTAAAATAAAATACGCAACATATTTGCTTGAGAGAAAAACCATAAAAATAACAAATAACAAATTTGACATAGGCGATGAAACTTACACAATAGATAGAGATAACCAAAAAATCTATATGCAAAACGGAAGTTTTGTGGAAATTAAAGACAATTTCTTTACAATTTCTGACACAACTTATCACTATGAAGTCAATAATATTGCAATAATAATGGTTACAAAAAAGAGCGAGCAAAATCTTATTTCATTAAATCTTTGGGGTGAGTATAACCACAACATTGGTGGGCTTGTTGGGGAATATTTTGTAGGCGTAAACGGCAAGCTAGAAAATGTTAGCGTTGACTGTGATTTTGAGATAACCACATCAAAAGAAAGTGGTGGCATAAACATTGGAGGAGTTGTTGGAAAAGTTGTTGGCGAAGGCTACACAACAACAGTTTCTAACAGCCAGTTTAAAGGTAATTTAACAACAAGTTGTTATGGCAACATTGGAGGATTTGTTGGGCAAACCTCAATGGCTCATTACAGCAACAATGTTGTTTTGGGTGAAGTTACTCTAAATGCCATAAGTGCCGTAGCGCCAAACGTTGGTGGGTTTGTTGGATATGCAAGCCCAATACAAAAACAAATTGGTGGAGGCGAGATTTCAATAACACAAAACCTCTTTGAAGGAATAACAGTTCTAAACTCAATTAATGTTAACATATTAAGTCAAGGTTCAAAATTCTATGTTGGTGGATTTGCTGGAGAATTTAATGGTTCAGCATACAATATGGTTATTGCTCCAGATGTTTATGTTAACAGTGGTTCTTATGAAATTACCACTTATGACAACTATGACACATCAAGCGGAAGCGCAAATGCTTTAACTTCACAACAAATAACAGGTTTTGTGGCAAACACAGTTAACTCAAAATCATATGTGGCAAATGGAGATAGGTTTGTTGGAATTCAAAACATAGAAATTTTGGCAACATTCTATAACAACAGTATGTTTGAAAACATAAATCCAGTTATAAGAGAAAGTGCAACAATTTCTTCAGACGTAGGCCCCGCTTATACAAATATTTATTATGACCAAAACTTAAGTTTGCTTTCAGTCTGTGATGATCGTTTTGCAAAAACAACCAGTGACTTTTTAGATAAAAACATTTTTGGTGAGTTAACAATAGTTAACAATCCAACATCATCTGGTGAATCATCAGAAAGCACTGAACAAAGCGCGCAATCAGAAAGCACGCAATCAATCAATAAAATTGCAATAACAAGTTCATTAACAAAACTAGGTGTTTATAACGTAACAAATGATGTATATCAAAACAGATCAAGTTTAATAAATTCTGGTTCAAAATTAAATCCACGTCAAATTAGCAATTTAAACGACTTAAACAGCTTGCCTTCATCAACATTCAATTATTATGTTCAAACAGCTAACATAGAGGGCGTAAACATTCAAGATTCCAGAAAACTTAATGGTTTTTATAACGGAAACAACTTTAGTGTTAAATTTAGTGATGTTCAAAATTCTGTTTTTGGAACAGAAGTTCAAAATGATGCAACACAAAACTCAAACAGCAAAAAACAAATTGCATTGTTTGAATGCGTTAACAAAAGCGTTGTGAGCAGTTTGTCTGTTTGTGGTGATGTGAGAATCAACATAAAAACTTCAACAAGCGGAAGCCGAGTTTTGATTGGTCTTGTTGTTGGCTCACTTGAAAAAGGTTCAGTTATTTATGGAACTTATGCAACCGGCAAATTAACAGTTGAAGATGATGACTTAGCTCAAGTTGTTGGCGGACTTTGTGGAGGAATGTTTGACGGGCAAATTATTGATTCTGGCTGTAATGTTAACTTGTTTGTTAACGGTTCAGGCGATGTAACAAGAGTTGGAGGGCTTGTTGGAACAATTGGCCACACTAGTGAAATAAACAAAACTTATAGTGATTGCAGAGTTGATGTTGTTTCAAACAGTGGTTTAGAGCCAGATGTTAGATATGTTGTTGGTGAGCCACTTTTTGATGGTGAAAACACCATAACAATTTCAAGCTTGTCAATCACACAAAATGGAAACACCATAAATTTAAGTGCTGGAACAGTGTTTAGTTGTTCTGAACAATTAAATAATGGAACAAACACAAATGTTTCAATTACTGTTTATAAAAATAATAACAACTTGTTCTATAGCATTAAAGATAGCTTCTATAATGGTATGATAAAAATAAGCAACAATTCAGAAAATACTTTTGTTGGCGGACTTGTTGGAGGAGCAATAAAGGCAGATAACTTCCATTCAACAACAGCTATTTATGGCGAGTGTTACGCAAAAGATTCCTACAGCGTTGCAAACTTTGTAAACAGCAATTTTGATGCAATCATCTCTTCTGTTGGAAAAATGAATGTTAAAAATGTTTATTACAGCAACAAAACAAACACAATATCTAACACAGCAACACCATTTAGCGTTGTTGATTCAATTGGTGGCAGTGTTTTGAAAAAAGATAGTTCAAACTCTTTAACATGGAACACTAATGCTTGGGTAAGTTCACCAAACACACCAATTCAAAATAATTTGCTTCCAATCCCTTATGCAATCAAAAACTTAGGAATTTTAAGTGATTCTGTTTTGATAAAATCAGAAGAAGAATTAAATTATTATTTAAACCACTCACAAGAGGGAGCAACATACACGCTTAACAGCGATATGGACTTTTCAAAAATGAGCACAGTCACAAAATTTGTTGGAACGCTGGACGGAAATGGCTATAAAATTTATAATATTAACAGCACATTCATAACAACAAACAACGGAACAATCAAAAATGTTGAATTTGTGAACAACAATGGCATAAATGTGATATACAGCAACATTGGAACAGTTCAAAATGTTTATGTTCACTATGGTGAAAACGTATCAGTTTTGAACAGTGGAACAATAACAGATTGTATGATTGGCGATGCCAACGCCACAAACAGCACTGGTGGTTTGATTTCACGAACAATAAACTATGATGATATTTTGTCTAGCGACCTAGATTTTGTTAGCACTTGGACTGTTTTGTATGATGATAGCGATAGCACGCAAGGCAAATTATGGCTTCAAACTTTTGCAAAATCAACAAACACAATTTCAACCTTTGATGAGCCAAACAAAAACATTGCAGAAACAATAACCTACACAATTGACCGTGAAAACAATATTATAAAACAAGGTGAAACACAAGTTGCAACAATAAGTGAAGATAAGTTTGAAATTGACGGCGTAACTTTCACAATTTCAAGTTCTGAAACAACAAAAACAATAACAACATATAGCATTTCAACAAAAGAGCAATATGCTGAAGTTTTGAGATATTTAAACGCTTTGGAAACATTGCCAAATGAAGTTGTTATAAAACTTGCTGGAGATATTGATTTTGAAGGCATGATTATAAACAAACTAAACAAAGACATAACTCTTAATGGAAACAACGGAAAAACAATGAAAAACTTTGGTGTTGTTAACGATGCTTTGTTTAATGATTCTTCAAACATTTTTGATGTAACATTTTCTAATGTTAACTTCTATGGAAATAAAGGCACATCAAACTATTCATTGCTTGTTGATGAAAACAAAGGAACAATTTCAAATGTAACAATCGAAAACATCGTGTTTAGCGTTAAATCTCAAGCAACAAATGTTGGCTTAATTGCATCAACGTTAAACAAAGACCTTTCAAACATAACAATTGAAAATGTTGTTATAAACACAAACGAGGCAGAAAACCTTGGAGCAATTGTTCCAGTTGCTAACTCAGGCAAAACATTAACTGACATCACAATAAGTGGCTTAAAAATCAACACAAAAGCAAACTATGTTGGTGGAGTTGTTGGAACAAACAGCGGAACAATTTCAAACATTAACTTAGAAACAATTACAATAACAGGAACAAAAACCATTGGTGGAGTTGCTGGAACAAACAGTGGAGAAATTTCTAATATAACTCTAAAAGATTATAACATCACAAGCACAGCTTCAAGTGATAGTTATTATGTTGGAGGAGTTGTTGGAAAAAACGAGGGCACAATTTCAAACATAACAATTAGCAAAAACAATGAAAACAACACAATATCGGCGGCTAATGCAGTTGTTGGTGGAGTTGCTGGAACCAACTCTGGAACAATAACAAAAACAGAAAGCGGAAACTTTAATGTTTCAAACGTTCAAATCACATCAAGCGGAAGAGCTGGCGGACTTGTTGGAACAAACAGCGGAACAATTTCAAACATTAACTTAGAAACAATTACAATAATTGGAGATAAAGCTATTGGTGGAGCTATTGGAGTTAACACTGGTACAATTTTTGGCATAACGCTAACAAAATATACCATAACAAGCAATTCACAAAGTGATTCATTCCATGTTGGTGGATTTGTTGGAAACAATAGTGGAACGCTTGAAAACTTTGTGTTAAGCGGGCAGAACACAATAACAGCAGACAGGGCAAAAGTTGGTGGAATTGTTGGAAGAAACAGTGGAACAATAACCATTCCAGAAGATGGGCTTACCATATCTAACATAACAATTTCTGGAAATGGTACAATAGGTGGATTTGTTGGACACAACTCATCACAAATTTCAGGCAAAATAAAAGTGGAGTACACAAATTTGTCATCAACAGGTGGGGCTGCTGAAATCGGTTCTGTTTATGGGCGAACAAATCAAAATGTTGACTACTTTGAAATGAAATACGTGAAAATAACCGATGAATTTGGCGCAACTGTTGGAAAAGTTGTTGGAGTTATCACAAATGGCAGTTCAACAATTTCAGGAAGATTTATGGGGTACAACAGATATCCTGTAACGGGAACTTTTGGAGGACTTGTTGGAAAAGTTTTGGAAAACGCAACACTTAATGTTGATATGATGAGAAGGGATTTCGCTCTTGAAACTTCAAAAAAAGCCCAAAATGTTGGAGGAATTGTTGGAGAACTTTTTGGAACACTCAATATAACAACAATGAAAAATGTTAGCGTAACAGATGACTTTGGTTCAACAAATGTTGGTGGATTTGTTGGAAAAGTTGCAAGCGGGGGAATAATTAACTACACTTCTAATGAAGCAGCAAGACAAATAACAGTTAGCGGAAACAGTGAAAACATTGGTGGCTATGTTGGAGTAAATGATGGAACTATAAACTTTGTGTTTGACGGAAATTATGATACAACAACGCTTTCACCAAAGGGAGAAACGGCGCAAAATGCCGGTGGAATTGTTGGTTACAACAAAGGAATCATAAATGCAGAAATTAATGGAAACAACCAGTTTGGAGTAACCTCAACAAATACAAATGCAAACAGCACAACTGGTGGAATTGCAGGGCTTAATGAAGGGCAAATTGAAAAAGCAATTATCTCAAACATTTCGGTTAGCGGAACAAATTATGTTGGTGGAGTTGCAGGGCTTAATGAGGGGCAAATTGAAAAGGCAATTATTTCAAATATTTCGGTTGGCGGAATAAATTATGTTGGTGGAATTGCTGGGAAAAACGCTGGAACAATTGGAAAAGATGACACCACAAATTATGTTCAACTTCAAGGTGGCATAGAAGTTTCAGGAAACACTTATTTGGGAGCAATCACAGGCTTAAATGACACTGGAGCTAGCATTATTGGTTCAACAAAATCAATAATAACAGATGCTAATGGAACTTATTTGGTAACATATAATTCAGCTTCAAACAGTGAGGATTCAGGAGTTGGAATGTTTGTTGCAGTAAATAATGGAACTATGAGAAATATTATTCTATCATTTAATAGTTCACAATCATTTGCTGTAAGCAATGCGTCAACAAATGTTGGTTTAATTGTGGGCTTAAACAGTGGAACAATAGAAAACAATGATTTGGGCTTAACAGCATTCTCAAATGCTCAAACTGTAACTATTAGTGCTACAGATCCAGCAACAATTCAATTAACTAATGTTGGACTTATTGGAAAGAATACTGGAACAATTAAGGTTAAAAACATAACAGCTTATGGGCTTCAAATAACAGGTTATACAAATGTTGGAGTTGTTGGCAACAACAGCGGAACTCTAAATATAACAAATGCTTTGATTTCTGGAAGTGAGGAAAAACCAATAAAAATAACAGCAACAGACACAACTAATGGTTATGCTGGAGCAATTGGTTATAACAGCGGAGCAGTTGTTTCATATCTTGTTGTTAACAATCTAGAAATAACAGCACAAACCGCAGGCGCAATTGCTGGATATAATAGTAGTTCAAAATTTAATGGAAGCGGAAAGTTTAACTTGTTTGGAACAAATTATTACATTATGGGCAACGGAATTTATGGAAGCATAACAGACACAACTAAAGTCGCTTCAATTGATAATGGCAACAACTTTAAGATGACATATCACTTAAGTGGCAACGATGTTTTGGATGCAAAAGGTAACACAGTTGCAAGCCTAGAAACAAAAACATTGTATGTAGAAAATGGAAATATTTATTTTGATGAAACAAAAACAAAACCAGCAACAAAGAACAGTTCAAGCATAACGCTTCATGTTAATGACAATAAAGTTTATAGAGATAGCGATTACAACAATCAAATATCAACAACATCGCAAACTATAAACTTACACTACTATAACAATGCAATTTATAAAGATATTGACCACGCTCAAAAATTGTGTGATGTTGAAAGCAGTGGAACAGAAGCTAGTGGAGTAACATATTATCCATTCACTTTGTTTGGTGTAACTTATTATTATTCAACTTATGGCATAACAACAAATCAAAGCAATAGCCCAATATCACAAATTCAAGTTGATGTGTTTGCGATGTTTGGAGATGATTATTATCTTGCAAACAATACTCTTTTTAATAGTGATTATGTTGAATTAATCGGAAACAGAATTCCAGTAGATTCAATCAATTTGTTTGGAAATGTTTATTATGCAAAGAATAACAAAATTTATGATTCAAGTTATAATGAGATAGACTCAAACATTTCCTTAGATAAATTCACTTTGCATGATGTTAACTATTATGTGGCAAACGGCACAATTTATAATGAATTATCAAACAGTATTGGCTTGGCTTCAGGATTTAGCATAACTTATCAAATTTTGTATGTTGACGGAAAGGCTAGCAAAGTTACAACGGATAATCAAGAAATTAATGTTGACTTAGTTATGGAAGTTAGCATTTCAAATGTTAAGTTAAACAACGAATCATCAGTTGTGAAATTTGGAGTAAATGAAGCCACTGGTTTAAGTTGGATTTAAACAAAAAAAGATTTTATCGTTTCGATAAAATCTTTTTTGTGTAATATCAAAAAACTTGTTTAGTTTTGTCTAACTTCAACAAAATTAATCATAAGTGCGTTAAAAATCGCCTGAGAAAGTTTGTTTATGATGCCAATTTTTGAGCCAAACAATGTTTTAAAGTGTTTTTTGTGCATAGAACAAACGCCAAACAAAAACCAGTCTGCTTCAACATTTTGGTTCATCAAATGCTCATTGAAAGGCTTGTAATTTTCTGCCAAAACAATTTTTCCTAAGCGCTCGGGGTTTGATGTTGTGCTGGCATCAATAATTAAAAGTTTTTTGTTTTTGTGTGTTGATTTCACAAAATCTAGCGCATATTTTAAGTTTTGGCAAACAATAGGGCTGTCTAAAGTTCCATAAACATAACCCATATAGCCATTTTCTTTTAACATACTTCCAACAGTGGGGCCAAGGCAATCATCCAAAAGCTTGTTGCTCCCCAAACATAACACAACAGGTGGTTCGTCAAAATTTTTTGCTATATCATAAGAAATTTTTTTTAGTGATTCTCCCCAAATAGACCAAGTTTTGTTCATATACCCTCCATTTTAATGATATACAAAACAACAATTTCTAAACAAAAATTAAAAAAAAATTTTTTAGGGGGTTGATTTTTTAGATAAAGTGTGATATTCTTTTTCAAGAGGAATAGAGTTATGGTTTTTCCAATTTTAGATGTTTTGGTTGCAATGGTGCTTATCATATTTATTTTGGTGGGCATATACAAAGGATTTTGGCGCAGTTTAATTTCAATGTTTTCTGTGCTTGTTACTTTGATTTTGGCTATTTTGCTTGCAAAGCCACTGTCTATGCTTTTTCAAAACTGGTTTCATTTTAGTTCCGCTTTGGGCAACAGTTTTCATGGCGGTGTTGAAAGCTATGTTAACGCCAACGGAACAGGTGGCTGGCTTGGGCAAGCAATGAACATAATTATGGGCAAAGATTATATGGCAAATGTGTCTGACAACGCAACGCTTGTTAATGACTTTTCATTTAAGCTTGGGCAAATTTGCAACATTTTGATTTGCGCTGTTGTTTTGTATATTTTGATAAGAATTGGTTTGTGGCTAATGTCAAAACTATTGAAAAAGATAACAGAAAACGAAATTGCAAACGGAGTGGACAAAGGTTTGGGTGCGGTTTTTGGGCTCATAAAAGGAGCGGTGTCAATATTTGTTCTTATGGCACTTATATTTGAACTAAGCAGCTTTATAATGCCGGTTGGTGATTGGTTTAACAATATGTTAGAGCACAACAAATTCACATCACTTTTATATGGGTGGTCAAAAGATATAATGCAAAATGTTATTGTTCCGTTTTTTGTGAAGTAAAAATAATTTTAGGAGAAAAAATATGAAAACTTTTGATGATGTAAAAAAACATATATATGATAAAAGAATACAAAAGCTAACTCAAAAGCGGCAAAAGTTAACAGATGAAATTTATGAATTAGACCATGATATTATTGGCTTTAGGCAAGATGAGATGTATGAGCAAGAAAAAGAGAGTTATGGTGAACCAGTGGATGAATTTATTCTAAAAAATGCAACAAAATTTAGGCAAAGAGCTGAAATGATGTGGGTTAACAAAACCATTAAACGAGAAAAAACAGAAGCTAGATTAGAAAAACTTCAACAAAAGCGTTCAAATGAGCCAAGTTTAAAAAAATAAAGAGCAATTTTGCTCTTTTTTTGTTTTGTGAAAATTATTTAATTAATTTAAATCGTTATTTTCGTTAAATTCGACATTTTGTTATAAAAATTTATGAAATTGTCTAAAATTTGTTATGCGTGCAACAAAAATCGCATTTATTTTTTAAAAATATTATGCTAATCTTTATTTTATCGACACGCCGTATTGAAAAAATGGAGGTAATTTTATGGGTATAACAAAAATTGTTATTGTTGATGACAGCAAGCAAATGAAAGAAATGGTGGAAAAGAACTTTTATGATAACAAAAAATATGAAATACGAGAAGTAAATGATGGGCAAAAAGCATATGAACAAATAAAATCTTTTGAACCAGATGTTGTGGTGCTTGATTTAATTCTTCCAAACAAAGATGGCTACAGTGTTTTAAGCAGTTTAAAAAGCTTAGAAAATATGCCCAAAATCATTATTTGTTCAGCGCTAACAAACCCTAATTTTGTTCACAAGGCGTTAGAGATGGGGGCAGATTATTTTTTGGGTAAGCCATGTTCGTTTGAAGACTTAGAAAAAGCTATTTGTGAGCAATTTGATGAAAATGTTAATCAAACAAAAATAACAAAAATTGTTGATAGCTTTAAGCCTAAAAAAGTTTATAGTAGTATGGATGAAAAAATTTCAAACATTTTTATAACAGTTGGAATTCCAGCTCACATAAAAGGCTATCAATTTTTGCGTGAAGCAATAAAGATGACAATAAATTCACCAGATATCATAAACAGCATCACAAAAAAATTGTATCCAAACATTGCAACCATGTTTTCAACCAGCCCAAGCAAAGTTGAAAGAGCAATAAGGCACGCCATTGAGGTTGCGTGGAATAGGGGAAAGATAGAAAACATAAACTCAGTTTTTGGGCTTCCTGTTTATGGCTCAAATGACAAGCCAACAAATGGAGAGTTTATTGCTTTGGTGGCAGACAAAATGCTTGTTGAGGGAGCTTAAAAACAAAAAACTAAATTTAAGAGTTTTTCAACTTTTAAAAATAATATTATTTTAAAATTCTCACGTAGGCTAGCGCCTCCTTAAAATGCCTTTCGGATACCTTATCAAGGCATTGCGAGGGCTTTAGCTTTGTGGCAATTTGGTGAGAATGACAAAAAAGTGTTTGTTTTTTGTAAATTTTTCTCCATAACTCTATCTTTTAGTTTAATATTTTGGGTTAAAAAAGCGTTTTAAATTTAAATTTTTTTAAAAAATCTTTAAAAAAGTTGCAAAAAAACATAAAAATTATAAAAATTTTTAAAAAACGGGCAAAATATTAAAAAAATAATTTAATTTCATTTTACTTTTTATGCATATTATTTTATAATAAAGCAACACCAATTTGGGGAGGTTTTTTAAAGATGAGTAAAGGAGTAACACAATATGTAAGATGTCCACGATGTGAACTTAATTACATTTTAAAGAAAGACAAGTTGTGTTCAGTTTGCAAAAAAGAAGTTGAGGCAGCTTATAAAAATGGTGAAGATGACGGTGACATTGATTTAAGTTTGGACTTTGATATTTGCCCAGTTTGCAAAACAAATTATATTAGCGAAGATGAAGATATGTGCGCTCAGTGTGCAAAAGCTCGTGATATCGACAGAGCTCTTCACGGCGACAGTATGCTTTTTGAAGAAGAAGACCAAGATGACTATGAAAATGATAGGCTTAAAGATGATGATGAGCTTGGTGAAATGATGGGCGTAACAGACAGTGATGATATGGATTCAGACATCGGTGACCTTGACTTAGACATTGGGCTTGATGATGAAATGAACTTTGATGACTTAAATGATGACCTAGAAGATGACGAGGAAGAAGACGACTTTGATGACGATGACGAGGATGATTTTGACGACGAGGATGACGACGAAGAGGAAGATGATGACGACTTTGATGACGATGACGAGGAAGAAGATGAAGACATAAAGCCTAAAAAATCAACAAAAACAAAAAAATCTACAAAAAAGAAATAACAAAAAAGTGCTTTAAGTTTAAAGCGCTTTTTTGTTTTTAATGCATTTAAGTTGTAAAAAACAAAAAATTAGTTTATAATAAACTAGAGGTAAATTATATGGAAAAGTTAATAATTATTGATGGAAACAGTTTGATAAATCGTGCTTATTATGCGCTTCCACCGCTAGCAACAAAAGACGGAAATGTTTATAATGCGGTTTTTGGGTTTGTTAACATTGTTATAAAACTTTTAACAGAACACAAGCCAACGCATATGGTGGTTGCTTTTGATGCTGGCAAAAAAACTTTTAGAAATGAACTTTTCAGTGATTATAAAGGAACCAGAAAAGGTATGCCAGAAGAGCTAAAACAACAGTTACAGCCACTGAAAGATTTGTTAAAACAAATGAACATAAAAACAATAGAAAAACTTGGCATAGAAGCTGACGACATCATTGGAACAATTTCAAAAAACATAAATTATCCGTCAATAATTTTAACTGGTGATAGAGATTGCTTGCAACTTATTGATAAAAATGTGGAAGTTTGGCTTACAAAACACGGCATAAGTGAAATTTTGGATATGAACGAGAGGCACTTAAAAGAAGATATGGGCTTAACTCCAAAGCAAATAATAGATTTAAAATCACTTATGGGTGACTCTTCCGACAACATTCCAGGAGTGGCAGGAATAGGCGAAAAAACAGCCAAAACATTATTGGAGAGTTTTGGTTCGATGCAAAATGTTTATGCTCATATTGACGAAATTTCTGGCAAAACAAAAGAAAAGCTAATTGCAGGAAAAGATATGGCGGAATTAAGTTATGTTTTGGCAACCATAAAGTGTGACGCTGACATTGATTTTTGTTTGGATGACTTTAAGGTTAAACTTCCATTTTCTCAAGATGTTTTAAGGACTTTTGAAAAATATGAGTTCTCCTCTCTTTTAAAAAGGCAAGATTTGTTTTTGGAGGGAGCTGATGAAAAAAGAGAGCAAACACAAACAGAATCCCAAAAAATAGATGATATTTCAAGCTTGCATAAACTGTTAAAAAATCAAACAACAGCAATTTATGAAACAGAAAATGGGTTTCAGTTTGCGGTGAACTCTCAAAAATACTTTGAATTTTTGGGAAGTTTTAGTGATATTTCGCCCGTTTTGGAAGATGAAAGCATAACAAAAATTTTTCATAAATTAAAACCAGTTCTTCATAAAACTGACGGAAAAATTAAAGGCAAATGTTATGATTTAAGCTTGGCTGTTTATCTTTTAAACAGCAATTTAAGAGTGGATTATTTTGAAAGAATAGCAGAATATTTTAATTTCTCTGAAAATAACAATGCGTGCACTATGCTTGCTTGCTTTGAAATGGCAAAAACTGAACTTGAAAAGCTTTCAATGCTTAATTTATATGAAGAAATCGAGCTTCCACTTGTTTATGTTTTGTTTGAAATGGAAAATAATGGCATTTTTGTTGATGAAGATTTTTTAAATGAATTAAGCAAAAAGTTTTCAGCAGAGTTAACAGAAATTGTTTCAAAAATTTATGAACTTGCAGGCGAAGAATTTAACTTGAATTCCCCTAAAAAACTAGGTTATATTTTATTCGAAAAATTGGGTTTAAGCCAAAAAGATAACAAAAAGCTTTCAACAGCTGTGGACAAGCTTGAAGCAATTAAAAAAGAGCATCCAATTGTGAGTTTGATTTTAAGATATCGAACAATTTCAAAGCTTTTATCAACTTATGTTGAGGGTTTAAGGCCTTGGATAAAAAATGGAAAAATCCACACCACCTTTAATCAAACAATGGCAGTGACAGGCAGGCTTTCAAGCATTGAGCCAAACTTGCAAAACATTCCAATTCGAACAGACGAAGGCAAAATTCTTCGAAAGATGTTTAAGGCAAGCCCAAACTGTTATTTGGTTTCTGCTGATTATTCTCAAATTGAATTAAGGCTTTTAGCTCACTATAGCGGAGATAAAAATTTGATTGAGGCCTACACTTTGGGCAAAGACATCCACACCACAACAGCTTCTCAAATTTTTCATATTCCTTATGAGCTAGTCACAAGTGATATGAGAAGAACGGCAAAGGCAGTTAATTTTGGAATAATTTATGGCATAAGCCCATTTGGCCTTTCAAAAAACATAGGGTCGTCAATGATTGAGGCAAAAGAATATATAGAAACATATTTTAACAGATATCCAACCATAAAAACATTTTTAGACAA
Source organism: Clostridia bacterium (assembly GCA_017478185.1). Lineage (GTDB taxonomy): Bacteria > Bacillota > Clostridia > Christensenellales > UBA1242 > UBA7584. The sequence continues at coordinate 141,934 of JAFVEA010000009.1, forward strand.
TTCAATTTTGGAGGCAAAACAAAAAGGATATGTCACCACGCTTTTGGGAAGACGAAGAAACATAACAGAAATTTATTCCACCAACCACAACACTGCAATGTTTGCTGAGCGGGCAGCGATGAATATGCCACTTCAAGGCACAGCATCAGATATCATAAAGCTTGCAATGCTAAAAGTTCAAAAGGCTTTAGTAGAGCAAAAATTAAAATCAAAACTAATTTTGCAAATTCACGATGAACTTATTTTGGATGTTCCAGAAAATGAGGTGGAACAAGTTAAAAAACTTTTAAAAGATTGTATGGAAAATGTTGTTTTGTTAAAAGTTCCATTAACAATTGATATATCAATTGGAAGAGATTGGTATAGCGCAAAATAAAGTTATGATTTGGAGTTTAATCATAAAAAATGATTTAAAAAAGTTATTAAAAAGCAAAGCAAAATATTTGCCTTGCTTTTTGTTTTTAATGTTTAAATTTTTAACAAACATATTTAAAGTTTTTTTAAAAGCTTATAAAAACTGAATTTAAACTGTTTTTTATATTAAAGATTTATTAAAATTTTTTGTTAAAATTTGCTTTTTCTATTGACAATACTTGTGTTTTATGTTAACATTATCTAGCACTTACCGCAAGGGGTGTTAATTTTTTAGTTAAAGAGGTATAATTATGAGAACCAACATAACTCTTGTTTGCACAGAATGTAAAGAAAGAAATTATGACACAAACAAGAACAAGAAAAATGACCCAGACCGTATGGAAATTAAAAAATACTGTTCAAGGTGTAAGAAACACACAGTTCACAAAGAGGGTAAATAATTTAATCGGATAGGGAGATAGTTATGGCAAAACCTAGACATAAAGGTAAATCAAAACAAAAAAAGCCTAACAAAGTTGTTCAGGCAAAAGCTTCTAATATTGAAGCAGAAAACAGCGAGATAAAAGAAGAAGCTTTAAGCGCTAACGAAAGTGAGCCTAAAACAAAAGCTCCAGAAGTTAAGAAAGAAGAAAAAACTTTGTCAGAAAAAGAGCAAAAAAAGCTTGCAAAAGAGCAAGAAAAGAAAGATAAACAAATTGCCAAAGAAAAAGCTTTAAAAAAGAAAAAAGAAGCAGATGAAAAAGCTGGAAAGCTTACAATGGGCCAAAGAATAAAAGAAACTGGCTCAGAACTTAAAAAAATAAGTTGGCCAACTTTTGGGCAAACAATGAAAAAGACTGGTGTTGTTATTGCAGTGGTTTTGTTCTTTGCTGTTGTTTTGTTTGCTTTTGATTATGTTTTAAGTTTGTTGCAAGGACTAATTATATAGGGGTGAAAAAATGGCAAATGAAGTTTTTATAAGCAAAGAATCTAAATGGTATGTTTTGCACACCTTTCACAGTTATGAAGCAGTTGCAAAAGAAAATTTAGAGCAAGCAATGGAAAACGATGAAGTTTTGCGTGAACGCATTTCTGATATTGTTATACCAACTGAAGATGTTATTGAAGAAACAAATGGAAAAAAGAAGTTGGTTACTCGTAAGTCTATGCCATGTTATATTTTTGTTAAGATGATTTATGGTGATGATATATGGCATAAAATAACTCACACTCGTGGTATAACAGGCTTTGTTGGACCAAAAGGAAGACCTCTTCCTCTAACTGATGAAGAAATAAGAAAAATTGGGCTAGAAAAAGTTCCTGTTGACTTCACTTTAGGTGAGGGTGACCAAATTGAAATCATTTCTGGCTCACTTATTGGAACTGTTTGCACTGTTATAAGCGCAGACAACGAAACACAAAAATGTAAAGTTAATGTTAGTATGTTTGGAAGAGACACACCAGTTGAACTTTCATTTAATGATGTTAAAAAAATACAATAATTTAGTTTTATCTTTATTATTTAATAAGGTAAAATATATTGGTGCCAAAAGTCTTGCCGATTTTTGGCATCGTGGGAGAAAAATAGCAAAAAAATTTATGGCTATTCTTCGTTAAAACCACAAAAGGAGAAGAAGAAAATGGCAGAAAAGAAACCAGTTAAGGTTATTAAACTTCAACTTCCAGCCGGAAAAGCAACACCTGCTCCTCCAGTTGGAAGTATTTGTGGTGCCGCAGGAGTTAACATTCCTCAATTCGTGCAACAATTCAACGCATTAACCGCATCACAAGTTGGAACAATCGTTCCAGTGTTAATCAGTGTTTATGCTGACCGTAGTTTTAGTTTGGAGATAAAAACTCCACCAGCAGCAGTTTTGATTAAAAAAATGTGTGGAATAGACAAAGCAAGCGGAAAGTGTAACAAAACAAAAGTTGCAACAATTTCGCAAGCACAAATCAAAGAAATTGCTGAACTAAAAATGAAAGACCTAAACGCATCTTCAGTTGAAACTGCAATGAAAATGATTGCAGGAACAGCAAGAAGTATGGGTGTTACAGTTGAACAAGGGGAGGCTGAATAATTATGAGTGGAAAGAATTTTAAAAAAGCTCAAGAGCTTGTTGATAGCCAAAAGCTATACAGCGCTCAAGAAGCAATTGATTTAATTTTAAAAACAGCCTACGCAAAATTTGATGAAACTGTTGAACTTCATGTTCGTTTGGGCGTTGACGGCAGACAAGCAGACCAACAAGTTCGTGGAGTTGTTGTTTTGCCAGCAGGAACAGGAAAGAAAAAGAAAGTTTTGGTTATTGCCAAAGGTGATAAGGCTGATGAAGCAACAAAAGCAGGAGCAGACGTCGTTGGAGCAGAAGAAGTTATTGCAAAAATCAACGGTGGATGGCTTGACTTTGATGTTTGTATCACAACCCCAGATATGATGGGCTTGATTGGAAGAGTTGCAAAAATTTTGGGTCCAAAAGGCTTGATGCCAAACCCAAAAAGTGGAACAGTTACAATGGATATTACAAAAGCAATCAATGATGTTAAAGCCGGAAAGGTTGAATATCGTTTGGAAAAGAACAACATTGTTCACTGCCCAATTGGAAAGGTAAGCTTTGGAGCAGAAAAGTTAATGCAAAACTATCAAACACTTATTGATGCTTTAACAAAAGCAAAGCCAGCAGCAGCAAAAGGAACATATTTCAAAGGCATTTCACTTGCAACAACAATGGGCCCAGGAATAAAAGTTTTGCCTCAATCAAACTAATAAAAAAAAGAGATTTATTTTAAATCTCTTTTTTCTTTTTCTCTATAATTAACTCCAAATTGTTGGAACGCCATCAACATAATGCCAAATATTTCCTGCCCCAGTATTAGTTTCACTATAGTAGTATTTTGTTGCATTGGTTAATGTTGAATCTGAATCTGTTCCCTTAGTTATAGCATCCCATTCACTTTCAGTTCCAAGATAATAAACTGTTGTTAAAGCAGAATATCCAAAAGCTTCATCCCCAATAGATTCAACGCTTGTTGGAATAATTATGTTTGTTAGATTGCCACATTCACAAAAAGCTGACTCTCCAATAGTTGTAAGCTGGCTGTTAGCAGCAAAAATCACTTGAGTTAAATTGGAACATTCATAAAAAGCCCCAGCTCCAATGCTTGTAACGTCAGTAGGGATTGTTATGCTGGTAAGGCCACAGCCTACAAAAGCACCATTTCCAACGCTTGTAACATCTGCTCTTAAAGTTACATTTGAATCTGTTCCAACATAATTTACAGCAATAACATCTGTTCCTTCAACATAATATTGAACACTATTTTCTGTTACTATTCTTGTTGTGTATGAGTTATCTCTGTTTACAACCACTAATGCATAATAGCCAACAAAGCCATTAGTATCAGCTCCTTTTTCAATTGTTAGAGTTTCACTATAATTAATAACTTCCATTAGTTTAATACAATCGATGAATGCATATTCTTCAATAGTTGTAACACTAGCTGGGATTGTTATGCTTGTAATATTACAGGCACAAAAAGCCCAATCACCAATGGTTTGCAGCTGGCTTTCAGTCTCAAAAGTTACAGTATGCAAATTCTCACACTCTCCAAAAGCAGAACTACCAATGCTTTTAACGCTAGCAGGGATTGTAACGCTCTGTATGTTGAGGCAGCCAGAAAATGCATTTGCTTCTATCTGTGTGCAATCATTTCTTAAAGTTATATTTGAATCTGTTCCAACATATTTTACTGCTATAATTTCATCATCTTCAAGAGCATAATGAACCTGATAATTATTTACAACATTTGTTGCATAATATCCAACATAACCATTGGTTGTGGCTCCTTTTTCAATTATTAAAAATTCACTATAATTTATAACTTCAGCCAAATTTGAACAATCTTGAAAAGCTGTTTCTCCAATGCTTATAACATTTGCTGGTATTGTTATGGTTGTTAAACCACCACATCCATAAAATGCATTATCTCCGATTAATGTAACGCTAGCTGGTATTGTTACACTTTGTAATGTAGAACGACCATTTGCGAAGTCATTTGGAATTGATGTAATTTCGATTCCTTCTTGGAAAGTTATTGTTTGAACAGAAGAACCAATACCATAGTAACCTAAAGTTTGCAAAGTTGTTAATGATTTAGGGAATGTTATGTTGATTAGGTCAAAACACCAGTTGAACGCATTAGCTCCAATAGATTGACAATTGCTATTTTCTTCAAAAGTTACTGTTTGCAAATTAGAAGCCATATGAGTATTTAAACCAAACGCATAATCTCCAATTGAAGTAACACTTGCTGGAATTGTGATACTTGTAAAACCGCCACAATTAACAAACGCATTATCTCCAATAGATTGACAATTGCTACCATTTTCAAAACTTACACTTTGTAAGCCGCTACAACCACTAAACGCATACTCTCCAATTGAAGTAACGCTGGCAGGGATTGTTATGCTTGTTAAACCACTGCAATAATTAAATGCTCCTTCTCCAATAGTTATAACACTATCAGGTATTGTTATGTTGGTTAAATTGCTGCAACTCTGAAATGCATAATATTTAATATTTGTAACACTATTTGGGATTGTGATATTTGTTAGGTTGCTACAATTAGCAAAAGCATAATCTCCAATAGTTGTAACGCTTGCTGGAATTGTGACGCTTTCAATTATAGTTTTATTTGCAAAAGCGTTAGAATCAATAAATTCAACATCTTTTTTAATTCCATCGTTGCTATCTTTTATTTGTGCTGGAATAACAACATTAGGGTCTTCACCAATATAACCAGTTATGTGAGCTTTGTTGTTTTCATCAAATATATAGGTGAACAGCAAGCCTACAGCTGTTTCCCACTTAGCATATAATTCAAGGTTGCCATTTGTGGTTGAAGTTACGCCAGTAATTTTGTTTTCGAATGTTTCTTCAGTAAACCAACCCATAAAGTCATAATTAGCTTTTGTTGGTTCATTAAAATTGAAGCTGTTTCCGTATGTATAGTTTTCTGGGTTGTTAGCACCGTTTGTTCCACCGTTAAGGTTGTATGTTATTGTATAGCTTATTGGGGTAAACTTAGCATATAAGGTGTAACCACCAGCTATGCTTGTATCTAAAGTTGTTATGGCTTCGCCAGTGCATTCACTATTATTGAACCAACCATCAAAAGTATAATAGTCTTTAGTAGCTTTTTGTAGGGTAATAGTTGGAGTTTCGACCGTATAGCTTGTTGGATTAGCTCCATTTGTTCCACCGCTAAGGTTGTATGTTATTGAGTAGCTTATTGGGGTAAACTTAGCATAAAGGGTGTAACCACCAGCTATGCTTGTATCTAAAGTTGTTATGGCTTCGCCATTGAACTCGCTGTTATCAAACCACCCTAAGAAGTTATAACCAGTTTTTGTTGGATTTTGTAGGGTAATGGCAGGAGTTCCATAAGTATATTTTGTTGGGTTAGCTCCGTTTGTTCCACCGTTAAGGTTATAAATTATTGAATAATTATTTTGAGTATAAACAGCATTAACTGTAAAATTGCTAAGAGTTACACTATAGTTTTCCCATGCGCCAGTATAGCCAGTTTTTTGTCTAACTTCTGGAGCGGGGAATTCATCTTTGTCTTCGATAGTAAATTTAACATTGCGTTCTCCTTGGTCATCAACAAAAGTTGCAGTGTAAACTGTGGCTTCCCACTTAGCATAAAGGGTATAATCCTTAGCCACACTTGTATCTAAAGTTGTTATGGCTTCGCCATTGAACTCGCTGTTATCAAACCAGCCATCAAAGGTATAATTATCTCTGTTTGCATCAGCTAAAATTATATCTTCATCTTCAACAGTATAGCTTGTTGGATTAGCACCATTTGTTCCACCGTTTAGGTTGTATGTTATTGAATAACTTGCCAACTCCCATTTTGCGTATAGGGTGAAACCGCCAGATAAATTGGTGTTAAGTGATGTTATAGCCTCGCCCGTGAACTCATTGTTATCAAACCAGCCTAAGAAGGTATAACCAGTTTTGGTTGGCTCTTTTAGGGTGATTGGGGAATCTCCAACGTTATATTTTTCTGGATTTTCTCCGTTTATGCCACTATTTAGGTTGTATGTTATTTCAAAAGTTTGAACCTTTTTCTTTAGGGCAGTGCTAAGAGCAAAAGCTGTTAAAGAAATTGCCAAAATCAAAGCACATATTATGATAATAATCGTTCGAACCATTGTTCTTGAGTAGTGTTTTTGTTTCACAACAACTTTGTTTGTTGGCTTTTGTTCTTCCAAAAGTTGTTTTTTGTTCATTTTTTCCTCCTATTTTAATGTTATTTTAAACCACTATTGAAAAATTATGTTGTTTTAGCTAAAGGCTATTAAAATTAACATCAATGTGTTATACAATAAATATACTATATAAAAATAAATTAAACAAGCAAACGAAACAACTTTTTTAATTATGTTTTAAAAGAAAAGTTTTTTAAAGAAATTCAAATTATTTTCTCATTTTTTTAAAATTATTTTAACGATTTTTGCAAAATTAAAATTAAAACCTAAAAATTTGAAAATATTTTTTAAAATTTTGCACATATTAACTTTATGAAAAAAGGAGAGATAATATGGAATTAATTAAAAGTGAAACTTATCACAACTTAGCTCGTGCTTTTGCGGGAGAATGCCAAGCGCACATAAGGTATATGTTTATTGAGTATGGGGCCAAAAAAGAAGGGCACAAATCGCTTGCGGCGGTTATTGACAAAATTTCGTATAACGAATTTAACCACGCACGAATGTTCTACACATTTTTGCAACAAGCATCAACAGAAGATATTGACAATGTTGACATTATGGCGGGATATCCTTTTAGAGAAAAGTGGGATGTGTTAGAAAATTTAAGGCTTGCCGCTGAAGATGAAAACCAAGAAGCCACAGAAGTTTATCCAGCCTATCGAGATAAAGCGCTAGAAGAGGGATTTCCGGAAATAGCCAAGCTTTTTGATGATATCATAAAGGTGGAAGAAAGCCACAGAGAAATATTTTTGGAGCTTTATGACCAAATGAAAAACAACACACTATACAAAAAAGACAAACCTGTTGTGTGGCGATGCGCTGATTGTGGCTATGAATCAACGGGCGAAGAGGCGTGGGACGAATGCCCAGTGTGCAAAGCAAAAAGGGGAGCAGTTGTTTTGCATTTAAAATCAACAGAACAAAAATAAAAAGCAAAAAACCATTTTGGTTTTTTGTTTTTTTATATTATAATAACAAAAGATTCGTTTAAAAGTAGGTGAAATATGGCAAAAGATGTTATTATGTTTTCAGACACTGGAATTGATGACGCAATAGCAATTATTATGGCGTTAAGTGACAAAAACATAAACTTAAAAGCGGTTGTTGCATCAAAAGGGAATGTGAACCAAAAACAAGTTGCAAAAAACACACAAAAGCTTTTGGAATTTGTTAAAAAAGATGTTCCAGTGTTTGTTGGAAGCAAAAAAAGCTTTGGGGAAACAAAATTTAAGCTAAAAAGCGTTCACGGCAAAGACGGAATGGGGGAATACCCTTTTAAAAAACCTCACAAAAAGCCTAAAAGCTTTAAGGAATTTATAACTTTTTTTAAAAATCTTAAAAACAAGGTGAGCTTAATTTGCACAGGTCCTTTAACAGATTTGGCTTTTTTGAGTGAAAAAGTTAATTTTTTTGAAAAAGTTGAAAATATTTATCTTCAAACTGGAGAACTTAGCAACCCAAACTACACTTCATTTAATGTGGCAAAAGACCCAAAAGCGGTTGAAAAAATATTAGATTTAAATTTGCCTATTTTTATTTGCCCGTCTGATATGGGGCATATTGCTTATTTAAGTAAAAGAGATGTTAAAAAAGTTGAAAAAACAAACGAAACTGGCAAAATGCTTGAATTTATTTTTAGGTCGCATCACGACAGAGTGGTTAAAGACAATGTTGCGCCCCATGATGCGTGTTTGATTTATTGTTTTTCTAACCCTCAAAATTTTGAATGGAAATATGCAAATTTGGCTGTTGATTATATAAATGATATTGGCATACTTCACTTTGATTTTTCTAAACAAAAAACGAACAAAAAAATTTGCACGCAAATTGATATAAAATCTTTTAAAAATTATATGTTCAATTGCGTAAAAAATATTGAAATGCTAGACTAAAATTTTGTTTTATGATAAAATAAACATTGTATTAAAAGGAGAAAATTTATGACCTGGGCAGATATTTGGGAATCTATTCAACATTTTTTTCTAACAAGTGGAATAACATTGGTTAAAGCCATACTTTTATGGATAATTGGTTATGTTGTTGTTAGGGTTTTGATTGTTGTTGTTAAAAAACTTTTATCAAAAAGCAAAATAGATAAAGTGGCGCAAGGGTTTATTGTGTCTATGGCTAGATTTATTTTGTATTTAATTTTGTTAATTATGATACTTCAAGCTCTTGGAGTTTCAATAACAGGTATTGTTGCGGCTCTATCAGCGGCAGGACTTGCGGTGAGCTTGGCTCTTCAAAACAGCTTATCAAATGTTGCAAGTGGAATTATACTTTTAATAAATCAACCATTTAGGCAAGGGGATTATGTGCAAATAAATGGTATTGAAGGAAAAGTTAAAAACATAAAAATTTTCACAACTGCACTTTTAACTGTTGACAACAAGCTTGTTGTTTTGCCAAACTCAATGGTTGCAGGCAATCCAATCATAAATTATAGCAACCGAAAAACAAGAAGGGTTGATTTCACATTTCAAGTTGCCTATGAATCTGATGTTGAACTGGTTAAGAAAGTTGTTTTAAATGTTATGAAAAGTGACGGAAGAGTTTTGCTTACTCCAGAGCCAACTTGCAGGATAAAAACATATAATGATTCAAGCATTGACTTCTTTTCAAATTGTTGGTGTGACTCAGATGACTATTGGGATGTTTATTATTATGTTATGGACAATGTGTTTAACGAATTTAAGCGTAACAATATTTCAATTCCATACAAACAAGTTGAGGTAAGGCTTAGAGAAGATGAAGTTAAAATGCCAGTTAGAGCAGGGGCTTTGAAAGAAAGAGTTGAAAAGGTTAGAAAGCAAGAAAAAGTTAAATCACTAGACAACTTTTTTGATAGGCTTGAAGATGGCGACACCTCAGTTTTAAAACTAAAGAAAGACAGCAAGGAGCAAAAACAAAAGCTAAAAGCTGAGAAAAAAGCTTTAAAAGAGCAAAAAAAGCAAGAAAAGTTACACAAAAACCAAGAAAACACCATTAAAGAACCAGAAAAAGTGGAACAAGAAAGTGAAGAGCTAAAAGAAATTCAAGAATTAGAAGCTATAAAAAACGAAAAAGATAAAGAATAAAAAAAGAACTAGAAAAATTTTTTTCTAGTTCTTTTTTATAGAATGATATTATTTTTAAATAGTTTTTTTCAAAGTTTGAATTAAAAATCTATTTTATGTGTATTCATAAAAAAGTAATGAAACATCAATTTTTTGATTAATTATAATAGCCTATATATTTATTTCGTTTTTAGTTCTTTTAATGAACTTTTTGTGATTTCATCAATTGTTTTTAAGTTTTTTTGGTCTGTTTTTTTATGCGTTTTTTTATATTCCATAACAGACATTGTGTTTATGGCATCAATTTCATTTTCATCTTCATCGCCAAAATCTTCAACTTCATTTTCTTTTTTTATTTGTGAAAACAATCTTTTTTCTTGAGGGCTTAAAAGTTCTCTCCAATTTATAACAGAATAATCCAAATCACAAATTAGATAATAAGCTGAGGTGTCTTGTTCTTTCTGTGCTTTTTTGATTTGCTTTATTATTTGATTTTTTGCAATTATAAGCTCTTCTTTAGAGAATATTTTGTTAGATAAATTAAACAAGCATTCAAAAAGTTCCAGTCTTTGAAAATGAAGCCAATCAGCATCATTGAGCAAAATGTCTTTAATTTCTTTTAACATATTTGGAGTGATAAGTTTTTGCTCATAATATGCCTCCACCAAATAAACAAGAGAAGAAACAAGTTCACACAAGCAATAATCGCTGTTGTTTTTTATGCTTTCGTTATATATTTTTATGCCAACATCAAATAAGTTTTTAATTGAATTTTTGTTTTCAATCAAAAGGTCTGAAATTAGGCAAGAAAGCTCTAAGCTATTTAATGCCATATCAACAATAATTTGTGAATATAACTCGCTAGACATAGCCATTTCAATTGTTGCGGGCTTAAAGTTTGAGTGCAAAACATCCATATTATGCATAACTCTGCATTCATCTTGTGTTAAGGCGCCAGTGTTTTTAAGCTCTGAAATGGCATAAATATAATCTGTTGTCTTGCCCTTAAAGAGCAAAGTGTCAAAATATTCTTCCATAATTTCATCATCAATATATTTTGTTCCATAAAGGTTAGAAACAAGTCTGGTCATTTGCCCAATGTCGCCACTGTCGAAAACATCATTTAACATATAGCTCCATTCTTTTGAGTTAAGAACTGGAACCCCACAACCAAGAAGCTTAAAAATTGTGGTGCTAGCATATCTTGAGTCCATTTTGTTCATTCGCATTTCAGCCCACTTTGCAACTTCTTCCAAACTTAAAAGTTTTGTTTTATAAAATGACGCATAATCGTAAGGGGTGAGCATTGTTTCTGGATTTTGATTTTTTATTGAAATAAGTTTTAATGCATTTTGTTTTGAAATAAGCCCAAGTGAATATAGCAAAGTTATGTCAATCATATCACAAAAATCTGAATCTTTTGCAAAATTATCCATAAAAACCAAAGCCATTTGTTTTAAAAGTTTTTTGTCTGCAATTTTTAATTTTAAAAAATTGTCAGCATCTTGCAAAACAAGAGTGAGAGCCAGCTCATCTTTGTTTTCTAAAATTCTGTTAAGTAGCCAAACTCCATCTTCTTTTGAAAAAATCTTTGCCTTAAAAAGTTCCAAAAAGTGTGCTGAAAGGTGAGGGAGAGTTAGGCTGTTTATGAGCGCTGTGCGCCATTCATTTTTTTGTTTTTGTGTTGGTTTTTGTTCTTTAACTGCTTGCAAAATTTGGTCAATATCATCATAAATAACTGTTTTGTCTGTCATAAAAAATCCTCCTTAATCTATCAAATTTATTATACATAATAAATTTAAATTAGTCAATTTAAAAAAATAAAAAAAGCACTAGTTTTCTAGCGCTTTGTGTTCTTTTAAAATTTTTTCATATTCTTTTTTGTTATGCCTAACTTGAATGGAATATCTAATTCTTTTAACAATAAAAACAATTCCAATAAGAGCAAAAACACATCCAAGAACAATTGTTACAATCAAAACAATGTTCATAATGCTTGAAATTGTTGTTGTTATGTTTGTTAAATCAATCACTATCATAAACATTCCACCTTTGTTTTTTATATTATACAAATTTTATAAAAAAAATGCAAACAAAAAATGAAAAATGTAAAAAACTAAAATATTTTTTTAAATAAATCCCAAAACAAGGGTTGCAATTGTTCCAAGGCTTCCCAAAAATAGTGCTATATAAAAGAATATATAGTCGCTATATTTTTTCTTTTCTGGAGCCTCAAGTTTTTCAGACAGCATCATTTCTGTTGATTTTTTTGTGCTATTTCCTATAATATCATGAATAGTGATTTTCTTGTCTTTTAATTGTTTTTCTAAATTTATTAAATGAACTTCTCTAAACAGCTCTGAAACCTGTTTGTCATCATCAACATTAATATCTTTTTCTAAATCGGTTCCTTCAATTTCTTTTTTTAAGTTATATTTAAACTCAGTATAAGATTTTTTCTTGCCCTCCACAAAAAGTTTTGCAATCCCCCAAAACAGAACATAAAAAGCAATCAAAACAACCAAAAATTTCATAATAGTCAGCAATATTGGGTTTGAGTTTTCTTCAAAAGAGATAAAATAATCAACTATGCTGTTTTTTAACCAATTTGAGTTTAATGAAAAGCTTAAAAAAACGCTTAAAAAGTTGTTAACAAAGTGCATTATCATTGCTGGATAAATGCTTCGGCTTAATAGTGTTACAAAACACAAAAGCATTCCAACCAAAGAGGCATAACCAAACTGCAAGATGTTAAAGTGCATAAACCCAAACAAAAGTCCAGTTAAAACAATTGCCCTTATGTTTCCGTTTTTCTTTATGCCGTTTAAAACAAGTCCACGATGAGTTGTTTCTTCACAAACTGCAGGCAAAATTCCAACAAACAAAATGTTTAGAAAAAAGCTTAAAACAGAATAATCTCCAGCGCCACTAGAAAAAAATTTAAATCCAAAAAGGTTTAAAAGTGCCACCCAAAGAGAACTAAAATAATTTATTAAAACAAACATACAAATTCCCAAGATAACAGAAACCCAAATTGATTTTTTTGAAGTTTTTCTAAACCCAAAATGATAAAAAGTTTGTTTTAAGTTTGTTTTAAATATTTTTGAATACAAAAAAAGTGGCAACAAAAACATAAAACCAATTTGCACCAAAATTTTAAAAATATAGTCGCTTCCATAAAAATCCAAAAGCCCAAAATATGATAAAACTTTTATTATAACAAAAAGTGTCATAATAGTTAAATAAATAAGACCAGAATAAAAAGCAAGCTTATTGTTTATTGTATATTTTTTCATACTTCTCCATTAAAGTGTAATTATTGTAAATAATATTGCCAAAACAAATCCACATATTAACAAAATATTTGTTTTTCTTTCTTCTTTTTGTCGTTGTGCACCATCTAATAAAGCTGGGTCTTTTTTGGTTTTTGAAAACAATTCGTTTTGTTCATCGCTTGTTTTTTTAACCAAATTATCATTTTCTGAATTATTTTTGTCTTTTGCTTTAATTTTTTTCATCAAAAAGAATGCTAAAAAAGTAATTCCTACAGCAAGTATCATAAGTCCAATTGCAAGCAAAACATATTCAGTGCTAATCGAAGTTGGCATAGTGTTTGTGACCCCTTTTTGGCTTGAGATAAACATAGCCACCAAAACTGTTGCGTTGTTGCAAAAATGGATTAACATACAAAGCCACAAAGCGCCAGTTTCCCACATAACATATCCCAAGATTATTCCAAGCAAAAATGTGTAAGGGAATTGAGGAAGAGAGCCGTGCATCAAACAAAAGGCAAGAGCGCTTAAAAGAATTGCAGGCCATTTACCCATTTTTTTAAGTCCATTAAAAATCATTCCACGATAAATAAGTTCTTCAGTCACAGCTGGCAAAAAACCAATTAATAATATAGTTAGCAAAAACCACCAAAAATTTGTGAGAGGAAGTCCAATGCTAACATCAACATTCACGCCAATTTTGCCCATTCCAAAAGCAATCATTGTTATAAAGCTGTCAGTTAAATAAACAACACTCACTCCCAAAATTATTGCAATTGGAATGTATAAATAACTTGCCTTTTTTGTTATTCCACAAGCACGAAATGAAATATTATGTTTTTTGTTATAAAAAAAGAACAATCCAAAAAGTAGCAATGCACTTAAAACTCTTGTAAAAACTGAAAACCAAGGTTGAGACCTTATGGCGAAATTGCCACTTTCATCTTTTTGAGTGTTGAAAAGAATTATTGAAAGAACAAATCCCAAAATCACAGGAAGCAAAAGTGCAAAAATATAAACAAGAGCAGAATCTCTTTTGTTGTAAGACATTATTTTTTTTGTTTTTGGGTCAATTAAAACTTTTTCAGAATAGATGTTTTGTTTTAAATTTTTATCATCAAAACCTGTTTTTTCTTCTGTTTTTTCTTCTATTTTTTCATCTTTTAATGAGCTTTTTATGATAAATTTTGCCTTACATTGTCTGCAAACAGCATATTCATCTTTTATATCTATATTTTTTGAGCCACAATTTTTGCATCGTATTTTTGCTAACTGTTTGTCCATTTTTTTCTCCTAACAATATTTGTTGTTTTAATTTTATACTAAACACAAAATTTTAGCAACAAAAAACACTATTTTTGTGTGGTTTTATGAGTTTTTTTGTTAAAAAAACAACAAATTATGTTAAAAGTAGCTGTCAAGCAAATAAATATAATTAAAATTGTTAGAAACAAATTTATAAATTCAAAAAAGGCAAAACAAACAATCAAAATAATCAAACAATTTAAAAAATTGCCAAACAAAACAACCAAAATGCTTTCATATAATTTTAAATTTAACAAAACACAAAGCATTGCCCCAGAATAAAGTCCAGCAAAAGGCACGGGAAGGGCAAGGAGTAAAGTTAAAAATAGTATTTTTTTAGATTTTTTTGCATCTTGAAATTTTTTTGCTTTAATATTTAAAAAATTTTCTATTTTTGATGTAATTTTTTTGTTTTTGTTTCTTTTTCTTATTCTTTTCACAAAGAAGTGAAAAACAAAAATTAAAATAATTCCAGCAAAACTGCTTCCCAAAAGCGAAACCAAAAACGATTGCCACAAACTCATTGCATTTGTTCCCCAAATGGAAGTTGAAATGCCTAAAGGGATTGCAATTTTTGTTTCAACAATAGGCAAGCAAGAGCATATAAAAACACATAAAAAAACACCAAAGCCACCAAATAAATTTATAACACTTTGTTCTAGCATACTTTAAAATATGCAACAAAAAACTCAAAAATGAATAAAAAAATCGCTATTTAAAGCGATTTTTTAAATATTGCCAAAAAATCTTTTTATTTCAATTTCTGCTGTTTCGAGGGCGTCTGAGCCGTGAATCAAATTTTCACGCTCGTTGCAAGAATAATCTCCTCTAATTGTTCCAATAGGAGCTTCCAAATATTTGGTTGCTCCCATCATTTGACGCATACCTTTTATAACGCTGTCACCCTCAACAACCATTCCAATAACAGGACCGCTTGTCATATATTCAACAACTTCAGGGAAGAATGGTCTGTCTGCGATGTGGGCATAGTGTTCACGCAAAATGCTTTCGTTTAGTGTGAACATTTTCATATTTGTGATTTTATAACCCTTTTTTTCAATTCTTCCAATAATTTCTCCAACCAAATTTCTTCTTATTGCATCTGGTTTTAACATAATATAAGTTCTTTCCATAACTTTTCACCTCAAAATAATATAAAAATATATTATCACACTTAAAAACTTATTTCAAGTAAAAAATATGTTTTATTTAAAAATTTTTGTTTAATTATGAAATTTTAATGCTTGATAAATTTTTAAAAAAATGATATGCTATAATTTGTAGGAGAAATTATGCTATTTAATTTTTTAACATACAACAAATTTAAGTTTAGAAATTGGAACAAACTTTCTTTAGAAGGAAGGGCTCAAGTTTTTCAAAAGCTTGAAAACATTCAGGCAAAAAAACTCCATAGGCCACCAGCCGAAATTATTTTTAAAGAAATGGATGAAAGGCAAAAGGGGGCATATAACCCAGCAAAAAATTGCATTTTTTTAAATATGATGTTTATAGAAGAAGATTATTTTAGGTTTGACGGAATGTTCACGCTCTTTCACGAGGGTAGGCACGCATTTCAGCATTATGCAATCAGCGAAAATAATGGTTTTGGATTTTTTTCAAAAGCAAAAAAGTGGAGAGAAAATTTTAAAGGTTATTTAAGTGGCACTGTGGATGAATATACTTTTTATGCAATGCAGCCAGTTGAGCGGGATGCAAACAAATATGCGTTATCTAGGCTCAAAAGCTTTTTAGATAGATTTTCAGAAGACCGATATTTTATTGCAACTTTAAATTTTGAAGAAAGATGTTTTTATGATGATAAGTTTAGAGCCAAAAATGAACTGGGGTTATTTTATAATAAAAAAATAACAAAACGCTTTCAAGAAGAAAGTGAAAAAAATGGATATTAAGGAGAAAAGATTATGGAATTTGTTATAAAAAAATGTTTAAAATGTGGAGCAATCATAGAAGTTTTAAATGATTGCAACTGCCAAAATTGTGGAATAAAATGTTGTGGCGAAAATATGATTGCAATAAAGCCAAACAGCGTTGATGCTTCTTTTGAAAAGCATGTGCCAACTTATGAAATAAAGGGGGGCAAAATTTATGCAAAAGTAAATCATGTTATGGAAGAAGAGCATTATATTATGTGGATATGTTTTGTTTCTGAAAACAAAATTGAAAAAGTTATTTTAAAACCAAATCAAAAACCAGAGGCAGTTTTTGATTATAAAAAAGGAACTCTTTATGCTTATTGCAACAAACACAGTTTGTGGCAATGTGAAGTGATTTAATTTCAAGGAGAAAATTTATGAAGATTTCAGCAGGCGGAAGATATGCAGTAAGGCTTATGGCAGATATTGCAAAGCATCAAGATTTTGTGCCATTAAAAGAAGTTGCAAAAAATCAAAATATTTCATTAAAATATGCTGAGCAAATTGTGGCAAAACTCACAAAAGAAAAATTACTCATAAGTTCTCGTGGGCAAGATGGTGGCTACAAACTTTTTTTATCTCCTGAAAAATGTTCAATTTATTCAATTTTATCTATAACTGGTGACATCACTGAAAACATAAATTGTGTTAAAGAAAATTGCCCTAATTTAGAAAAATGTGTGGGTGTTGATGTGTGGGCAACATTAAACACAAAAATAAACGATTATCTTAAATCGGTAACACTAAAAGATTTGATTTCAAAAGACAAATAATTGTGTTGACAAACAAAGATAATTATATTAAAATTAAATCATACTAAATTAGTAGGAATTAAATAGGAGAATATATGAAAACTTTATTACAAATTGAAAATCTTTGTGTTAAATCAAAAGAAAAACAAATTTTAAAAGGGTTAACCCTAAAAATTGGCAAAGGCGAAACTCACATAATTATGGGGCCAAATGGGGCAGGAAAATCCACACTTTTAAACGCAATTTTAAACAATCCAGCTTATGAAAAAACAGAAGGCAAAATTATTTTTGATGGAGCTGACATAACAGACAAAAAAACTGATGAAATTGCCAGAATGGGGGTTTTTATGTCTTTTCAAAATCCACAAGAGATTGAAGGCATAAGCACTTTTAACTTTATAAAATCAGCAAAGCAAAAAAGAACAAACAATCCAATAAATTATTTTGAATTATCTGAAGAGTTGGAAGAAAATGCCACTTATCTTCAAATGAATCAAGGGCTTTTAACAAGAGATTTAAATGTTGGCTTTAGTGGAGGAGAAAAAAAGAAAAATGAAATTTTGCAACTTTTGGAGCTAAATCCAAAGCTTGCAATTTTGGATGAAACAGACTCAGGCCTTGATGTTGATGCCATAAATATTGTGTCTAAAGGAATAAATGCCTACAAAAATGAAGACAACGCAATACTTTTGGTAACTCATTCATCAAAAATGCTTGAAAAATTAAAACCAGATTTTGTGCATATTTTGGTTGATGGGCAAATTGTTGCAACTGGTGGAACGCAACTTTTGGATGAAGTGCTTAAAAATGGCTATAAAAACTTTAAAAAAGGAGTTTAATTATGGCTAAAACAGAGTTAGATGAATTAAACACAAACATTTATGACTTTAAGAAGAAAGATGATTATGCCTACAAGATGAAAAAAGGGTTAAATGCTAACATTGTTAAAGAAATTTCAAAGCAAAAAAATGAACCAGAGTGGATGCTTAAACTTAGACTTCAGGCTTTGGAAATATATAACAAACTTTCACTTCCAGATTGGGGCCCAGATTTAAGTGAGCTTGATATGAACAATTTGGCAACTTATGTTAAACCAAAATCAGAGCAAAAAAGCAGTTGGGAACAAGTTCCAGATGACATAAAAGACACCTTTGAGCGTTTGGGCATTCCAAAAGCAGAACGAGATTATTTGGCGGGAGTTGGAGCGCAGTATGACAGCGAAGTTGTTTATCACTCCATAAAAGATGAGCTAATAAAGCAAGGAGTTATCTACACCGATATCGACACAGCCATAAAAGAATACCCCGAAATGGTGAAAAAATATTTTTCAAAATGTGTTCCACTAGCTGACCACAAATTTATTGCTCTTCACTATGCTGTTTTTAGTGGTGGAAGTTTTGTGTATGTTCCAAAAGGCAAAAAACTTGAAATGCCACTTCAAAGTTATTATAGGTTAAATTCGCCAGAAAGTGGACAGTTTGAACACACTCTTATTGTGGTTGATGAAGGGGCAAGCCTTCACTTTATTGAAGGATGCAGCGCTCCAAAATATAGCAAAATAAATTTGCACGCAGGTTGTGTTGAATTGTTTGTTAAAAAGAATGGATATTTAAGATATTCCACCATAGAAAACTGGTCAAAAAATATGTTAAACCTAAACACAAAAAAAGCCATTATTGACAGCGGCGGTGAAGTTGATTGGGTTAGTGGAAGTTTTGGAAGCAAAATTTCAATGCTCTATCCTATGAGCATTCTTAAAGGTGACAACTCAAAAACAGAGTTCACCGGAATTAGTTTTGCTGGTCACGGGCAAAATCTAGACACTGGCTTTAAGGTTGTTCACATAGGAAAAAACACAAAAAGCGTGATAAATTCGCGAAGTATTTCAAAAAATGGTGGAATTTCAACATATCGAAGCTTTGTTTATGTTATGAAAAACGCACAAAATGCAAAATGTTCGGTTAGTTGTGACGGGCTGATGCTTGACAGCAAATCTCGAAGCGACACCATTCCAGTTTCAAACATACAAAATCAAAGTGTTGTTTTCTCTCACGAGGCAACTGTTGGAAAAATAAGTGAAGAAGCAATCTTTTATTTAATGACAAGGGGATTAAGTGAAGAGGATGCCAAAGCTCTTATTGTTAAGGGATTTTCAAATCCAGTTTCAAAAGAACTTCCAATGGAATATGCGGTTGAGATGAACCGACTTATAAATCTTGAATTAGAAGGGAGCATAGGTTAATGCAAAAAATAAACAAATCACCAGTTTTAACATCAAACAATTTTGGAATAAATTATTTTTTTGTGGAAAATGTTTTTGAAAAACTTAAACCTTTTAAAAACTTTAAGATAACAAATTGTGACACACAAGAAAAAGAGCCAGAAAACATAACTTATCCAATTTGTGAATTTTCAGTTAGACCAAATGTTTGCAAAAAACTTTGTTTAAATGAAAGCACCGCAAAAGTTGAATTTAATTTGGACGGTGACAGTGTTTTTAATGAACAAAAAATTGAAGTTAAAAGTGGTTTAAAAACAAAAATTATATTTGATTTTTCAGCACAAAACAGCTTTTTGTTTAACAAAATTATATTTGATTTAAAAGAAGAAAGTTTTTGTGACGCTGTTTTTGTTATAAACACAAAAAACACAAATAATTTTTTAAATTTTGAAAGTGTTTTGCAAAAAAATGCTAAATTAAACCTAACTTTTGCCACATTTTCAAACACAAAAAGCATATTTAATGTTTTTTCAAAGAATTTGGGAGAAAACAGTGAAACAAACTTAAACACTATGTATATAACTCGTGAGGGTGGAAAGATTGATTTAAATTTGTTTGTGCAAAATATAGGAAAAAACACAAAGGCAAACATCAACTCAAATGGAGCACTTTTAGATAGCGCTGAAAAATCTTTTAAGGGAACAATAGATTTTTTGAAAGGCGCGCAAAAAAGTTTTGGGGCAGAAAAAGAATATTGCGTTTTGCTATCATCAGGCGCTATATCAAAATCACTGCCAATGCTACTCTGTGGTGAAGAAGATGTAACGGGCTCACACAGTTCAAGTTCGGGCAAGCTTGATGAAAATCAATTATTTTATTTGATGTCTAGGGGGCTAAACAAAAAAGAGGCAACCTCACTTCTTCTTAAAGCCAAATTTAATTCTGGGCTTAAACAAATTTTTGATGAAGAGTTAAAAAACAAAATATTAGAAAAAATAGATAGGAGCGTGTATGGAAAAAGTTTTTAAAGGTGATTTTCCAATTTTAAAGAACAGTAAGTTTTCTTATTTAGACAGCGGGGCAACATCGCAACACCCAACTTGCGTTTTAAATGATGTTATCTCTTATTATAAAAAAAATAACGCCAACCCACACAGAGGTTCATATTCACTTAGCGTTAAGGCAACAAAGCTTTATGAAAATGCAAGAGAAGGGGTTAAAAATTTTATAAACGCAAAATCTAGTGCTGAAATAATTTTTACAAAAAATGCAACCGAGAGTTTAAATTTGATTGCTTATTCTTATGGGCTTAACAATTTAAAAAAGGGTGATGAAATTGTTTTGTCTATTATGGAACACCACAGTATGATTGTTCCATTTCAAATGGTTGCAAAAAAAACTGGTGCAACGCTAAAATATATTTATCTAAATGACGATTTTTGTTTGGATGAACAAGAAATTGAAAAAAAGATAACAAAAAACACAAAAATTGTTGGAATTTCAACAGTTTCTAATGTTTTGGGAACAAAAAATGATGTTAAAAAAATTGTAAAAAAAGCACACAGCGTTGGAGCAGTTGTTGTTTGTGACGCCTCACAAAGCATAGCTCATATGCCTTTGGATGTTCAAAATTTGGATGTTGATTTTGCCGTTTTTTCTGGGCACAAGATGTTTGCTCCGCTTGGCATTGGAGTTTTGTTTGGAAAACAAAGCTTACTTCTAAAAATGCCTCCATTTTTGTTTGGTGGAGATATGATTGAATATGTTGATGAACAAAACACCACCTTTGCGCCTCTTCCTCAAAAATTTGAAGCGGGAACGCAAAATGTTGGCGGAGCTGTGGGGCTTTTGAGTGCAATAAATTATATAAATGAAATTGGCTATAAAGAAATTCAAAAATATGAAAATAATTTAACTGATTATGCCTATAAAAATTTAACAAAACTTAAGTTTTTGGAAGTTTATGCAACAAAAAACAAAGAAAATCGCTCTTCAGTTTTGTCTTTTAACATAAAAGGAATTCACGCCCACGATGTTTCAAGCATTTTGGATTTAGAAAATGTTTTTGTGCGTTCGGGCAATCATTGCGCTCAGCCACTTTTAAAGCATATGAAAGTGAGCAGCACAATCAGGGCAAGTTTTTCAATTTATAACACAAAACAAGATGTTGACAACCTTGTGTTTGCATTAAATGAAGCCTATAAAAAATTTAAAAAATACATAAAGGATTAAAAAATGGAAATAGACGATATTTATTCAGAGCTTGTTATGGAACATAGCCAAAACAGCCCATACAAAAAAGATATAAAAAACCCAACTTGTTCTGTTCATGGCCACAATCCAAACTGTGGCGATGACATAACTCTAAGTTTTGTTATTGAAAATGGCATCATAAAAGATGTTTCTTTCACTGGTCAGGGGTGCGCTATTTCTCAAAGCTCCACATCAATTATGATTGAAACACTAATTGGCAAAACAATCAAAGAGGCTCAAAAAATAATTGATATTTTTATTGATTTAATAGACCGAAAACAAGTGTCAAAAGAAGATAAAAAATTGCTTAAAAACGCACAAATTTTTAAAAATATTTCAAATATGCCGGCACGAGTTAAATGCGCTTTGCTTGCGTGGAAAACCACAAAAAACATACTAAATGAACAAAATTAATAAAAAACAATTGCAAAAAACTTGATTTTGTAATATAATAGAAAATGTAGGCAAGCAATAAATGGCTAGATAGAAAAATTTGGTTTAATTTTAAACTATGTTTAGTTTTAATAAAAAACATTTATGAGGTAATATTATGAAAGAATCAAAAAGAAAAAGAATTGAAAGATTATGTGATCAACAAGCAGAAAAAATTGCTCACATTCACGGTAGCAGTCAAGGAGAGTATAGAGAAAAAAGAACTAGATACGGCAATAAATTGGATAGACTTGAAAACAAATTGATTAACTCTTAATTTTTTTGTATCTTAATAATTTGAAATTAGTTATAAGCGTTTAAATTTTGGCAAAACATTTAAACATAAGTTTATAATAGTTTTTGGTTATTTAAAAATCGATATAGCATAAAAAACCACCATTTTGGTGGTTTTTTATTCTAAATTTTTTTATTATTTTTTAAAAATTTAACATTTTGACAAAATCTTCAACAATTTTTGCTTTTTGCTTGACAACAAACAAGGGGAGTGAGTAAAATAAAAATAAAAGGTAAGAAAAAGCCTTTAAAAATTTAAGGGAGATAAAATTATGAAAACAAAATCATTGTCAGTTGGCTTTGGGCTTATGTTAACACTTCTTTTGGGTATCACATTTTTGTTTGCAGGATGTTCACCACAAAACAACACAGAAGCTTTAAGTTTTAACAAACAGCTTGAATTAGCTGCAGAAAATTATTTTAATGGCAGAAATAGTTACACAAATTTTGCAGACACCACATATTCACAAGAGAGTAACAATGTGTTCAAAACCAAACAAACACTAACATTCACGCCAACTGGCGGAGAAGAGCAAACATTAGAGTATGAGGAAGAAAACGCTTCAAAAACACAAACAAAATTGTATGTTAAAAAAATTGGCGAAGAGCTTGCTTTAAAATTGGAAGTTAAACAAACAAGAACCGAAAAATCTAAATATTTTGATGAAGATGCTCAACAAGTTAAAAGTGTTACAGACACAACAGTAACAGAATCAACTTATAGAATGGCTTCAAAAACAGTTGATGAAGTAACAAGCTATTATATTTTGGAAACTGTTAAAGAAACAGTTAACAAAGAAGACCCAACAACCACAAAAAAATATTATCAATTTGCAGATAAAACTGCTTATCAAAAAGCTATAACAAAATATTTGCTTAAATCAGATAATGATGATGAACCAATATCAGAAAATGTTGCTTCTTTGTTTAATAGTTTAAATTCCATCGGAACCAGTGGAAGTTTTGAGGGCGTGATAACAGAAACCAAACAAGACAAAAACTCTTCAAGTTGCAGTATTAATTTAGACACATTTTCTGTTGATGATAATGAGGTTGTTAAAATAAATGCAAAGTTTGA
Source organism: Clostridia bacterium (assembly GCA_017478185.1). GTDB lineage: Bacteria > Bacillota > Clostridia > Christensenellales > UBA1242 > UBA7584. The sequence continues at coordinate 165,165 of JAFVEA010000009.1, forward strand.
CGTAAGCATTAAAAACAATAAGTTAGAAAAAGTTGGTTCTGTCAGCACCCAATCAAACGGTTATTCAACAACAAGCATAAACACAGTTTATTCTATTTCTGATGGCACAAACACTGAAATTGTTATCTCACTTGAAGGCGCTGATGAAGTGACAACAGATTCTATTTCAGCAAATATGACTGACAATTTCCCAAAAATTAATTTAAGTATTGGTTAAAAATGCGAAAAATTGTTAAAAATATTTAAAAAATAATTGTAAATAAAAAAGCATATTCAGTTTTTTGAATATGCTTTTTGTTTGGTTATTTTTTATAAATTTGCTTTTTGTTTGGTTATTTTTTATAAATTATTAGTTGTTGTTTGATTGAATTTCTATAGCTAATTCGAGTATTCTTAAAATTAATTCCAAAATTTCAAGAATGATATCAACAAAATATTGAATGTTATAAAGTTTAAAAAGTTTTTTCATCATTTCAACTTCTTCTTGTGTTGCTAAACCATTTTTTAGCATAATTTCACAAGCTCTTTTTTGCGCTTTTGCTTCAGTTTTTAAAACTTTTATAGAAAGAATAAAAGAAATCAAATAAAGCAAAATTCCAATGCCGGCAGCAATTATTGTTACAGTTCCAGTAAATTTAAACACCAACAAATCAATTAAAAAGCCAACAACAAGAATTGGGATAAAAGCGAATGGACCAAAATAAATAAAAGGCGTGAGAGCGATTCTGTGTTTCATATCTTTGTCGCCTTCTTTATCCAAAACGGCAAGAGCAGATTTTTGAGCTCCAATAGCAAGAGAGGTTAAGCTGGTTTTGTCTTTTGTAAGCCTTCTAATCCTAACTTTTTTAAAGAAGTGTGAATAACTATTTCCAAACAAAAAAGAGCCAAATGATGATACTTTTATATCTTTAAGCCCATTATCATCTAGTATTTTTCTTGCAGCCTCACCACCAGTAATATTTTGTGAGTTTGTTTTTCTGTTGAATCTTACATATTTAACAGAAAGCCATATTGATATAACAATAGCCACAACAGCAACCAGCACAATTAAACACATAACAATAAAGATGGCCCATTGCAATTCATTTGAAACATTTTTAAACCCTTCCAAATTATCAAATAAGAACATACATTTCTCCTTTTATAAAGTTTTTTTCTTAAAAAGATTATATCATTACAAATTGAAAAAATCAATAAAATTATACATAAAATAGTATATTTTGAGATTGTAATAAAAATTAAAAAAGTGCTTTAAATTAAGCACTTTTTTATTCTAAATTATAACTTATTTTTGCTCTTTGTTTGTTTTTTTGGCTTGTTTTTGCTCTGCTGGTTGAGTTTCTGCTTGCTCTTTTGGAGCAACTTCTTTCTTATACATTTCAGACCCATCTTTTTTGTAAATGGTTAGTGAAACATTTTTTTGGTCAGACAAGTCTTTTGCCAAAGAAACAGCGTCAGTCTTTTTGTCTAATCTTCTAACAACTCTTGTTTTGCCATCTCTTCTAACAACCCATTTTTCATTTCGCTCATCATACTTAACAGTTAAGTCACCATAAGGGAGTTCTTCTTTTGTTAATCTTTTTGACTTTTGTCTTGGAAGCTTTGGGCGAGGCACCTTTTCTTTTGGTGGAGATTTTTTTCTTCCGCCTGGTCTTCTTATGATAGGAACAACTTGTTCTTGTTTTGCCTCGGCTTTTTCAGTTTTTTCAGTTGTTTGTTTAGGCTCTTTTTGTTCAGCTTTTTGTTCCACCTTGGTTTCAGCTTTAGGCTCAGCCTTTTTTTCTTCAGTTTTTTTCACTTCAGCTTTTGGCTCTTTTTTTGGCTCAGCTTCTTGAGCTTTTTCAACAACTTTTTTTATAGCTTTTTTGTTTTCGGCTTTTTTGTTTGAGCTTTCTAGAGCTTGTTTGTTTGAATTTTCTTTTTTAGCCTCATTTGTTTTGCGTGTTACATAAGTTCGTTTTTCAACTTGTGTTTGTGTGATTGTGGTTTTTGTGTTTTTCTTTTCTTCAGTTTTTCTCTTCTTTTTGTTGTCATCAATATCTTTTGCAATCAAAACAATCAAGATAACAATAATTGCAGCCAAAACAATGCAAAGAAGAAGTAACCACCAATAATCTGTTAAAAACATAATTTTCTCCTTTTTGTTTATATTATAATTATATAACTATTTAAGATATTTTTCAAGCGTTGTTTAAAAATAAAATTTTATTTTGCCATTTTTAATAGCTGTTCATGTTTTTTCCTAACTTCTTGTTCAACTTCGGCTTTTAATCTTGCTTCTTTTTTGATGTTTTCAATTTCGTCTAATTTTTTGTTGTTTTTATCAGCAGTTAAAATGTCATTTGCCTTGCCGGTGAAAATTGTGAGCAGTGTGTTTTTTAATGAATTGTTTTTGGTTTCATCTTGGCTTCTGTTCATCCAAATGTTCAAAAGCCCCAAAGCGCTTTCGCCTTTTGCTGTTCGTTCTGCAATTTTTTCACGAGTGAAATAGGTTAGGCCAGCAGATTTTAAAAAGCTGTCAAGATATTTTCCAATCTCTGTGCTTTTTCCGTTTCCAAGCAAAATCTGATTGAATTGTTCTCCCAAAGTTGAATAAAGTTTTGATAAATTGCTTTTTGCTGAATTTGTTTCATTATTAAAGCATTCAGCAATTGTTGTTGGAATTTGTTTTGCTTTTGTTGGGAATTTGTTTGAAAGCCCCTCATTAAGTTTTTTTAAATAATCGCTTGTTTTTCCTATAACATTTTCAGTTACTGGTTCAATATTGTTTAAATAATTTTCATAGTCACTTTTGCCTTCATAAATATCCATTGTTTTTCCAGTTAAAAAAGAGATTAGTGGTGATATTGTGTTGTTAAAAGTTAAATTTTTAAGAAATTCAGTTAACTGTTTGTTTTTTATTGATGGTATTTTATCATTGCCATATTCTTGTTGAACATAATTATTTATTTCATTTAAAGGGCTTATTAACCCATTAAAAACTTCATTTTCTTCTTTTTTGTTTTCCATATTTTAACCTCACACATTAAATTTAAACAGCATGATGTCGCCATCTTCAACAACATAGTCTTTGCCCTCAAGCCTAACTTTTCCTTGTTCTTTTGCGATATTATAATTTTTTGCATCAAGAAGGTCTTGATATTTCACAACTTCGGCTTTTATAAATCCTTTTTCAAAGTCGGTGTGAATAACTCCCGCAGCTTGTGGCGCTTTTGTTCCTTTTGTTATTGTCCACGCACGCACTTCTTTTTCACCAGCAGTTAAAAAACTGATTAGCCCTAAAAGGCTATAGCTGGCTTTAATTAGCCTTGGAAGTCCAAGTTCTTTTATGCCAAATTCTTGTTTAAATTCTTCAAGTTCATCACCTTCAAGTGAGGAGAGTTCTTCTTCAACCTGAGCGCAAAGTTCAATAACTTTTGCGTTTTCTTTTGATGCAACCTCTCTTACTTGTGAAACAAATTCATCAGTCAAAGTTTTGTCAATTTGCTCAAGTGAAATGTTGCAAACATAAATAACAGGTTTTGAAGTTAACAAAAAGCAGTCTTTTACAATTTTTTTGTCATCATCATTGAGTTTTAAGGTTCTAGCGGGGTTTCCGCTGGAGAGGTGAGTTTTCAGTTGTTGCAAAATCTCCAACTCGTGATATGCATTTTTATCACCAGACCTTGCTTGCTTTTCAATTTTTGGTATTCTTTTTTCCAGGGTTTCAAGGTCAGCTAAAATTAGTTCAACATTTATTGTTTCAATATCTCTTTTTGGGTTAACACTTCCTTCAACATGAATAATGTTTCCGTCTTTAAAACATCTAACAACATGGCAAATAGCATCAACTTCACGAATATGGCTTAAAAATTTGTTTCCAAGCCCTTCACCTTGGCTTGCTCCCTTAACAAGACCAGCAATATCAACAAATTCAATGCTTGCTGGCGTTATTTTTTGAGTGTTATATAATTCTGCCAATTTTATTAGCCTTTCATCTGGCACATTAACCATTCCAACATTTGGTTCTATTGTGCAAAAAGGATAGTTTGCACTTTGAGCACCCGCTTTTGTTAAAGCGTTAAAAAGTGTGCTTTTTCCAACATTGGGCAATCCAACAACTCCTAATTTCATCAAAAACCTCGAAATAATTTATTTTATACTTAAATTATAATTTAGTTTAAATTTTTTGTCTAGCAAAATTAAACTAATTTTGTTTTTTGTGTGTATTTTTATATTTGTTTTTAAAATTTTATGTTTTCTATCGACATTTTTTTATGTTTATGATATAATAAGTTAATTGTTTAGGAGAAAATTATGGATAATAAAGAATTTAAACAAGAAAAAGAATATTTGGCAAAAACCATTGGCGCCATTGACGGCAAAATTTATGAACTGAATGACAATGTTCAAAAACAAAAAGAATGGGCACTAGAGCTTAAAAAGCAATATATTCGTGATTTAAGAGAATATGACCAATATGAGTTTGCAGACAACTATAACAAGCTTAATGAAATTATGGATTTCACCGATGAACAAATAGCTCAAATAAACAGGCTTAAAGACATTAGAGAAAAGCCATATTTTGGACGAGTGGACTTTAAAGTTTTTGGCGAAGAAGAAAAGCTAAAACTATATATTGGCCTTATGAGCATAACAGACAAAAATGGGCTTTATGTTGTTGACTGGCGAGCTCCAGTTAGCGAACTTTTTTATGAGTCCGGAAAAGGCATGGCAAGTTATGAGGCCCCAGATGGAACGGTTGAAGGCGAAATAACTCTTAAAAGGCAATATGACATAGAAAACAGCACACTGCTTGAATATTACGATGTTGATGTCAATCTTTTTGATGAATATTTGCAAAAAGTGCTTGCAAAAACAAAAGGCGATAAGCTTCAAAACATTGCCAGCACAATTCAAGAAGAGCAAAACAAAATTATAAGAAACCTTAAAGATGATGTTTTGGTTGTTCAAGGTTATGCTGGGTGCGGAAAAACCACCATAGCACTTCATCACATTGCTTATGCTTTGTATAGGCTTAAAAACCTTAAATCTTCTAGCGTTTTGTTCTTTTCTCCAAATGAAGCATTTTTAACTTATATCGGAAAAGTTCTTCCAGATTTGGGAGAAGAAAACACCAGAAATGCAACTTTCCCTAAATTTATTAAAAGGCTACTTAAAACAAACACTCCAGTAGAATCTTCTGATGAGTTTGTTAACCGCTACACATTTTTAAAAGATAAAAAGCAAATTGATGAAAAATTAAAGTTTTCAATGCGTGAAAAAATGCAAAAGTGGCTGGAGGAGAGAGGCAAAAATTTAAGTTTTGTTTGTGATGTTGTTGTTGAAGACAAAACTTATGAAAAAGAAAAGTTAAATGAAATGCTTCAAAATGACTTCAAGCACGCAAAATATAGAGAAAAACTTTTTATGGTTTGTGAATATATTTATAAGCAAACAAAATCAGAAGATATGGGCAAAAAAGAATTTATCTTAAATGAGATAACCCAAAGTGTTAACCAAAAATGCAGATTATTTGAACTGTATGATGACTTTTTAACTGATTTTGGCTATCAAAAACTTGATATAGACAATCCAATTTATTTTGAAGATGCAGTTTTATTGTGCGTTTTAAAAGAATTAACTCAAAACATAATAATTAGAATGGACATAAAGCACGTTGTTTTGGATGAAGCCCAAGACTATCCGCTTTTGTTTATAGACTTTTTGCTTAGAATTTATAGGCACGCAAGCTTTTCAATTTTTGGGGACATAAACCAAAAAACAGTTCCAGGGGAGCTGGACAGCTTAAAAGACATAACAACACTAGAACTTGCGCAAAACAGATTTAGCTTTGTTGAGCTAGACAAAACTTATAGGAGCAGTGAAGAAATTGTTGAGTATTCGTCATCTCTTGTTGGCAACCCAAGGCACAACGCTTTTAGGCTTAAAAATGGCGAACCAGTTTTGGAACAACAATTAGAAAAAACACTAACTGGAATTAAAAAGCAATTAGAAAATATTTTAGAAAAAGTTGATTACAAAAAGAATTCTGTGGGAATTATCACTGGCGACACACAAACGGCAAAAGAAGTGTTTGAAATTCTTGCCCAAAACAAAACTGAACAAGAAATCTCTTTAATTAAAAATGCTTATTCAGTTGCGGGAACAAACATTCAAGTTGTTCCCATAAGCCTTTCAAAAGGGCTAGAGTTTGACACTGTTGTGTTAATTGAAAAAGGCAAACTTTTTGAACATTCTGGCAAAAACAAGTTTTTATATATTGGTGCAACTCGTGCGATAAACAGACTTTTTGTTCTTAAAAAATAACTTTTAAAAGTTAAATAAAAAAACAAAAAAAGAGGTGAAAAAATTCATCTCTTTTTTAGACTTCTTTATTATTGTCCAAATGCTTGTGTGTTTTTTGGATATTTTTCATCCATAACTTTTGCAACTTCACTCAAGCCATTCTGACTCAATTTTTCAATTTCGTTACGCATTCTTGCGTGGTAGTCGGCTGGAGTTTTGTCTGGACTTACAATTTTTTCTTTCGCTTTTTTAACAACGATATTTTCTATAAATTCTTTTGTTTTTGGCAATTGTGGGTCAAACATAAGGAATGTTGACACGGTGTTTCCTTCTTTATCGGGTCCAGAAAGAACCATTCCTTCGTTCCAAACTCCGCCAAGACCTGCTCCTTTTTCAATAAGCTCAATTGTATATCTCATTGTTTCTTTGCTAACATTATATTGTTTTTGTTTATTTTCTTGATTCATCATTAAGTCTCCTTTTTATGTAGGCATTATAACACATTTTTTTCACATTGTAAATAGATTTTGACTAATTTTCATCAATATCAAAAATATCTGGGATATCTTCCTCACTTGGAATAAACTCATCTTCTTGAGGAGGAGCCAAGTTTTTGTATGCTTCATCAGCAAGCTCTCCCATAGCCTTTTCAAGCTCTTCAGTGTTTGGAGCTTCTTTTGGCATAGAGTGCTCTAGGCTTGCCATATTTGAGTCTTTGCCCAAATCGTGGAATGTGGTGATGTCACCTTTCCAAAACAGTGGAACATCTCCCATAGGTCCGTTTCTGTGTTTAGCGATAGATAAGGTCATAACGCAATCACGCTGAGATTGAGCTTCTTCGCCGTCTGGTTTGTTTATGAACATAACAATATCGGCATCTTGTTCAATAGAACCACTTTCACGAAGGTCAGAAAGCATAAGGCGAGAGTTTTCTCCTTTTTTTGACCTTGATTCAACCGAACGGTTAACCTGACTTAACGCCAAAACTGGAACATTTAACTCTTTTGCCAAAAGTTTCATACTTCTAGAAATTTCAGCAACTTCATTTTGTCTGCTTTCCACCTTTTTTCCAGTTGTCATCAATTGCAAATAGTCCACCATAACAAAATCTAAGCCTTGTTCTCGTTGGATTCTTCGGCACTTGCTGATAATTGCTCCGGGGGTGTTCATACTTGAGTCGTCAATAAATATTTTTGCATCGTTCATCTTTTTAACTGTTTCAAAAAGTTTTCGCCATTCTTTTTCATCAAGTTGAGCCCTTAGAGCCTTTTCCATAGAAACTTTTGAGGCAGAGCACAACGCTCTTTGAGCTAGCTGAATTTTTGGCATTTCAAGTGAAAAAACCGCACAGCTTTTATGCTCTTCTAAAGCCATATGCAAAACAATGTTCATAGCAAGAGATGTTTTTCCAACACCAGGGCGGGCAGCAAGCAAAATGAGGTCACTGTTTTGAAAACCGTTTGTAAGCCTATCAAGCCCGGCAAAACCGGTTGGAATTCCTTGCAAAGCATCTGGGTCTTTAACAAGTTTGTTAAACTTTTCCATAACATCAGCAAGGCTATCTTTTATGTGCTCAAGCTTTCCGCTGTTGTTGTTTTCAGAAATTCCATAAATTTCACTCTCAGCATAAGCCAAAGCATCTTCTGCATTTTCGTTTTCATAAACTCTGTCAATAATTTTTTGGCTAGAAGAGATGAGTTTTCTTAAAATTGCAGCTCTTTTAACAATTTGCATATATTCTTTAAAATTCGCCGCACTTGGAACAATGTTTGTTAGCATTGAAATATAACTTATTCCGCCCACACTTTCTAAAAGTCCTTGGCGTTCAAGTTCATCAGGGAGGCTTACATAATCAATGTTTTTTGCAGCTTTAAAAAGGTTTTGCATACAAGAAAAAATGCTTTTATGTGAATCGGTGTAAAAGTCATCTTCTCTCATATCATTTAAAATTGTTACAGGAGCGTCATCGTCAATCAAAACACATCCCAAAACTGCTTGTTCAGCTTCCAAACTGTGTGGAAGTTTTCTTGCTCCAACTTCTTGTTTTGCCATTTTAAACTCCTTTTATCTTTTATTTCTTTTTACGTTTTTTGGGTTTATTGTTTGTGTAATTTCTTTTTTGTTTTTGAATAATTTTTTTAGGTTTTTGCTCTTCCAAAATTCTTTGCTCTTGCTCTTCTTGTTCTCTTTTTTGTTTTTCTTCTTCTAACTCTTGTTTTCTTTGCAATTCTTTTTTATGCAAAAATTCAACACGCTTTTTGGTTATATAATTTTTTCGTTTTTGATAAAGAATCAAAAAAAGAACATAAAACAAAGCAATTAGGGCGCAGTCAATAACAATAATCCAAGCTGAACTTAATCCCCTTAACAAAAAGATATCCACAACAAAAACAATTGGCACTGATATTAAAAGTGATAAACCATATTTTTTTATAATGGTTGATATTTCTTTTCTTGTCATAAAAGCTCCTATTTTTTGTATTGTATCATAATAATAATTTTTTTTCCATATTTTTTTAAAGATTTTTTAAAAAACTTTTAATTTCTAAATTTAGCAACATCAAAAACATTATAAATTAAATATCTTGACTTTGTTGAGTTTTTTAGGTAAAATTATTTAATAAAAACATATAAGGAGAAAAAGTTATGCACTGGGCAGATGAAATTGCACAAACACTTATAAAAAAACACCCAAACACACAAGTTTTCACTTGTGCATGTGGAATTAGTCCATCGGGGGTTGTTCACATAGGAAATTTTAGAGAAATTATAACAGCTTATTTTGTTGGAAAAGGCTTAAAAGATTTAGGAAAAGATGTTAGATTTATTTATTCTTGGGATTCATTTGACAGATTAAGGAAAATTGCAAAGGGCATACCTCTTGATGAAAAATATATTGGAATGCCATACAGCGAGGTTCCAGACCCATTTGGAACAGAAAAAAGCTATGAAGACCACTTTGAAAAACCTCTTATGGACGCTTTAAAAGAAATTGGAATTGATTGTGAATTTATTTTTCAATCAAAAGAATATAAAAGCGGAAGATATGTTAAAGGAATTGTTGAATCACTAAAAAAGAGAAAGCAAATTTATGACATTATGATGAAGTTTAAAACTCAGTCAGCCAGTGATGAGGAAAGAGAAAATTATGTTCCCCTAGAGCTTTATTGCCAAAAATGTGGGCACGATTTCACAAAAATTACAAAAATTTCTGATGACTCAACAAAACTTGACTATGTTTGCAAATGCGGCAATAGTGGAACAGTTGACGTAACAAAAGACTTTTGCGTTAAACTTGTTTGGAAGGTTGATTGGCCAATGCGTTGGAGAGAAGAAGGGGTTATGTTTGAACCGGGTGGAAGAGACCACTCCAGCCAAGGTGGAAGCTATCAAGTTTCAAGTGTTATTGCCAAAGAAATTTTTGGGATTGAACCTCCAGAATATAGAATGTATGATTTCATAAACCTAAAAGGTCAAACAAAAAAAATAAGTTCCAGCTCAGGAACAGATATGTCACCACAAACTCTTTTAAAAGTTTATGAGCCAGCAGTTATGCTTTGGATGTTCACCAGATTTTTGCCAGAAAAAAGTTTTGATATCGCTATGGATAGTGATGTTCTAAAAACTTATCACGAGTTTGACAGAATGTATGCTCAATATAAATCTGGGCAGTGTGATGAAATGGTTAAAAGGATTATGGAACTTGCTCTTTCAACAACAACTGAAAAAGATTTTGTTCCGGTTGATGCAAGTTTGATTGCTTCTTTTGCGCCAATAGTTAATTTTGACCTTGACCTTTTGACTGAACTATTTAAAAAATTGGGTCAAAACTGGACAAAAGAACAAATAAAGCCACGTTTTGAAAGAATAACTCATTGGCTAAAAACTTATTGTCCAGAGCAAATTGTAAATCTTTTGGATAGCAAAAATGATGAGTTTTATAACACATTAAGTGATGAAGAAAAAGGCTGGATAAAAACTTTGAAGAATGAAATTCAAAACAAAAATTTAAGCCTAGAAGATATGCAGTCGCTTTTGTATGACATTCCAAAACTTAATGGCGAAATGGATAAAGCAAGGCAAAAAAGATTTTTTGAAATTGTTTATAATCTTTTAATAGGTTTAAACAAGGGCCCAAGACTATATTTGTTTTTAACAGCATTAAACAAAAATGAAATTATAAAATTATTAGATTTTTAATAGGAGTTTAAAATGATTGATATAAATTTAATAAGAACTCAAAAAGATTTGGTTAAAGAAAACATCAAAAAAAAGTTTCAAGATGAAAAACTTAAAATGGTTGATGAAGTTTTTGATTTTGACATAAAAGCGCGAAGCTTAAAAGCTGAAGTTGAAAATTTAAGAAGTGAACGCAACAAAACAAGTGATAAAATAGGGCTTTTGATGCGTGAAAAGAAAAAAGATGAAGCTGAAAAAATGAAAAAAGAAGTTTCAAACATCAACGATAAGATAGAAAAAATTGAAAAAGAGCTAGAAAAACTTAACGCCGAGATAGAAAAGCGTATGCTTGTTATTCCAAACATAATGGACAAAACTGTTCCAATTGGAGAAGATGATTCAAAAAATGTGGAGCTTGAAAAGTTTGGAGAGCCTTTTGTTCCAGATTATGAAATCCCTTATCACGCAGATATCTGTGAAAAGCTTAATGGGTTAGACAAAGAGTCTGCTGGCAGGACAAGTGGAAACGGATTTTATTATTTGGTTGGCGACATAGCAAGGCTTCACGAAGCAATGCTTGCTTATGCCAGAGATTTTATGATAGACAAAGGCTTTGTTTATTGCATTCCTCCATTTATGATTCACAGTGATGTGGTAACTGGAGTTATGTCTTTTCCAGAAATGGAAGCTATGATGTATAAAATTGAAGGGGAAGACTTATATTTGATTGGAACAAGTGAACACAGTATGATTGGAAGATTTAAAGGTCAAATTCTAAAAGAACAAGAGCTTCCAATAGCGCTCACATCATATTCTCCTTGCTTTAGAAAAGAAAAGGGAGCACACGGAATTGAAGAGCGTGGGCTTTATCGAGTTCATCAGTTTGAAAAACAAGAAATGGTTGTTTTGTGTAAGCCAGAAGAGGGAATGGATTGGTATAACAAAATGCTTTCATACACTGTTGAATTTTTTAGAACTTTGGATGTTCCTGTTCGAACGCTTGAGTGTTGCAGTGGAGATTTGGCAGACCTAAAAGTTAAGTCTTGTGATGTTGAGGCGTGGAGCCCAAGGCAGAAAAAATACTTTGAGGTTGGTTCTTGTTCAATTTTGGGTGATGCTCAAGCAAGAAGACTTCAAATAAGAGCCAAAGGAAAGGATAAAAACTATTTTGTAACAACTTTAAACAACACAGTTGTTGCTTCTCCTCGTGGGCTTATTGGAGTTATTGAAAACAATTATAACAAAGATGGAAGCATAAACATTCCAGAAGTGTTACAAAAATATATGGGTGGAAAAACAAAGATTGAAGTCAAATAAACAAGAAGAAAACTTGCATTCAGGGCACTGGAAAAGAGTTAGGAGCAAAGCTCTTTTAAGTGATATTGCAAATTTAACAGATAGAGAAGCCTTAGAGTTACTGCTTCAGTATGTTTACACAAGAGGCGATTTAAATGACACTTCAGCAAGGCTTATTCAAAAGTTTGGTAGTTTTTCAAAAGTTTTGGATGCCTCTTGCGAAGAACTTATAAAAATTGGAAAAGTTTCAGCTGGTGTTGCTGAAAAAATTGCGCTTTTTCCAAAACTATTTAATTATTATAATATTTCAAAAGCAAAAACAAAAGATAATTTTGTTTTTTGTGTTGCTGATTGCACAAAAATTGCTGAAACTTATTTAAGTGGATTAGAAACCGAAAGGCTTTATGCTTTTTGTATTGGAGCAACTGGAAAGGTTGTGAAAGAACTTATTTTGGGTGAGGGCGAAAAAGCTCAAGTAAAACTAAAACTTGGTGAAGTGGTGTTAAAAATCTCACAATCAAAATGCACCAATGTTTTGTTTGCACATAATCATCCTTTGGGCAATCCAAAACCTAGTATGGAAGATTTGGAATTTACCAGAAATATGGTTAACGCACTTTATTTTTTGGGAATAAAGGTTGTGGACCACATAATAATCGCCCCAAAAGAACACTTTTCTTTTTCAAATGCAAATTTAATGCAAACTTTTTATGATAATGCAAAAAAATTATAAAAACAAAAGGTCACTTAAAAGCATTTTAGGTGATTTTTTGTTATTGTTGCAAAAAATAACAAATTATAGTAAAATTAGTTTGGTGGTGAAAAATGAACAATATTGAATTATTGGCTCCAGCAGGGAGCCCGAGCGCTTTAAAAGTGGCAATAGCAAATGGTTGTGATGCGGTTTATTTGGGGCTTCAAGATTTTAATGCACGCATTTCAGCAGATAATTTTAACACAGAAAACATAAGAGAATATGTTAAATATGCTCATAGCTTTGGTGTTAAAGTTTTTTTAACTGTTAACACACTTATTTCAAATGAAGAGATGCCAAAGTTTTTAGAAATGGTTAAAATTGCTGTTGAAGCAAAAGTTGATGCCTATCTGGTTCAAGATTTTGGAGTTGCTCTTGTTTTGAAAAGCTGTTTTAAAGATATTTGTTTGCACGCAAGCACGCAACTTGGAGTTCATAACCTTTATGGGGCAAAAGTGGCTGAAAAAATTGGGTTTAAAAGAGTTGTTTTGTCAAGAGAGGCAAAACTTAAAGATATAAAAGAAATAAAGCAAAACACAAATTTAGAAATTGAATATTTTGTTCAAGGGGCATTGTGTATTGCTTTTAGTGGAAACTGCTATTTTAGTGGAATGATGCAAGGCGATAGTGGAAACAGAGGCAGATGCAAGCAATATTGCAGAATGAAATATAAAACAAATTATAGTGATGAAGAAAAATTTATGCTGTCATCCAGAGATTTATGTTTGTTAAAAAATTTAAAAACTTTGATTGATGCGGGAGTGACAAGTTTTAAAATTGAAGGAAGATTGAGGCGTGATGGTTATGTGGCTCAAGCGGTTAAAAGTTATAGAAAAGCGCTTGATGGTTTAAATGATAACTTTGATTTTGAAAAAGAAGAACAAAAACTAAAAAAAGTTTTTTCTCGTGGGGATTTTTTAAATTCCGCTTATTTAGAACAAGGAGTTCCAGATAATGTTGTTAACAAAGATGTTCAAAATCACACAGGAGTTAATATTGGAACAGTTTTAAAGACTGAAAAATTTAAAGATTTGTTTAGAGTGTTAATAAAAAGTGATTATGAAATAAAAAAAGGTGATGGGCTAAAGTTTTTTGATAACAATCAAGAAGTTGCAAGCATTGGAGTTGGAAATGCTGAAAAATTGGAAGACAAAAAATATTATATTTTCACCAAAAGAAATTTAAAGCCAAACTTAAGTGTTAATTTGATTTTAGACAGCAATATGGAGAAAAAAGCACAAGAAAGTGTTAAAAAAATAGCTTTTTCTGCCAAAATTTTTGCAAACGCACAAAAATCTTTAAGATGTGAAATGAGTTTTAAAGACAAAATTATTAAATATGATTCTGATTTTATTTTAGAAAAAGCCATAAAAACTCCAACAACAAAAGATGAAATAATTTTGCAGTTTTCAAAACTTGGAGACACTGATTTTTGTTTAGAAAATATTGAAGTTGAAACAGATAATGTGTTTATCCCAAAAAGCAAGCTTAATGAGTTTAGAAGAAATGCAGTTCAAAAACTTTTGGATGAAATTATAAAATTTAATGAACAAGGAATAAAAGCAAAAGTTAACAAAGAGCAATTAAACAATTATAAAAGCTTGTTAAATAAAAATGTTGAAAACCAAAAATACAACAGAATTTTTGTTTTGAATGAACAAAATTTTGAAAATTTTGATTTTGCACAAAAAGATGATTTAATTATTTTTTCTCCGCAAAGCTATTCCCTAGAAAGTGTTAAGAATTTTTGTGAAAAATTTAAAGGGTTTATGCTTGGCATAAATTTGCCAATTATTGCAAATGGTGATGATTTAAAAATTTTAGACAAAATTTTAGAAAACAAAGATTTTTTTGTTGTTGCAAACAATATTTATGGATTAAAATACGCAAAAACCCACAAAGTTATAGCTGGAATTGGTCTTAATGTTTTTAACAATTTTTCAATTTCTCATTTAAATGCTTTGGGAGTTTGTGATTTTGTTGTTTCAATCGAACAGCAAAAAGACAAAATAGAAAACATAGAAAATTGTTTTGTTTATAGCTTTGGTTATGTTCCTTTAATGACTTTTGCTCATTGCCCAAACAAAACAACTTTTGGCGGAAATTGCAAAAATTGTGTGTATAAAAATGATTTAAAATATATTGATGTTCACGGCAAAGAATTTAAACTTAGAAGATATGTTTTAAGCCAATGCTATTTTGAACTTTTAAGCTGTTATAACATAAACAATTTGTTTTCTGTTTCAGCTAAAAAATATATTGATGTTAGAAATTTTTCACTTGAGCAATTAAAAACACTAAAAAAAGGCCTAATAGAAGAAAGAGTTTTCACAGCAACAAATAGTGATATTTTTGGAAAAATAAACAATTCTGTGAAATAATATTAAAAACACGCAAAAAGTAGCGCTAGGTCGTTAAGTTATTTAAATCATCAAAACAAAAAAGAATCTAGTTTTAATCTAGATTCTTTTTGCCCTATAAGTTTATAAATAATTTTTTAAAACTTATTTTAGTTGTTAGTAACAACAACATCATCTTTAGTAACTGATGAGATTAATGATTTCTGAATATCGTTTAATGATGAGTCTGTTTTAGTTTCTGTTGTAATTGTTGAACCATTTAAAGTGATTATTCTATAAGTTGATGTTGAGTCTGTGTGGAAATAACTTACCTCAATTTTACCAACTTTTTTTGTTGAGAAATTAAATTCAATAAATGTTTTAAAAGTGTAAGCTGGATAATCTTTTTGCCCTGCAATTATTTGCACGCCGTTGTTTTTCTTCATAACTTGGGCAACACTTAAACCAGAACCATTGTCCACAACAAACTTGTGGTCAGAATTTTTTGAAATTGCTTCAAAAATTTTGTCAAGATTTTCTTCAGATAGCTCACTAAAAGAACTGATATTAGCTATAATGTATTTAAGTTGATCAAAATCATCCTTATCACCTGCTGAAATTTTTTCTTCTTGGCTAGCAATGTGCGCATTTACGTTGTCACACATAGTTAAAAACTCACTTTTTGTAATTGGATTGTTATCACCACACGCAGAAAACAAAAAAACAAAGCAAGCAGCGAAAGCAATCAACAAAGCTGAGAAACTAAATTTTTTAACATATTTTTCCATTTTTTCCTCCCCCTTGCACTTAATTTTAAAGCGCTATAAAAATTATATATATATATATATTGTCAAGTGTTTTTAAAAGTTTTTAAAAATTATTAAACAAAAGTTGCTTTTATGAGTTTTTAATGGTATTCTATATATGTTATACTTTAGTTGGGAGAAAATCTAATGATAAACATATATTATTGTGTAGATAAAAAATTATTGGGTCAGCAAATCTTGTCATTACTATCTTTGGTTAAATATTGCAAAGAACCTTTAAATGTCATAAATTTAACAGTTGAAATTCCAGAATTTAACAAAAAAGGGAAAAAATTTACAGAAAAAGAAGATAAACTTTGCGAAGATATTCTAAAAAGAGGGAATGAGAAAAGCACTTATAAGTCTATTGATGTTTCAAATCTTTTTAAACAAAAATTGCTTAAAGGGCCAAATGTTCATAACAAATTTTATAGCTATTATGTAACTGTTAGATTGCTTGCTCATCTTATTCCAGAAATACCAGATAAAGTTATATATTTGGATGCCGACACTATAATAAATGGAAATATCAAAGAGCTTTTTGATATTGATATGGAAGGTTTTGAGATTGCAGGCAGAAAAGATGCATGGAGAATAACAAATTATTTTCAAACTGGTGTTATGCTTATGAATATGAAAGAGATAAGAAAATCTGGGCTTTTAGAAAAGGCTTGCAACCTTTGTGCAACCAAAAAATATATTTGCTATATTGATATGGGTGCATTAAACGATTTATGTCAAAAAAGAAAGATTATTTCAAAAAAATATAATTCTTATAAGTATGACAAAAATTGCATAGTTCACCATGTTTGCGCAACAAGAGAATCAAAAATTCCATTCACAAAAAAGTGGTGGCATCGAATAAAAACTGATGAATTAGATTTGATGAGAAAATTCCATCCAGAATATGAAGAGTTTTATAGTGAGTATGAAAAAATAAAAAAGGAAAATAAAGAAATTTTTGGGTAAAATTATGAGTGAAAAATTAAAAATATGTGAAGCAATGGATGTTTATCTTCCTGATGTTGATGGTGTTATTAATTGTATGCATAATTATTGTTTAAATTTATATAAAACAACAGACTTAACAGTGATGGTTCCAAAAAACAAGAAGGGATATGTTGACAATTTGCCTTACAGCATAACACGCTGTAAAAGTATGTTTATTCCAATTTTAAATGACTATTATGGGCTACCAAAACTAGACAGAAAATTTAAAAAAGAAATTATGTCAAAAGATTTTGATATTATTCATGTTCATTCACCTTTTAATATGGCAAAATTTGCTTTAAAAGTTGCAAAGAAAAAAAACATTCCAGCAGTTGCAACATTTCATTCAAATATGAGAATTATTTTTAGAAGTGTTGTAAAAATAAAGTGGGTTGCAGAGCTTATGATAAAAAGAATGGGCAAGCTTTACAACAAGTTTGATGAGGTTTTTGTGTGTTCTCCACTTGTTGAAGAGCAACTGCGTTCGTATGGTTATACAGGAAAAGTTAGTTACTTGCCTTTTGGAACAGATTTTAAAAAGTGTGAAAATGTTGAGGAATTGGCGCAAAAAGCAAATGAAAAATTTGGATTAAAAAAACAAGAAAATGTTTTTATTTATGTTGGGCGAGTGATGAAACTTAAAAGAATAGATTTTATTTTAGATAGTTTAAAAATTCTAAAAGAAAAAGGGAAGGTTTTTAAGTTTTTTATAATAGGAAAAGGTTCTGAACTCAAAAAACTTCAAAAATATTCAAAAAAATTAGGTTTTACAAATGAAGAAGTTATTTTTACAGGCTTTTTGCCTCGAGAAGATTTTCCACTTCTTCTTGCGAGAGCGGATTTGTTGTTGTTTCCATCAATTTACGATAATTTTGGGCTTGTTAAAGTGGAATCTGCATCATATAAAACAGCGGGAGTATTTATAAAAAACACTTGCTCAGGTTATGGAATTGTTGATGGAGTTAATGGTTTTTTGAGTGAAAACACACCTTTTGATTTTGCTCAAAAAATTGAAGTTGCAATAAGTGATAAGAAAAAACTTAAACAAATAGGTGAAAATGCATTAAGAGATTTATACATAAATTGGGCAGAATGCTCTGATGCCTTAAAAGATAAATTAACTGAAATTGTTAAAAACAGAAAAATAAACAATTCTGTGAAATAATATTAAAAACACGCAAAAAGTTATCCACTTTTGCACATTTTGTGTTATTTTTTATAAATTTAATCAAAAAACGGAGCAAAAAAGCAACATAAATGCTAGTTTCTTTTGAAATTAATATAAATTTAAAGACAAAATCCAAAAATTGAGCTTGTTTAAAAACGAGCCAGAAAGAATATATTGAAATTTTGCAATCAATATGTTCTTTTTATTTTACTTCTAAAAATAAAGTTGCTTTTATTTTTTTGAAATGATATTCTTTAATTATCTTAAGGAGAAATTTATGGCAAAACAAACAAAAACGGTTTCAACCAAAAAAACAGTTAGGGCAAGTTCTTCAGCATCAAAAAAGAAGACGGCAATGGTGGCGGTGGGGACAGCTGCAGCAATGGGGGCAATGAGCAAAAAAGTTACAGCAAAAGCAATAATTATTGCTATTGCCGCTCTAATTTTAATGGGCGCTATTGGCTTTTGTGTTTGCTTTTTTGCAGGCAAAAATGACTATTTTGAAATTAATGGAAATGATGAACTAACATTTCAAATTGGCGAAAGTTATCACGATGAAGGGGTTAGCATAAAAGAATTTGGCTTAAATATGAGTGGTTTAGCAAGCGTTAAAACCAACTTAAAAAAGAATGAACAAGGCGATTATTATGCAGACGAAATAGGAACATATTATATTGCCTACACCGCAAAAACAATAAAAATGGGATGGGTTTACAACATACAAAAAGTTAGGCTCATAACTTTTGTTGAAGCGGGCGACAGTGACGAAATAACAGAGGAGGAAGAATAATATGGCAAAAAAACAGAAAAAATCAAAAGTTTTAAGTGTTATTTTTGTTGCTTTTGCGGCAATAATTGGTTTTGTTGCAGGACTCATTATTCCTCTTTATGCAATGGAAAAAACTTTTACCCAAAATATACCAACAGACAATTTAATGACTCACACTGAAACATTTTACACAAAAGATGCTCACACCTCTGAAGTGGCTCACGGAGATATAAACCTTGAAGAAACAGAGCTTTCTGTTCACTTTATTGAACTTGGCAACAAATACACTGGAGATTGCACTTTAATAAAAGTGGGCAAAACTACTGAAGTTTTGATTGATTGTGGTTCAAGAACAGATAGCATTGGGGCAGTATCAAGCTATATAAACCAGTTTTGCACTGACGGCATTTTAGAGTATGTTATTGTAACCCACGCTCATCAAGACCACTATGCTGGTTTTGCAACACCAAAAAATGTTGATTCAATTTTTGACCTTTACAACATTGAAACAATCATAACCTTTGCCAAAACAAACCAAAAAGAAACCTCAACAATGTATAAAAACTTTTGTAATGAACTTGATGATGTTCAAAAAAGAGAATGGCAAAAAGACGAAGAAACAAAAAAAGCTCAGGTTTTCACAGCTCTTGAGTGTTATAATGAAACAAAAACTGGCGCAAAAAGAACTTATGATTTAAGTGATGATACAAAGTTGGAAATTTTATATCAACAATATTATGAAGAAAAAGCTGGCACAGAAAATGATTATTCAGTTTGCTGTATGATAACAAGTGGAACTCACAACTTTTTGTTCACAGGTGATTTAGAATCTGGCGGGGAATCTTCTTTGGTTGATAAATATAGAGAAGATAAAGGAATGAATGAAACTGATTATATTTCTGTTGACCTCTACAAAGCTGGCCACCACGGAAGTAAAACAAGTTCTTCGCAAGCATTGTTAGAACTCTTTAAGCCACAAATTGTTTGTGTTTGTTGTTGTGCAGGTAGCCCAGAATACACAACAAAAAATGAAAATCAATTTCCAACACAAAAATTTATAGATAATATTGCTAAATATGCGGGGATTACTGAAAACACAGGAACAGACCAAGTTTTTGTAACCACACTTTGCATAGATTATAAAAACGATGAGTTTACAAGCTTTAACGGAAACATAATCGTTGCTCTAAAAAAGGATGAGTTTATAGTGGATGATGTTGCTGTTGTTGTTTCTTGTTCAAACAATAACACAATATTAAAAGAAACTGATTGGTTCAAACAAAACAGAAATTGTCCAGATGCGTGGGCAACATAAAAAGCTTTTTAAGTTTTTCAAACCTAAAATAGTTTTATCATTTGCAATAAAAGATAGTTTTGTTATAGAAAAAGCTCAAACAAAGCGTGGCAATCTCAATTGTTTGACGTTTAAAACCTCTTTTTTAAGAGGTTTTTTTGTTAGCTTTTAAAACAGTTTTTTCATAATAAAAAAACTTTTGCGCACCATAAACAAAGAGCGAGATTTTAGTGGACTTTTTGTTTTTGTTTTAATATAATAAAATTATAGATTAGGGGGGGTAAGTATGCAGTCAATAAAAAAATGTTTATCATCATTGGCGCTAATTTTGCTATCATTTGCAACAATCTTTTTGTTTAGCGCTTGTGGGAGTGGAGAAAAAACTTTAAAAGGCTTAACAGCAACCAATAGCAGTGCCACCATAACTTATGGTGAAACTGTTAATGAAGAAATTTTTGGATTAAAACTTCGTTATTCAGATGGCTCTGAAGAAGATTTTAATATCGAAAATTTAACACAAGAAGATTTACAAAAATTTTCTTATTCCATAAAAAAGATGCGAGAAGTTCCATATGGACAGCCAGTTTATGAAGATTATGAAGAAGAGCGATATTATAGCGTTGGGCAGTATGAAATAACCATTGTTTATGACGACTTTAGCGTTACGGTGTATTTACATGTTAACCAAAACGAGCAAGATCACGACCCAGCAACAGTTAGTTTGTTAGGTGGCTCAACAATGATTTATTCAGGAAATAAATATGAGCCAAAGTTAACTTATGATAACAAATTGTTCGGTGGTGAATATGACGGTGATGCAAAAGGCACTGATTTAATATCTTATAGATTTTTATATGCTGAAGAAGATAGTGAAAACGAGTATTGGAGCTGGAATGAATACGGTTATGAAATAGGCTCCACATGGGAAGATGATGCGGGCTCATATAAACTTGTGGCAGAACTAACAACCAAAAACCACGGCACATTTTATACTAGGGCCACAAATTTCACTGTTAACAAAGCCCAATTAACAGCATCTGACTGGGGTTTATATAAATATGTTGGAACAACAGACACAGAAATAAACTGGAACAAAACTTATTATTTAAGTGATGGAACACCAGTTGATATCTATTATAACGACGGAAGTAGTTATGTAAAAACAACACAAGCAGTAACTAATATTTCAACTTATTATGCAAAAGATGGCAATGATTATTATGAAATAAAAGCACCAGCATATGGCGGTAGTATTTGTGTTGTTATATCAGAATATGAAGGTGGTATGTCATCTCGGAGTTTATATGAAAAATATGATTATGCTCAATTATCTTTTAATGAAAAAATTGAATTAAACACATTTGAATATTCATTTGATAAACCAAAACTAAGCGATTATTTATGTTATGCTTGTGACAATCTTTATATAGTAAACACAACCCAAATTGATGAAAACACTAATTTGTATGAGTCAGGTGCGGCTTATCAAATATCAAACACAAATGAACAGCAATTTGAGTTCATTAGCGTTTCTTCAACTGGTTTAAATGATTTAACAATAAATAGTGATGTTATTGCTCAGAATGGTGATTATAATTATCGTGATTACACAATTGGATTTAAATTTACTTTAAATGAAAAAAATTATAAACCTATTCAAAAATCATTTACAATAAGAATTAAAAAGCAAGAAGTTGAAGTTTCATCACTAACGCAAGGCATACAGCTTGAATATGATGGAACAGCAAAAACACCTAATGAAATTTTATCTTCATTTAAGCTTTTACCAACAACTGATGGCAAAGTGTTTGAAGAAGTTAATGGCAATTATGAACTTGTGTATGATTACAATGGAAAAGCATACATCAAACAATCAGATAAAGAACTTGAACTTGGCAAAACTTATTATCAACAAAAAAACAATGAATATATTGAAGCAACTTTAGGATTCTTTGGCTATGAATTTTATTCTGTTTGGGATCAAGAAACTCAAACTTCAACCGAATATTTAACAAAAATATATAGCATAACAAACTCTATAGGAACAGATGCAGACACATATAATGTTTTAGCAAAACTTTTAAAATCAGATTATGTTTCAAACAGAGTTATTTTAAAGAAGCTGGTTCCAACAGTATATTCTGTTGTTGATGAAAATCATCACAATGAAGGCAATTATTTTATACGTTCAGGTAGTTATTATGATGATATAACCGCTGATATTTCATATAATGAAGGCGAAGGTGATCAAACAACAACTATCTTTAAATATTATGTTTATGAAAAAATTGATGAAACAACATACGAAAAAACATCAGATGATGAAATAAATTGGAATAAAACTTATTATCTATATGAGGGAAGTGAATATGTTGAAGCAGTTTTCTACTATATTTCAACACCAGAACATTATGTGACCGACTCATCATTTAATCTTGGAAGCTGGAAGATAACACCAAAAGCATATCACTTAACCTATGATATTAAAGTAAATGGCAACCCAATTGAAGATTATAATGATAATGGTGGCAATTTTGTGTTAACTTATGATAAAACTTACACATTTTCAGTCGAAAACTTAAAAGCTTATTTCACAACAACCGACACAGAAATTGACTTTAACAAAACTTATTATCTCTATGATGGCACAGCGGTTAATATTTACTATTATAATGGCAATGGCTTTGTTGAAACAAAACAACCAATAGAAGGCATTTCAACTTATTATGCAGAAGTTGATAATGTGTCTTATAAAAAAATAAAACAACTTGACAACCACACAGATAATTATATTCACATTGACTTAGGAAGCGGTTCATCAATGACATTATATGAATGTGACACAACCGTTTCATTGGGTGACACCTTAACTTTAACAGCATTAAATAATAATGATGAAAAGATAACAACAGGCATAACCATAAATGAAGCAACAATCAAAATAACAGACACAAGCTTAACTTATTTTAAACTTAAATTAGAATTTAACCTTAACAGCACAAATTATGCAGGGGGAAATTATTTAACTTCTGCAACATTAAAGCCAACAGCTGTTGCAACACAAGCCACAATAGAAATAAGAAGTAACACAGGAAATTACAACGCAAATTATGGTGGATATGTTCAAACAATCGATAATATGTATTATATATTTAAAAATAGTGAATACACTTTGTTAACATCAGCAAACATTCAAACACTTTTGTATGAAAAGAAATACACTTCAACAACAGACACAGCAATAGACTGGAACAAAACTTATTATCTAAATGACGGCACAGCAGTTGATATTTATTATAATGATGGCACAAATTATGTTCCAACAACAGAGGCAGTTGATGGCGTTGTAGCTTATTACGCAAAAATTGGCGAGGAGTTTTATGAGATAAAGCCACTCACAGAAGGCGGTTATATTTTCATTGTTATAGATTTAAGTAACTCATCATTTTTGAGCTTATGTGAAGAAGAGTATGTTAACACTCAAGACACTTTCATAAACGGGAGCAAAACTTATTATCTAGACGCTCAAGGAACTGTTGCAAATTTCTATTACAAAAACTGGAATGATGCGTATTTTGCAGCGGGCGATTATGCTGGATATTATATTTATAAAAATGGTGAATATGTTTTGTTAACCCCAACAAATATTCAAACGCTTTTGTATGAACAAAATGGTTCTTTAACCACAGACACAACAATCAATTGGAACAAAACTTATTATTTAGATAGCACAGGTTACAATTCATCTATAGTAACATTCTATTATTATGACAGAACAAAGCTTGTTTGTGAATATGGAACTGAATTATATCAAATAGACAACTATGTTTATTATGACGGGCAAGAAAAAACAGTTGAAGCAGAAATGACAATAGAAGGCCTAGAGGGTTCTTTAACTTTGGTTGCAATTCAACAAAAGAATGGGGATGAATGGGAAACAGTAGCTGAAGGGCAGAATGCTTCTGTTTCAGAAGCTGGCGAATATAGAGCAGTGTTCACATATAATTATTACACCATAGATGAAAACGATAATTACACATATTATATGCTAACAGATGAAAACGGCAATTATTTAAATTATATTTATTGTGAGTTTGAAATAAAGCAAGGCAAAGCCATAACAGCAAATAACAATGCGTTCAGCTTTACAGAAAATGGAAACACATTAACACCAACTGATAACCAAATCACAATAAACAGTGAGAATTCTGTTAACTTTGAGGTTACACCAACACGTGACAGCAATTATTTAGGGCAACAATATGTTGTTTTATATGACATACAAGATGTTAGTTCGGAAACACATTATGACTTAATTAACCAAGCTGGGACTTATTATTTAAGAGCATTGGTTATTTTAGAGCCAGGATATTATTTGGTTAATGGCAACAATGAAACAATAACACAGTTTGAAACAACAATAACAGTTGTTGTAACACAATAATAAAAAATAAAAAAATAAGCGAGCTAAAAATGGCTTGCTTATTTTTTCATCTTTTCAAACACGAATTTTAAGCATAGCAACTTTTTTGTGTTATTATTTAAAACAAAAGTGCTGAAAACGCCTAAAATAATTAGACAAATAAAAACAAAATATGTTAAAATATGCTTAAAGCAGGCAAAAAATGGTTTAAAAATCAAAATATCGCAAAAACTATTTTTAAGCTTTGTTAAAAAATAAAAGAGGTGAATGGTTATGGCAAAAAAAGCACTAATATGGAGTTTTGTTGCTATTTTGGCAGTGGGGCTTGGTGTTTCAATGTTCTTTTTGATATCAAAAACAAAAGTTTCTGCTGTTGAGTGCAACATAAACAGAGTTTGTTATGTTTTGGATGGCAATAGCGAAAAGGTTGAATCCGAAACAATAACAGAAGAAAATTTTAAAAAGCTTGTTTATTCAAAAAACTTTGATGAAGAAGTTTTGGCAGATTTAGAAAAAGTTGGTTACTCTTTTTCAGGTTGGTTTGGAAGTGATGAGTTCAAACAAGACAACAAGCTAACAACAGAAACAATATTTGATGACAACAGCGTTGCAGTTAACAAAGAAGAAAAAACTGCAACAATCTATGCTTACTTTGCTCCAAACAGCTTTTCAAGCTTGATGTATGCAAGCAACGGAGATAATATTATTAGAAATTCTAACGAGGTGTTTTTTGGGCAAACAATAGGTGAGCTTGTTAAAAACGAAAATTTAAAAGCAGCCTCTTTGGACAACAAAGTTTTTTATGGCTGGTATGCAGACAGCAATTTTACTCAAAAGCTAAGTGATGACACAAAACTAACTTTTGAAAATATTCGTTTTGACCCAATTATGCAAACATTTATGATTTATGCAAGATATATTGATAAGTCTTGCACACTTGTTTGTGGCAACACAGATGAAGTTGTCACACAAGATTATGGCACTGCATTAGCTTTGCCTACTCCAGCAAAAGATGGTTATGAGCTTGAGGGCTGGTATTTTGACAAAGAACTTGAAAACAAAATTGAGTTAAGTGAAGAAAATCCAGTTTTGTTAAATTTTGACACAGTCCAATTTGACGGAACAAACTTCTATGTTTACGCAAAATGGACTCCCAAAAAAATCACGCTAACATTTGATGCAAAGGCAAATGGCGGAAGTTGTGATGAGGAAGAAGCAGAGTTCACTTTTGGAGAAGTTTATGGAACTTTGCCAACAGCCACAAAAGATGGCGATAGGTTTGCCGGTTGGTTTACAAACACAAATGATGTTACAACAAAAATAACAGAAAACAGCGTTGTTTCATTTACAGAAAACACAGAGGTTAAAGCAAAGTTTGTTAAGGAAGATATGATAGCATTCACAGTTGAAAAATCTGATAATGTTACATATGAAATTTTTTATAGAAATCCTAAAAACACAAACACAAACAACGAACAAACAAACAACACAGATGACAACAGCTCAGATGAAAATGCAGACGATAACACTGATGATAATGCAAATTCAAACACCCAAAACGAGCCAACATGGACTGAGATACACACAGACAACACAGCCACAGCAAGCGCTTTAACATATTATATTAAATCTGGCTTTAACTGGAAAGTTGTTGCAACAGTTGCAGATGAACATTATGAGTTAACCAACGCTGAACAAACTGGAACAGCTGAAGAAGATGCAAAAATAACTGTTACAGCCACAGGAAAAACATATGAACTTGTTTTAAACAACAACAATGATGAAGTGGGGAATTCAACAATACAACACGTTTATGGAACATCACTTGCAAGAGTTCTTCAAAACATCACAAAAAGTGGTTATGTTTTTGGTGGGTGGTATGGTGACGCAAACTTCACCAAAAAGTTAACAGACCAAGATGTTTTAAATGAACAAACAGCAACATTTATAACAACAACCGAACAAACAGAAAGTGGTGAAACAACAAAAACAACTGCAAACATCTATGCAAAATGGCTTACAAAACAAGTTAAGGTTAATTCAATGGCAATTGCAGCTCAAACAAGACTAACAAACATTGTTGTTTATTATGAACTAAGAAACATCAATGATGAAACAAAAGTTTATCAATTGATAAATGGGGCAGACACAAAAACATTTGAGGATGTTAAAAATGGAACCTACAGTTTGTGGGCTTCAGATAGGCAATATAAAAACATAACTGACACTTCAACAGTGGAATATGTTAACACAAACTTAACAATAACAATAACAGATGAAACTTTATTCACTGAAGTTTATGTTTATTATTGCCCACTTTATGTGAGTATTCCAGATGAAGAAGCAAATCAAGGAATAGCTGCACAAAACACAAAGGAACCTTCAGAGCAAAGTGAACAAGGTTATAAGTTTTATCAAACTGGGTGGTATTTAAAAGGTCAAACATTCAATATGGAAGTTCCAGTTAACACTGGTTATCACTTCAAAAATTGGACTTGGGAAGATGGTGTTAATGACTATGGCGTGATTGGCACAGAAAACCCAATAACATATCAAATTGATAAAAGAATGAAAATTTTGCCACACACTGAAAAGAACGTTTACACCATTGAATTTAACGCAAATGGCGGAAATGAAATTGAATCAATAACAAGAGAATATTTAAGCGCTCTTGGAGAAAAAGATGAAAATGACGCTTTGGCAGAACTTCCAGTTCCAACAAGAGGCGGTTGTGTGTTCTTGGGCTGGTTTGCTGATAGTGAGTTTACAAAACAAGTTACAAATGAAACGATAATAAACACTACAACTTTCACAGAAGAGCAATTAAAAAACAACAATTCAACCCTAACACTTTATGCAAAATGGGTTGAAAATGAAGTTGAAATATCCGTATTGTGGGGCAGTTATGGTGCCGCTAGTTATGCTGAAGTTGAATTAGAAAGCATTTCAACAACCGAAGAAGAAACCCCACGTATAAAAACCACAACAAAAGAGGGAGATGTTGTAAAGTTTAACGCTGTTCCAGCTGGGGATTACTATGTTTATGCAATTTCAAAATATAATATGGACCCTACAGACAAATTGTTTGACAACACTGGCGTTGAAGCAAAGCTTGTTAAAATTACACGGCCAACAACAAACCCAGAAACTGGAAAAATAGAATACACGCCAATTACAATTTCTGTTCCTGAACCTTCTTTTAATGCTGAAACAGAAACAATTACAAACAATCTAAACAAAAACAATACGCCAACAATAAATTATGTTAGGTTAAATTTATTAGGAAAGTATAAAGACGATGAGGGAAGTCTTGAACCAGGAATTAAATCAGTAAATCAAAACGGAATTAGATATCTTAAATATCAAACAGTGGAATTTGAAGCTGAGTTAGAGTTTGGATATACTGGTCTTAAATGGTTGATTGAAAAAGTAAGGAACGACGCCACCAAGGAAGTTACTGAGTGGGAAGAATATTTAACAATCACTGCCATAAATGATGGAAAGGTATTAAAAGGAACCGTTGTTATGAATATTGGAAAAATCTTTAAAGCAACAGCAAGTCCAATAAAAACATTGTATGACATTATTTACAACAACGGAGACGGTGAAAACTTAACTCAAAACTCAAAGCAAAAACAATATGGCACAGCGTTTGTAAGTGATGATTTAAAAGCCCCATCAACGCTTTATGGAAAATTTGTTGGTTGGTCAACAAAAGAGGGTAGCACAGCTGAAGAAGATTTAATTAAAGTTGATGATATCTTCAACATTTCAACTATACCAACAGACACCACAGCAGAAACTGTTACATTCAATTTGTATGCAGTTTACATCTCCCAATGTGAAATCAAAAACGCTGAAACAGAAGCAACTTTAACAACATTAAATTGGGGCGACACAAACACAACTTTGTTGGTTCCACAAAATTTGGTTAACAAAACAGGTTATAACTTTGTGGGCTTTAAGTTAAATGAAAATGATGCCAAATTATTTGCAACAAATAATGGCTTAACAGAAAATAAAGAATATAGTTGTGCTTTAACAGTTAATGTTACAAACGCAGATAATCAAGATATAAGCATAACAAATGGAAATGGAGAATGGGTATATTTTGAAACTGAATCAATTGAGCTCTATCCAGTTTATGAACCAAAAACAATAATTTTATCCACTGGCGAGAATGGTTACACTTTTAAGCTAACTTATGATAGTGATGTTATTTTGCAGCAAGGAAATAAAGATCAACAAACTGGTGAATATGAATATAACCCATTCACACCTCAAGAAGGAAATAACATTGCATTTGCTATAGCTGACAACACATCATCAGAAAATGGACAAACTTTGATAGATGAGAATGGAAAGCTTAAGTTTGTTGAGGGCTACACAAAAGAAGTAACAACAATTGATGAACAAGAGCAAGAACAAACGATTATTGTTTGGGCTTATGAAGGGGAAACTTTCACTCTTGTTCAAGTAGATGATTCAACAAATCAAACAACTCAAAACACAACAGGTGATGAAGTTACATCATAATTTGTGAAAAATTTAAAAAATATCTACCCATAGTGGCAGATATTTTTTGTTGTTTTTAAAAATGTTCAAGATTGCCACGCTTCGCTCGCAATGACATATAGAAGTGTCATTCTGAGGAGGCGTTAGCCGACGTGAGAATCTCTTGCTTGCAATGCGTGAGAATCTCTTGCTTAAAATCAATTTATTTTTTTGTTGTTTTAAACAAAAATTATTTATTTTGCTTAAAAATCAAACAAAAGCTCTTGATTTTTTATGTTTTTTCTTTTATTTTTTATAAAAAAATAAAAAACTGGTTAAAAGCTATTGAAAAGAATTGATTTTTGAGATATAATAAAGGTATAACCAAAAAAAGTCAAAAAATAAAATCAAGAGGTAAAGGATGAAAAGTTTATACACACTTTATAAAGAGCGTTTAATAGAGATAAGCGGACGTAACAGAAGTTTATATTTAAGAACTTTTAACAAAAAAAATGGATATGATATAGGGAAAATTTTGGTTGAAGGTCCAGAAAAAGCAGAAGCCTTTTTGGATTTGATATGGAACGGAAAAATAGCACCCATAAAACTAATATCAAAAGAAACTGAGCAAATAATTTTAAAAAGTTCGGGTTTGGATGAAAAATTCCCTACAGACAAAACTTTTGAAAACGCAAAAGATAGGCAAAAATATTTGAGGCAAAGAGCAAATTTGGCAAAAAGAATAATTGCTCAAGAAGTTAGAAACATAAATGCCCTAAAGCGTGAGATTGATGAAATCGAAAAAGAAACTGGAAGGTATGAACTTTATTTATGTTATCCTTTTGTTTATGGAGCAATAAAAAACTTTACTTTTAAAGCACCGCTATTGCTATTTCCAGTTCAAATTGAACCAATTGATGATTATAATGTTAACATCTCGCTCATAAAAGGTTCTAGCGTTCAGTTAAACAAAGCATTGCTTCTTGCAATTGCTGAGGCTCGCCATTTAAATCTTGATGGGCTTGAAACAGAGTTTCCACAAATAAACAAACAATTTGCCGACATTCAGGCAGTTTTGGACTATTTGAAAACTTTTGGCATAAAAATTTCGTATCAACCACGAAAAAACATATTTGCTTTTGACCGTTATGAAGAGCCAGAGGCAAATGATGAGCTTCAAATTAGGCAAGTTTGCCTACTTAGCCGTTATGCTTTGGCAAATTCAATTTATAATGATTATTCAATTTTAGAAAAAAAGCATCTAACAAACAATTCGATAAATGAACTTTTAAACACAAAGCCAACAAAAATTTGCAAAGCAAAACACGACAATTTATATTTAATCAATGACATCGACTTTGCTCAGCGTGAAGTTATAAGCAAAGTTAATGACAACGGAAATATGGTTATTTATGGGCCTCCAGGAACGGGTAAGTCTCAAACAATTGTAAACGTTGTGTCTGATGCAATTTCAAAAGGCAAGAGAGTTTTGGTTATCTCACAAAAGAAAGCCGCTTTAGAAGTTATTTTTAACCGTTTGGCAAGCCTAAACGACAAAGCAGTTTTTATTGTTGATGCCGAAAAAGAGCGCCGAAACTTTTATGCTCGTTGTTTTGCAATGCACGAAAGTGTTTTAAAACAAAATTTTAATTCAAATTTTTTTGAACAATATGAGCTTGAAAAATCAAAGTTAGACAAAGAAATTGAAAATCTTGAAAAACTTTCAAAATGCCTAAATGACAAAACAAGTTTTGGTATTTCTCTTGCAGATATGTATTATAACTCATCAAAAATAGGGCAAAACACAATTGAATATGAAATTTATAAAGATATGCTTGAAGACAAAAAGCTTATGGCATTAAAATATCAAGAGCTAAGTGACGCTTTGTTAAACTTAACAAAACAAAACACAGCAACAGTTTATTATAACTTTGTTAAAAACAGTGTGAAAAATCCTTTTATTCAATATCTAAAAAGTGATTTAAACATACATATTGTTTCAAAAACATTAAGTAGGCTGAATGAACTTATTGGCAAAAATTTGCCAGTGTTTGACACAGCAAAATATCATTATGCAAGGCAAGTTTTAAGCTTTATGAGTTTTGATAGCAAAGAAAACTATAGGCCACTTTTAAAAATGCTTGCAAAAATGGATAAGGCAAACACTTTTGAAAAGAAAAGAAAGCTTAAAGAAGATGTTGATTTAACTTTGGCAAAAATAAAGCAATATATAAGTTCTTATGACTTCATAAAAGATGTGTTAACAAAAGACGGCTATAATATGGCAATTGATGCAATTATGAATGCAAACGACAACATCTTTAATCTTTTGCGAGAAGCTTTGTCTGATTATATAGATTATCGAGACACTCAAAAAATGCTTCAAAACTTAAGTGAAGCAGAAAGAATAATTTTAAATTTTGCATATAACAATTCACAAAGCTTGGTATATTTTCAAAATGTTATTTCAAGGCTTTTAAAAATTAGATTATATCACGAAATTGTTGTTTATGAAGACAAGCAAAAAGACGTTTTATCATCTATTGCAGATTTTGAAAACATAAGGTCAAGAATTTCAATGCACAAAGCAAAATTAAATGATATTTCAAGACAAATAGCGGAGCAAAGCTTTGTTAAAGAATATAAACAAATGTTAAATGGAAGCATTGAAAGCAAAGATTATATTTATCAAATTTCAAAGAAGCAAAAATATTGGCCAATCAGAAAGCTTTTGGAAGTTTATGGAGAATATTTGTTTAAATTGTTCCCATGCTGGCTTTTATCTCCAGAAAATGTTTCAACACTTTTGCCACTACAGCAAAACTTGTTTGATGTTGTTTTGTTTGATGAAGCCTCACAGGTGTTTATAGAAAACTCAATCCCATCAATTTATCGAGGAAAGAGCGTTGTTGTTGCGGGAGACTCAAAACAGCTTCGTCCAACCACAACATTTATGCGTAGATATATGGGAAACACTGATGATGAAGATGATTTGGATTATTCAACGCAAGCAGCCCTTGAAGTTGAAAGCCTTCTTGACCTAGCAATAGCAAGATTTAACAGTGCAAACATAACTTATCACTATCGTTCACAAAATGAAGAGTTAATCGACTTTTCAAATATGGCATTTTATGAAGGCAAGCTTCAAATTGCTCCAAACATCACAAAAAATGTTCGCCACAAACCAATTGAGCGAATAATGGTTAATGGAGTGTGGGAAGATGGAAAAAACCCTGTTGAAGCAGAAAAAATTGTGGCACTTCTTAAAAGCATATTAAAAAACAGAAAAAACAACGAAACAATTGGGGTTATAACTTTTAACTCAGAGCAAGAGTCATATATTGAAGATTTGATAGACAAACAATGCAAAATGGACAGTGAGTTTAGAAAATTATATCTCCAAGAAACAAACAGAGTTGAAAACGGGCAAGATGTTAGCTTGTTTGTTAGAAACCTTGAAAATGTTCAAGGTGACGAGCGTGATATCATAATCTTTTCAATTGGTTATGCAAAAAATGAAATTGGAAAGGTTAACTATATTTTTGGAACACTTTCTTATGACGGTGGAGAAAACAGGCTTAACGTTGCCATAACTCGTGCAAAAAAGAAGATTTATGTTGTAACCTCAATAGAGCCAGAAGAGCTTAAGGTGGACACATCAAAATCAAAAGGTCCAAAGCTTTTGAGAAGTTATCTAACTTATGTTAGAGCAGTTTCAAACGGCAATCAATCTGAAGTGAGAGCCATATTAAATGGCCTTGGTGGAATTAAGTTTGAAGTTCAAGAAAAAGCTGGAGAATTAACTTTAGAGCAAGAAATTGCAAGTGAGCTAAACAAACTTGGTTACACAACAGAGCTAAATTTGGGCTTTTCAAATGCAAACATTGCCATAGCTGTTTATGATAAGCGTCACGATAAATATCTTTTGGGAATAGAAACAGACAGTTCAGTTTCAAAAAGCTCAATTTCAAGTTTGGAACGTGATGTGTTTAGAAATGAATTTTTGCATGCAAAAGGGTGGAAGCTTGTTCGTGTTTGGGCAAGAGAATGGTGGCACAACAAAAAGAGCGTTATCTCAAATATTGTGAAACTACTTCAAAAACAAGAGGGAATTGAAGTTGAAACCGACGTAAAAAAGAAAGTTAAAGCGCAAACAGCAAGAGCCAAAAAACAAAAAGTTAGCAAACAAATAGATTTTTTTGAAAGCGTTGATAAAAAAATTGAAAAAAAGTCTAAATAATTAAAAAAGAGCTTTAGAAATAAAGTTCTTTTTTGTATTTCAAAAATTTTGGTTTGAAATGTTATATTTTTATGATATAATAACTTTAAAGAAGGAAAAAATTATGCAAAAAACAAAAAATAAATTATACTCAATTTTAATGTTATCTTTAATTTTGCCAGTTTTTATGTTTTTTTGTGGGTGCGGTGAAAAAACTGCACATATTCACTTTAAGGCAGAAGAAGGGCAAACAGTTGTTTACACCTCTATAGCGGATGTTACAGGTTATCACATTTTTGTTTTTGAGCAAGGAGCAGTTGTTCCAAATTTTGATGATTATAAAAAACAATCAGATTATTATGTGGATTGCGAAAAAAATGCGTTTTTATTTGTTTATTTCACCCATAATTATGGAGAGCACACAAAAGATGGCATAAAAGGCATTGATTGTTTGGCAAGCGGAGAATATTATATGCAAGTTGAAGTGAAAATAGAGAGCAATGGTTATGCTATAGACAAAAGCATTTATCTAAATGGGGAAAAATTAACTCCAGATGCAACGGGGATTGTAAAAAAAGGGGAGCGCTTTGAACTTTTTTATAGTGAATTTGGTTTAAATTTGAATGAAACAAATATGATTGAATATAAAGTATAAAAAAATTAAATAATTTAAGTATTAAAAATATGTTAATTTTATAAAATTAAAAAACAAAATAAGTTTGGATTATCTCCAAACTTATTTTTATAGAGTTCTTTCGTGTATTTTATCTAATTTTTTGTCTAATTTATCAATTTTTCTTTCTTCTTTTCTTTGTTTTCTTTCAAGAAGTTTTTTGATGTATTTTTCATCAAGCTCTGTGTTCTCTTTTAATTTTTCAATGCCTTCTGCTGTTAAATTTTTTTGAGTTTCAGATAAGTCTTTTATAGTTTCTTCTTTTTGTCTTAACAATGTTTTTTCATCTGGGAATAATTTATTAAGATATCTTTTTATAGCTTTCATAACAAACCTCCAAAATTTATTCAGCTTTATTATAACACAAAACTTTTATTTTGGCAATATTTGGTTTAAAAAACAATCGAATAATTTTAATTTATAAAAAAGCACTTATTGGCACTTTGTTTAAATTATTTAGCACTTTTTATACTAAAAAACAAAAAGATGAGTTAAATTTTAACTCATCTTCAAAACCCCACTTTTTGCTTTTATAACGGGCTTTTCTATGGCGGAAGGCTAGGGATTCGAACCCCAGGATGCTTTCACATCAACGGTTTTCAAGACCGCCGCTTTCGACCGCTCAGCCAGCCTTCCATATTGCACTTTTTTAAAAGTGCCAAAACTATTCAATTATTTTGCAGATTTTTCTTTAATTTTTTGCTCAACATAATCAGCCAAAGTTCCAATAACAAGTAGGTTCTTAGCATCCTCATCAGGAACACTTATTTTAAATTCATCTTCTAAAGCAATCAACATTTCAACAATGTCTAATGAATCAGCCTTTAAATCGTTAATTATATGAGACTTTCTTGTTATTTTATCTTTGCTTATGTTCATCTGTTCAGCAAGTAATTCTTGTATTCTTTCGAAGACCATTTTTTACTCTCCCTTTTTGCGATAAACTCATTATAACAAAAAAATATTAAATTGTCTAGTAACTTATGCTAAAATTTTGCAAAAATATTTAAAAAACAAAAAAGAGCATAATTTTATGCTCAATTTTTATTTTTGCTCTAAATCTAAATACTCATTTGGGTCAACATTTTTATCGTTTAGCCAAGCTTCAAAATGTAAATGTGGACCATCGCTTGCTTCACTTTTTGCTGTTTGCCCAACTTTTCCAATAACATCACCTTTTTTAACATTTTGGCCAACAGAAACTGGGACATCACCAGCCAAAGATTTATAAACAAAAACAAGTCCGTTTCCGCAATCTAGTTTAACAACATTGCCCATAAGATAGTTATAACTAACTTCAGTTATCTTTCCGTCCATAACGGCATAAACATCAGTGCCTTCTTCAGCGGCAAAATCAATAGCTTTGTGTGCTTCCCATTGCTTTAAGGTTTTGTTGTATTGCAGAGCAGAGTTTGAATAACCTTTCAAAACATCACAGCTTAAAAGTGGGTTCAAAAAAGTTATAGGCTCAGCAGAAACAAAACTTTCTTGCTGAGGCAAGGCCTCGTTTTCTGCCACATTTTTTTCACTTGACTTTTGGGCGGTTAAAACCAAAACAATTGCAAGGGCAGCAATTGCCAAAAAGAGCAAAATCCAATAAGCGTATTTTCTAAATCTTGTGTTATTTTTGTTTTCAGACATTTTTTAAATCCTCCTTAATCCTCGCAATAATATTTGACCAAAATTTTTTGATTTAAACATAAATTTTTTAAATTTTGTTCGTTAAATATAAATTTTTCAAATTTTGTTCGTTAAACATAAAATTTTTTAATTTTTTATGTATTTTTTAAAAACTTCCCAAAATTAGAGGCGTGCCAACAGTTATTTTGTTTTTGTTTAGTGCAATTTGAACATTAACTTTTTGGTTTTTCATTAAAATATAATTTTTAAGCTTTGGGCTAAATCCATAAACAACCAAAAGGTTATCAAAAACTTCTTTTTTAACTATTTTTGCATTTAGTTTTTTTAACACTTCTAATAAGTTGTTTTCATCTCCCAAAAAACAAAAGCTTTCACCTTGATAATTATTATTTAAAGTTTTTTCAAATGCTCCAGCGTTTTGGGTGCAAACAGAAATCAAATAACCATTGCCGTTTTTTGCTATTTGGGCATCAGCATTAAAAACAATTTCAGGGCAATAAAAAGTGTGGGTTCCGTCATAGCTTTTTGAAAAATATGAGAGTGAATAAGGTGAATTTAAAACCACCAAACATATTAAAAAAGTTGCTAATAATATAAATTTTTTCATATAAAAATAATTGACCACAAAAATTTTTTTAAACAATGAGTTTTTTGGTTATAATTTTTAAAAAAAATCGGAAAAAATAATTAAAAATATATAAAAACTTATTTACTTATAAAATTTTTTTTGATATAATAAACATACTTTGATTTTTAAAAGAAAGGTGAAAATATGGAAAGAAAAATAAACACTCAAATAATATGCACATTGGGGCCAGCAAGCTCCACTTTTGATGTGCAAGAAAAAATGCTTGAAAAAGGAATGTCTATTGCAAGAATTAATATGAGTCACGGCACTTATGACACATTGCAAGAACTTATTAACACAGCAAAGCCTTTGGCAAAAAGAGGCTTAAAACTTTTGATAGACACAAAAGGCCCAGAGATGAGAATTGGAACTTTTGAAAAAAATGAAGTTGAACTTAAAAAAGGACAAAAATTCACGTTAACAACACGTGGAGTTTTGGGAAATGAAAAAGAAGTTAGGCTTAGATATCAAATTCTTGTTAAGCAAGTTAAGCCAAAAGATATCATTTTGGCAAACAATGGGCAAATAAAGATGAAAGTTTTAGAAGTTACAAACACCGACATCGTCTGCAAAGTTTTGTTTGGCGGAAAGCTTTCAAACAACAAGAGCCTAAATGTTCCAGGAATTGTTCCAGCAGCTCCATACCTCTCTGAGCAAGACAAAAAAGACATTTTGTTTGGAATGAAAAACAAGCCAGATTATTTGGCACTATCTTTTGTGTCTGAGGCGCAAAATGTTAGAGATGTTAAGGCTTTTTTAAAGAAAAACAAATGCCCAGATGTTAAAATCATTGCAAAAATCGAAAATGAAGCAGGTGTTAAAAATGCTGCAGAAATTTTGGAAGAATGCGATGGGCTTATGGTTGCTCGTGGAGATTTAGGGGTGGAAATTCCACTTGAAAAAGTTCCAGTAATTCAAAAGAAGCTCATATCACTTTGCAATGTTAGAAGAAAATTTGTTATTGTTGCAACAGAAATGCTTGAGAGTATGACATATTCACTTCGCCCAACAAGAGCTGAAGTTAATGATGTTGCAAACGCAATTTATGAAGAAGCAAACGCAACCATGCTTTCAGGTGAAACTTCTGTTGGAAGAGACCCAGTTTTGGTTGTTGAAACAATGGCAAAAGTTATAAAAGAAGTTGAAGATGTTGTTTACAACACAGAAACAACAATTTAATCACAAAAGGGGAATTTTTAAATTTCTCTTTTCTGTTTTTTAAATAGATTGTTTGTTTGATTGTTTGACAAAAACAATAAAAATATATTATTATTCTAAAAGAGAGGTATGTTATGTTTTGCAAATATTGTGGTGAAAAAATTGATGAAGAAGAAATCGAAAAAAATGGGCAAGTTTATTGCACGCATTGTGGCGGGCTAAACAAAAAAGAAGAAAGTTTTGAAAATGATTTTAAAAAGTTTAGCCAAGAAAACAAAAGTGAAGAGCCAAAAGAAGTAAAAAATCCAAGCGACACAGGTTCTTTTTGGTGGGGAGTTTTAGGATTTTTTATTCCACTTGCGGGTCTTTTATTATTCATTTTATGGCAAAAAAATTATCCAAAAAATGCAAAATTGGCGGGGATTGGAGCGCTTGTTTCAGTTATTTGCGAAGCTATATTTTATGTTGTTATCATAATAATATTATCAGCCTCAGGAGTGAACTTAAATGAGTTTTTGTATGGATATGCATAAAAAAATGAGCATTTAATGCTCTTTTTTTGTTAAAAAACAAAAAATCCCTCTTGAAAAGTTGATTTTTTTATGATATAATGATAAAACTTTTTATATATAAAAATATATAAAAACAGACAAAATTTGCATTTAAAAACAAACAAAAAAGGAGGTGAGCCATAATGATTTTTTTGTCTAAAAAACAATAAAAATTTTAAGGAGAAAAAATGAAAGAGGAAAAAGAGAAAAAAGAAGAAAAAGAAGTTGTTTTAAGCCCAAAACAACAAAAAAAGCTTGAAAAAGAACAAAAAAGAAATTTAGAGCGTTATGGCATAACCCCTGATGAAATGAAAGGCAAAGATGTGGTAACAAATGCCGAAGCAAAAAAGGGCTTTCCATCACTTAAAAGATGTTTTAAATACTTTAAGTATTACAAAGGGCTTGTTGCGTGTTTTATTTTAACTGTTGTGTGCTTTACGGCAATCAACTTGTTTGCTCCAATTTTTATGCAAAACATTATTGACAGTTTAACATTATCTCAAAACGATGAAGCTATAAAATATACAATTTATTTTTTGCTTGTGTCTATTGCAACAGTTGGTTTGGGATATTTGTGGGAATTTTTTGCGGTTTTAACTTTTCAAAAAGTGGTCATAAGATTTAGAATGGATTTAATTGATGCGGTGTCTAGAACAAAAGCTGAAAAATTTGATACTGTTAATTCAGGAACAATAATTTCTCGTGTTAACAATGATGCTAGAGAGGTTACAAACCTTATCGATACTGTTTCAAATGGTGGCAGTGCAATTATTATGGGACTTGGATTTTTGGCTTATTTGTTTTTTATAAATGTTTATTTAGCTTTATTTGTGACTGTTGGATTTTTGCTTATTTTGCTCACTTCACAAATTTATCAAAAATATAACTATAAAATGCAGAAAAAATCAAGAGTTATAAATGATAAGCGTGTTGGGCAAACTTCAGAAATAGCAAGAGGAATAAGAGATATTAAAAGCTTAAACATAAGAGAAAATGTTTTAAAAAAGTTTTATATTGGATTAAGGCATCAATATAGATGGGCAATAGATGATAGCACTCGTGGAAATTTTTTGTGGAGATTACTTAGAATCGCTGAAACAATTGTTCGAGTTGGAAGTATATTCCTTGGGATTTATTTGTTATCAATTGGGAATGTGACACTTGGAGGATTGCTGCTTACCATAATGTATTTTGAAAGAATTCAACAAGCAGTTTGGTGGATTCAAAATCTTCAAAAATCAATTAGAACAGCCAGCGTTTCAGCAGAAAGAATTTGCGAGATTTTGGATGATAAAGACTATCCAAAAGAAACTTTTGGAACAAAAACAATCAAAAATCCAAAAGGTGAAATTGAATTTAAAAATGTTCATTTTGGATATAACAAAGAAAAGCCAATATTTGAAGATTTAAGTTTAAAAATCGAGCCAAACACCAGCGTTGCATTTGTTGGAAAAAGTGGGCAAGGAAAATCAACCCTTTTAAGCTTGATTCCAAAGCTTTATGAACTTCAGGGCGGAAAGATTTTGATTGACGGCGTTGATATAACAAAGTTAAGTGAAAATGGACTAAGAGATTTGGTTACAGTTGTTCCTCAAACGCCATACATATTTAACTGTAGCATCAAAGAAAACTTAAAATATGTTAAAGAAGATTTAACCGATGAAGAAATGTTTGATGTTTGCAAAAAAGCTCAAATACATGACTTTATTATGGAAAAAGAAAAGCAGTATGACAGCCTTGTTGGAGAAAATGGAGTGATACTTTCTGGTGGACAAAAACAAAGGCTTGCTATAGCAAGAGCACTTTTAAAGAACAGCAAAATCATCCTTTTGGATGAAGCAACAAGCGCTTTAGACAACGAGAATCAATCAAAGATTCAGAATGTTATTGAAGATTTAACAAAAGACCACACTGTTATAATTGTGGCACATAGGCTTTCAACTGTTGTTAATTGCAACAAAATTTATATGCTTGAGGGTGGAGAAATTGTTGGAAGCGGAACGCATAACGAGCTTATGCAAGGTTGCAAGCCTTATCAAGACTTGTATAAAATAGAGAAAAAATCAGCTCAAATTGCTGAAGCTGAAGCCACCACAGAAGAGCAAATATAGGTTAAAATTAAAAACATAGTTTTTACTTGATAAAAACTATGTTTTTATGTTACAATATAAAAAGTTTAGTTTAGGAGATAAAAAATGTATGACTTTAAAAAGGTAGAACAAAAATGGAAAGAATATTGGGTTAAAAACAAAACTTTCAAAACAGACACCACAGATTTTTCAAAACCAAAATATTATGCTTTGGATATGTTTCCATATCCTTCAGGGCAAGGGCTTCACATAGGGCACATTGAGGGTTACACCGCAACAGATATTGTGTCAAGAATGAAAAGGATGCAAGGCTTTAATGTTTTGCACCCAATTGGATTTGATGCTTTTGGGCTTCAGGCAGAACATTTTGCAGTTAAAACAGGGCATCATCCAAGTGTTTTTACATATCAAAACATAGAAAACTTTAAAAAGCAACTGAGAAATGCTGGCTTAAGCTATGATTGGGATAGAGAAATAAGAACTTGCGATAGCGATTATTATCACTGGACGCAATGGATTTTTGAAAAACTTTATGAAGACGGGCTTGCTGAATATAAAGATTTGCCAGTTAACTGGTGTGAAGAACTTGGAACAGTTTTGTCTAATGATGAAATAATTGACGGCAAGTCTGAGCGTGGTGGATATCCGGTTGTTCGAAAAAATATGAAGCAGTGGTCACTTAAAATAACAAAATATGCAGAAAAACTTTTGGAAGGGCACAAAGATTTGGATTGGCCAGCATCCACAATTTTGATGCAAAAAAACTGGATAGGAAAAAGCGTTGGAGCAGAAGTTGTTTTTAAAATTGACGGCTTTTCTGAAACTTTTTCTGTTTTCACCACTCGTGCCGACACCTTGTTTGGAGCAACTTATTGCGTTTTGGCGCCAGAGCATAAACTTATTGAAAAAATAACAACAAAAGAGCAAAAAAGCGTTGTTGATGAATATGTGAAAGAGTGTGCAAAAAAATCAGAGTTAGAGCGAACAGAACTAAACAAAGAAAAAACAGGAGTTTTTTGTGGCGCTTATGCAATTAACCCAGTGAATAATCAAAAAATTCCTATTTTTGTTGCAGATTATGTTTTGGGCGGTTATGGATCTGGGGCAGTTATGGCGGTTCCAGCGCACGACCAAAGAGATTGGGAGTTTGCAAAAAAGCATAATTTAAAAATGGTTCAAGTTGTTATGGGCGGAGATATCACAAAACAAGCTTTTGAAGATGACGGAAAACACATAAATTCAGGCTTTTTGAATGGATTAAACAAACAACAAGCTCTTGAAAAAATGTTTGAATATTTAGAGAAAAACAAAATAGGCAAAAAAACAACAAATTATAAATTGCGTGACTGGATTTTTGGAAGGCAAAGATATTGGGGTGAACCAATTCCAGTTGTTCATATGGAAGATGGAACCATTAAGCTTGTTAAAAAAAGTGAGCTTCCACTTGTTCTTCCAGAGCTTGAAGACTATAAGCCACAAAACGGGCAGTCACCATTAGAGCGAGCTGAAAAATGGAAAAATGTTGTAATTGACGGCAAAAAAGGGAAAAGAGAAACAACAACAATGCCAAGCGCAACAGCATCTAGTTGGTATTTTCTCCGTTATGTTGACCCACAAAACAAAACATCAATTGGTGATAAAAAGCTGTTAGACCACTGGCTTCCTGTTGACCTTTATGTTGGTGGGGCAGAGCATGCAGTTGGACACTTGTTATACTCCAGATTTTTTAACAGATTTTTAAGTGAAAAAGGTTATTTAAGCCACGCTGAGCCATTTAAAAAACTTGTTCATCCGGGAATGATTTTAGGCTCAAACAGTGAAAAAATGAGCAAGAGTAAGGGCAATGTTATAAATCCAGATGATGTTATAGATGAATATGGCTGTGACATCTTAAGGCTTTATGAAATGTTTATGGGGCCAATAACAGAATCAAAGCCTTGGCAAATTGGCGGAATTGAAGGAGTTAAAAGATTTTTAGAAAAAGTTTGGAAGCTTTTTGTTGAAGAAAGCGTTGTAACAGACCAAAAAACTTTAGGTTTAGAAAAAATTTATCACCAAACAGTTAAAAAAGTTACAAATGACTATGAAGCTTTAAGTTTTAACACCGCAATCAGCCAGATGATGATATTTATGAATGCAGTTCAAGCCGAAAAGAAAATAAACAAAGATTATGCTGAAGGCTTTTTAAAGCTTTTAAACCCAATTGCTCCATGCATAACAGAAGAAGTTTGGAGCTTGTTTGGGCACAAAAACACCATTTCTTATGAGCCTTGGCCAACTTTTGATGAAGAAAAAACAAAAAAAGAAACTTTTGAACTTGTTGTTCAAATAAACGGAAAAGTTAAAGATAAATTGTTGGCTAAAATGAACAGTTCTGAAGAAGAAATCAAAAAGATTGCCTTAGCTCAAGAAAAAATAAAGCAAGCAACAAAAGACAAAGAAATTTTAAAAGTTATTGTTATAAAGAACAAACTTGTAAACATTGTTATAAAAGGATAATATGGAAATTTTTAACGCACTAAATCATTTAAAAAAGGGGAGTTTGCCTCACAGCATAATGCTTATAAGTGAAGATAAGCACAATTTAAGCGAGGCAAGTTTCTATTTTGCCAAAATGGTTTTGTGTGAGAGTGATGTGGTTGACAACACTTGCCTAAATTGCAGAAAGATAAACCATTTAAGTCACGCAGATGTGATGATTTATCCAGCAGAAAAACAATCAATTTCGGTTGAAGAAATGGTGGCGCTCACGCAAGATGTTTATCTCTCGCCTTATGAATCTAACAGCAAAGTTTATATTTTAAACAATTTTTCAGAAACAAATGCCTTATCACAAAACAAGCTTTTAAAAACGCTGGAAGAACCTCCAAAAAATGTTTATTTTGTTTTAAACACAACAAATGAAGCAAAAGTGTTGCCCACAATTTTGTCTAGATGCCAAAAAATTTATTTGCCAAAATATTCTTTTGAAGATGTTTTAAAGTT
The DNA here is from genome assembly GCA_017478185.1 of Clostridia bacterium. Taxonomy (GTDB): domain Bacteria; phylum Bacillota; class Clostridia; order Christensenellales; family UBA1242; genus UBA7584. The sequence continues at coordinate 207,910 of JAFVEA010000009.1, forward strand.
TTTAGAAGAAAAAGATTTTTCAAGCACTCAAAAAAATGATATAGCATCTTTTTGCTCTGGTTCAATAAACAGGGCAAAAGAATTTTCAGAAAATCAAAACTTTTTTGAAATATTAGACTTTTGTTTTGATATGTGGAAGAATTTGAGGTCTTCATCAAAAGTTTTGCCTTATGCAAGCAAGCTTTATAATCTAAAAACTGATTTTAAATTGTTTTTATATTTGTATAACTCGGTTTTAGAAGATATTTTAAACACAAAACTAAACATTTTTGATTTGGTTAAAAACAAAAACAGGATTGAAGAATACAAAATTATTGCAACCGATTTTTCAGAAAAAGCACTTTTATTGATTGCAAAAGAATTGACAAAAATAAATGAAAAACTAGAGAGAAATTGCAACCAAAATATTGTTGTTGACAACTTTTTATTATATGTTTTGGAGGTAAGAGCAAAATGGCAATGATTGTTGATGTTAAGTTTAGCCCAAACGGGCGAGTTTATAGATATGATAGAGGGGATTTTATAACCCTAAAAAAGGGCGATAGCGTTATTGTTGAATATAACGATTGCAAAGAATGGGCAGATGTTTATGATGTTAGGCAAGACGATAAAAAAATTCCAATATATTCAGGGAATATTTTAAGGCTTATAACGCCCGAAGACAAAAAGCAGAAAAAAGAAAGTGAACAAAAAAGCAAAAATGCTTATCCAAAAGTTTTAGAAAGCATAAAAAAGTTTGAGCTTTTGATGAAGCTTGTTGAAGTTAAGTATAGCTTTGATTGCACAAAACTTTTTGTTAGTTATATTGCTGAAAGTAGGGTTGATTTTAGGGAACTTGTAAAGCACTTAGCTTCAATTTTTAAAACCAGAGTGGAGCTTAGACAAATAAGCACTCGTGAAGAAGCAAGACTATATGGTGGGTGCGGGCCTTGTGGAAAAGAACTTTGTTGCCAAAGATTTTCAAATGAAACAAAGCAAGTTACAATCAAAATGGCAAAAACTCAAGGCTTGGCATTGAGTCCATCAAAAATAAATGGAGTTTGCGGAAAGCTTTTGTGTTGCCTTGCCTATGAATATCCAGAATATCAAGAAGTGTTAGACAAAATGCCAGCACTTGGTGAGAAAATAAAAACCTCAAAAGGCGAAGGAGTGGTTGTTTTTCAGGATTTGTTAAATGAAAAAGTAACCATAAAAATTGGCGATGATGATTTTAAAAATGAAGATATAAAATTAGATGAAATAAAAAAGGATTAAAATGGAAGCAAAATTATATTTAATAGGCACGCCAATTGGCAACCTTAAAGATATAACTTATAGAGCAGTTGAAACTTTAAAAGAAGCTCAATATATTGCTTGTGAAGACACTAGGCATTCACAAATTCTTCTTAATTTTTATAATATAAAAAAGCCACTTTTCAGCGTTCATAAATTTAATGAAAAAAAAGAAAGTGAAAAAGTTATATCTCTCTTAAAAAGTGGCAAGTCTGTGGCATACATAAGTGACGCAGGAATGCCCTCTGTTAGTGACCCAGGATTTGTTTTGTTAAATGAAGTTAAAAGGCAAAATTTGCCAGTTGAAGTGATTCCGGGGGTCACCGCTTTAACAACCGCTCTTGTTGGGAGCGGACTTAAAACAGAAAAATTTTGTTTTTTGGGCTTTTTGCCAGAAAAGAAAAAAGAAAGAGAAAATTTGCTTGCAACTTACAAACTTTTGGATTGCACACTTATATTTTATTCCAGCTCGCACAACATTTTAAGTGACCTAAAAAACATTGCAGAGGTTTTGGGCAACAGAGATTGTGTTGTTGCAAATGAGCTAACAAAAAAGTTTGAAAAGTTTTTGAGTGGAAAGCTTTTAGATTTAAGTTTTGAGCCAAAGGGTGAATATGTTTTGCTTGTTGAAGGAAGCAGTGAGCAAAGCCCATTAAATTCATTGAGCCTAGATGAGCACCTTGAGTTTTATATAGAGCAAAATTATAGCAAAATGGATGCCATAAAACAAGTTGCAAAAGATAGAAAGCTAAAAAAAGATGAAGTTTACAAACATTTTATAAAAGATAAAAAATAACAAATGCATATAATAAAAATTTTGTAACAAAAAAAGGATAAGTTAAAAACATTATCCTTTTTTATTGTAAACATAATTTTTCCCTCTTATTTGTTACATTTTAGTTATACCATATGGGTGGGGATGCTGTCAATAATTAACTATATTATTTTGCATAAAAAACAAGATATAATTGCACCTAAAATTGTGCAAAACAAGCTAACGGGAATGGCATACAAAAGTTTTTTAGCTTTTGTTTGTGAAAAATATATTGTTGCAATATAAAAAACTGTTTCACTGCTCCCCATAATTGTTGAAGCGCACCTAGAAATATAGCTATCTGCGCCAAATTTATCATAAATCTCTTCAGTTATGGCAAGGCTTGCGCTTCCACTAAACGGCCTAATTAAAACAAGGTTAGAAAGCTCAGGTGGAATCCCCAAAAACTCAAAAACAGGGGCAAGCAAATTGCCTAAAATCTCAGCAAGTCCACTAACTCTAAAAAGATTAACAGCAACAAAAATTGCAATTAAAAATGGAAAGATATCAACAGTTAAGTTTAAAGAAGTTTTTGCACCCTTTAAAAAAGCGGAGTAGGCATTCACTTTTTGTTTTTTTGAATAAATTAACAAAAAAATGAGTATCAAAGGGAAGATAAAAACGCTTAAAGGCATAATTTTTTCAACCTTTTTGTTTTTTTGAATTTTATTTTAGAAAAAAGTTTAACCAAAACAATACCTAAAACAGTTGTTGTGATTGTTGTTAAAACTGAAGGCAAAATTATGTCACTGGGGTTTTGGCTTTTAAAACTTGCCCTAAGTCCAATAATTGTTGTGGGCAAAAGTTGCAAACTTGTGGCGTTTATCACAACCAGCATAATCATAGCGGTGGAAGCAATATTGCTGTTGTTTTTTTCGTCCAATTTTTGCATTGCCTTAATGCCCATTGGCGTGCTTGCATTTCCAATTCCTAAAATATTGCTAGAAATATTTAATGCAATAAAATTTTTTGTTTGTTTGTCTAAGTTTTTTCCAAACAAAAAATCAATAAAAGGCTCAAGTAGGCTGGAGATTTTTTCAGACAGTTTTGTTTCGTTAACAATCCCCAAAAACCCTAAAAACACAGCATAAATTCCCAATAATTTTAAACAAAGAAAAAGTGCATCTTGCCCAGCATCAATAATTGCAGGAACAGTTTTGTCTGGACAATAAAAAAGCATATAAACAAGACTAAAAAGCATTAAAAAATACCAAATATTTTTCATATTTTATAATTATGCTCATAAGTTTTTAGATATTCAAATCAAGTTGTTTGCAAAAAGATAAAAAATAGTTTATAATTGTTTTGAGGTAAAAATTATGATAGACACACACGCTCACATAAATCACGAAAGGCTAGAAAGCTTTTTGCCAGAGATAATAAACAGCTTAAACGAGAAAAAGCTAAAATGCATTATTTGCCCAAGTTATGACAAAAAAAGTGCAAATAAAGCTTTAGAATTTTCACAAAAATATGAAAAAGTTTTTGGGGCACTTGCAATTCATCCAACTGAGAGCCAATTTTATGATGAGGAGTTTGAACATTTTTTAACAAAAAATTTAAGTGACAAAAAGATTGTTGCTCTTGGCGAATATGGGCTTGATTATCACTTTTTGCCATTTGATAAAGATACACAAATAGAAGTTTTTTTAAAACAACTGAATATTGCAAAAAAGCAAAAAATTCAATCAATTTTTCATGTTAGAGATGCTTTTGATGATTTTTTGCCACTTTTAAAACAAAATTTAGGCGGTTTTTGTGGCGGAGTTGTGCATTGTTATGACAGCAGTTTAGAAAACGCAAAAAAAATTTTGGATTTAGGGCTTATGATATCTTTTACGGGCATATTAACTTTTAAACAACGAGAGGAGCTTAGAGAGGTTTTTAAATATGTTCCAAATGACCGTTTTATGCTTGAAACCGACAGCCCATATTTAGCGCCAGTTCCTTTTAGGGGGCAAGTTTGCATTCCTATGATGGTGGAAGAAGTTTATAAGCTTTCGGCAACCTTAAAAAACTTAAAAATAGAAGAGTTGAAAGAGCTTTTAGAAAAAAACGCAAAAACATTTTTTAAAAAGTTGGTGATATAATGGATATAAAAACAATGTTAAAAGAAAATAATTTTGAATTTAAACATAAGTTTGGGCAAAATTTTATAACAGACACAAATTTGTTAAAAGCAATTGTTGCCGACAGCAACATAAGTGATGATTGCGTTTTAGAAATTGGAGCGGGGGCAGGAACGCTTACAAAAGAAATTTGCCAAAAAACATCAGAAAAAGTTGTTGCTGTTGAAATAGACAAAAAACTTAAACCCATTTTAGAGCAAAACTTGGGGAATATAAAAAATCTTGAAATAATTTTTGATGATATATTAAAAATTCCACCACAAAAATTGAAAGAAATTTTTAAAAACAAGCCTTTTAAGGTGGTTGCAAATTTGCCTTATTATATTTCAACACCGATAATTTTTTATCTTTTGGAAAATAATTTTAACATAAAAAGCATAACAGTTATGCTCCAGCTTGAGGTTGCCAAAAGGTTAACAGCTCAAGTTGGAACAAAAGATTATGGGGCTCTTACCATATTACTTAACTTTTTGGGAGAGGTTTTCTTAACTCGAAAAGTTCCACGAACTCTTTTTGTTCCACAGCCAAATGTTGACTCAGCAATTGTTAGGATAGAATTAAAAGAAAAAGATTTTGGGGTGAGTTTTGAAGAGTTTTCGCCGTTTGTAAAAGCTTGTTTTGCAATGCGCAGAAAAACATTAGAGAACAACATAATCTCAGCATTTAAAATTTCTAGAGAACAATTTAAAACCACATGTTTAAATTTAAATATAAACACAAACACTAGGGCAGAAAACTTAAATATTTTTGAGTTTGTGTCACTTTTTAAAGAATTGTTTAAAAATAATACAAAAAAAGAGTAAAAACGCTTAATTTTACTCTTTTTTGTTGGCAACTTTTTTGCATTTTGTGAATATAAAAAATATTGGAGGGCAAAAATGCTAAGAAAAGTTTTGGTTTTAAACAAACAAACAGATGATGGACAAATAACAAAAGGGATTTTAAGCGTTGAAAATGGAGATAAGCTTTTTGGAAGGCTTAGGATGTTTGAGGAAGTTTTTCCAGCGCATTTAATTATAAAAATTGACGGAAAAACTTTGGTTTTTGATAATATCAAAGATGTTTTTAACTTTGAATTTGAAACAGTTTTTCACAACTTAAATGCTCCTATTGGGGCAATTTTAACTGATGGAAAAAATATTGTTGCGTCAGCAAAAACAGAAGATTTTTGTGAGGATGAAAAAACTCTTTTTGATGATTTTTTGCAATTTGAAAATATGTCAAAAACAAAATCAATGTCTTTTGATGATAATTTAGAAGGTGAAAACTTAAAAGAAGAAAACAATATGGAAGAAAACAACAAAAATGAAGAAATTGAAAAAGAAGAAAACAATGATGAAAGTTTGTCTGAAAAAATTGAAAACACAGACAACTTTTTTGAAATGATTAAGCCGTCAATAGACAAACTTTTTGATGAAAACAAGCATTTTTTGGAACTGGAAGAAAAATTGGATGGAACAGAATGGGTTAAGGTGCCATATAACGGCGAAGATAGTGACCATTATATTTTGGGAAAAATAAAAGAAGGCGATGTGGTAACTCATATTTGCTATGGAATGTATGCAAAAAACAAAACAAAATTGCCTCCAGAAAACCTAAAAGAGTTTTGCCAGTGGCTTCCGCTAAATGCTGATGATGAAGATAGTGACGGCTATTTTGTTATGTATCAAGATGCAATAACGGGTGAAAATATAGTTTTATAAATTTATTTGTTAAAAATTAAATTTTGATATTATAAAACAGTTAATTTTTTGCAAAATAATCTTATTTTATAGAGCCAAAAGATTTAAAAAGCTTGCTTTAAGCTTTTTCTGCCTTTTGGTTGTTTTTAGCTTAAGAATATAAATTTTTTGCAAAAACATTATATTAAAAGTTATTTTGTTTTATTTTTTATGTTATTTATTTTTTGCCTATGAGCTTCTAAATAATTTATAGCACATTTTTGATTTTGTGAAATTGTTGTATTTTCTTTTTTGGGAGTTTGAAAATTTTTATTTGGCTGAGCTTTTTGTGTTTCAGCCAGATTTATTTTTGGGATTATTTTTAAAATTGTTGGCAATAATGATAATAATTTGTTGTTTTTATTATCATCATTTTTAAGAGAGTGAACAAAAACTGTTTGATTTTTTCGTATCTTTTTCATAATATATTCCTTAAATATTATAATAAAGTTGACTATTTTTGCATTTAATGGTATTATATGCAAGTAAGTTTAAAAAATTGTTAAAAAATTTTAAAGGAGAGAAAAATGGCAAAAAATTTGTTTAAATCAATGTTTGGAATAGGCCTTTTGATAATTGCTTGTTTTTTCAGTTTTATGTTTGTGGGATGCTCAAATAGCCCCAAATTTAGTGAAAATCCTTTAAGCGATGATGTTGTTGTTGGCAACGGAAGTTTGGCTGTTACAAAAGGGGATTATTTATATTTTGTTAATGGCTACACATCTTATAATGATGTTGGAAGCACAAACAAAGAGGGCAAGATAACATATGCTGGATTATATCGAATTAAAATGGATGAAAATGGGAATCCAGAAAAAGTGGAAGCAAAATTAGATAGCGAAGGCAACGAAATTTTTGATGGTTCAAGAAGTTTAAAAAACATAGACATTTTGGCAAGCAAGGTTGTGGGCTTTGAATATATGGGAATTTATATTTTTGGAGATTATATTTATTATGCTTCACCAAACGATGAAGTTGACAAAAATTTAACAACAACAACACAATATATAGACTTTTTTAGAAGGAAGCTTGATAGGTCTAATGCAGCAGAAAAAATTTACACCACAAAAAGTGAAGGAAGCAGTGTTAAATATTCAATGATTTCTGTTGACGGCGATGTGTTCCTAAATGTTTTGGATGGAAACAACCTTGTTGTGATAAAAAACAACAAAACAAAAGTTGTTGTTGAAGATGTTAGTGGCGCTGTGTTTTCAGAAATCACTCAAAGCAATGAACAAGTTTCACAATTTAATCAAGACATTTATTACACACGCAACCTAGATTCAGAAAAAGATAACACCACAAACGGAAATGTTTTGTGTAAGTTTAGTCTAAAAGCTATGACATATGGTGATGTGTTTAAAGATAATGATTCAACAATAACATTAAAAATGGTTTCAAACAATAATTTGTTCTATGAAAAAACAAAACAAAGTGAAGGAACACAAAAAGCAAAATTGTATTATGCAAGCGGTGTTGAAAACAATAGTTTTGTTGGAGAAACGCCTGTTTGCAGTCAAAGTTATTCAAATTATTATGCAAAGCCAAGCAGTAACAGCGTTTTTGTAAACAATGGAAGCAGTGTTTTGTATATAGGAAATGGAGTAACAAAAACAATTTATTCAGGTTCAGCAACAGTAATAAAAGCAGTTGGAAATTATATTTATTTGGTGGCAGACTCAAAAATCTTAAGAGTTAATTTCCAAGAAATTATAGACGGAAATAGTGTTGAGCCAGAAACGGTTGTTTCAGAAAATGTTAAAACAGGTCAAGACAATTTCTATTCAGTGACAGATAACAAGTTATATTATTTATCAACAAACCAAACAAATGACAGCGTTTATCTTCATATGGTTGACTTAAATGATAATTTCACAGATTATTTTGTTGGCGTTTTGAATGAAAGTGATTATGACATTCAAGAAAGTGACACAGCAGAAGAATAAAACAAAACAAAAAAAGCACTTTAAAAAAGTGCTTTTTTTATTCTTTTTTGTTTGAATTATTGTCTAAATTTTGTTCTTCTTTATTGTCTAAATTTTGTTCAACCAGTTTTCTTTTTTCTTTTTTTACTTTTTTCTTTCTAAGCTTAAAAACAAAATGTTTTCTTTTTTCGTGAATGGTGTCGGGGTCATTTTTTCTTGTTTTTAAAATTAGGTTTGCAAGCAAGATTAAAACAATTTGAAGTGGAACACCAAGCAAAAATATTTGCCAAAACCTTGTTGGCAAAGTTAAAAACATACTCGCCAAAAAAGTCCACACTGTGATTGAAGCATAAACAAATGAGTGGCTGGTTTTTCCCCAAATTGAGTTAAACACAATAGCAAGCCCAAAAGATATTGGAACAGCCCACAAAAAAGGCAAGTAGGCTGGAGTTATTAAATTTGGAGCAAACACAAACATATATGTTGCAACAATCCAAACAACGCTTATGCACAAAAGAGATATGGTTATTCTGTTGTAAGTGTATCTACTGATATGTTTTTTTTGTTTTGGTTCTTCTTTTAAAATTGGGGTGCTTACATCCTCTTGATGAACTTCGCTTACAAAATAATCCAAACTAACGCCATAAAGTTTTGATAGCTTCATCAAAATTTCAATGCTAGGAATCGCCTCCCCACTTTCCCATTTTGAAATTGATTTGTTTGAAAAATCCAATTTTTCAGCAAGCTCAAGTTGTGTTAATTTGTTTTTCTTTCTAAGCTCTATTAAATTTTTACTAATAATTTCATTTAATTCCATACAAAACTATTGTATCACACAAAATTATATAAAACAACTAAAAAAGGCTATCTTTTTGGGCATATTCCACATTTTGTGGAATAGTTAAAAACAATTCTCCAAATCGTGGAATTTAATTCCACTAATCTAAACTTAAAGAGTAGATATAATTTCTTGTAATTCTCTTGTCTATATTTTTGTTTTTGAATAAAATGTAGGTATATCAAAAAGAGGGAGGAAAAGTTTTGCTACGGCTAAAGGGTTATGTTATCACATTGTGCGTGTGTTATTTAATAGATTTTTTGTTAAATATGACTTTATCACTTTGTGGTGTTTACAATTTCTCAGTGTTCTTTGCATTTTGGTATTCGCTTTTAATAACGCTAAGTTTGTTTTTATTAGACGTTGTTGCGGCATCGCTATGTAGGCTTATTCCAAAAAATAAAATAAACATCCACAGCAAAATTTTTAAAACTTTTGAGTTTGAAAAGGGTTTTTATGAAAAACTGGGCATAAGGTGGTGGAAAAACAAAATTCCAGAACTTGGCGGAAAGTTAGAGGGATTTTCAAAATCAAACATTTCTGGCGATAGCCCTGAGTATTTTGAAATGTTCATAAAGCTTTCAATAACTGGGGAGATAACTCATCACTTTTGCATACTGTTGGGCGCTGTAACATTCTTTATATTTTCAAGCTTTATATTAACATTCACGCTTCCACTTTTTTTGGTAAATGTTTATTTTAATATTTTGCCAGTGTTTGTTCAAAGATATAACAGACCAAAATTATACAAAATTTATTTAAAAAAAATAGAAAAAACAAGGAGATAACATTATGAAAAATTTAGTTCCAATTTTTTTTGCAACAGATGACAACTATATGCCATACCTAGATGTGGCAATAAGTTCACTGGTTTCTCACACAAGTGAGGAAAATTTTTATGAAATAACAATTTTAAACACAGGTTTAAGGTTTGATTATAAACAAAAAATAAAAAAGCATGAAAAAGAAAATGTGTCAATAAACTTTTTTGATATGACTTTTTATATTGATGGCATCAAGTCAAAATTAAAAGAAGTGTTGCATTTTAGCCTTGCAACATATTATAGGCTTTTTATTCAAAGTTTGTTTCCGCAATATAAAAAGGTTTTATATCTTGATTGTGACATTGTTGTTTTGGATGATGTTGCTCTTTTGTATGAAACTGATTTAAAAGATAATATGTTAGCTGGTGCTATTGAGCAATTTGTTTACAACACTCAAGAATATAGTGATTATGCAAAATACGCTTTAGGGCTTGATGTTTCAAAGTATGTTAATGCGGGAATACTTGTTATGGACTTAGAAAAGTTTAGAGAAAACAAAATTGAGCAAAAATTTATTCATATGATTTTAAATTATAATTTTGACCTTGTTGATTGTGACCAAGCTTACTTAAACTTTTTGTGCAGAGATAAAATACTAATACTAGATAGAGGCTGGAACAAAACAAATTATCCAATACCTTATGAGGGAAAGGTTAGAATAGCCCATTTTGCTTTGGCTGAAAAACCTTGGCAAAGTGATGTTTTAAATGGTGAACTTTTTTGGGATTATGCCAAAAAATCAGAGTTTTATGAAGTTATAAAACAAAACAGAGAAAACTTTAGTGAAGAAGATAGAGAAAAGAAAAGGCAAGGCGAGTTAAACTTAAGGAAAAAAGCGGTTGAAATAACAAACTCTGACTGCACATTTTATCGTAAGATTATTTTGGGAATTTTAAATAACGCGGATAAAGAAGCTTATGGAGAAATCTAGTTATAGGCAAAAAATATTAAACAAAATACCAGAATTCGAACAAAAAAAACTTTTTGATGTAGATCTAGAAGATGACCCACCATCAAAAGAGCTGATGCCTGATGAAGTGGACTATTTAGGCAAAAAACTATCCAGCAAAATAAAAACAAAATTCGCTTATTTTAGCGCAAAAAGGTTTATGCTAAAGATGATAAAAAAGCATAAACTCATAATAAGCAAAATAAATGGATTAGAAAATTTAAAAAACTTAAAGACTGGTGCTGTTTTAACTTGCAATCATTTTAACCCTTTAGATAGTTTTGCTATGGAATACCTTTTTAGAGAATGCAAGTTTAAAAACAAAAAGCTATATAGGGTTATAAGAGAGGGCAACTACACAAACTTTCCAGGTTTTTATGGGATGATTATGCGAAATTGCCACACACTTCCACTAAGCCGAAACAGTGAAACAATGAAAAATTTTTTGCGTGCTGTTGATTATCACTTAAAAAACAATAATCTAGTTTTGGTTTATCCAGAACAAGCATTGTGGTGGAACTATAAAAAGCCAAGGCCACTTCAAGATGGGGCGTTTAAGTTTGCAACAAAATCGGATGTTCCGGTTGTTCCTATTTTTATAACAATGGAAGATACTGTTTATCTTGATGATGAGGGTTATCCTGTTCAGGCCTACACCATAAATGTTTTTCCTCCAATTTATCAAAACAAACAAAAATCTAAGGCGGAAAATGTTTTTGATATGAAAAAAAAGAATTTTCAACTGTGGGTTAATTGTTATGAAAAAACTTATAACACAAAATATGATTTAAAAATAGATTGAAAAGATATTTGCAAAAATATCTTTTTTAATACAAAAAGTTATCCACATTTCCACATTTTGTTTAAGATTTACAAAAAATTTAGCTTATTTATTATACTTTTTGTTTTGTTTATGTTAAACTTTAAAAAAGTGAGGGAGTTATGACAAATATTGAGCTTTTAAGGGCGCTTGTTAAAATTGATTCCACAAGTGGGCTTGAAAATGAAAATGAGATTATTTTGTTTTTAAAAGATTTTTTAAAGCCTTATGCTAGCAAAATAAAACTGCTGGGAACAAAAAGAAAAAACATTTTAGCTTTTTTTGGTGATTTAAAATCTAAAAACATTTTGGTTTTAAATGGGCACCTAGATGTTGTTGAGGCAGATAAATTAGAGTGGCACTACAACCCTTTTGATTTAACCATAAACGGAAATTTTGCTTATGGCAGAGGAGTGGGAGATATGAAAGGCGGAATTGTATCCACCCTTTTTGCAATCATAAAAGCAAAACAAAATGGGCTGTTAAAAGATAAGCTTATAATTTTTGCTGGAAGCTGTGATGAAGAAAATGGAGCAAACAGCAAGTTCGGCACTTCTGTTGTGGTGGATTATTTTTTAAAGAACAACATAAAGCCACAAGGGTGCATAATTCCTGAGCCAAACGGAATGCAAAGAGAGCCCAAAATAAACATTGGTAGCCGTGGGCTTTTGTGGATTAGGGCAGAATCAATTGGGCAAAAGATGCATTCAGGATTGATAAAAGAAGAAGACAATGCCATAATGAATATGATGGAATTTTTAAATGAGCTTAAAAAGAAGTTTACAAACCAACCCAAAAAAGATTTTAAGGGCATTCCTGGGTCAAGTGCCAGAATAACAATGATAAATGGCGGAGGCAGTGTTTTTAATGTTGTTCCAAACCACTCTGTTTGCCAGATTGATTTAAGAGTTAGCCCAAACGATAAAAACAATCAAATCATAAAATTTGTTCAAAGGCTTGCCATAAAACACGGGGTTAAAATAGAAATTATAAAAAACACGCCAAGTGCGTGCATAAAAAGGTCTGAAAAAGTGTTAACAAAAACAATTTCTTGTTTAGAGGCTATGGGCAAAAGATATGAAGTTGGCTATTCTTCACCGAGCAATGATTCTCATTTTTTTATTGATGCAAAAATTCCAACAATTGTGGCTTTGGGGGTGGAAGCAGAAAATGTTCACGCAAATGATGAAAATATTTTGATAGACAGCTTAAGAAAAAGTGAAGAAATGATTTATGAGGTTATAAAAGAGTGGTAAAAGGAAAATAATTTTTATGTATGGTTGGAAAAGTCCAACCATTTTTTTATAATTCTTCAAGAACAACACTCAAATTTTCTATTGTTTCAGGAATTTGTCCAGCATTTCTTATATCAACTTGAGTGGTTTCTGTTAAAACAATCATAAATGTTTTTGAAAGGGCAGTTTTGCTTCCAAGAGTTGCTCCAATTGCTGTTACTTCACTAAGAGCAATAAATTCGCTATTTGTGATGTTATAAACTCCAAGCCCAATTTCTCCAACCGTTGTTGCAAAACTCACATCTGCTGAAACACTTATCAAATAGGTTCCAGCATTAAGGGTCATAGAATTTGAAGCAGCATTAAAAACAATATTTTCCGAGCTTAAAGCGATTTGTGTCAGTGGAATTGTTGTGCTTGGTGCAACACTAACAGCAGAAGAGTTAAAAAAACCTGCATACGAGCTCACTCCAGCTGGCCCTTGTGGCCCCGCTGGGCCTTGAGGACCAGTGAATCCCCTTGGCCCACGCAAAGAATTATAGCCCCAAAAACTGCTTGTTTGAAAGTTTGAAAAACAGCCACAATTGTTTGAAAAACACATAATTTATTCTCCTTTTTTGTTTTCCTAGCATAATATGATTTTTGTGTTTATTGTGTGAAACTTCAAAAAAAAGAAAAAAACTAGGAATTATCCTAGTTTATTATTTATTTGTTAAACCTTGCTCTTGTTTTTTTGTATCTTCTTTAAATTCTTCTATTGAATCTTGCAATTTTTCTATTTCTTGAGATGCTTCAGTTTGGCTGTTGTTTCTAATTTTTTCCTCTAATTTTTCGGCACGATAGCTGATGCTATCAAGTTCTTGCAAGCCTTCAGAATTTTCTATAACAGCTTTGTTAAATGATTCCACACGATTGTTTGTTATATTATGTTTTGAGCAATACATAACTTGAGAATATTTATCTATCATTTCTCTTGTTTCTTGTGCCATTTCACTGCAATTTTCAGAGTTTAATGTTTTTAAATCTCTCTTAACGGAATCTAAAACATCATTAAAAAAATTTTTTATATTTTTAACTTTATCTGGCTCTTTGTTTTCAGGTTTTATTTTTCCGTTTGAGATGTTAACAGCTTGCCCAATTTCAAAATCTTCACCCTTAAATTCTTTTGAAATTATCTCATTTTTTGTTAATATATCAACAAAAACTTTGCCTTCTTTTTTGTCTGTTATAATAGCCTTTAAATATTCTTCACTATTTTTTGCCATAAAGATAAAAACTCCTTAAAATAACTATGTTTAATATCTATAATATAACATATTTTAAAATTTAACTCAAGCAATAAAAACAAGTTTTTATTTTAATTTAAATTCTTGATTGTCTGACTTTTTTGAAAAATTAACACAATCTTTCATCTTTTTTAATGGAGTTTTTTCTTTAAACATTAAAATTTCATAAGAATTATTCGCTGATTTTAATAATGCATCATATTCACCAGAATGATTTATCTGAACATCAATTAATTCATCTTGCCTCTGTTTGTTTTCAGCAAACCAAAAATCAAAAACTGAGTTATATAGCACATCTTGTTTTGCGTTTAATGTTCTTATCATATTTTTTTCAATTATTCTAGACAATTTTATTATTTCTTTAACTTCTTTTTCATCTTTTTGGTCAAATGGTATTTCATTTGGCATACAACAAATTGCCTTAGTTAGAATATTTTCATTGTCGAATTCATTGCCATAAGGAAGGTCTACGGAATATTGTTTTTCGAACAAAAAAAACATTTCCATAATTAAATTGTTTGTTTCATCACTAACATAAAAATCAGAAAGTGCTTTTTCTTCATAGAATGTCATTAAAAACTTTTTTGCATTAAGTATTTCAAAATTTTTTTCAGTATAATCATTTAAAGGTTTTGTTTTCATAATTATTTCTCCTCAATAAAAACATTATAACATAATTAAACAAATTTTTCAATATGCAAATTTTATAAAATTGTTTTTACTTGACAATTTTTTATGTATTTTATATATTTATTAAAAGTTGGAGGAAGATAAATGTTAAAATTATCAAACATAAAAAAATCCTATAAAACAGGAGAAACCACAACAGAGGCGCTAAAAGGCATTTCAATAGAGTTCAGAAAAAGTGAATTTGTTTCTGTTTTGGGGCCTAGTGGTTGCGGAAAAACCACTCTTTTAAACATTGTTGGAGGGCTTGATAGATATAATTCTGGAGATTTAATAATTGACGAAACTTCAACAAAAGAATATAAAGACAAAGATTGGGATAATTATCGAAATCACTCGGTTGGTTTTGTGTTTCAAAGTTACAACTTAATTCCACATCAAACAGTTCTAGAAAATGTTGAAATAGCATTAACTCTTTCGGGTGTTTCAAAAAAAGAAAGAAAAGAAAGAGCCACAAAAGTGTTAAAAAAAGTGGGGCTGGGAGATAAACTTAAAAACAAGCCAAATCAACTGTCTGGTGGGCAAATGCAAAGGGTTGCTATAGCCAGAGCGCTTGTAAACGACCCAGAAATAATTCTTGCCGATGAGCCAACAGGGGCACTGGATTCAAAAACAAGCGTTCAAATAATGGAAATTTTGAAAGAGATTTCAAAAGATAAACTCATTGTTATGGTAACGCACAACCCAGAACTGGCTGAAAAATATTCTTCAAGAATTGTAAGGCTAAAAGATGGAAAAATTGTTGGAGACACAAATCCATTCACCGAAAAAGATTTAAAAGAAGAAAAAGAGCAAAAACAAGAAAAGCCAAAGAAAAGCAAGTATAAAAAAGCCAAAATGTCTTTTTTCACCGCACTATCACTTAGTTTTAAAAATTTGCTCACCAAAAAAGCAAGAACAATTTTGGTTTCGTTTGCAGGCTCAATTGGAATTATTGGAATAGCCCTTGTTTTGGCGATATCAAGCGGATTTAATGCTTATGTTGAAAAAACACAGCGAAACACCTTAAGTTCATATCCAGTTGAGATAACCAACAGTGACTATAACATAAGTTCGCTAATGCAAATTTTTTTATCAAATGATTCAAAGCAAGAAAAAACTGAAGACGGCAAAGTTGGAGTGAAAGAAGAACTAACAGACCTTTTAACAAAATTTAATGAATCAAATGTTAAAAATGATATTGCTTCATTTAAAAAATATCTTGAAGGCGATGGAAAAGAAGAGATAGAAAAACTAACAACAGATGTTCAGTATGTTTATGGGCAAGGAGTTAACCCATACTTTGAGAGGGCGGATAACACTTATATCAACACGAACTCAACAGAACTTTTTATGCAAACTATAACAAAATATTCAATAGAGCATCCAGAAATTGCTGTTGATGCAGCAAAAGATAAGCCAACAACCGACCAAGGCCAGAGGCTAAGGTTAATTACAACACTTTTTGCGGGCGGAATGTTTTTTGATTCAGGTTTTTGGTCTGAAATGATAGACAATCAAAAAGTTTTGGACGAGCAATATGATTTGGTTTGTGGAAATTATCCAAGCAAGGCAACAGAAGTTGTGGTTGTTGTTGATGAAAACAATCAAATAAGTGACTACACTTTGTATGGATTGGGGTTACTAGAACAAGATAAGCTCACCGCACTTATGGATGATTATATAAATGGAAAAGAAAACAAGGGCGAAGAGCAAAAAATCACTTATAAATATGATGAACTTATGCAAAACACATATAAAATAGTTTTAACCAGTGAGTTTTTTCAAAAAGGAAGTGATGATAATTATGCTGATGTAAGATTAGACCCAACAAAAAGCATAACAGCAATTCAAGATCTTTATGAGGGGTCTGAAATAGAAATAACAGTTTCTGGAATAATTAGGCCAAAAGATAAAAGCAATGCCAGCATATCAACTTGCATAGGTTACACCAAAGAATTAACACAGCTCATTATAGAAAAGAACAATCAAAAAGAGCTTGTTCAAGGCGTTTATAATGAAACAAACTTAATCAACATTAACACAAAAGAAAAAGATGCAGATGACAATTTTATTATCGCAACAGACCCTGCAACAGTTTTAAGCCTTTTAAATTATATTGATTTAGAAAGCCCAATAGGGGTTAATTTATATCCACAAAACTTTGATTCAAAAACAAGCATAGTTAAATTTATAAACAGTTATAATGATAAAATGCTTGCTGAAGGGGAAGACTCAAAAGTTATAACTTATAGCGATACCGTGGGTCAGCTTATGAGTTCAATTTCTGTGATAATTTCTGCAATAACTTATATATTAATTGCTTTTGTTAGCGTTTCGCTTATTGTAAGTTCAATTATGATTGGAATAATAACTTATATTTCAGTTATTGAACGAACAAAAGAAATTGGAGTTTTAAGGAGTGTTGGAGCTTCAAAAAAAGATATCAAAAATGTGTTCACAGCCGAGAGCTTTATAATAGGCCTAACAAGTGGAGTTTTGGGCATACTTATTTCACTTTTGCTTTTGATTCCAATAAACATTGTGTTAAATGCGTTAACCAACCTAGGCTCAATTGCAATGCTTCCTTGGCTTGGTGCAATAATCTTGATTTTAATAAGCGTGTTCTTAACATTTATTGCAGGGCTTATTCCAGCAAGGGCAGCAGCCAAAAAAGACCCAGTTATAGCTTTAAGAGCTTCATAAAACAAAAAAGTTGCTATAAAAATTATAGCAACTTTTTTAATGTTAATAATTTTTGTATAATTTAAAAATTTTTGTGCAAAATAAAAATAGGCTAGAGGAAATCATAAAAAATCCTTTGGCCTATTTTTTATTATTCACCTAAAGCAATTTCAGACTTTTTAGACTTTTTTATATTTTTAAAGTCATCATATAATGTTGTTTGCTTTACTGATTCGTCAAATTCATATAATGTTGCTTGCCTTGTTGATTTGCCAACTTTATTTAATATTGGTTGCTTTGTTGAATTATCTAAAACATTATCTAATGTTGTTTGCTTTGCGTTTGAGTTATTAACCGCTTTACGCTTTCTTTTGTTAAGATGTCCAGCAACCTCATCATATATGTCTGTGCCTTCGCCGTTATTTTCTGGATAATTTCCATCTTCATCTAATTTAGTTGGGTCATATGGATCGAATGAATCATCTTTCATAATATTTTTCTCCTTTTTATTAATTTTATTATAAATCATTTTCCTAAAATTGTCAAGGTATTATTAAGTGGTTGGTTATATAATTCTAAATATTTTAAAATATCATTTGCAAAATTTTTTAAATAGGTATATTTAAACCATTAAACGGCAAACATAAGGCAGTTAATTTAATTTTTATCACTTAAAAAGAATTAAGAAGAAAAGGATGCTTCATAATCTGTTAAACCTTTAATTCATACTGATTAAACAATTTGTTTTAAAAAATGCTAAACAATTTAAAATTGTTTATTAACAAATAAAACTAAACCAAAATAATTGACAATAACAAAAAACTATGTTAAACTTAAATCATCAACCAAAATATGGAGAAGTACTCAAGTGGTTGAAGAGGATGCCCTGCTAAGGCATTAGTACGGGAAACCGTAGCGAGGGTTCAAATCCCTCCTTCTCCGCCAACACTAAAAAAGCCCTATTTAAAGGGCTTTTTTCTTTTCTTTGGCACATTTTAGGCACAAAAATTTTTATTCATATAGAAAATTCAAGCTTCTTTAACATATTTTCTTCTTCATTTGGCATAAGATGAGAATAAGTATTTAAAGTTTGTTCTATGGAGGAGTGGCCAAGTCTTTTTGCTACCATTATAATACTTTCTCCGTTTGAAATAAGTAGGCTAGCCTGAGAATCTCAAAATAATATTTATTGATTTTTAAAATTTTAACCTTATCTCATTTGTTTTATAAAATTTTTTAGTTTTTTCAAAAAAGTGCTAAAATTTGATACAAATTTAAAATTTATATGCTATACTCATAATATACATACATTTTTTATGTTTTTTTACGCATAAAAATTAGGAGGAAATTATGGAAAGAACAAAAAGGAAAAGTTGGCTATTTTCAAATTTGCTTACACTTGCGTTTGTTATTATGGCAGGTTTTGCGTTTTTAAGTATAGGGAGGGGGGGTGCCTCTAAAACTCCAAACCGCTTATGCGGCAACAACTGTTGGGCAAGATGCAACCCAAACATACAACACAGGAGGAGTTCAAGGTTATACTCGATCTATTGCTAGTCAAACAGCGAGTTCTGGAACAAACACAACCAACGGAATTACTTATTCTTGGAATGGTGCTGCCGGCGACTCTAACAATATTATGATTAACGCTGGAGCGACTTACACTGTGACCGCGACTAATATTCCAAATGTTGATCGTCTTCTTTATGCCAGATTAATGATTTATCAACCAACGAAATATCCAGATTTAGATGTTACTATGAGTATAACTTTTGGAACTAAATCTGTCTCATATAATCTTAATACGTCAACTCGAGATTCTTACAATTTTTATCCTGATCTTAAGGGAGGAAATGGCAATTCAGTTACTTGGACTGTTAAAAATAATAGTGGAAGTGCTGCATATATCAGTCAAGGATATTGCGATCTTTCTGTAGCAAGAAATTATACTGTTAATTTTGACAAAAAGGGCGGAAGCGGTGGATCAGATAGCACATCAGTGTGGCACTACTTTTCATATTCAAAGATAACTGCTCCAACAAAAACTGGTTATAAATTTTTAGGTTATTTTGATGCAGAGACAGGTGGAACAAAATATTATAATGCAGACGGGACAGCAACCAAAAGTGCTTGGGACAAGGCATCAACTTCTGTTGATAATTGGACAGTCAAACTATATGCTCAATGGGAATTGATGGAATTTGATGTAACTTTGAACGATAATGGTGGAACTGGAGGTCAAGGCACGGTTAAAGCAACATCAACCATGAGTATGCCAAATTTGACACAACTTCCAACAAGAACCGGATATAGTTTTCAAGGCTACTACGATGCAAAGAGTGGTGGAAAACAATATTTTGATAAAGATGGAAAAGGTGTTGGAACTTATGACCTAACCAAAGCAACAACAGTTTATGCTAGATGGGAAGCTTTAAAATATACAGCAACTTTTGATTCTACAAACGGAACTGGTGGCCTTACGTCTTTTGAGTTTACTTATGATTCAACCTTGCCAGATTTAACTAGTGAGCAATTTCCAACAAGAGAATCTTCTGGTGGGCATTCATATTCTTTTGGTGGATACTATACACAAGCTCCAACAGAAAATGCTGATGGCAGTCAAACACCAAACGGCAAACAATACTATAACGACCTTGGAAAAGGTGTTGGCCTTTGGAAAGAAGCAAATAACACAACAGTTTTGTATGCTTATTGGACGATAGACATGTCTGTTACTTCAAGTGGATACGAAGGAACTTGGGATGGTGAAGCACACGGAATAACAATTGATGTTGTTTCTCCTGAAGACACAACAATTTATTATGGCAACACTGCAAGCACTTGCAATAATACAAATGCAAATAACTTTTTGAAAAGCAATGCAGGAAATTATACAATATACTTTGAAGTTAAAAAAGACGGCTACACAACTTATAGACATAACGAAACAATAGTTATAAACAAGGCGGAATCTATTGTTAGCACTGTTCCAACAGCAAAAACTGGTCTTGAATTTACAAACGAAAACCAAGAACTTATTACTGCTGGAACTGTTGATTACGGAAATATGCTTTATGCAGTAAACACAACTGGAGAACTTCCAGAAGCAAGTGAATTTTCTGCAGAAATTTCAACTGGTAAGTTGGTTGGAACATATTATGTGTTCTACAAATCAAGTGGAGATGACAACCACAACGAATATGCTGCTTCCATAAATAATAAAGTTGAAGTTTTAATTGCAGAAGTTGACAAAACAGCTCTTGCAAACAAAATTGATGAAGTAGTAACTTATTTTGACACAATAGATGTTGATTACAGCGCTATTGCCCAAACTCTTGAAAGTGTTAAAAATCAAGTAAAAATTGATGGAATCGACAATCCAAATGTTACAAGTGAGTATGTTGCGGGAAAAGTAACAGAACTTCAAAATGCATTAAGCGATGCAAAAGTTAATGTAACCGAAACAAAGATTGATGTTGCAGTTGAAAATATGGCATACACCACTCAAAGCAAAGCACTTATTGATGAAGCAAAAGATTATTTTGACAATACTTTAACTTCAGATGAGCAAAATGCAGTAGACAGCGCAAAAGTAGCATCGCTTGAAAAAGCTCTTGCTGACTACAATGCGGTAAATAGTGTTGTAAATCAAATTAACGCAATTGGTGCTTCTGAGGACACTCCAGAATTTAGACAAAAAGTGTCAAGTGCAAGAGATGCATATAATGCTCTTACTTCTGACCAAAAACAAATTTTTCCAGTAGATGTTTTGAAGATTTTGACAGATGATGAAAATGCAATAATCGTAATGGACAAAATTAATGCAATTGGAGATGTTGAATATAACAGCACTTCAAAAGGCAAAATTGATGTGGCAAACAATGCTTACAGTGCACTTTCAGCTGACCAAAAAGCATTGGTTGCAAACTACACCACTCTTACACAAGCAAACACTGACTACGATAAAGTTGACGAAGCAACAGGAAAAGTTAACAACATCGGTGATGTTGAATATACCCCTGAAAGCGAAGCTCTTCTTGATGAGGCAAGAGAATATTACAACAACTTAACACCTTATCAAAAATCTATATTCCACGATGACACATTAAACACTCTTGTTGATGATGAAAAAGCCTATGAGTCAATGGATAAAGTTTATGCCATTGGAACAATTGAAAATTCTCAAGACAGCAAAGACAAGATTGTTGAAGCAAGAGAAACTTACGATGCTCTTACAACTGACCAAAAGGCACTTGTAGATAGCACATTTGTAACAGACCTTGAAAATGCTGAAACAGTTTTTGCCGTTATTGAAAAAGTAAACGACATTGGCAAAATTGAATATAATGACGACTCAAAAGCACTTATTGAAAAAGCAAGAGAAGAATATGAAAACTTAACTGACGAGCAAAAACTTTTGTTCCCAGAATCAGCAGTTGAGGATATTCAAAAAGCAGAAACAACATACAAAAAAATTGAAAAGAACGCAAACATTATATCAATAGTATTCCTTGTTTTCTCAATTTTGCTTTTGATTGCAGGAATTGTTGTGATGATATTGCTTCTTAAAAAACGCAAAGAACTTAAGAAAGAAAAAAGCACAAAACTTCTAAGTGTTGTGGGGCTTCCAATGCTTTTGGCGGCAACAAGCCACTATTTTGATGCTCCATTCATTGCTTTGTATGTTTTAGCATTCTTAACAGTTTGCGTTTGGGTTGCAGATCTAATTATTTATCTTAACAATAAAAAACTCAAAAAAGCAATAAAACAAGCTGAAGCTGAAGATGAAATGCAATATTTAGGAGATAATAATTTAACTGAAAACCACGAGCTTGCTGGATTAAATGATAAAATTAGACCTGTTTATATTGAGCTTAAGAAAGAAATTTTATCATACAATGGCACAAAAGCAATTATGGGTAAACGATTTGAATATATCAAATTAGGCAGAGAAACCATTTTGAAATTTGCAGTAAAAGACAAAACATTATGCGTTTATTATGATGTGGATGTTGATAGTTTAAATAGCAAGTATATGGTTGAACAAGAAAGGTCTAGAAATTCTGTTGGCGTGACATGTGTTTATAAAATAAAGAATTATAGACGCTTAAATTATGCAAAACAAATTATAACTTTATTAGCTAAAAAATTCGATTTAAAAAAATAAAAGCATAATAAAAAAACTTTATTTGTTTATTATAAAGCCACACATCCAAAGTAAAAATTTGCATTAAAAAATGAGCAAAAATTAGCTCATTTTTTGTTATTTTTCATAATATGAAAGTGAAATTTTATGAGCGAAAAAGAAATTGAAAATGAAATGTATGATATTGGTTGTAATTTTTTAATTGCAAAATTAGGTAATAAATGATATTTTTAACTAGGGGAAAATTATGAATAAATATATGAAAATAGCAATCAATGAAGCAAGAAAAGGTATACGCAGTGGGCATGGTGGACCTTTTGGTGCTGTTGTTGTGAAAGATGGAGTTATTGTTGGAAAGGGACATAACCGTGTTGTTTTAAATAATGACCCAACTTGCCATGGCGAAATTTCTGCAATAAGAGATGCGTGCAAAAAGTTGAAAAATTTTGATTTAAAGGGTGCTGATATTTACACAACTGGAGCACCTTGCCCAATGTGCCTTGGTGCAATTTTGTGGGCAAACATTAATATGATATACTATGGATGTTCAATAAAAGAAAATGATTTAATTGGATTTAGAGATGAGATTTTTTATAAAAATTTGTCTATATCAACAAAAAAGATGAGTGATAGATTAAAGCAAGTTGATCATGATGAATGCTTAAAGCTTTTTGAAGAATATATGGCAATTACAAATAAAATCAAATATTAAATAAGCTATAAAAGCAAGGCGCTTTGGCTGTTTTTAGGAGATAATTATGGATGGATTTTATGTTGGAGATATTATAGGAAATTCTTATTGAAATAAAAAATAAATGCAAATCTTTTTTGCCTGACAAATTTTTAAATTTATTGGATTTGTTTAATAAAAATATAAAAAATAAATAAAATTTAAAAAATTAAAAAGGAATAAATTATGCAGATAATTTATTTTTTTGTTAAATAGTCAAATTTTTTTAAATATTTTTTAAAATAGTATACGTTTAAGCAAAAAAGTTAAAATAATGAATGTTTATATATAACAATTTTGTTTGACTTTTAAAAAGCAAATTTGTTAAACTATTTATAGTTTAAAAAGTGGGGGAATATGGAAAATATTGAAAAAACTTTTCAAAATATTTTGCTGGCAGAACAAGAAGCTCAAAAAATAGTTGAAAAAGCTCAAGATGAAGCTATGCAAATTGTTAATGGGGCAATCATAAAAGCAGATGGATTAAGGCAAGAAACGTTAAAAAAGCTGAATGATGAAAAAGAAATAAATAATCAAATTTTTTTGGAAGAGAAAACAAAAATAAATGATGAAATGCAAAACAGTTCAAAAGCGCAAGTTAACGCTCTTCAAGAAAAATATGATAAAAAGAAAGAAAAAATTGCAGAACAGATTGTAAGGGAGATTTTGGAAATATGGCAATAGCAAAAATGACAAAACTCTGTTTAATGGGCTTTTTAAACGAAAAAGATGATATTTTGGATGAAATATCACGGCTTGGAAAATGTGATATAAAAGCATGCACAATGATTGACGGCGCAAAAAAGTTTGAAAATAGTGAAGAAATAACAAATTTAAACAAAGTTGCAGACAAAACAGAAAAAGTTTTATTAGCTCTTGAAGAAATTTGTGATAACAAAGAAAGAAAAGAGTGCTCTTTTAAAGAATTTTTGGCTGAGCGAGAAAAGTTTGACACAAATTTAAATTTGGTTGATGAAGCATCAAAGTGTTTGGATGAAATTGTTAGGAATTATGGGTTAATAAAAAAATATAAAAAAGAAAAAAATCAAATGATTCCAAATGAAATCAAAAAGTTTTTGTCTGTTTCAAAGAAAAAAGAAATAAAATTTTCAATAAATGAAGAAAAATTAAAAATTATTTTAGACAAAATAAACAAACTGCTTTTAAAAGAAGATAGTGATGAACAAATTGAAAATTATATGTTCATAAAAAGTGAAGATTTAAAGCTAGAATTTCAGCTGGATAAAAACTCTTTTGAAAGCATAAAAGATGAACTTTTAAAAATAAATGGGGTTGAGCTTAAAAAAGAAAGCGAAGGCATTGTTGAAATATATTTTTCTTTCAAATATTTGGGGCCGGAAATGCAAAAAGTTTATGAAAGCAAAATAAGAGAGCTTGATTTATTAATAGAACAATATGAGCGCAAAAATGCAGAGCTTTATGGTGTTTTAAAAAGCTATTCAAAACATTTGAGCGATTTAAAGATTTTTTGTGACTATGTTTTTTATAGGCTAGAAAAATTAAACAAAGAAAGTTTGATGCAAAAAACAGACAAAACATTTTCACTTGTTTGTTATGTTGAGGCAAAAGAAGAGAAGGCTTTGGTTGAGCATTTAAATAAAAAGTTTGAAAATCTTTTGATAGAAAAACAAAAGATAAAAAAATCAGACAACCCTCCAACAAAAATTGTTGGAAGCAAAATAACAAAACAAGCAGAATTTGTTGTTAATATGTATTCTGTTCCAAACTATCGTGATGTTGACCCAACATGGTCGGTGTTCTTGTTTTTTATGATATTTTTTGGATTTATTGTGGCTGATGTTGGGTATGGAATAGTTTTATGTGTTTTGGGCTTTTGTTTAGCAAACAAAAATAGTCTTTCATCTGGTTCTAAAAAACTTTGGAATCTTTTGGGAACAGCGGGCATCTTTACGATAGTTTGGGGAGCTTTATTTGGCTCGGTGTTTGGATTTAATCACGAAATGTTAAGTTTCATTCCTCAAGGGGTTATGCCCGACCCTCAAAAGGACGCAATAACACTACTTTTAATATGCCTTCTTATGGGAATAGTTCAAATAGCTTTTGGTTATCTTTTAAGAGGAATAAATTATTTTAAGCATAAACAAATTTTGCCGGGTCTTGTTAATGGAATCGCTTGGGTGCTGTTTTTGGTTGGACTTGTTATGTGTGCATCAAAGTTTATGGTTGACTTTTTCAATATTTCAGCAAGTGATTCACTTCTTAAATTTTTGAGTGCAATAAAAACGCCAGGATTGATTGTTATGCTCATAGGTCTTGGCACAGGAGTTATTTTGGCTGGCATTGGCAGCAAAGGATTTACAAAATTCACAAAAAGCTTTTCAGCACTTTATGGAATTATAAATTTGTTTTCAGATATTTTAAGTTATGCTAGGCTTTTTGGGCTGATGCTATCAGGCGCTATTATTGGGCAACAATTTAATGAAATAGGGCTTTCGGTGATGACTTCACCACTTGGATATATTTTTGGATTTATAATTATGCTTATTGGGCATTCGTTCAACATTGCAATGGGAGCTTTGGGGGCATATATTCACGACACCAGACTTCAGTATGTTGAATATTTTGGAAAATTTTATAATGGTGAAGGGGAGCTTTATAAGCCATTTTGTGTGGAGCAAAAACATACAAAAATTTTAGATTTTGAGGAGGAAAGAAAATGACAGGTTATGTTATAGCAATAATAGGAATTGCTTTGTGCGTGTTTGCTTGTGGATGTGGTTCGGCAATTGGACTTTACAAAACTGGGCAAGCAGGAGCTGGGGTTTTGGCTGAAAACCCAAAAAAATTCAGCAAAGTTTTGGTGTTTGTTGTTCTTCCAGCAACAAACGGAATTTATGGATTTGTTATGGCAATATTAGCGCAAAGCTATTTGCCATCAATAGAAACGGTTAATCAAGGGCTTAGTTTGTTTTTTGCATTGCTTCCATTAACTGTTGTTGGATTTGTTGCGGCAATTTATCAGGCAAAATGTTCTGTTGCAAGCATATATGCAATAGCAAAAGATGAATCACTTTCAGGAAAGCTACTTCTTTTTCCAGCAATGATTGAAACCTACACAATTTTAGCACTTGTTGTGTCTATATTGCTTTTATCGGTGGTGGTGTAATGGAAAGAGAAACAAAATTTGTTCAAAAAATTATTGTTGATGCAAACAAACAAAAAGAAAGCATAAAAAAAGAAGCTCAGCAAAAAGCTAAAAATATCTTAAAAGAAAAAGAGCATCAAGAAAAAGAGTTTTTTAATTCTGAAAAAAAACTTTTAAAAAACGAGCTTGAAAATTTGCTAAAAAATGAAAAAGATATATCTTTTCTTGAACAAAATCAGGTTGTTTTGAGTGCAAAACAACAAATACTTTTGTCTGTTTTTGATTTGGCACTTGAAAAACTTAAAAAATTGCCAGCAAAAGATGAAATTTTGTTTGTTGAAAATATTTTAACAAAGTTTGCTGAAAACAATGATGAACTTATTGTTTCAAACAAAAAAGGTGAAAAAGAGCGTGTTGAAAAGCTTTCTGTTTTTAAACAAAAAAAGTTAAAAATAAAAGATGTTTCAAATGATATATCAGGCGGAGTTATAATTGCGTCTTTGAAGTGTGAACAAGATTTTTCTTTTGAAGGCCTCATAAAAGACAAGTATCAAAATTCATTTTATCAAATTGCTAAACAACTATTTTAGGTGGTTTATGGAAAAAACATATTTTAATGCAAGAAGCAAAGCAAAAGAAGCAAAACTTTTGTCTAAAGAAAGTTTAGAGATGCTTTCCAAAAGTGCTTCACTTGAAGATGTTCACAAAAATCTTTTAGATTTAAAACTTTTAAAAGGTGAGCAAATAAACAGTTTTTCAGATTTATATCAAATAACAAACAGGAAAGAAAAAGAGTTTATAGAGTTTTTAATGAAAGAAAGCATAAACACTGATTTAACAAAGTTTTTTTTGCTTGATTATGATTATTTCAACTTAGAAAGTTTATATTTTTATATAAAATTAAATTATCCAAAAACAAAATTAAAGCCACAAGGTTATATAAAAATTTCAACACTAGAAAAAAATCTTATGCAAAACAATTCTGAAGGGCTGTCGCCATATATGAAAAAACTTTTAGATGTTTTAGAGCATAGTGAAGATAAATCACCATTTTTTGTGGACAATTTGTTTAAAAAAACTTTGTATAAAGAAAAACTAGAGCTTTCAAAAGTTTCAAAAGAGCTGTATGAATGCGTAAATTATATGAGTGATTTAAAAAATATTGAACTAGCTTTAAGAATTCGTGATGAAAAAATGTTTTCACTCACAAAAATAGATGGCGGAAGTTTGAGTGACGAAGTTTTTAAAAATCTATGTTATGATGATTATGCAAAAATTTTAAGTGACAGCAAATTCTCTTCATTTAAAAATGTTGTGGAGATAATTATTGAAGCAAAAATGGCAAACAAACCTTTTCAAAAATTTGATTTTTTGATGGATTGTTTTCCACTAACTTTTTTTGATGACAAAAAATATGATTTAAATGGGCTGTTGCCATACATTAGATATTGTTATTTAGAAATAATTCAAACAAAAAATTTAAAAATTATTTTTGATGGGCTAAAAATTGGTGAAAACAGAAAAAATATATTTTCAAATTTAAGGAGAGTTTATGAAAAGTGATATTGCTGTTATTTCAGATTTAAAAGAATATATGCTTTTTAAGCTTGTTGGAGCGGAAATTTTTTATGTTTCAAAAGAACAAGCAAAACAAACCTTTTTTGAGGCTTTAAAAACATATAAAATTATATTTTTAACAGAAACGCTTGCAAAATTTTTGGAAGAAGAACTAAAAGAATATGAAAGCAAGTTATATCCAATTGTTTTGTGTTTGCCATCGCTAAGTGAAGAAAATGGTTTTGCATACAAAAATTTAAGCAAAAAAGCAAAAATTTCTTTAGGGCTTGAAATATAATAGGAGGAGAAATGCAAGGAAAAATAATCAAAGTTTCAGGAGCGCTTGTTGTGGCCGAAAATATTATGGACGCAAAGCTTTTTGATGTTTGTTTGGTGTCTGAAAAAGAACTTGTTGGTGAAATTATTGAAATACATGGCAATAAGGTTTCAATTGAAGTTTATGAAAACACCGATGGCTTGAAAGTTGGGGATATTGTTAAAAACACCCAAAAGCCACTATCCATTCAGCTTGGCCCAGGGCTTATTGGCAATGTTTTTGATGGCATTGGGAGGTCACTAAACGACATTTATGAAAGCTGTGGTGACCGCATAAAAACTGGGGTTAAAGTGCAAACACTTTCTAGTGACAAAAAATGGGAGTTTGTTGCTCAAAAAAAAGTTGGTGAAAGTGTTTTTGCGGGAGATGTTTTGGGTTATGTTCAAGAAAGCGGAATAATACAGCATAAAATTATGGTTCCAAACAATGTTTCCGGAAAATTAACAAGCATAAAATCAGGAGAGTTTTCTGTTTTGGATGTTGTGGCAAAAATAAAAACTTCAAACGGAGTGGAAGATGTTTGTTTAAGTTCTTTTTGGCCAATAAGAATAAAAAGGCCTTTCAAAAAGAAAATTGAAATCACAAAACCATTAACAACAGGGCAAAGAGTTATCGACACATTTTTCCCGTTAGCTTGTGGTGGGGTTGCTGCTATTCCGGGGCCATTTGGAAGCGGAAAAACTGTTGTTCAGCATCAAATTGCCAAGTGGAGTGATGCTGATGTTGTGGTTTATGTTGGGTGCGGAGAGCGTGGCAATGAAATGACTGACGTCTTGCAAGAATTTCCAACGCTTTTAGACCCTAAAACAAAAAAATCACTTATGGAAAAAACAATTTTAATTGCAAACACTTCAGATATGCCAGTGGCTGCCAGAGAAGCCAGCATCTACACTGGAATAACCATAGCAGAATATTATAGGGATATGGGCTATAATGTTATTGTTATGGCAGATTCAACTTCAAGGTGGGCAGAGGCTTTGCGTGAGATGAGTGGAAGGCTGGAAGAAATTCCAGGAGAAGAGGGTTATCCAGCCTATTTGGGAAGTAGGCTTGCAAGCTTTTATGAAAGGGCGGGGAATGTTCAAACTTTAGGGCAAGAAACAAGAGTTGGTTCAGTTTCTTGTGTTGGTGCCGTTTCTCCTCAAGGAGGCGACCTTAGTGAGCCAGTGTCTCAGGCAACTCTTAGAATTGTTAAAGTGTTTTGGGGGCTTTCTTCAAGCTTGGCTTATAAAAGGCACTTTCCAGCAATAGATTGGCTGATTAGTTATTCTGGTTATGTTACAAACTTAAAGTCATATTATGCTCAAAATTTATCTTATGAGTTTTTGGATAGAAAAAATCTTTTAATGAAAATTTTGCAAGAAGAAAAAGAACTTGATGATGTTGTGTCTTTAATGGGATTTGATGTTTTGGGAGATAAAGATAAAACCACTTTGGATGTTGCAAAAATTATTAGAGAAGATTATTTGCATCAAAACGCTTTTGATGAAATAGACACTTATACCTCACTAAAAAAACAAGACAAAATGCTTAAATGTGTTTGTGAGTTTGCTTGTCAGGCTAAAGAGGCAATAGAAAAAGGCGCCACATATGAGCAGATTATCGACCTTCCTTCACGAGCGCTAATTGGAACAATGAAATACACAAAAGAAGAAGAATTAGAAAAAATAGATGATATCATAAGCGCCATAAAGTCTGATTTTTTAATGCTTAACAAAAAGGAGGAAAAGGAGTGATAAAATATTATAAAACCATAAAAGAGGCCAGTGGTTCAATTATTCTTGTTAGTGACATAAAAGGCGCTATGGTTGGCGAGCTTGTGACAATTGTTGAAAAAAATGGTGGTGTTAGATATGGAAAAGTTCTTGAAATTTATGATGAAACAGCAGTTGTTGAACTTTTTGATTCGGCAAACAGCCTAAATTTGCAAGAAAGCAAAATAAGATTTTTGGGCAAAGGGCTTGAAGTTGGTGTTTCAAAAGATATGCTTGGAAGAGTTTTTAATGGTTTGGGCAAGGTAAGTGATGGCGGACCAGAAATTATTCCAGATAAATTTATTGATGTAAATCAAGGACCAATAAATCCAGTGGCAAGAGATTATCCAAACGAGTTTATTCAAACAGGTATTTCAGCAATTGATGGCTTAAACACTTTGGTTAGAGGGCAAAAATTGCCAATTTTTTCCGCAAGCGGACTTCCACACTCTCATCTTGCCTCACAAATTGTTAGGCAATCAAAAGTTTTGGGTGAAAATGAACAATTTGCCATAGTTTTTGTTGCTATGGGCATATCAAATGATGATGCAAGTTATTTTTTAGAAGATTTCAAAAAAACTGGTGCAATAAAAAACACTGTTTCTGTTATAAATCTTGCCAGCGACTCAAGTGTTGAACGAATTTCAGCTCCACGAATTGGACTAACTATTGCTGAATATTTGGCTTTTGAGCTTGATATGCAAGTTCTTGTTGTTATGACCGATATAACAAATTATGCTGAATCATTAAGAGAAATTTCAAGCGCAAGAGATGAAATTCCAGCACGAAGGGCATACCCTGGATATATGTATACAGATTTTGCCAGCTTATATGAAAGAGCGGGAAGAGTTAAGGGGAAAAGGGGTAGCATAACGCAAATTCCAATTTTAACAATGCCGGATGACGATAAAACTCACCCAATTCCAGATTTAACTGGATATATAACTGAAGGGCAAATTATGCTTTCAAGGGATTTATACAAAAAAGGCATATATCCGCCAATTGATGTTTTGTCTTCACTTTCAAGGCTAAAAGACAAAGGCATTGGGCAAGACAAAACAAAAAGTTATCATAGCGACCTTTTAAATCAACTTTTTTATGCTTATTCAAGAGGAAAAAATGCAAAAAATCTTTCAATAATTTTGGGTGAAAATGCAATTTCAACCATGGATAAAAAATACGCTAAATTTTCTGATAATTTTGAAAATCAGTTCATAAATCAAGGAGAATATGAAAACAAAAGCATCGAAAACACGTTAAAAACTGGTTGGAAACTTTTAAAAGATTTTCCTAGGGGCGAATTAAAAAGAATAAAAGACAAAAATTTAAACATTTTGTTGGAGGAAGATTAATTTGGAAAACACAAACATAAATCCAAACAGAATGGAGCTTAGAAAAGTTCGTGAAAAAGTGAAAGTGGCATTAAAAGGTCACGGGCTTTTAAAAGATAAAACAAGTGGACTTATAAAAATCTTTTATAGAGTTTTAAAAGAAACAAGAGATAAAAGGCAAGAGGTTGAAAAAGAATTTAAAAGTATATTAAAAGATTTTCAAAATGTTATGATGAATTTAAGTGAAGAAGAAGTGGCCTTGCTTTTAACCATTTCGAGTGAGCAAATTTCACTAAAATTTGATGAAATATCAAATATGGGAGCAATATGCCCAAACAATGAAATTGAAGGAAAAATATCAAAAAAAACAGCTTATTCTCCACTTTCATCAAGTTTTCAGTTTGATTTGGTTACAAAAAGATTTTTAGATTTGTTTCCAAAAATAATAGAGCTTTCAAACACAGAAAAAAGCGCTTATGTTTTGGCGGATGAAATAGAAAAATGCAAGCGAAGAACAAAGGCTTTAGAAAATGTTTTGATTCCTCAATATGAGTCGCAAATAAAAAGAATTGAACAAAAACTTTCAAACAATGAATTAGAAAACACGGCAAGGTTAAAAACAATCAAAAACAAGAAAAAATCAAATTAAAATTAAAAAGCTTAGTTTAACTAAGTTTTTTTGTTATAAATTTAAGACATTTTAAAAGCTTTATGTTATAATGAGCTAAGTTTTTAAACAAAAAAATAGTAGTTTTAAGAAAACTGGAAAAGATATGATGAATTAGAGAGTTTTTTAAAAAATTAAAACATAAAAAATTTTATGGGAGTTTGTATGAGTATAACTTTTAACATTTATTACACAGGCAAAAACAACAACGCAAAAAAATTTGCTAAAGAAATGCTTTCAAGTGGAATTGTTGATAAAATCAGGGCAGAAAAAGGGAACCAAAAATATGAATATTTTTATCCAGCAGAAGATGAGCAAACTGTTTTTGTTAGGTTTTCTTTAATTTAGTTTGTTAATAAGTTGTTGTTTTTAATTTTTTATGATATATTAAAAACAAAGGAGAAAAATATGGAATCAAATCAAAGGAAGCTGTTAAGCAATTTTTTAATTAGTGGAACAGCGGTTATTGTGTTTTCACTTTTAGATGCGATAAAACTTGTTATTTATTTTGTTGTGGATCCAATGTGGCGTTTTGTGATTGAAGATATTTTTAACACAAATCAAGAGCTTGCGTGGATAAACTTTTTGCTAATTTTTGGTTTCACTATTATTGAAGCTATTTTGGGCTGTTTTGTTGGATTTTCAGCTAGAGCCGAGGCAAGAGGAAAAAGGCGTAATATTTTTTATGTGGTTGTTGCAATAATTACAGCTGTGGTTTTGGGAATTAGCTCGATTTTCGCGATAATTCAAGCATTTTTATATGAAATATCAGCATTATCAATTATTGAGGCATTTATTTCTGCAGGATTTAGTTTTGTTGTTGTTTATGCTCTTGTTGATATTATAATTTGCTCCTTAAAAATTAGGAAGTTAAAAAAACAGGATAATGGCTCTAAAAATGATAACAAACAAAAAAACGAGGAGGTGATGTAGTAGTGCAAGAAGATTTCCATTATTATGCAACTTATTGTGCGGCATATATAGCAGGTTATAATCATGAGGATTGTTTAAAAATTTGTTATGGCGCTCAACTTGTTGATTTGTGTTCAAAAACTTTTTTAACAAAAATTGGCGGACCAACACAAGCTGCAACAACGCAACTTTCACTTGAAATGATGGACATAAGAAAAGATGTTTTAGGACTTCAAGAAATAACTCGTATTTGGGCTTCTTTTCATTTTTTGCCATATGACCTAAATAGGACGCCAGATAAAAAGGTTCCCAAAAAATATTTGTATAAATATCGCCTTATTTGTGACACAAACAGTGACCTTTTGGTTGATACAATAAATTTAGCAAAAGACAAAGGGCTAGAGGCAATTGGGCTTTCAGTTCATATTTTGGCAGACACTTGGGCACATCGTTATTTTGCTGGCACTCCTTCTTTGGTTATAAACAGTCCAAGCGGGTTTGTGGAACTTGTTGAGGGCAAAAATGGCCTAGAAGAAAGAAAATTAAAGTTTAGAAACAGTCCTTTTAAGCCAGATGACCTCAAAAAGAATATTTTCACATGCAGTATGCTTCAAGCAGATGAAAATGCCATAATGAATCTTGGGCATGGCAGAGCTGGGCATTTGCCTGATTATGGTTTTATGCGCTATAAATATATGCCCGCATGGAAAAATTATGAAGAAATAATAAAAGATAACCCAAAAGATTATTATAATGCTTTTTGCCAAATGGTTTATGCATTCAAGTTTTTTAGGGGTGAGATAAAATCATTTAAAAAGAATACATATGCTTTTGAAGATGTTGAAAAATATAAAGAAAGGATAAATAATATTTTAAAAGTAAGAAGGCTTAGTATGAGCGAAGATTGGAAGGCTTTTGGAGAGATGCTTTCTAATGAAAAAATAGAAAGCTTTAAACTGTTTAAGTATGAAAAAGAATATGTTCAATCTAGTGAAAAAAGCAATACATATTTGGGAAGATTTATTTTGGCTGCCCTTGCTCAAAAAAGTATGGTAACAAACAGAATTTATAAATCAAAAAATCCACTTGCTGGGATTTCTGTTGATTATGAAAAAAACGGGTTAAAGGGTATGAAAGAATACTTTGCTCTTTTAAAAACAATTAAAGGAGGCGAAAAATGAACACTTTGAAAAAAACTTTTAGTATCATTTGGGCTTTGCTTGTTTTGATGATTTCATACTTTATGATAACTGACCCAGAAGTTGGGCATGTTGTTATTGTTTTTGTTATTGGTTTTGGACTTATTTTAAAAGGCATAAAGTATTTATATTTTTATTTTAAAATGGCAAAATATATGGTTGGTGGAAAAGGCATATTTTATTATGGAATTATATACTTAAACTTGGGAATATTCACCTCAACTTTGTTTGATATTCAGCATATTTATATAATGATTTATTTGCTTGGAATGTATCTATTTTGGGGATTTATATCAATTATGCGTGCTCTAGAAATGAAAAAAATGGAATCACACTGGAAAATGAAAATGATTGAAGGTGTTGGATATTTTGTTATTGCCGTTTTGGGGATTGTTTTTATAAATTCTGTTATGGCAGCGTCAATTATTTATTGTGTTGGCTTAATGTATTCTGCAGTTATGAGGATTATTGCAAATTTTCGCCAAACTGCCATTGTTTATATACAATAAAATTAAAAATTTATAAAAAATTTATGATTTTTAAAACAACTTCAAAAAGTGTTTTAGAAGGTTTATCTAAAGAAATAGAATTTAATTTTTCAGTTTTAAAATCAGTTAATGAATTAAGTTTTTAAGGTTAAATTTTATTATAATTCATTCATTTAGACAAAAAAGAACTTTGTGGTTCTTTTTATTTTTATATGTTTTTAAAGTTAATGGGCTATAGGTGCATACTTTTTTATATCTAAAAATTGATGTGTTAATTTTTTGTTCTAACAAAAGTGGCTTGTCCATATATTAGTTAGGGGAGAAAAAAGTTATGTTAGAAGGAATTTTGCCAGATAGAATTTCACGGGCATTAAATGAACTCAATCCAAAAGGTTTAAGAGAAATAAGAATAAGAGTTAAAATGCCAATTATGATAGACTATGGAACAAACTTTTATTTGGGTGAAAACGGCATTGTTGACAGTTCGGAATATGCTTTAAGTTGTTCATTTGAAGAAATGCAAGACATTGTTTTTAAGGCTTGTGAATGTTCTGTTTATGCTCACAACGAAGAACTTAAGCTTGGATTTGTAACTTTAACAAATGGGCAGAGAATTGGAATATGCGGTGAAGTTATAACTGAAAATGGCATAATAAAAACGATAAAAAATTTTTCTTCCATAAACATAAGAATTCCTCATCAAGTTGCAAATTGTTCACTAAAAGCTCTTCCTTATCTTTTTGATGATAATGGAGTTTTTAACACTTTGATAATAGCTCCGCCGGGGGCGGGAAAAACCACTTTTTTGCGAGATTTGTGTTTTCAGCTTTCAAACAAAAATATTGAAAAAAACTTACTTTTAATTGATGAGCGAAATGAAATTGCAAATTTGGTTAACGGAAAGCCTTCGTTTTTTGTTGGAAATGTTGATGTTTATTCTTATGCAAGCAAAAAATTTGGATTAGAAAACGGAATAAGAACACTTTGCCCGTCTGCTGTTTTGATGGATGAGCTTGGAAAAGAAGAAGATATTTTGGCTTTAAATTATGCAATAGGTTCTGGGGTAAAAATAATTGCAACAGCACACGCCACAAACTTAAATGATTTGTTTTTAAAACCTTCTTTTAAAAACTTGCTATCTTTAAGGGTTTTTAAAAGATTTGTTGTTTTGTCTAACAGAAATGGAACGGGAACTTTTGAAGGGGTTTTTAATGCCGACAAAATTTGTGTGAGCGAAAGGATTTAAAATGAAGCTTTTTGTTGTTATTTTAATAAGTTTGTTTATTATTTTGATAGGATATCTTTATTTTAGAAAAACGCACAAAAAAATACAGTTTTATAATGATTTTTTAAGTTTTTGCGAAGAAATTGAAACAGAAATAGGCTTTTTTCAAAATAATATAAAAAACATTTTAGATAAACAAAATTATAAATCCAGTTTTCAAGAATTATTAAATAACTTTAAAAACAAAACACTTCAAAAGTTTTTAAATGAGCAAAATTTTTTAACGCAAAATGAGCAAACAGAGATATTTTTGTTTTTTCAAAAACTGGGCAGAGCAAACAGTGAAACAGAGATAAAAGAAATACAAAATTATAAAGAAAAATTAAAGAATAAAATAAACAATTTAACAAATTTTGAATTTAAAAAAAGCAAACTAAAATTTAATCTTACAATTTGTTTTTCGATGTTTGTTTTTATTATTTTGTTGTAGGTGAAAAATGGATGTTGAAGTAATTTTAAAAATTGCTGGAATTGGAGTTTTGGTTTCTGTTATTTGCCAAATTTTAAAACAATCTGGCAAAGAAGAAATTGCAACTTTGGTGAGCTTATCAGGACTAATTGTTGTTCTTGCGATGATTGTTGATATGATAAGTGGTTTGTTTGAAAGTGTTGGACATCTTTTTTATTTGTTTTAACGGTGGTGAAAAGTTTTGGAAATCATCTTTAAGATTATTGGAATAAGTTTAATAACAACAATAAGCATATTGTTAATAAAGCCAACAAAGCCCGACATAGCAATGATTGTGGGTTTAGCGGGTGGTGTTTTTGTCTTTTTTTACATAATAGACCTAATTGAGGATGTTTTTGGGCTTTTTAATTATATTATGGAAATAACAAATCTTGATTCAAAACTTTTTACCATTTTAATCAAAATGATTGGAGTTGGTTATATAACTGAATTTAGTGCCAATTTATGCAAAGATAGCGGAAACTTAGCGATGGCAGGCAAGCTTCTTTTGGCAGGCAAACTTGTTATTTTTGTTATGGCAATTCCAATAATAACCTCACTAATTGAGTTAATTGTGAGTATAATGCCATGAAAAGTAAGATTATTTTTGTTTTTTTGCTGTTTTTAATGATTTTTTGGGTGCCAACAGCTTCAACTGTTTTTGCCACTGAAAATGATGAAGAAAAGCAAGAAGACATACAAAAAGAATTGGAAGATGCCACTTTTGAGCAGCTAAATAGCGTTGACTTTTCAAAGCTTCAAGATATTTTAAATGATTTGGATGAAAACAGTAAAAAAGCGTTTGGTTCTAATAGTTTTTTAGACAAAACACAAAAAATTTTAAATGGTGATTTTCAAAATGATTATCAAAGTTTTTTTGGTGCTTTGTTTTCCACTTTTTTTAGTGATATTTTAAAGTTTTTGCCTCTTTTAATAACAATAGTTATAATAACTGTTTTATGCAATATTATAGGAAGTTTTAAAAGCAGTGTTTCACAAAATGGAGTGTCTCAAATAATAAATTTTGTTTGCTTTGGTGTTGCTTCTTTAATTATTATTTCAGTTGTTGTGTCACTTTTTGGAACGGTTAAAAGCTCGTTAAAAACAATGCAGACAGAAATGAACATAATTTTTCCTATTTTGTTAACTTGCCTTGCAAGCGTTGGAGGGAGCGTTTCAGTTGGAATATTTCAGCCAGTTGTGGCAATACTCGCTAACATTGTTGTTAATGTTTTTGTGTTTGTTGTTATGCCAATTTTTGTTTTTATGTTTGTTTTAAACATAATCAACAATTTTTCAGATTCAATAAAACTAAACAAATTAATTTCTTTTTTGTCTAGTGCACTGAAATGGATTTGTGGAATTTCGTTTAGCGTGTTTTTAGGAGCTATATCTCTTCAGGGGATTGTTGCGGGGAGTTTTGACAGTGTTTCAATAAAAGCCACAAAATTTGCATTAAAAAGTTATGTGCCAATTTTGGGAGGTTATTTATCTGACGGGTTTAATATTGCAATGGCAGGAAGTGTTTTAATAAAAAACGCAGTGGGGGTTTCTGGAATTTTGCTTATTTGCTCAAGTGTTATAATTCCAATTATAAGCATAATTTGTTTTATGCTTTTGTTAAAATTAACAGCGGGGATTTTAGAGCCAATAGGTGATAGCACTATACCCAATTTTTTGTATCAAGTTTCAAAAACTTTAAGCCTTTTAATTATGATTGTTTTGGGTGTTTTGTTTATGTTTGTGATAACTGTTGGATTAATTTTATGTATGGCAAACATAGTTTAAATGAGGTTGGATATGAGTGAAGTTTCAGGTTATTTGTTAAGCGTTGTTGGAGTTGTTTTGTTTTCTATTGTTTTAGACTTAATATTAAGCGATGGAACAACAAAAAAGTATATTAAAAGCATTATGTCTTTAATACTCATTTTTGTTTTGGTTAGCCCGCTCCCAAAAATAATTAAAAATGATTTAGATTTTTCTTTTATAAATAGCTCAGTAAAATTAAATGAAGAATATCAAAATGTTGTTTTTGAGCAACAAAAAAATCAAACGGAAAAAGATTTAGAAAAGTTTCTTTTTAATGAAGGATTTAAAAACATAAAAATAACAATTTGGGCAGATAACTTAAATGGCTTTAAGATTAACACTATTTTTGTCGATTTAACAGGTTTGGTTCTAGCAGAAAAAAATCAGCATATAAATAAATATGAGGCTATAAAAATCTTGCTTATAAAACAAACTGGAATTAAAGAGGAGCAGGTGATTTTTAATGATTAAGTTTGATTTTTTAAATAAGTTTAAGTGGTTTCAAAAATTAAAAAGCATAAAACACATAAAGCTAATTCTTGTTTTGTTTTTAACTGTTTTAATAATATTTATTTACTTTTATGATTTTAAATCCACTTCAAAAACTTCAAAAAACGTAACACAAACTTCAGGCAGTTCCTCAACTTCAGTTTATGCCAAAGAACTTGAGCAAAGGTTAGAAAACACTTTGTCAAAAATCAGTGGAGCTGGAGAAGTTAAAGTTATGATAACTTTTAATGGAGTAACAGAACTTGTTCTTGCCAATCAAAAAGATGAAAAAACAACCTCAACAAAAAATTCAACATCAAGTGGGACAAATGAATCAGAAACAACAACAGTTAGCACGGAGCCAATTTTAATAACTGAAAATGGGGCAACAAATCCAATTGTTTTAATGGAAATTTTGCCAGAGATAAAAGGAGTTATTGTTGTTGCACAAGGGGCAGACAACATAAGAGTTAAGTTAGACTTATTAAAAGCCGTGCAGGCACTGCTTTTGGTTGAATCAAATCAAGTGGAAATTTTTAAAGGAAATTAAAAGGAGAATTTATTATGTTTACTAAAAAAAAGAAAATAATAGTTTTAACATCAATGGTGGCGCTACTTGTTTTAACTGGATTTTTAAATTTAACACTAAATCAACAAGCAATTTCAACAACATCAACACAAACTGTGCAAACATCATCTCAAAGCTTTTTTGAGGCTTACAGAATTGATAGAAACACAGCAAGAGAACAACAATCACTTTATTATAAAGCAATAATTGAAAGCGAAAACTCAACACAAGAAGCAAAACAAGAAGCACAAACAAATTTAAATTTAATGGCATCAAAACAAGAACAAGAACTTGTTTTAGAAAGTTATATTTTGGCAAAAGGCTTTAATGATGCAGTGGTGTCTTTTACGGATAACTATGTTAATGTTATGGTTAAAGGAGCTGAGCTAACCGAAGCTCAAGTGGCTCAAATTGTTGAAGTTGTTCAACAGCAAACTTCAAAATCTATAGATAATATAAAAATTATACCCGTTGAATAGTTGCGCTAAAAAAAAATATATGTTATACTTTTTGTATATTTAAAGAGGAAGTATTTATATATGAATCTAAAAACTCAGAATGTTGCAAGTGACGGTTTGGTAACTTATAATAAAAATATTTTGTTGTCAATAATAAATTTAGCAGCAAAAGAAATAAGCGGAGTGGCTTCGCTTTGCGCTAATTTTGGTGGTAATTTTTTTAAAAAGTTATTTTCAAAAAATTATTATGAAGGCGTTCACGTTTCAAACACAAAAGATGGTTTAATAGTTGATATTTATTTAAACATATATTCAAACTATAATGTTGCAGATGTGGCGTTTAGAGTTCAAGAAAATGTTAAAACAGGAATTATGTCTATGATAAATATGTCAATAAGTTCAATAAATGTTAGAGTTATGGGCGTTGAGTTTGTTGAAAACAAAAAATAAAATATTCCCTCTTTTTAAGAGGGTTTATTTTTGTTGGAGGGAATTAAAATGAGCAGAAAAAATGCAAGAGAAAAAGCATATCAAATATTGTTTGGATTAAAAAGCTTTGATAATGATGAGCAGTGGCAAACTTCTCTTTCTGAAATGCAAAAAGAGTGGAATTTAGATGACGAAGATATATCTTTTGCAAAAGATATATGTTTTGGTGTTGTTAAAAATTTTGAAAGCTTAAAACAAATTCTTGAAAAAAATTTAAAAGGTTATAGTTTTGAAAAGCTTTATAGGTCAGATAGAACCATACTTTTAATTGCTTTATATGAACTTAATCACACAACAACGCCTCAAAAAGTTGTTATAAATGAAGCTGTTGAAATTAGCAAAAAATATGGCATTGAAAAAAGCCCAAAGTTTGTTAATGGAGTTTTGTCAGGAGCGATAAAATAATGGAAAATATGATAAGTGTAACGCAATTTTCCACTTATGTTAAACAGATTTTTAGCGCTGAGGAACTACTTCAAAACATACAAATTTATGGAGAAGTTTCAGATTTAAAAATCTCAAGAGGAACAGCATATTTCAGCTTAAAAGATAGTGATGCGCTTTTGCCTTGTGTTGTGTTTAATTTTGAAGGTCAAAATTTCAGCCTCCAAGAAGGCGATATGGTCATTGTTAGAGGAAGCCCAAATTATTACATAAAAGGTGGGAGATTTTCTTTTGTTGTAAAAGAGATAAAAGCTTATGGTCTAGGGCTTATTTATCAGCAGTTTTTAGAGATGAAAAACAAGCTTGAAAAAGAAGGTTTGTTTAACAAAGAAACAAAAAAACCTCTTCCAAAAAACATAAAAAAAATTGGAGTTATAACCTCACAAACGGGTGCGGTT
Organism: Clostridia bacterium; assembly: GCA_017478185.1. Taxonomy (GTDB): domain Bacteria; phylum Bacillota; class Clostridia; order Christensenellales; family UBA1242; genus UBA7584. Next base: position 248,710 of record JAFVEA010000009.1, read on the forward strand.
ATACAAGATATTATTGATATTTCAAGGCGCAGAAATCCAATGCTTAGCATTTTGTTGTTTCCGGCAAAAGTTCAAGGAATTGGCGCAGAAAACACCATCATAAGTGGATTAAAAGAACTAGACAAAACTGATGTTGATGTTATAATAATCGCAAGAGGTGGGGGCTCGCTTGAAGATTTAAGCCCATTTAACACTGAAGCTATTGCAAGAGCAATTTATGAAACACAAAAAATGGTTATAAGCGCTGTTGGGCATGAAACGGATTTCACAATTGCCGATTTTGTTTCAGACCTCAGAGCTCCAACGCCATCAGCAGCAGCCGAAATTGTTTCTGTTGACACAGCATCTCTTTATGAAAGAATGAACACAGCTCTTCAAAAAATAGAACAAGCTGAAAACAAAATCATAACAAATTATTTTGAAAAATTAAATAATCTAACAGAAGATATAGTTTATCAAACAGAAAACTATTTAACACAAAAATATATTCCATTAAAAGATATGTTAATAGGCATAAAATATGAAATAGACAAATTTTTAACCAAAAAAGAACAAAATTTTAAACTTCTTTTAAGCAAAATTGAACTAAACAACCCAATTTCAATTTTAAGCCATGGATATGCAACCATTGAAAAAAACAATCAAAGAATAACAAAGTTAGAAGAGATTAAAATTGGTGATGAAATTGTTGTTAATTTAAGTTGTGGAAATATATTTGCAAATGTAACAAAAAAGGAGCAAAATAAATGACTTTTGAACAAAATGTTAAAAGATTAGAAGAAATATTAGAAGAATTAGAATCTGGCAAGATATCTTTAGATGAAGCAAACAAGCTTTTTCAAGAAGCAATCAGTTTGTCTAAAAAAAGTTATGAAATGCTTAGTGAGTCAAAAGGCAAAATAACTGTTTTGAAAAAAGAAATTGAAAGTTTTGTTGAAAAACCTTATGAATAAGGTGATAACTTTTGTTTGTTTTTAATATAATAATATATGCGGGCAGAACAAAACGAGCAAAACATAGAAGTTTTATCTAACAAAAACACAAAGCATAAATTTAGTGGAAAATTATGGTATTTAGAACTGTTTTTTTCCTCTCTTTTTTTGTGTTTTATGTTTGCAATCATATCTCAATTAACTTTATTAAATTCTGGTTTAGCGCTGGCACTTTTTTTGGTTTTGGTGTTGATTTTTGTTTCTGTTTTGTTTGATATAATAGGCGTTGCAGTTGCTGCCAGCAACATAAAACCATTTTTAGAACTTAAAAAAGCAGGAAAAACAAAAGGCGTTAATATGGCAATAAAAATGGTGAAAAATGCCGATAGAGTGTCTTCAATTTGCACTGATGTTGTTGGAGATATTTGCAGCATTGTTAGTGGCGCAAGCGGTGTGGCAATTTCAATTATAATAATATCAGAACTTCCAAGCATAAGCAGTGCAGTTTTATCCACTTTGATTAGCTCGTTTATTGCCGCCCTAACTGTTTTGGGGAAAGCTGTGGGCAAATCATTTGCGTTAAATTCTTCAACAAAAATTTTGTTGTTTTTTGGCAAGATTTTAGAATTTTTTAGTTTTAAAAAAAATAAAAAAAATTAAAGCAATCATAAAAAATTGATTGCTTTTTTTGTTCATTTGTTCTATAATAAAAATTAGAACAAATGTTTGAGGTGAATTTTTATGATAACAAAATTAAGAATACAAAATTTTGCACTAATTGAAGATTTAACTTTAAATTTAACAAACAATTTGGTTGTTTTTAGCGGAGAAACTGGGTCTGGAAAATCTATTATAATAAATGCAATAAATTTTTTGATAGGAGAGCGGGCCGACAAAACTTTTATTCGAAATGAAAGTGATTTTATGCAAGTTGATGGAATTTTTAAGATAAGTGAAAAAGCTAAAAAAATCTGTGAAAATTTTGGAATAAAAGCGGATGATGAGCTTTTAATTACAAGAAAAATTTCATTAGATGGCAAGTCTGAAGCAAGGGCAAATGGTGAGATTATAACAATATCTATGTTAAAACAAATAACAGAAGCTTTGGTTGATGTTTGTGGTCAGCATCAAAATCAAAGTTTGTTAAATCCTTTAAACCACCTAACTTTTTTGGATGAATATAATTACCCACAAAGCCTAAATGATTTAAAAAAAGTTATTCAAAACCTAAAAATTGTTCATCAAAATCTTAAAAAATTTGGTGGTGATGATGCTTCAAGAGAGCGAGAAAAAGATATTTTAAATTTTGAACTTAGTGAATTAGAAAATGCTGAAATTGTTGAAGGCGAAGATGAAATTCTCCAAGAAAAACAAAAATTATTTCAGCACACTCAAAAATTGCTGGAGGCAATAAGTTTGGCAAGTGCTTGTTTAAGCGGTGATGACAACTTTTCTGTTGATAATTGCTTGTATGGCGCAATAAAAAACTTAAATTCAGTTATAAATATTGATAAAAACATAGAAAATGAGTATAACAGATTAAATTCAGTTCAAATTGAGTTAAGTGACATAAAACAAAGTTTAGAAGATGTATTAAATGGTTATGATTTTAGTGAAGAAGAGTTTTTAAGGGTGGAAAACAGACTTTCACTTTTAAAAAACATAAAAAGGAAGTATGGTGGCAGTTTAAGTGAGGCTTTAAATTATCAAAAAAGCTTAAAAGAAAAGTTGTATTTTTTAGAAAATAGCGAACAAGAAATTAAAAAATTAACAGAAGAAAAAAATGATTTAACAAAAAAAGCTTATGATTTGTGTGAAAAAATAACAAAACACAGAAAAACTATTGCAAAAATTTTTGAACAAAAAATAAAAGAAGAATTATCCACTCTTGGAATGGAAGAAGCAAAACTTGTTGTTGATTTTAAACAAAAAGAGATTTTTGATGAAAATGGCATTGATGAAATAAATTTTATGTTTTCAGCCAACATAGGAGAACCCCTAAAGCCTTTAACAAAAGTTATTTCAGGTGGAGAAATGTCTAGATTTATGCTTGCTTTTAAAACTGTTTTGGGGAACAAAAACAGCACACCAACCCTTTTGTTTGATGAAATAGACAGCGGAATTGGTGGCGAAACTGGTTATATGGTTGGCCTAAAGCTTAAAAGTTTGGCAAAAAATGCTCAAGTTATTGTTGTAACACACCTAGCTAGCATTGGTGCTATGGCAGACAAGCATTTTAAAGTTTTTAAAACTCTTAAAACAAGCAGAACAATCACAAATGTTTTAGAGCTAACAGAACAAGAAAAATTAACTGAAATAGCTCGGCTTGCGGGTGGGTTTGAAGGAGATTTTGCAAAGGATTATGCAAAAAAGCTAAAATTAAAAGTTGGCCAGTTAAGCGCTTAATTAAATATTTTTTACATACATATTTTTATATTATTTAAAAAGACTATATTCTATGGGAGTATGGTCTTTTATGTTTGAAAAAATAAAAAATTCAATGTTAAAATTTTTGTTTATTACTTTTTTAATGTTTTATTTTTTAAATCCGCAAGCGTCTATTAAGGAGTGTTTTTCGGCCACTTCACAACAAATGGTTTCAAAAGTGATTTTGGGTGGGGAAAGTGTTGGTTTTGAATATTTTGGTGATGGAGTTTTGGTGGTTTCAAACAATAGAGTTTTGTTGGCAGAAAGTTACATAAACAACATAAACAACTTGGTTTTAACTGGTGGGGATATAATAAAAAGCATAAATGACCAAAATGTTTTTAATTCAAAACAAATATCAGACATTTTAAATGGTCAAGATGCTGGAAAAGAAGTTAAAATAGATTTTATTCGAAATGGAAAAGTTTGTCAAACTTTTTTAAATCCAGAATATGATGTTTTTGCAAAAAAATTTAAATTGGGCGTTTGGGTTAAAGATGAAATAAGTGGGGTTGGAACATTAACATACATAAATCCTAAAACAGGTTATTTTGGAGCACTTGGGCATCCAATAACAACAAACACTGGTCAAAAACTTGGGGTTAAATCTGGAACAATTTATAATTGTGATATTGTTGATATAGCAAAAGGTTCAAAAGGGGTTCCAGGGGAACTTAAAGGAGTTATATCCAGAGATAAAGCCATTGGTTCAGTTCACAAAAACAGTGATTTTGGAGTTTTTGGAACAATAAAAGACAAAAAGATGTTATCAAGACAAAATCTTGTTGATATTGGTGGAAAAAACACCATAAAACCAGGTAAGGCAACAATGTTTTCTTGTGTTGATAATAATGAAGTTAAGGGATATGAGATACAAATTATTAAAACAAGTTATCAATCAGTTTCAAATGATAAAAGTTTTGTTATAAAAGTTGTTGATGAAAATTTAATTAAAAAAACTGGTGGAATAGTTCAAGGTATGAGCGGAAGCCCCATAGTTCAAAATGGAAAGCTTGTTGGAGCTGTTACGCATGTTTTTACCAATGATGCAACAAAGGGTTTTGGAATTTATATAGACTGGATGTTATGATTTTTGTAAAATATTTTAAAATATTGTTGATTATTTTAAAATATTGTGCTATACTCAAAACAGAAAGCAAAATCGGGGGATGTAAAAAGTATGTATGGCATATACTATTCAGAAGAAAATGAATTTATAAATTCTAATTTAAAAATACTGCTAGACAAAAATGATATTTGTTTGGATTATACAAACAAAATAAATGAATTACTCAAAAAAGTGTTAAATTTTAGACCTAATTTAATATTTTTGCAATTTAAAACAAAAGAATTTAAAAAATTATTTTATGATATTTTTTCAAAAGAATCTATGTTTTATATGCCGTATGTTTTCATTATTGATGAAAATTCTTGCAAAAGCCAAAATGGAGAGAGCTTGGAAGAGGTTTTAGAAAAAATAAAATATCCAAAAATGGAAAATATAAATAAAAATATACCAATAAATATTTTAAAAAATTTAAACACTTTATTGGTTGGGATGGGCTTTTCAGCAAAAAACAGAGGATTAATATTTTTGAAAGATGCTATAAAATATTATGTTTTTTCTTCAACAGAAAAAGATATAACAATAACAAAAGTTTTGGATTATGTTTCAAAAATTCATAAAACAAATGTTGAAAATGTTGAACGAAGCATACGAGTTGCGATAAATGTTGCTTGGGCAAAAATCAAGCCAAAAGAAGCAAGCGCTTTTTCTGGGGTTGATGAAATTTATTTTTTAACAAAGCCCACAACAAAACAATTTATTATTGATATTAGTGATATATTGCTTTCAAAAGCTTAATTTTATTGCATAAATAAACATTTTAAAACATATTTTTTAATATGTCTAAAAACATTTTAAAACGAAACACTTATATAAAATACTCAATCACAGACCATTTTAAAAAATATAAATGGATTTATTTAATTTTGTTTATTTGCTTGATTTTAGGTTTAATTTTGGGCTTTGTTGTTGGGTTTAAAAGGGCAGATAATTTTTCTTTAAGTGATTTGCCAGATAGCAGTTTGGTTGATTTTATAAACAAAAAAATTTCAGCGGCTTCTTTGTTTTTTTCTAGAATTTGTTCATTTTTTGGACTAATTTTTTTGTTTTGGTGCATAAATTGTAAGAAATTTTTAAGTTTTATAACTTTTATAATTGTTTTTTATAGGGCTTTTTTAATAGGTATAAATTGTGCCATTTTAATGTTTATTTATAAGTTTGGTGGAGCAATCAATGTTTTTTTGGTTATTTTGCCAACGCATCTAATTGCACTTGTTTTGTTGCTTTGTTTTGGCGCTGTTTGCGCTTATTTTGCATTTAATGAAAAAAATATTGGCTATGGCACATTTAGTGGTTATTTTTTTAGAGAAGCAAAAGCGGTTTTGTTTACCGTGGTTGTTGGTGCAATTTTGTGTTATCTCTTTGAAGCTTTGCTTCTTCCGCACATATCTTCAGCAATATTTATTGGAATAAACTAAAAACACATAAAATATAAATTTTTGCAAAACATAACAACAAAAGGAGAAAAAGTTATGTTTAAAACAAAAAATAAATATTTTTATTTAATAATTTTTATGTGTTTATGTTTGATAATAAATTTATTTGGCGGTTTTATGAGTGTAAAAGCTGAAGAAAATGATTTAACGCCAAACAGCAAAGCTTCATGCTTAATGGAATTTGAAACAGGCAAGATTTTGAGTGAAAAAAACAGCTTAACAAAACTTCCAATTGCAAGCGTTACAAAACTCACAATGCTTTTAATTGTTTTTGAAAAAATAGACAATGGCGAAATTGATGTTGAAAAAGAAATAACAATTTCAAAAAATGCGTCAAGCATGGGTGGCTCACAAGTGTTTTTAGAAGAGGGTGAAAATTGCAAGATAAAGAACTTGATAAAATCCATAATTGTTGCTTCAGCAAATGATTCAAGTGTGGCGCTAGCTGAAGAAGTTGCTGGCAGTGAAAAAGCTTTTTGTGAACTGATGAATCAAAAAGTAGATCAGTTAAAATTAGAAAACACTCATTATGAAAACTGCACAGGGCTTCCAGCTCCTATGCAATATTCTTGCGCAAAAGATGTGGCAACAATTATGCGAGAAGTGTTAAAACATCCATTATATTTTGAGTTCAGCAAAATTTGGATGGAAGATTTTGTTCATAGTGGTGATAGAGTAACAACAATGGCAAACACCAACAAATTAATTAAAAACTATCAGTTTTGCGATGGAGGAAAAACTGGTTCAACAAATGAGGCGGGCTATTGTTTATGTTCAACTGCAAAAAAAGATAATTTAAGGCTTATTTCAGTTGTTCTTGGCTCAAAAAGCTCAAAAGATAGGTTTGGTGAGTCAAAAAACCAGTTTGAATATGGATTTAATAATTTTAACTTAACAAAGCTTGTTGATAAAACTTTAAACCTTTCAACACAAACAAAGCTAGAAAAAGCAAATCAAGATGAAATTTTGTTGTTTGCTGAAAAAGATTATTTTGAGGTTTTAAAAAGAGGAGAGCAATCTAATTTAATATTAAAAATAGACCTTCCAAAAACGCTCAAAGCCCCTTTAAAAAAGGGTGATGTTGTTGGAAAAATTCAAGTCACAGAAAATGATATATTAATAGATGAAATAAATATTTTGGTTAATTGCGATATAGATGAAATAAGTTATAAAAATATATTAAAAACCATAGCGGAAAAGTGGTTAATTTAATTAAATTTAAATAGATTATAGTTATTTGCTTAAAATGAAAAAATTGCAAAAAATTATAAAAAATACTTTTTTGAATAAAGTGAACACATAATTTATGAAAAGAAATAAAAAATCACTTAAAAAACCAAGTGATTTTTATTTTTTGAGTTATCAAGATGGTTTTAACTGCCAACCTATGCTTACCAAGGAATAAACACACTCAAAAAGTTCATTGCTGATACCCAAAATATACATAAAAGCTCCATTTTTAGGGGCTTTTATTTTGCTTAAAACAAAATTGCATACGCCAAGTGCCTTAGTGTCTGGCAATTATATTATATAATAAATTATTGAAAAATTGATGCAAAATAGAACTCAATATGATATAATAAATTTATGTGGAGAAATACATGGAATTAAAAATTGAAAAATTATCACCAAATGAATGTGCAAATATAATAACATGCTTTTTAGATGGTGGAAGTTGGGAAAACGATGTAAGAAAAAATTTATTGCCAGACCTTTCTAACAATCCAACAAAAACAGAAATTTCAAAACTTATTAAGAAAAAATATGAGTTAAACGAAAAAAACTATGAGGAAAACATTGAAAAGTTTTTGGAGTGGTGGGAAAGCGATGGGAATTTTGATTATCAAGAACTTTTAAGCCTTATGGAAACCAAAGGGCCTAAAAACAGAGAATCAATCACTTGGCAAGTTGGAGATACATTTATTTGTCCAAGAGATATAGAAGAATGGTCTTTTGTTATGTCCGCAAGTTTTTGGAAATGGGATGCAATAAATGTTTCACTTCATGAAATAACGCACTTTGTTTGGTTTGAAAAAGTTAAACAAATTGAGGGGATTAAGCACTTTAGCCAAAATCAAGAAGATGAAACCTATTTACCATATTGGCTTTTAAGTGAAATTGTTATTGATCCAATTTTAAATTCGAGCACATTTGCAAAAAAATATGAGATGACATGGAAATCCTATCCAGAGTTTTATGATATAAAAATCAAAAATAAAAATTTGATGAAATATATAAAAACATTGTGGAATGAACGACAAAATTTTGATGATTTTTATGAAAAAAGCAGTAAGTTTGTTTATGGTAATTGGCGAGAAATAAATAAACAGTATTTAAATAATTTCAACAATCAAAATGTAGAAGAGTTGCAAAAATAACTCAACTTTAAAAAGTCCAGTGCTCATACATTCTAAAAGTCCGATAACCACGGGCTTTTTTTGTTTTTAAAATAAGACAAATAGAAATTTTTATGATATAATAAAAACGGAGTATATATTATGTTTAAGTTTTTTAAAAATAGTAATAAAAAGGCAATAGAAAGTTATTATACTGTTCATAATCTATCAAAAGCACAGAAATTGTGTACTGGAAAGGGTGTAAAAATTGGAATAATAGATTGGCTTTTTGGAAATGAAAAAGACCAATTGTATTCAGGGTTTTATGATCCGACAGAAATGGGATTTTTAGACAACAAAGAACATGGTTATGCTATGGCAAGCACTCTTAAAGAGATTGCACGCGATTGTCAAATTTATGCTATCAATGGCATAACAAAAGGATGTTTAGATGATGATATGCTAAGGGTAAAATTTTTACAAAAAGCTGTAAATTACGCTATTGAGAATAATATTCAAATTTTAACATATTCTCACAAACCGATAGTAGATGAAGACGCAATAAAAGAACTGCAAAAAATTTTAGACTTTGCAGAGAAAAATGACGTTTTAACTATCTTTTTGCATTGTAATCTAAAAAATAATATTATGCCTGTTGCCATTGGTTCAAAAATAGAGAATGAGATAGCTGAAATTTTTTATATTTATCAATATAATTATAATTCATTAAATCCTATTGCGTATAAAAAATGGTTAGACAGCAAAAAAACAGATCAAACCTGTTTTTTATCATGGTCATCAATGACTCCAGTTTTGGCGGGGTTTGTTGCGTTACTACTTGAGCAAAAACCAGAATTAACAAAAAAAGAGATTATACAATTATTAAACAAAACTTCTAAAAACAAAATTCCAAATATTTTGGAAGCAGTAAACCTACTGAAAACTAATTACTAAATATGCAAATATTTTTTGATGATTTTTGGGTAATAAAAAAAGCCCATAAAATTGGCGTTTTACTGGAGCTACTGATGGGAATCGGAACCATGACCCCCACCTTACCAATCCGACTTAAAGATTTTATATGGTTTAACATACTATATATTGTGTTTTAAAATTTATATTTTTCAATATGTTGTGTGCATATTGTTAAATATAATTTTTTTTATTCATTATTTTTCATATTTTGTAGATTTTTTCACACCAAATTTTGTAGATTTTTTGTAGATTCTATCAGTAAATTGGATTTTTTTATTTTTAAATTTTGTAGATTTTTTTGGGCTTACATTATTTTTTGGCAAACATTTTCAGAAACAATTTAAAGACAAAAATTTTAAATTATGATATAATTATAGAGAGCAAAAGTGAGGTAATTATGAAATACTTTGTGTCTTCAGATATTCACGGTTTTTTTGATGAGTGGATGCTTGCTTTGAAAAATAGTCATTTTGATATAAACAATCCAGAACATAAAATTATTGTTTGTGGTGATTTGTTTGATAGGGGCAGGCAACCAAAACAAATTATAGATTTCATTGTATCTCATAGAGATAAAATAATGGTCATTCGTGGTAATCATGAAGATTTAATGCAAGCAATGATTTATAGAAATAAAAATAATTCAATGGATTTGTCTAATGGAACAGCGCAAACAATTGTTGATTTATGTCCAGACTGGTTAATAAGTAAATTTGATTTAACAGAGATAACAAAAGAAACTGGACTTCAAGAGGTTTTGGATTTATGTGTGGACTACTATGAAACCTCAAAGTATGTTTTTATACATGGTTGGATACCTATTATTGAGAATTGTTATGAGTATGATGCAGATTGGAGAACAGCCAGAAAAGAAAGATGGGAAAAGGCTAGATGGCAAAATCCAGTTCTGATGTTTAGGAATAAAGTATTTGAACCAAACAAAACTATTGTTTGTGGTCATTGGCATTGTTCAGCTCTTTGGAAAGAAGCTTATCCAACTAAATATGAAGAATTTGGAGAAAAAGCAAACTTTGAACCATTTATCACCAAAGAAATGATTGCTTTAGACGCTTGCACAGCGTATTCAAAGAAAGTGAATTGTATAGTGCTGGAGGATTGATTAACTAAGGTATGGATTAAATCTTTTTTTGCTTTGCTATATACATTTGCAGAAATATATGATATAATTTTAGTATTGTATGTTGAGGTAGATTATGAAATTAAATCAATTAGATAATGTTTTAGATAAATTTCTAGACAACAAAGAATTATCTGTAATTTTAATAAATGGAAGTTGGGGGATTGGTAAAACATATAAAATTTTATCTTATAGAGATAATTGTAACAGAAAGGATGTAAAGTTTTTATATTGCTCTTTTTTTGGAAAAAAGAACTTAGATGAAATAAATACAGTTTTTTATAATCAATTACATCCTTGTCGTAAGGTGTTAAATGTTGTTAATCATGTTGTAAAGCTGGCAGAAGCAACTGTATCTATCAGTAGTGGCTTAAATCTCACATTTAAAAACGATTCAACAAATAAAGACAAACGATTAAAATTAAAAAGTAAGAAAAAACAGTTAGTTGTTATTTGTGATGATTTAGAAAGGGTTAGTAAGGATATTGATAAAGATGATATTATAGGTTATTTTAATGAACTAATTTTGCAAGGTATAAAAATTGTCATATTAGCGCATATAAAAAAAGAAGATCAGTTTAGTGAGTATAAAGAAAAAGTTGTTGATAGGATATATCAGATAAGTGAAACCCAAGAAAGTATAATTAAAGATATAATGGGTGATAACAATAATTTATTTAATAATAAGCTTAAAAAATTAATTAATAATAATTTAAGGATGTTGAAAAAGTCAATAGTTCTTTATAATCAAATAGTATGTTTTTTGAATGAAAATAATATAAAATTTAATGACAATGATAAATTGATGTCCATTAGTATATGTGTTGTGATAGAGATTTTAACAGGTGAACTATCACAAAATTACGTAAATAGTTTGACGGAGGAAGGTAAAAAATATTTAGGATGGTATACCGAAGAGCAAATTCAAGCCAATGCTATTTATAAAAAGCTTGCCAATGATAATATATTATTCAACCCATCATCTGATATGACATTAATAATTGCTATCATAAATATTTATCTACAAGAGGATTATGGGATGTTGATTTCATATTATAATCCAATAAGTAATGATGATAATATTTTTTCTTCTTTATTTTTTGATTCGGATGAAAATAAAATAATAAAAGTAAAAAAACAGTACAATTATATTTTGAATTTAACATCAAAAGAAGTTGATACTGAGTCCATAATAGAGAATGCGATATGTGAATGGTATACTTATGGTTCTTTTTTAGATTTATCTTTTATAGATGAGACAAAATTGTTTACCAAGTTGATTGAATTGGATATAACACCAGATTTTACATTCAGACAGACAAAGGATATTATAGATTTTGAAAAAAGATTTTCTGTTTATAAAAACCAAAAAATAAAAGAGAAAATTATTATAGAACTAAACCAATTTGAAAAAACTAAATCCTTTAAAGAAAAAATTGAAAATATACAAAGTAATTTTCCTGTATATGATAAGGAAATAAAAGAGGAAATAAAAAGCAATTTATTAAAAAATAAATTTTATGTTACTGATTTGAATGGGGACATATCTCCAGAATATTGGTCAATAGTACATAGTGTTTGTTCTTTGGTAGGCTCAAATATTAGAGAGTTAATACCGAATTTATTACTTGATTTTGGGAAATTACTAATAAAATACCCTAATGATAAATCTTTAAAAAGTAGGATTATAGGCCTAAAAGAACAATATAAATTAGATATTAAAGATATAATAGAATAATTTGGTTTGTTAGATAAATTAAGTTTTAAAAAAATAATAAAAAAACACTGAATTTATTCAGTGTTTTTTGTTTTTATTGGTATATTTCTTAATTTTTTCCATTCTTCTTGAAATTTGTAGTAATTAAAGAAATACAAGCTTTTAAGTTTTATGAAAGGCACATTTTGATTTAATATTGTTTTGAAGAGTAGTTGGTCTAATTTGTATATATGAGTTATATTGTGATTTTCAATAAATCCGTGGCTAACCATTATTTTTACTGGAGCATAAGGTCTGTCTATATGTTTAGGGTTTACTTTTTCCATAAATTGTTTTATATTTACTAAATATTGACCATCAACAATTTTGTAATCAATATTATTTGCTTTTACAAAAGCTAAAACAAAGTATTTAGAAAACGGATTTTCGGGGTTGTCTTTTTTTAATAATAACAGCATATCAAGAAGTGATAAATATTCCATTATTTTTCCTCCTCGGTAAAAAGTTTATATAATTCATCCATATTTATATAATAATCGTTTTTAATGCGAACATTTGTTAAAATACCAGCTCTTAAAAGATGATACATTTGTAAAGAACTAAAATAACTATTTATTCTTTTATTTATTCTTTTAATTTCTTTTACAGCATCTTTTAATTTTTTAAATCTAGGTATATACATTTATATATTCTCCTTTATTATATTGTTGAGTGCGTTTACAGCCTGTGTTTGTGTTTCTGGCATAAAGTGGCTATAAACCTTAAGTGTTACAGCAGAATCACTGTGTCCCATATATCTACTTACTGTTTGAATAGGAACATTTTGTGATAATAACATGCTGCAATAAGTGTGTCTAAGTCCATGGCAAGTAACTAATCTTAAATTATTCTTTGATTCAAATTCTTTTAACCATTTATTTAAGTTTTTAGGGTCTATTGGTTCTCGGCAAAGATTTACACAAAGATAATATTTATCTGGTTTATTATCAAAATTATCATCCATAATTCTAAACCATTCTTTATATTCATTTAGTGCTTTTAAAAGATAATCAGGTATTGGAACATCTCTAATTGAGGTTTTTGTTTTTGGGTCTTTTTCATAAACACCAACACTTGAATCATAGTATCTAGACCTTGTTACATGAATAATTTTTTTGTTGAAATCAATATCCGACCATTTTAGTCCGTGAACTTCACCATTACGGAGACCAGCAAACAACATAATTTTTATAGGAATAACTCTGTTTGGTTCAATTTCCTTTATTCTATCTAAAGCTTCTAAAAATGGATGTATTTCATCTAGTGATAGAACCTCTTTCTCGGTTATTGCCCGAAGTGTTCCGTTATTTCCTGTTGCTGTTACTTTTGTATAGCAAACGGGGTTTTTATATATCCATTCAAATCTTATCGCTTCATTAAAGATTGTTCTTAAAATTCTGCGATATCCTTTGATTGTTGTTACTGAGTACTGAAAAGTTGTTTTTAGTATTTCAAAATCTTTTTCAAAACTTAATTTATTCTTTTTACAAAAATTTAAAGCTTCAGACATACTCCAACTATTGTTTTTAACTTTTACTCTTAATGGAATATCAAAAGAGGCTTCTTTTTTAAGTTTGTATGTTGGATATCTCAATTTTCTTTCTTCGGCTGTTGTGTTTAAAAAGAGTTGAACATCACGGACTTTTATGTCTGAAATTGGTTTTTCATCCATATAGTGTTCTTGAAGAAAAATATTGAATTTTTCTATAACCGTTTTGGCTCTGGTGTAGTAATTTATGGACAAATTTCTTTTGATGCCAGCAAGCCATTCATTAGCAAGCTCATTAAAAGTTAAGACTCTTAAATTATCTTTTGCTTTTTCTTTTAATAGTTCGTGTGTTTCTTCTTCAAATTTATAAGCTTCTTTTTCTACAAACTTTTTAAATTTTGCCTCAGTTAGCTTTTCTTCGTTGTGTATTCTTTTGCTTGTTATTTTGTGTTTTCCTGTTCTTAAATCCTTAAAGCTTACTCTAACATTTGCATACAAATTACCTTTCTTATCTTTTTCTATTGTATAGTAAGCCAATTTAATTTCCTCCTTCTATGTATTTTAACAAGCTTTCAACATCCACAAGTATTTTTGTGCCAGCGTGGAGATTTTTAATTTTATTTTCTTTGCACCAAACTCGTATTGTGTGAACAGTAACACAAGTGTCTGGGTCATTTTGCTTGATGATATCAAAAGCTTTTTTTATACTTCTAAGCATTTTACACCTCCTAAAATTTTTTCAAATAACATCAAACAAAATTTCTTTCGTTCAGTTATTTTCGTTTTGGATTATAAAATGCGTTTTTGATTTTTGTTAGAAACTTTACATAAACAAAAACCAAACAAATATGGACAGTTTACGAAAAAAGATAAATTTTTCCCAAACTTAATCCAAACTATTTCAACCTCCTTTTAACCACATTGGCAACATTTGCCAAATCAAGCAATGGGTGGGCTGTCAAAGAATTAGAAAAATTTAGCATTAGTTCTACATATCTTTTATCTTTTTCCTTTGACAGCACAAACAGGGCTTGATAAAATATCAGCCAATAAAACAACTAAACACAAGGAGGTTGTTTTTTGTTTGGGTAGAGTATGGGTAAGTTTGGTTTTTCTATATATTAGTTTTGAAATTGTATAGGAAAAGTTTCTAACAATTTTTTTAAACTCCAATTATAATGAGGTTGTAACTTTTGGAGGTTAAACATGAAAAGAAATGTTAAAAAGTTCCCACCATAGTTTTAAAATTATATAGAACAAATGTTCTAAAAATACTTGACAACCACAAATTTGTGATATATAATATAGACAATCGTATTCCACTTACGATAAACTAATGAAAAGGGAAAAATTATGTATTTTGCAAAAAAAGTAACAAAAAAAACTTAAAAATTTAATAAAAAAGGGGGAATTTATGGAAAATTGCAAACAATACAAATTAAAATTCAAATGTCCGGTATGTTCAAACTTTATGAAAATGTTTTTACATAACAGTTCAATTTCAGGACAATGCCCAGTGTGTAAAGCGGTAATTTGTAGCAAACAAATTTCCTCAAAAGAAAAATTATTAAAAATAAAGAAAGCATAATTTAATACGAAAGCGTTTATAGGCAAAGTAAAGGTCTGGCTGAAACAGTGCCCAAGGATAAATCCTTCTCACTACCTATAAATAAGGTTCATGTATAAGGGAAAGTTCATCTTAAACCTCTATGAACAGAAGTTCCAATAATTTGGGATTTTTGTTTGTAGAGGTTTTTTTAATTAAAAAAGAAAAGGAGATAAAAATGATTCAATTAGCAAGTATAAGAAAAGACTTAAAATCAATTAGATATTATTATTCAAGGAAAGAGGTTTTTGATGCTGTAACTGGAGAAGTTAATCAAAATACAATTATGGAGAAAGTTAGACTTTATAACTTTTTAATAGCAGGAGCGACACCACAACTTTATGATGTCTATGTTTCTTTGTATGTCAAGAGTTTAACACAAGAAGGACTTGCTGAAGAACTTGGGTTTACTCCAGAATATATTCAAAAACTTAATAAAAGATTATTAAAATATCTTCAAAAGCGACTTACTGAAGAACAAGAAAAAAAGGAGGAACAGTCATGTGCAAATTAAAAGAAATGCTTTTAGGAGCAACTAATGTTTACAGAACAAAAGATTTTATTGTAAAGCAATGTATTAACATTAAATATAATAAAGAAGAGAACAATGCATTAGTCAGCAATGATACATATATTGCAAGAAATAAAACTCGTGATAAAGAATATCAAGAGATTTTTAAAGATAGAAAAAATCTTAACGGAAGAAGATTAAAATCATCAATGTTTGCAAGAACTTATATAGACTAAAAAGAGACAACCAAATTGGTTGTTTTTTTTGTTATCTCCAAAAAACGTGATTTTTGACACCCTTTTTGACACTTTTTTGGAGATAAAATTTCTAAATCTGCCACTTTTTTGGAGATAAGCTTATTTGGGCTAAGTATATGTAAAGTTTTGATTTGTTTAGAAATTACTCATATTTGTTTGGTTTTTGTAAGGATAAAGTTTCTGGTTTTTCTGCGATTCTTACTATAGAATGTGGGTGTAACAAAAACAAGGCAGACAGAAGAACTTGACATAACAAAGTAAGTGGCCACCTTTGTTAGAAGTTAATGGATAGTATATCTAAAAAAGACCTTTTGAATTTTGTTACAGACAACTTAATAGCTGTGTTATCGGCATATCGGACACTTTAAAAAATCTAAAAAAAGGAGACTAAAATGGCAAGAGAACAATTTAGAGAAAGAAATTGGAAAGTCCCTAATAAAAGAGCAAAAGATTTCGTTGATGAACTTCGCTCTAAAAATCATATGCACGGAGATAAAGAAGGCAAAAAGCTTACTGATTATGAAGCAGGATTCCGTAGTGGATATCTTTTGAACCAATCAGACCGTGCTGGACTTTACAAGTACATTCAAGCTATCGGAGCGGGAAAATCTAAATCCGAAGCAAAAAGACTTTCTAAGATTATTGGAAAGCACAGATAATTTTTAAATAAAAAAGGAGATAAAAAATGAACAAGATAAACAAAATTATGGTTGAGAGAGAACCATTCCAGAAAGATGGAAAAAACTATTTCTCATATTTTATAAAAGGAACAGTTAGAGGAAAAGACATTCGAGTTCTTATAACTCCACCAGACAAAGGTGGTTGGCAAGTTCTTGACATTGTTTTTGGAGATGCTAATGAGGCAGAACTTGAACTTAAACCTTATGAAATGAAAAATGAAGCAACAGGAGAGGTTATTAAGGGAAATTCTTTTGCTGTTAAGTCTGTTGACGAAAATGGCGAAGTTTATGAATGTAAAATTAAACCTCTAAGGTCTTCAGATAAAATGCTCTTAAATATGCTAACTAAATAATTCAAATAAGGCATAGGTGAGTTTGCCTATGCCTTGTTTTCTATTTTGAAAAAAGGAGGAAAAAATGGCAATTACTGATTTTATTGTTGGTGCAGTTATTGGATTAGTTGTAGCTTTAATTGTCGTTCTCATTCTTCAAAACACAGTGTTAAAAGGAAAAAACATGGCTCTTTTGTATGCTATTATGTTTATTCTTTTTGCTGTTGCTGGTGGATTTATTCAGAAATCAACTTTTTCAAAAGTTGAAGCTGCTGGTTATACGCCAACGCCTCAGGAGCAAATAAAAGATGTTACTGATGCTATTGGTGATAACTGGAAAAACACAAATGGTGGTTTTACTTTTGAACAAATTCAAAAAGCTCAAGAAGATAGTGAAGCGCCTTTTCATGATGACCAAATAATTAATCTTACTTGTTATGATTTTGGTTCATATATTGTCTTTGGTTTTAAAGATGGTAGTAAATACCAAAATATGCTTTTCTATAAATCTAATGATGGGCTAATTTTGGATGGAATAATTAACAAACATATTGCGATACCAGGTGTGAAATGGTTTTTGGCTTATGATTTAAACACTTTTAAGTGGATTGACCATCAAGACCATGAACCAACTTACGAAAAAAATCACCACTGGCTTTGGGGTGATTATGACACACTTTGTTCAATGTCTAGAAGCATTCCACAATTCCTAGAATATAGTGGTTATGCACTAACAAACAAAGATGAAACATTTAAGTATTGCTTTAAAAACATTGCTAATCTTACAGGTAAAAATGCAACTTCATATTTTATTAAGTTTGGAGATGTTGAGTTAATTGGAACGAATGCAACTGGATATACAAAAATAAATGGTTTTTACAACTATTTATATGAACAAATCAAAGGTGAGCAATATAACACAACAAAACTTATTGATGGTTCGCAATGTTTGTGTTTGCCAATTCCACAGGACTTACAAAGGAATTATCCAATAAGTCCAAGTAAGAAAGCTGAATATGGTAACAAAGATTATTATGGTGTTTATCGACTAAACATTGCAGTTAATCTTAGTTTCAAACAGGGTAGTAATTCACTTACTTCAACTGTTAAGAATGAAGAATATGTTAACACTTTAAAGAACGATAGAAATTATCAAGAACAAGTTGCTGTTGAAAAAATAACACCAGCAACAATATATTCAAAGCTAGATCTATCTTTTGTGGATGAAAGACAAAGTGATTTATCACAAGTTGATTTACTACAAAATCCAGTTAAAATCACATTCACTTGCTCAGATAGCAGTCAAACAAAGGTTGTATTGATTGATAATATTGCAAAACTTAATAGTGGACTTACACTTTTATTATCTAAAAATGTTACATGGAATTATTTGATTGAAAGTGAAAAGCTGATTTTTGATAATTTCAGAGGCTCATTTACGATAAAAAGTGATGTAACTAATATGTCTATGTCTTATTATTATCTAAACAATTATACTATTGCATCTGTTGGGTTAAATCCAGTAGGCACAATAGACACAAGTGAGATTGATTTACTCAATAATCCAGTAAAGATTATTCTTTCAAATGATGACCACACTTATCAATTTAGTTTTGATAGTAACAGTGATTTGAATGTATATAAGAATTTGCTTGTTGAAATGGGAACATATAACTACACAATTCTTTCTAAACAACTAATTTTTGCAAGTGTTACTGGAACTCTTACAATCACAACAACAGATAAAGTAATGCTCTTTAATTATACACTTGGAGTTAAAGAAGCATTAAGTTTTAATGTTTCACTATATAAATACAGCACAACAAACAATCAATTCTATTTGTATAGTGATGCATCAAATGTAACTCTTATTAGAGATACATTATCAAGTGCAAAAATTTATGTTGTAAACTGTGTTATTTACGATAATGATGGTCGTATTATGGAGAACTTTAATCATACTCATCAAAGTACTGGAACTTGTTCTGCTAGTTGGAATGCGAGTCATTTAGTTGCTGGGCAAACATATACTCTTCAACTTAGATTCACAGACCAAAACGATTCTACGAAAACATATTTATCTGATATAACAACATTTACATTTCAAAACAATTACGGGTATAGGGTAACTTATACTGCAACAAGAAATAATTAAAAGGAGAAAAATAAATGGATACAGTTAAAAATGTATTTTTAAGTATTGGATGTGTGGCTTTTGCTTTTGTTGTAGCTCTTTGTGTTTTAATGTGTGTTCCTTCAACAAGAACTGGGATATACAGAATGCTTAATGTTGCATCAATAGGTGAGCAAACACAAATTGCAGATGAAAAAACAGAGCTTTACATTCAAACACAAACATATAGAGTTCAGCTTGAAAGTTTGAATCAAGAAAAATCAAGAATTGAACGGGAGCTTGAACGTTTGCAAGAAGATTATGATGAAGGTGTTGCTATGCTTGCTGAATATCAAACAACAATAACAAATCTTAATCAGGAGCTTGCAGATGCAAACAATGATAACAATAACTTGCAAAATCAAATTGTAGGGCTTAATGTTAGTATTCAAAATCTAAACAACCAAATTGATGGTTATGTTTCACAAATTGATACACTTAACAATGACCTTAATGATTTAAATGTTCAATATGATTCTTTATATTCTCAATTAGAGTTTATAACTCAACAAAAAGAGGATTTAATTAGTCAAAATACTATTCTTTCAAATGAGGTTTCTCATTTAAATAATCATATTGTTGGTTTAAATAATTCAATTTTTGACCTTGAGAATAGAATTCAAACTCAAAATGATAGAATTATGTCTTTAGAGGACACAATTTCAGTACTCAATATGGAGATTCAAGACTTGAATGAACAACTTTGGCAATATCAAAGTGAACCATTAGTTATAACAAGACATGATGAATTTAATGTTTTGTGTGCAAGTCGTGTTGAAAATGAATTACCTTGTTGGGATGCTGCTAATTCTTTTGATGTTGAGGATGAGTTCGTTAGAACTGGTTATCAAATCAAAAATGAATGGCTTAGTAAATATTCTTTATTAAATGAGAGCATTCAACACAGTTTTGAGCTTGGTTATAATCCTATTTTGCAATATTATGTGTCTGTTGTCGCAAGCTCAGGAAATTACAAAGCAGACGAGGATGTTTTCGTTCTTGAAAGAAGATTTGAACCAGAATACACATTCTCTGTTGATGGAGCAATCGATGATGAGGTTATGAGTATTGAAGATTTCGAAAATGCTTTAGTAGATGATTGCAATTATTTATTTACTGTTGAAATTGCAAATAGTTGGAATTATGAAACAGGTAGAGTGGCTAATTTGAGTGTTCATGTTAGGGTTTATACAGAGTGGCAATAACTATAATATTTGCACCACCAAGAACTGGTAAAAC
Source organism: Clostridia bacterium (assembly GCA_017478185.1). Taxonomy (GTDB): domain Bacteria; phylum Bacillota; class Clostridia; order Christensenellales; family UBA1242; genus UBA7584. The sequence continues at coordinate 269,123 of JAFVEA010000009.1, forward strand.
TTCATTTATGTCTTATTTGCTTAATTGTTATGCTTTTGATAAAGAAAGAAACAAGAGTATGCGTCAGGAAATTCAGCAGAAAAATCAAAATGGTTTTAAGCTTAGCATTCCAAAGCACTGTGTTTCTGCGAATTATAATTTAACTTTTTCAAAATTTGGTTATAGTAAAAGGCATAACAGATTGATAAATCCATTTAAGTTGGGTTTTAAGAATGATTTTGTGAAAACTCATTTTAATTACCCATATGAAGTTATTGGAATTACTGAAGCCCAAAAATACTTAAATAGTAGAATGGCCATGTATTTTCCAGAGTGGCAGTCCAGGTGGTATGAACAACATGGACATAATCATTTAGAGATTTTATTAGACACTCAAAGACCGAATTTAATTGATGTGAATATTCGAGAAATTTCACAATTTATTGAAATACTTAACTTAAAAATATGTTATAACAAGTTTGGAAAGATTAGTAAAATGAAATGGACTATTAGGAAAATTGATAATTCAAGTCTATTTGAGAAATATATGTCTAGTGGCAAGAAAGATAAAAGTTGTTATAAACAAGAAACTGTTGTTGCTCATTTTGATGTTTTCTCAATTTACTCAAGTGAATGTTGTAAACCAAAGTTTTATGACGGACATTTTGAAGAAGATTTTGATATTCAAGAAAGCAAAACAACAGAAGAAAGCTTTTTAGGGTTTGTTAAATTCTTAGATGAGTTCGATGATGAAATGCCGGAAGGATTTTATCAGCCTAAAACTGTAAAGAAGAAGAAAGATGAACTATAACAAGAATAAACTTATCAACATAACCCTAGACAAGTATTATGAAACTTTTTCACACACACTAGATACATATGATTTTGTACCAGAAAAGTACAATACAAAAGTATGTAAATATATTTTTAAGAATATGAAAAAATCCTTTAAGAAGATTGATAAGGAAGATAGGATTTATCAGCGAATGCTTAAGCGTAAAGAAAAAGAAAAGCAAAAAGCATTAAAGCCAAAGCAAAGTTTCTTCCAAAGATTATTTAAAAGAAATAATCAAACAAATTCTAATTTAAAGGAGGATTAAAATGTCTTTTGGTGGAGCAAAAGTATATTTTGACGGAAGTCATTATATTGCAATTCCTCACATGACAAGACCACCAATAAGAAAAGCTTTTCAAAAACCAGACGAAGTTATAACGGTTGAGTCTCCAGAAGGTTCATCTAACGATGAGCCTTTTGGCAGTTGTGAGAAAAATATATCAGAAGAAAAAATTGAAAATGTGAAAAATGAAGAAGAAAAAACACAAAAAAGTGAAAAAAAGTATGTAAAAATCACAAAAAAAGAGTTTTTTGAGCAACTTTATCAGAAATATATTGATTTAAAGAAGCAAAAAAGAAAAGAAAAAATTACTGAAGAAATGTGTTATTATTTTAAAACGAAAGAAGCTTGTGTTCAATTTGTGGAAGAAAATTTTGAAAGAAAATTAAGAAATTTGATTTGTAGGCGGGTTAGAATGGCTCGTAAAGCTAACCTTGCAGGATTTAATTATTTCTGCACTTTCACTTATGATAGCAATCTTCACTCAGAAGAAAGTTTTAAAAAGAAACTTAAATATTGTTTTGCAAATTTTTGCAGAAGAAAGGATTGGAAGTATATGGGCGTTTGGGAAAGAAGCCCAGAAAAGAAAAGACTCCATTTTCATGGATTGTTTTATATTCCAAAAAATGGAATGGTTGGTGAACTGAAAACTGTTCGAGATTTTGATACTCGTAGTAACAAGATGAGAACAACAATTCAGTCCACATATTTCAATGAAAGATTTGGACGTAGCGATTTCGAAGAAATTGATGAGCAAGAAAAAAGATTGGGTAGTGCAATAGCCTACCTAATGAAATATATTGAAAAGACTGGAGAGAAAATTGTTTACTCAAAGAATTTGCCTCAGTATTTTATTTCGGACATAATGGACTGGGATATTGTGTGTACAATAGGACAGGAAGATAAGAAATTATTACTTTTTGATGATTTTGACTGTTGGAGCGAAGGTGTATTGATTGGAAAAGTATCACCTGAAGTTATCAAAGAGTTAAAGAAAAGTAATTAAACACCCAAACGGCAACGAAAAAATGTGAGGGCAAAAAAGTGTTGCTTGCAGCGTTTTGCCCCACATTGTTGCCGTTTGGGGTTACGACCACAACAACAAAACTAAACAAGTGTTTAATTACTTTAACCAGTTTTTGTGCTGGCGTGTGCTTGTCTGGCAAGCGTTAGCGCAGCCACTTGTATCAAGACAAGCACACGCCAGGATGTCAAACTTTAAAAATTTTTACATAAAAATAAGGACAAATTGCTATTTGTTATGATATAATATATATCATAATTTTTTTGTTGAGGTAACATTATGGCGAAAAGTAAAATTATAAAGCAACTTGTTAATGAGGAAATTAGTCTTTCGATAGCGTTAAAACGGCTTTTAATTTTGGCTACAGATTTAAATATTAATGAATTAGTAAATTGGGTTAATTGTGAAATAAAAGGATATGGGGAAAATCCTCTCCCAAAATATAGAAAAATAAAAAGTTGGACTTTTAGATATAATGGAGTGTTGGGACGAAGTGTAATAAAAGGTGCCAACCTTGATATTGGTTTTTTCAAAAAAAAGACTTTGGATGAAATTATTTATATTGATGTAAGAGAATCAATATCATCTATTGAGGAAAAAGCAAAATCTGATGCGCATGAGTTAATGATAGATAGGTCTTACTTGGCTGGAGAGGTCTATAAAAATAGTTTTGATGGTTTTGATGGTCTTCAATGTATAAGTATATCACAAATATTTAGTGTTGAACAATTTAAATCTATTTGTAATTCTGTTTTGGGGATAGTATTAGATGTGTTGTTGGAACTTGATAAAAAATTTGGTAATCTTGATGAACTTGATTTAGATGCAACCAAATTGGATAAACAAGAATTTGAAGAAACAAAAAAGAATATACAAGTTATAATAAACTATTCGCCTATAACGGTTGAAAAAGATTTGAACATCAAATCTGAAAATACTGTTTTGGGGGAAGGACAAATTACTAAAACCACAGATAATAAAAAGATTAAAGATTCAAATACTGGGATTGGAACCAATGTGGTTGATAAAAAATTTACACCAACTCTTTCAATAGATGGGGAAGCAATAAAAAAGATTATTAAAGGAAATTAAAAATGGCAAATATATCAAAGATAAAAAGAGATAAGATGTTGTCTTTTATAAATAAACTAAGAGATGAACACAAAACAGATGATGAATGTTTAATTGCACTAGGAGAAATTGAGTCGGCACTCACTTCAAAAAAATATGGTCTTGTTTGGGAAGAACATGAAGAAGAAGTTGATAAACAAATGGTTGATAATATCCCTGTTTTTGTTGAAGATGAATCAAAAGAAATCATATCCGATAATAATGGGAAATTTAATTTTCTTTTAGAGGGGGACAATCTTCATTCTTTATATCTATTGGAAAAAACGCATAAAGAAAAAATTGATCTTATTTACATTGATCCACCTTACAATACAGGGAACAAAGATTTTATATATGATGACGCGTTTGTTGATGAAGAAGATTCATTTAGGCATAGCAAATGGTTAAGTTTTATGGCAGAGCGATTAAGAATAGCTAGACGCCTATTGACTGATGAAGGTGTCATTTTTATTCAAATTAACGATATTGAAGTTGCTCAATTAAAAGTGCTATGTGATGAAATATTTGGGGAATATAATTTTTTAAATCTTATTAGTATTAAAATGAAAAATATAGCTGGTGCTTCTGGTGGGGGACAAGATAAAAAATTTAAAAAGAACTGCGAATATATTTTGATATATACAAAAAATTATGATATGTTCCCTCTATTAAATAGTGTTTATGATTATAAAGAAATTGGCGATTTAGTAGAAGAATATAGAAAAAACAATGTTAGTTGGAAGTACACATCTATATTATTAGACAGTGGTGATAAAGAGTATATTGCTTCAACTATCGACGGTGATGGTAATGAAATTAAGATATTTAAAAGAGAGAATTATATCATTAAATCCATCGGTCAAATTATGAAAGAAGAATCCCTGACTGAAAAGGAAGTGTATTACAAATATGGTAAAAATATTTTTATGACAGCAATGCCTCAAAGTTCCATTCGCCCAAGGGTTATGAATAAACTTGAGGAATTAGGGCTTTCACTAGATTTTTACTCTATTGAATATGTACCAAAAACTGGAAAGAATAAGGGCCGTACATATGAACAATTTTATAAAGGAGAGAAAAGTCGCCTTCTAGCTTGGTTGCGAGATGTTAGTGAAGAAAAAGATGGTGTACTTTATAAAAAGGATTTGCAAGGTACTTATTGGGACTTTACACCGTATATCAACAATTTAACAAAAGAAGGCGATATAGAATTTAATAATGGTAAAAAGCCTATTGAATTGTTAAAACGCATTATTGGAATGTTCCCACAAAAAGATATTACAGTTTTAGATTATTTTGCGGGCTCTGGTTCTACTGGACATGCGGTATTACAACTAAATAAAGAAGATGATGGTACTAGAAATTTTATTTTATGTACAAATAATGATAACGATATTTGTGCCGACATAACATTGCCTAGATTAAAAAATGCAATATTCGGTTCAGAACATACTCAAGCCACGCAAGGCAATTTAAAATATTATAAAACTGATTTTGTTTCCAAAAGTGAAGAAATGTTGTCAGATGCTCTTCTTGAACATATTAAGGAAATGGTTCAACTTGAACATATGGTAAAGATTGATGGTAAGAATTATATACTTTTATTGGATGATGAACAGGCAGATGAATTGGAAAAGAATTGGAAAGATTACAAAGATTTGAAAGGCATTTATATATCCAAGAATGTATTTTTAACATCATCTCAAAATGAATTATTTAACACTGTTGAAATGAAAGTAATTCCTGATTATTATTTTAATTTTGAATTAAAGGAGGTTGGTGAAACATGGTAGGTGGAAATGTTAATATAGATTTGTTTGATTTTCAAGAAAAAGCAGTTATTAATTTAATTGATTTAACAACTGGCGATCATAAACAAGTTGTTACCGTTAAATCACCAACTGGTTCAGGGAAAACAATCATTTTAATCAATTATATTGATGAGTATTTAAGCAATGTAAACAAAAATACTGCATTTGTTTGGCTGTGCCCAGGTAAAGGCGATTTGGAAGAACAAAGTCGCCAAAAAATGATTAAGTTTGCACCTACAAGAAATGCACAAAACTTATTTGATGCTTTAACAAATGGATTCACTGCTGAAAGTACAACTTTTATTAACTGGGAACTTGTAACTAAAACAGGTAATAGAGCCATTTCTGATGGAGAAAGGAAGAACTTATTTGATAGAATTGCAGAAGCTCACAGAGCCAATATTGATTTTGTTATAATAATAGATGAAGAGCATTCTAACAACACGGCAAAAGCTCAAAATATTATTGATGCCATAGCTGCAAAACATATTATTAGGATGAGTGCAACAGCAATAGCAAATAAAAGGCACGAGTTTTATGAAATTGATGAACTTGATGTTATAAATGCTGGACTTATTACAAAAGCCTTGTATGTTAATGAAGGTATTGTTGATGGGGAAGAAATATCTAATGATTATGACCGATTGATTGATTTGGCTGATGCGAAAAGAAAAGAAATAGCAAAAAAATATGTTGATTTAGGGAAAACTATTAGACCTTTGGTTTTAATTCAATTTCCTAACGGTCAACCTGAGACAATAGAAGCTGTTGAAAACAAATTGAAAACTCTTGGTTATACTTATGACAATGGAATGGTTAGCAAGTGGATGAGTGGAGACAAAAAGGATTTGCCTGATAATTTAACAGAAAATGATGCAACTCCTATATTTTTGTTGATGAAACAGGCAATTAGCACTGGTTGGGATTGTCCTCGTGCAAAAATACTTGTTAAACTTCGTGAAGGAATGAGTGAGCAATTTGAAATACAAACTATTGGTCGTATTAGAAGAATGCCTGAGCGTAAGCATTATGAAGATGATTTGTTGGATTTTTGTTTTGTTTATACTTACGATGAAACTTGGAAAAATGGACTTTTATCCAGTATGGATAAAGCGTATGAAACTCGTAGATTGTTTTTAAAAGATAAATGTAAGACTTTTACGCTTGAAAAACAATTAAGAAATTTGGATTTTAGCATTTTGGGTGAGCGTGAAATTTTGAATAAAGTATATGATTTTCTTGTAAAGAAATATAAATTTTCAACTGATAAAAAACAGAATATACGAGTTCTGCAAGACGCAGGATATGTTATTGGAAATGCATTGGTTGGTTCTATTGTTCAAGGAAAATATGTTAAGACAGAAACAACAGTATCAGAAAATGTTCAACATATATCAACAAGTAGAGTTGTAAATACACACAGTCATGGTATTTATTTACTTCACTCAACTGATGCTTTAAAAAATATTTTAGGTTTGTCAACTGCAAAAACAAAAGTGGTTCTTGAGCGTTTGTTTAGAAAAGGGTTAAATCAAAATAAGAAAATTTGTAATTTTAAAACAGATGAGTTTTATGCCTTCGTGATTAATAACGAGAAAAAACTAAAAGAAGAATTTAGTGAAGTAACATCTGACATGGCTAGACAAATGGATATGAAAGTATTTAGCAAAACTTCCACATTTCATATTCCAGAGCAAGACTTTTATAAATATGACCCAACAGTAAAAAGAGAAGTTGAATTTTTATCTAATGCATATAAGGAGTATACATCAGGATTTAATACCAGTAAAATTAGAAGTTTGAGTGAGCAATTGTTTGAACAATATTGTGAAAAGAAAGACGATGTTGATTGGGTTTATAAAAATGGCGATACCGGGCAACAATACTTTTCTATTGTTTATGTGGATGCGATTAATAAACAATGGTTATTTTATGCTGACTATATTATAAAAAAGAAAGATGGAACTGTTTGGATCATAGAGACTAAAGGTGGAGAAAGTAAAGGTAAGAACAAAAATATTGATAGACAAATTGCAAACAAATTCAATGCTTTTAAAGCATATGCTGAAGGCAAAGATATTAAGTGGGGATTTGTTAGAGATTTAGATAGCAAGCTTTATATAAATAATACTGAGTTTTCTTTGGATATGTCTGATGAACACTGGGTGCCTCTGGAAGAGGAGTTTTAAATGTGGAATAATATGGAAGATTTTTTAGAGGAAATTAAACAATATAAAGAAACAAATGATATTATAGATTTGGTAGATGATGTGCTTAAATTAAGGAAGTACTATTTTTCAATGGACTACAATTCTATGATGCAGCATATTGATCATCTTACAAATAAGTATTGGGTGGAAACTAAGATTTGGAATTCAACGAGTTCATCTCAATCAACGACTTATGAACAACAATACATTAACGCCGAAAAATTTCTAAGATTGAAAGGTTTTTCAATGTTAATACAAAAAGGTATAAAAATACAAAACCAATTAACGCAACAAGAATTGAGTATTATTCAAAACTGGATTAAACCGATGGAGTAACACATGGAAGAATTTTGTGGATTTATTGATAATATGGAAAATATTGATGGTAAGTTTTCATATTATTTTAATAGTGATAATAAAAGGCTTATTATAAATAGATTAGAAGATGATAGTAAAAAAACTATTACATATACATTTAAAAATAAAAAATTAGATTATTTAGAAACGAGATTTTCAGATGGTCGGAATGCAATTTTTTTTAATAATGTAGTTATTTATCCATCACTGAATTCTTTAAATACTGGAATAATTATTCCGTCATATTATTGTGTTTCAAAATATTATGGTTTTCCAATAAAAGATTTTTATGGGCTAGTTTTTAAAAGTAATTTTATTGATAAACTTTTTCACCCAACGCAAATTGTTCAATATGACAGTTTAAACATTGAAAATTGTATCAATAGTATCTCAAGAGATGGTTCAAAAACGATAATACTAAAAAAGTTTGACGAAGTTGATAAATCATTTAATTTAAAATTAAATGGTGAAAACGTAACAATAATGTTTAACATAACATCTCCAGGGACAATAAAAAAAGATGATGTGAATTTGGGTGAAATTAGCTCTAATTTTACAATAAAATTTGAGAATTCGCAAAATATAAATAAAATAAAAGAAATTTACTTGATTATAAAAAAATTCTTTCAATTTTTATGTAATTTTAGAGATATTTCATTTGATGAAATAAAAATATTGGGGCAATTTCAAGATGATTTTAAATATCAAGAAATTGGGCGATTTTACGAGTTATTAGACAAATATGATAACAATTATAATTATAGATTAATGTGTCCTGTGTCTTATTATTTCAATAAATTACCAAAATTGTTTAAAACAATAAGTGAGGAAAAAATTAATTTTAATTATATTCATAAAAATAATGAGGAATTATACACTGTATCACCTGAACAGTATATTAAATGTTGTGGGGCATTTGAATATAATTATAATAATGTATTTGTTAAACCTAAAATGGGTGATTTAAGAAAAAAAGTTTTAAAGGATTTTAAAGAAAAATTTGTTGATAATAAAGATGTTTATAATAGTAAACAACGAGATTTCTGTAAAAAAGCTTATAAAATATTAAAAAGAGATGATGCTTCAGTAGAAAATTCCTATAATAATTGTATAAATAAATATAGAGGAATATTAAAGAGATATTTACAATCATTATCTGGTATTTATGAAATTGCAAAAACGCCCCAAAAATTAGGTCATCAATTTGCTTTAAGGAGAAATTTAGATGCTCATGGCGAAATGGGATTTTTTTCTAATGATGAGATATGTGCTTATATGGTTGCTCAAGCAATAATTAATTGTTTAATATTGGAAAAGAGTGGATATTCATCAGAAGAAATTGAAATTATTATTAATCAAAAATTTGTTGAGATCAAGTAAAAAATGACCTAGTTCAACTAGGCCATTTTTAGTTCTCAATATTATCAAATAATGGACTATCAAAAAAGTCTTTGAGGGTTATGCCTAAACCTTCACAAAGACATTCGATAGTTCCAAGTTTTGGATTTGAGCTTCTTCCAGAGAAAATGCTATTTACAGTAGATTGAATAACGCCAGACATAGTGCAGAGCTTGTTTGGTGTTATTTTTCTTTCTTCACAATATTCCATAATTCTTTTAGCAACAGCTTCACTTAATTTCATGACTTTATTATCTCCTAATACTTAACAATGTATTCACAATAATTTTACCAGTTGAAGATAAATAAGGTTGTGAATGTATGCACAAGTTGTGAATGTGTTGACAACTTTTCTTTATAATGTTATAATCTGAGTTGTGAATGCATCGTTAATTAAAAGTTGCTCATTTGTAGGGCATAGAACCATAGAGGTTACAGATAATTTAATAAATAAAGTTAGGCAAATTATTGAAAAACTTATTGTAGAAGATAATGTTGGAATCTTTTTGTTTGGTAGTAAAAGTCAGTTTAATGATTTGTGTTATAATGTAGTTACTGAATTAAAAGAAAAGTATCCAGACATAAAGAGGGTTGATGTTCGTAATAATTATGAGTTTTTAAATGGTGTTTATCTAGAATTAACTTTAAAACATTTTGATGATAGTATTTATCCAAAAGAGTGTTCGGGTGCGGCTAAGGTTTCATATATAAAGAGAAATTGGGCAATGATTGATGCGAGCGATTATTGTGTTTTTTATTATGATGAACAATATTTACCACCAAAGAGAAAACAATCTAAAGATGATATTAGCTTAAGCCAACCAAAATCTGGCACAGCCCTTGCTTTTAAGTATGCTAAACAGAAAAAGAAAAAGGTGTTTAATGTTTTTGATGTAGTATAAAAAAAGACCAACTTTTGTTGGCCTTTTATGTTTAATCTAGTTCTTTAAACCAGATGTAGTAGTGTATTGGTATTTCTTTTGTTGTTATTCTATCTTTATCGTCTTTTAGTTCTAATTCAGCCCAATATTCATAATTACCTGAGTATGAACCATCTTCTTTTTTGAAGCAGTATTTGCTTATGTCTTCAAAAGCTTTGATAAATGAGTTACCAGTTTTTGAACTTATTGAAGATATAAATAGAGTATCTTCTGCAACATAGCCAATACCTTTTTGTTTTTCTTTTGTTTTTGATTTAGTTATTGAGTAAGCAACTGTTTTCATAAATAAAATCCTCCTTGCCTTTTTGGCAGCAAAAACACAATAGTTATGCTGGATTTTTTGCAAAGGTTTGCCTTTGGACACGAATTTAAGGTTTTATTTTAGTGTTTTTAATGAGTGCCTTTGCAAAATAAGACAAATAACTATATAAGAGCCAAGACAAAAAGGTAAGGAGGCAGCCAATCCAGAAAACAGTTGTTTATACAAAAAACTTTTTTGTTATAAAGTTGTTGGTATTCTATTTTTTATCTTCGCTAAATCTATGTATTTTTGTTTTTCTTGATTTCTGCGTTCCACGAGCATAGACTATTTCTGGATAACCAAACCCTACAATTAAACCTGTGTAATGATCTTTTGGAATATTAAGTAATTCCCTTGCTTCTGGAACAAGTTCGTTTAGGACTTCACTTGAATAGGACATTATTATTGTTCCAAGACCAAATGAATTGGCGAGTATGTCAAAATATGCTGTTGCGATGTTACAATTGTTTTTACTATCCTCCGCCCACTTTCCCACACATTTTTCATGCGCAATAAATAGGTGTGGAGCCCCACAAAATAAAAGGTCTCCATTGCGGACAGTTTTTTCAGATTCTTTCATCTTTTTATAATAAAAATCGCTAAAACTATGAGTGTATATATGCTGATGAGCGAGTTCATCCATTTTTGTATAAGCTATTTTTTGAATCTGTTTAACTCTTTCTTTGTCGTCGATAACAGTGTATTCAGTGTTGCAAGCATTTCCACCAGTTGGTGCATTCTCGAGTGCTGATAAAATTTTATCTATAATTTCTGGCTCAACATTTTTGTCCAAAAATCTTCTGCAAGACCTACGGTATTTAATCAATCTCTCCATTTGTTCGCCAAGATTTTTGTCCGGTGGTAAGCAAGAATTTTCTGGCTTTTTGTTAAAAATTGAAATGGCACCCACAGGGCAAACAGCAAGACAATGTTCACATCTCCAGCAACCACGCCAGCCAAATCTTTCAAAAGGCTTTATTGATGGATAGCCCTGTGCATCTATTTCAATAACCATCCCAGAGCAGACATTACGACATTTCCCACACTTTATACATTTAGTTTTATCTACAATAAAATTACATCTATTTGATATATCTTCCATAAATTACTCCATTGTTACAATAATTTTTCCATCAACACCTTTTTCTTGTGCTTTGAGTGCTTCTTTTATTTCACTAAACTTAAAGTTTACCCCAATAAAAGGCTTAATTTTTGCGTTATCTAAAAGTTTAAAAATATTGTCTATATCTTTCTGTGTTGGATAATTTGAGAAAAATCCAGTTAAGTATGTTCCATTTGGAATTTCTTTTATTGGATCAAAATCATTAAGAGCAAAAACTCCACCAAGAATACCAGTATTGCAACAAACTCCACCTTTGTTTAGACATTGTAAACTATCTCGGAGTGTTTTTGGACCAATAAGTTCAAGAATTTTATCTGTTTTAATGTGCTCATCAAGCTTTCCTTTATTATCTAAAAGACATTCGGCACCAAGGTCCGTGACAAAGTGCATTTTTTCTTTTTTGTGTGTTGTGCCAATAACTTTTGCTCCAACTGCTTTTGCAAGTTGAATGGCTGCATAGCCAAGAGCACAAGTTGCTCCACGAATAAGCAAAGTTTCTCCTTTTTTTAATTGTAAGCACTCAAAAAGAGAGCCATAAGCAGTGAAAAATGTTTCTGGAATAGCTGGCAAATACTTATTTTCCATTTTTGAATTTATATGGAAAACATTTTTAACTGGAAGTAGAGCATATTCTTCATAACTTCCATTAAAGTTTCTACCCATTCCGCCCATAAGAGCGCAAACCTTGTCTCCAATCCTAAAATCATCATCTAAACTTTGTTCAATAATTCCCACACATTCTATTCCTGGAACTATTGGTTTTTGTATATAATCTTCTTGAATTTCATTTTTTCTAAGTATTAGTTCAGAGTGATTAAGACCAAACCCCAAAACTTTAACAACGACCCAGCCTTTTTTTGCTTTTGGCTTTTCAATTTCAGATAAAAATATATCATCACTATTTGTGATTTTTGTTAGCACCACTGCTTTCATATTTCTTCTCCTTTATATGATAATATTTTATCATAAAAATCAAAAATTGTCATATTTTAAAACAAAAAAACCGAGGCAAAGATTTTACTCTCTACCTCGGCATGTAGTTCTATTCTTAAAATTCTAATTTGGAGCTTTCAATTCCAATGAGAAGTCCTGTTTTAAAACCATTTACATATTTTTCACAAGCAAAGTTATCTAATTTTTCACCATATAATTGAATATATTGTTCAAAGATGTCTTTTTGGTTTTCATTTAAGAAACTTTTTATTAGTTCATAAAGTTCATTTTCTTTTGGATTTTGATTTAACATTGCTTTTGATTTTCTTGATATTTCATCTATGTTTCCATAATAAAGTTCTTCAATTATATTCATAGGATTGCTCCTTTATCTGGTATATAAATTTTATCTGCAACTTTTATCGCTTTATAGTTTTTTCCATCTATAATTTGTTCAGTATATTCTGGTTTTCCATCTGTGTTTGCTCTTAGGAAAATGCTTTCATTATCTTCTTTTGCTGGCTCAATGTTAATATCAATCATATTTTCAAGTCTGCCGACTTCGATAATATCAACATCTTTCTTGATTAAGTATGAGCTAAATTCCCATAGTTTTTCAAATTTTCCATTTGAATCTACTATAAAGCAAACATCATCTTCTTTATAATATCCGGTTATTCTGTAGTAATTCATTTTTTATCTCCTTATATTGTTATTTGTTTTATTTGATTATTTGCGTAGGGCAGCCAAATTTTGTTTATATATTCAAGTATCTGTTCATTTGGCTGTGAGTTGTGTATTGCATAACATTGCAGTATTTTGTGTGTTTTTGGGTCATATTCTATTGTTACAAGAGGAATTGTTGGTTGTTCTTTTAACCTTACAAAGAATATTAAACTTTCTTCGTTTACAAATTTCTTATCATAACCCATATGACCAACACAGTGATGAAGAGCTTCACCTTCTTTTGTGAGTTCTTTTGGAGAATGTGCAATCAAAGTTATATAGTTTTCATTTAACTTTCGTTGCATAATCTTATATTTATCTGCAATGATTTTAAAGTTTTTGCAAAATTGTTTCATTTGTTTTTTATCTTCTTCCATTTTTTTGTTATGATATTCTTCAGTTCTAATATTGTGCCAATAACTTAAATCATGGGGCATAAGGTTTTTAGGTAAACTCATATCAAGTCCAAGATATTCACAAGCTGTTAGATAGTCATCATAAACCTCTTCATACATATTTAGTTTTGTTATGTATTTATAAAACTTTTCCACATTTCCACAAAAAGCAGTTTTTATATGTGTATAACAAGGTTTTTTCATAAAAGGTCTTAAAAAATATTCAAACTTTTGAATTTCCATTAAGTTTCGATTTTCTTTATATGCTTTCATTATTGCAGAAATATAATACGAATAGTTGCTTAACTCATTTGAATGGTTAATAATCCATTTTCTAAACTTTTTATCTTTTGCAAGCTTATTAAGTATTGTTTTAGACATACAATATTTTTCTAATCCAAGTTTTAATAGATATTCTGCTTGAGGATATTTTTCATACATTCTCAAATATTTTAATTCGTTGGTAAATTCTAGTGATGTAACTTGGCTATATTTGTATTTCTCTATTTTTAAAGCAAGTTCTGGATTTATGTTTGTTATATATGGTATAAAGAAATATTTATCATCAGCATAACCCCAGTCATCACTTTCAAACCAAGTTTGATATTTTGATAATCCTTCAGCATACCACCCAACAGAATATCCAGCAATTTGTGTGAATTTTATATCTTTAACATAACAAATCTTTCCATTATCGCAATGGATTACAACTTGTTTGCAATACCATTTGTTGTATTTGTTTTTAACAGCAACAGTTATTTGCATTAAGTGTTTTTTCCAAATAGCAAAGTAGTTATAAAATCTAACACGATTAAATTTGTCTTTGTGGTGTTTTTTATCTATACTTTTTATCTTTTTTATGATATATTTTGGAATAGGTTTAATTATTGTTTCATCAACTTTCATTTTTATCTCCTTATAATATTTTTAAGTTATTGTCTAATAGTTTTTGAAGAATATCTATTTTTGTATTTTCAAGTTCAGTTTTTCTTTTTTCATAAATAGTTTCATTGTTATCTTCAAGGACAAGAAGGGTAGATTGTTTTTGAAGTGTTTCAAAATATTTGTCTTTAAGATGAATAGGGAAGCCAGCAAGTTTCACTGGTTCAACAAAGCCAAAGTCTTTTGATGTTAAAACAAGATTTAGTATGCTTGAAATCTTTTCAGCATTGTTATCATAAGCTTCATAAAAATCTCCAAGTTTAATAAGAGTTATTTTATCTGAGTTTTCATCTTGTGTTTTGGCATATAATTTGTAATAATCTGGAATTTTTTCTTCAGCTTGTTTTAGTTCTTCATTTATTTTTGGCTTATCTAAGTCCATGAAATCAAAAAGTGTTTGTTGAGGTGTTTGTTTTTTAACTTCAACTTTAGGTTCAATCTTTGGAGCAACCTTTGGTTTTGGCTTTTCTTCTTCGTAGATACTGCCATCAAGATTATAAAGTGTTCCAATAATCGAATCTTCTTCAAAGTAGTGTATCGCCCAACCAAAAACAGTTGAATCTTCTATGCAAGCATAACTTGCTCCTTTTTCTGCAAGTTTCTTAGCTTCATTATTTGCATATTGGAAAAATCCAGTTAAATTTTTCTTATTAACAAGTTCTTTTTTGTTTTTTGTGGTTTTCACACCCAAATTTATCTTATTTGCAAGATTTTCACTAGCATTTTTTTGCAAATAATCTTTTATTATTTCTTGTTCTTTGTTTTTTGTTTCCAAATTTAATTCAATCATAATAATTCCTTTTAATAAAAAGAAGCCCTAAAAAGGACATCTTCTTAATAATCTTTTTACTTCTGATTTTCTCATTTTGAAGATAGTAAAATGTGGATTTTTAACAATTCGCAGTGTTTTTCTGTTTTTAATAGTTTTGTTTTTCAAATTTTCTTTTTCAAAACAAGCAAGCTGATAATCATTTGTGGTTATGTATTTATGATATTTGTTTGCACTTTGTTTTTGGTAACATAATTTATAGTTCATTATGCAGTCCTCCTTATTCCACCACCAAAACTTTGAATTCCAATAGTTCCAAATTCGCTGCAATCATCACAAGTTTTGTTCCAGACATATGCAAAAGCATAAAAATTTGATTTATTTTGTTGTTCAAGTAGAGTATCCCATTCTTCTGGATAATCTGTTACAATTAAAAAATCATAACATTCACCAAATTCAGTGAACTCATGTGTTATTGCATAAACTGTGCAATTATAAGTTTCTTCAATTTGTTTTTGCTTTTCTAATAATTCTTCATCTTGATAAGTCCAAAATCCAGCAAATTGCTTATAAAAGCAAGTGTCATTTTCTTTCTCAAAACCTTCTATATAAGGTTTGTAAATATCTAATTGTTTTAAAAGCTCAATGGCTTTTTCTTTTCTTTGTTCTATATTAGTGTTCATTTTTTAATCTCCTTTTTATAACATAGTTTCTTGCCAAGGGTCTATAAAATTACAGTCTCTTTTTGTAAATCCCTTTAATGCTAGTGTTGTTTTTAAATTATTATCGTCAAATGATATTTCATCAAAAGCCCAAATTCCAACTTGTTCTTTATTTATTCCATAATAATCTCCACCACCATATTCGTTCCCAATGGCTGTTAGTAGTGAAAGAGGATGCATACACCATTCTTTAATACTATTTGTTTCAATATATTCTTGCATATTCAAATATTCTTGTTTTGTCCAGTTTATAAGTAGCATCTTGCTGGTTTCAAATTGTTTTAAAATAAGTGATTTTTCTTTTCTGTTCCAAGCAATTTCGTGTAGCTTATATGCTTGTTTCAAACTTAAGTTTGGGTTGTGTATATCTTTAATGTCTATTTGGTTTACATAATCACCAACCCAAGCAACTTTCATAGGATTTTTATAAATAATGTTTGAAAAACTTTCCATAGTATAATTGCCAATCCAACTATGTTCAGTAAGTTTTGCTAGCATATATTCTGGTTTGCTGGCTTGATTTGTTTTGATTGATCTATCGTAAACAGTGTATTTTCTATCTTTGTATGTTAAAATGTTATAATATTGTCCCATATTTTTACTTCCTTTTATTAATATCTTTTTAAAGCTTTTTGTAGTCCATGTTTTAGATTTTTGTGTTTTTCAATTTCTTCCATTGTTAAATCAAGAGCATCTAGTGTTTCATCAAGTGAATAGGTGATACAGTATTCGTGGTTAGCTAATTCATCTCTAAACATTTGATAAATATAACCATTTCCAGTTTTGTCATTATCAATTTCTTGTTGATGCTCTTGTTTGTGCCTTTTAAAAGTGTTCATAACCCAATCATAATCACTTTTTTTGATGTAACAGCCACTACCTATGGTACAAATAGCTTGTAAATTGTCTTTTTCTAAACCAAATTTTTCCATCATTTCATCAAATTGTTTATCGCTATAAGCAAAACCCAATGGCAGTTCATTAACTTCCTTTTGATGTTTTTGTCTTAGTTCATAGTAATTCATAATTTTTCTCCTTTTCTATTAATAATATTTTTAAAACCAAAAAGCGTTAAAAAACATAAATCACCTCCTTTTGGGCTTTTTGGCAAGGAAACAAAAAGTCATAGTTCGGCTATTTGTTTTTGTGATTTAAAGTTTAGGGTAGGAGTCAATGAAAAAGAAAAAATATTATTATAAATAAAGAAAAAGACCAGGTTAAAAACCTAGTCTTTAAAAAGTGTATTAAAATATTTTTTCCGTTTACTCCTACGAGAAATATGACAAACTGTTTCCCAAAAAGCCCAAAAGGAGAACATAAAACTTATTTGTTTTTTATGTGAAAATGAAGACAAAATACTATTTTTTTGTTATAATGTGAGTGATAATATAAAGGAGTTTTGAGTTGATTAAGGCTTTTATTAAGGAAATTCGAGAATCTTTGGATAAAGAAATGTATATGTCGGCTTTAACGTTGACACTGATTTTGCCTGATATGTGTGGTCAAGTTGAATATTCAGGTGAAAAGCCTAAAGAAAGGTATATAAAATGGTTTGATAATTTTGTGGCTTCTAGTATGAGACATCGGTATGATGATGATAAAATCCCTTATGTAAGTGGGCAAATTGCCTGGGATTTAAGAAATAATGTAATACATGGTGGTGATCCAGATGTAAATAGTAAGGAAAGTGATATACAAGATTTTAAACTTTTAGTTCAAGAAAAAGGAAGATCGGCTTATGCGGGAACTAGTACATGTGTAATGACTAAAATTATAAATGGGCAAGAGATTGTGGAACATAGATCGATTACTATAGCCCTGAGAGATTTTTGTAATACAGTTTGTTGCTGTGTTAATGCGTACTATAAAAAAAATATAGATAAATTCACTTTTAAGTATAAGGTTGTAAATATAGATGATATGTCGGCAAAACTGATGGTTGGTGTTAAAAGAGAGGTGTATAAAAAGGATGAAGAAAATGAAGGATGAGATAAAATGTGGTAAAAAAGATGAAAATCTTTTTACTTGGATTAATGGAAAAGTTCAAAGTATTCAAAAAAAATGGCTTGTGATTTTGTTATCAATTGTAATTAATCTGCTGATGTGTTTTTTATTGGCTGGATTTTATTTTTTGCCATTTATTAATTATAAATCTTTAGCTTTAAAAATAATTTTTGGGGTTATTTGGATATTTGGAGCTGTGTGTATGGCACTTATATATTTCTTTAATAAGAAATCGGATAAAGAGCATTTATTGGCTCATATTATAACAACAATATTTTTTGTTATAACTTTTGGTTTAATTTTTGTTCATAATAATATATTTTCATTTGGAACAATCTCTTCAGTTCTAACAATAATATTGTTTATCTTTTTTCTATTAATTGGGGTCATTAGTTTATTAGTTGTTGCTAAAAATGATAAAAAGATATTTATTCAAGCATTAATACTGTTTGTGGTAGGCTTTTTGTTGTTTTGCTTTTTTTATGGTGCATTAATAAACACTTCAGTTGATGAGAGTATTAGAAAGTATATAGCTATTGCTAGCTTTTTTGCTTTGGTTGCATTAATACTTGGATTTTACATGAACTATTTATTTAAATCGGATAAATATAGGTATACTTACATTTTCTCAGGGTTGTTTTTGGGGATAATCGTTATTTTATTTTTTATTTCTTGGATTATACATTATTTTGATAATAGTATTTCAATTATGGGAGTGTTTGTTCAGTTTTTTGCTTCGGCTATAGCTGGAGGATTAACAGTTTTTGGTGTTGCCTTAACTATTAAGAATGGTGAAAAAGAAAGAAAATATGAAGAAAAAAATAAAATTAAGCCATATTTAAAAAATTTTTATATGACAAATTCAGATATAGATAATGTTACTAATAAAAGTATAGAAATAAATAAAAACAAGAATTATAAGAAACAATCGTTTAAGATGTATCTACAAAATATAAGTGATGCAATAGCTATTATAAATGGATTAGTTATTTATAATGAATACTATACTATTGGTAATATTGTATTGGAAAAGAATGCTAAAGTCCGAATAGATGTTGATTATTTTAAGGAAAAAATTGAAATTTTGAAAGAAATAAAAATTATTGCATCTGATATACAGGAGAATTATTATGAGTTTGATATGTTATCTGACAATATTTGTGAAAAATCCCAATGTGAAAATATTTCAATAGGTTTACCCGTTGAAATAAAAAATGCTGATGCATTAATAAATAAAAAAATCAACTAAGGATTATTTTTGTAATGTAAAAGCCCACCTGAAATAGGTGAGCTTTTTATTTTGGAGCTAGCGATCGGACTTGAACCGACGACCTCCTCGTTACCAACGAGGTGCACTACCGACTGTGCTACGCTAGCATATTTTATTAAAAATAGGGTATGGATTTTAGTAAATTTTAACTTTCATTTTGTTGAATAATTTTTGTCTCTTTCAATAAATTTTTGTACTTTTTTGTACTTTTTTTTGTACTTTCTCAAAAATGGCCTTTTTGGGCATTCTTTGGAAGTGCCTTAAAATAAGGCTTTTTTCATGCGCCGCGTTAAATTATTTTCATTTGCGATCTTCCTTACCAAGGTGGTGCTCTACCCCTGAGCCACAGTAGCATACGATAAAAATATTAAATTGTGAAAGTTAGACCTAGTGGCTTACCAAGGTGGTGCTCTACCCCTGAGCCACAGTAGCATACGATAAAAATATTAAGTTGTGAAAGTTAGACCTAATGGCTTACCAAGGTGGTGCTCTACCCCTGAGCCACAGTAGCATAATAAATTATAAATTTATATTTTTATCTTAGGTCGCTTTTATATGATAATATAAAAGAATAAAAAAGTCAATTATATTTTAATTATTTAATACTTTTGAATTAATAAGTGTGAAAATTTGCGAAAAATTTTAAAAAGTTTTTATAAATAAAATACTTTTTAGTTGATATATTTCTTGTTTTTTTAATATAATCCTTCTAATGCGACTAAAAGTATGATTATGGATGTTAAAATTATATAAAACATAAAGAGATAAGTCAAGAGAAAGAAAAAAGGGCAGCGATTGCCCTTTTTTGCATGGTCTTTATTTTTTCTGTTTCTTTTCTCTTTCGATAAGTCTTAATAAATATTTTCCATAATCTGATTTTGATTGTTTTTTAATGAGATTTTCAAGACCTATTTTATCGATAAATCCTTGTTTAAAAGCTATTTCTTCAATACATCCAACATAGTGTGATGTGGCCTGCTGAACGGCATCAATATAAATAGATGCTCTTAAAATAGACTTATGAGTTCCAACATCCATCCAAACAACATCGTTGTCCATTTCATTAAGCTTTATTTGCTTTCTTTTTATGTATTCATTAATAACGCTTGTTATCTCAAGTTCGCCACGCTCGGATGGCTTAACATTTTTTGCAATCTCACTAACAGTGTGGTCAAAAAAATATAAACCAGTTATTGCTAAGTCTGATTTTGGATTTTGTGGTTTTTCTTCAACCTCAACAACTTTATCTCCACTTAAAACAGCAACCCCAAAGCGTTCTGGGTCTGCAACATGATATCCATAAATCTCAGCGCCTTTTGTGAGCTTTGCGCTGTTTTTTAATTGTTTAACAAGGCTGTTTCCATTATAAAGGTTATCTCCTAAAATTAAACAAACACTATCATCACCAATAAACTTTTCTCCAATAATAAAAGCATCGGCAATTCCTCTTTGAACTTTTTGAACCTCAAAGCTTAAATTTATTCCAAGAGCGCTTCCATCTCCTAAAAGCATTTTATATTTATGCAAATCTTTTTCGCTGCATATAATTAAAATATCCTTTATACCCGCTTGCATAAGAGTTGAAAGTGGGTAATATATCATTGGTTTATCATAAACAGGGAGTAGGGGCTTGCTTATAGCTAGAGTTAGGGGAGCGAGCCTTGTTCCATTTCCTGCGGTTAAAATTATTCCTTTCATTTGTGTTTCTCCTTTTAAAATTATTTTAATTTATTTTTTAAAAATAGTCAATCAAAAAGCTAAAATAATAATTTAAAATTGATTATTATTTAGGTTTTAAAATAATATAAAAAAACACTTTAAAAAAGTGTTTTTAAAAAGTATATTTATTTTAGAACGAATAATTGCACAAATAGATATATGCCCGCAATGGCACAAACAATTGTTTCAGTCATAATTTTTTACCTCTTTTAACGATTTTATTATACCATAAAATTATAAAAAAGTCAATATGTGCGTTTATAGTCTATGTTGGCTTTTTTTGCTTGTTCATATTCTTTGTAGTGATTTATCTTATAAGTTTTGCCGTCTTTAACAAAGTTTGAGCCAGTTTGGTGAAATGAAAAACTCACATTTTGCCTTACGCATTGTTCTTTTAGTGACAACACCCAATCAAAGTTGCAAACTCTGGCGTTATCATAACTTTCGCCACCAACCAAAACTCTTTCTATTTGTCCAGAACTTAAATATTCTTCAATATCAATGGGCTCCAAAATAGGGGCGATAAAAATTTCTTTATGTTTTATGGGAAGACTTAAAAGTATGGGCACTCTTTTGTCTGCTAAAATTTGGTTTTCAACAGAAACTGCAATAGAAACATTATCATATCCATGGCTCCAGTCTTTCGGAACGCTTTGCAAAAATCTGTTTAGTCTTTTGGTTGGAATCAAAAAATGTAAATCGGGGCGCTTACGGATTATATCCCAGGCATCTTGTCTCCACAAGTCTGCTTCTTCAATAAAAAAATCAGAGGTAAAACAAGTGGCAACCTCACTTCCAGAAGGAATTGTGTATTGCCTATTTCTGTTTAACCTTATTGGCATATTAAAGTTTGTGATATTCCGACTAACAATATTAGAGTCCTTTTTAAACTGCTTGTCTAAATATTCCACATAACAGTTTTGGCAACCGGGGCTAACTTTATGGCAACCGTGCCACGGACTCCACATAAAACTTTTTTTTTCTTCCATATGCTTTATTATACCACATAAAAAATGCAAAATAAAGACCTATTTTTAATTTTTTTTGATTTTATGTGGGCAAAATAATTTTACACTTTTTCACATTTATTGCTTTAAAAGTTATAAAAAATATACGCTTTATAGCTCTTTTTTCATTTTTATATCATAAGAGCCAGAGCAAAAATGTCTTTCATATTCTACAAAACCTCGTTTTTGCCACATTTTTATGGCATCCTTGAAGTCTAAATTTGAGATTAAGTTTAAGTGTTTAATATTTAAAGATTTTAAGTCTTTTAAAACCATATCATATATTTTTGAGTTTAGCTTTTTCCCTTGATAACTTTTTAGAGTGTAGAACAAGCAAAGTTCAGCTTTAGCATCATCCAAAATTTTATATCCGCCACAGCAAACTGGGTTGTTATCATTTAAAATTATATATAATTTGTTTTTAGAATTTTCAAAACAAGAAAAATCAAGCTCTTGATAATATTTTAGCCAAACATCATCGTGGTTAAAGTCCTCAACAGCCACTTTTATAATCATATTTCTTAAACTTTCTGTATCATTTTTGTTAAACGTCCTATATTCCATAAAAATACCTCTTTGATATAAATTTAAGCAAAGCTTTTTAAAAAGTCAACAAAAACAAAATATAATTTTTAAATAAAAGCATTATTGTTTTTATTGCAAAAAAGCAAAATTTGTGCTATTATGAACTTAGTTAAATATTTTTTATTTAATTAAACTATGGACAGATGGTCGAGTGGTTTAAGGCACACGCTTGGAAAGCGTGCGATGTGAAAGCATCCGGAGGTTCGAATCCTCTTCTGTCCGCCAATAAAATTCAGCTAAGGCAAAGAGGATTCGAACCCAAGGGTTCCCACCGCAAACGATGTTTGCTTTCTGGCCGGGTGAAGCCTTTGGCGTTCACCCCGCTTTAGCTAAAACAGCCCACTGGGCTGTATTTTTAACGCAAAGCGCCTCTTCTGTCCGCCAGTAAAGTTAAGCTAAGGCGAGGAGGATTCGAACCCAAGGGTTCCCACCGCAAATTTTGTTTATCAACAAAAATAATAATAGTATTTTTGCTTATTTTTGTTTTTAGGAGGAAATATAAATGTTAATTGAAAATGAAATATTTTTAAGATGTGACAAAGAAGATATCGTTAATGGAGTGGTTACCATTCCAGAAGGTGTTTTAGAGATTGGAGAAAATGTTTTTAGAGAGCGAGAAGATATACAAAAAGTTGTTTTGCCAGAAGGAATGAAAAAAATAGGATTTTTTTCTTTTTATAGATGCAAAAATTTAACTGAAATAAATTTGCCAGAGAGCATTAGAGAAATTGAGCCGGTTGCTTTTTCGGGGTGTGGAAAGTTAAAAAACATTAAGTTACCCAAAAATTTAAAGAGCTTGGGTGATAGCAGTTTTGACTGCACTGCAATAGAGCAAATTGAAGTTCCAAATGTTAACGTTATTTTAGAAGGAACTTTTGCTGGTTGCAAAAATTTAAAGGAAGTAAAACTTAACGATAATATAGAAGATATTTGCTTTTCTGCGTTTGTGGGTTGTGAAAAATTGGAATCAATTAAATTTCCAGAAAATTTAAAAAAGATTGAATTTCAAGCATTTAAGGAGTGTAAAAGCTTAACAAAAATTAAAATCCCAAAAAATGTGCAAGAAATTGAATATGAAGCCTTTGCTGATTGCACAAATTTAACAAAAATAATAATACCCAAAAATGTTAAAATTGGAGAAGATTGTTTTAAGAATTGCCAAATATCATCTTATGAGGAATATTAGTTTTAAAAATTTATATGTTTTAAAGAAAGTTGTTTTTATAATGAAACCTTAGTCCAATACAAGTTATTTAGGATTGGGGTTTTTATTTTTTTGTATAAATAATTTCTTTTTGTTAATTATTTTTATTGGAGGTAAAAATGAATCCATTAAATGTTAAAACAAAAGATATAAATGATTATTTTTTGAGTTTAGAAAAATCTTATCCAAAAGCGTATAACAAGAAAAAAACTGGGCCATACACAAAATGCAGGGTAATACTCATGAATGGTGCGGAATATGAATCTGTGTGGTTTATGCATCAATTTGCTAGGCATTGTGATAATGATGAAATTTTGGAAGCACTTTCTATCGTTAGAAAACAAGAACAACAACAGCAAAAAAGGATTGCCTGTTTAAAGCCAATAAATGAAAGTATTTTAGAAACAACAATCGCTTATGAACAACTAGCGGTTGATTTAACAGCGTGTCTTGCTAAATACGAAAAAGATGAAAACATTAAAAAAGCATTGGATTTTGCTCTTCTTGAAGATTTTGACCACTTATACAGGTTTTCAAATCTTTTAAAAATTGATAAAAATATTGATGCAAAAACGCTTGTTGGGGGATTTACAGAAATAACGCCCGCAAGACCCACAATTTCAGAGCATAGATATCCAACGCAAGATTTAAAAAAGCATATGGATGCAAAAAAATCTAATTTATATTCAAAACTTGTTGCGGGGATTATTACTGCTGCAGAACAACAAACGATGAATTATTATATGAATATTGCAGAGTGGTATAAAAATGATTTGGGCAGAAAGTTATATAGTGAAATTGCGATGATTGAAGAAGAACATGTTTCTCAATATGAAAGTTTAAAAGACCCAAATTGCACTTGGCTTGAACAATGGGTTTTGCATGAATACACTGAATGCTATTTGTATTATAGTGCAATGCAAACAGAAACAGATGAATATATTAAAAAAATATGGACAGAACACTTTGATATGGAATGTGCACATTTAAAAATTGCTTGTTCTCTTCTTGAAAAATTTGAAAAAAAATCTTATTCAAGTGTTGTTGGCAATGGGGACTTTCCGGAGCCACTTAATCTTGGCACAAACAAAGAATATATTCGTGAAGTTCTTAAAAACACAGTTTCAAACACAACTTTAAACAAAACATATTTAAATATTTGTGATTTACCAAAAAATAATTTGTTTGAGTTTTATCAAAATGCTGTTGTGGATGAAAAAACAACGCCAAGCCACTTGGTGATTGAAAAATCTATTGATATGTTTAAAAAAGATTATAGATATGAAGACTCCCCAAATCCTATCAAAGAACTGCAAAATAGAAAAATAGATAACACAACTTTGGGAAGAAAATGCAAATAGTATAAATTAAATATATAACAAACTTTAAAAAATGTTTTACATTGATGTAAAATTTAGGGGTGATGTTATGAAAAGTATGGTTTTTAAATAAGAGCTTTTTTGAGATTCTCACGTCGGCTACTAAAGTGCCTCCTTAAGAATGCCTTGAGGCGAAAGCCGAAAGTTTGGTGCTGCGCTGCCCGCTTTGAACTGATTTTTAAATCGCCAATCTAGCAATGTTACACTTTTAACAAAAGCAATATGAGATTCTCACGCTTCGTGCCTCTGGCACTACGCTCAGAATGACACATCACCACTAGTCATTGCGAGCGAAGCGTGGCAATCTCTATTTTTTTCATACAATTTATAACATCACCTTTCAATGAACAAAAATTAGTGGAAACAAGCTTGTTTGTTTTTATGAGTTTTGTGAAATTGATTGAATTTTGCAAAAATTCAAACTTCGGAGCAGGTTCAAGTCATTTTTTATAAAATAAAAAATCCATAATTCATTCGAATTATGGACTGCTTGGCTCCTCAAGCAGGACTTGAACCTGCGACCTGCCGGTTAACAGCCGGATGCTCTACCAACTGAGCTATTGAGGAATAAGTTGGTAGTTTAAAAAAAACTATATAAATCCCAAACGGATTATGAAAGTATTTTAGCAGATTTTTTTTAAAGTGTCAATAAAAAATAGATATATTTATAAAAAATTTTTATTAAAGCCATAAAATAACCTTTACTTTTTTTAAAAAACTAGTTATACTTAAAAGAAAAGGGAAGACTATGGAAAAATTTAAGAGTAAAATTGGAACAATAACATTTTTGTTGTTCTTGATTATTGGATTTGTTGATTTAATTTTGTTAATGCTTTGGGGAATTTATGATATCTGGATTCCGTTTTTGGTTTACACCATACTTTTTATAATTTTTGTTATTCCGCCATATTTTTTCACATCATATTCATTAACAAAAGATTATTTAGAGATAAATTGTTTGTGGATTGCAATAAAAAAGAAGATTAAATATGAAGATATAGTTTCAGTAACTCCTTGCAATTGCTCTAAGATTTCAGCAAAACTTTGCAGTGAATGCATAAGAGTTGTTTATATAAAAAGAGGCAAAACAAAAGAAATTTTTATATCTCCAGCAATGTATGACCGCTTTGTTAACTTTTTAACAGACAATGTTTTGAGCAGTGTGGTTATAAATGATAGTGGTGAAGAAAAATCCACTTTTAATGAAGACGCAAAACAAAAACAAATAAAAGCAGAAAAGCTTAAAGCAGATAAAAAAGTTGTGCTAAAAAACAAGCAAGATATTAAACAAAAAACACGAAAAACAGTGAAAAAGAAAACAATAAAATAATAGTTTAAGTGTTAAAAAACAGAGAAATAGAAAGTATTTTTCTGTTTTTTTTATTTATTTTTTAACTACCCCTATTGACTCAGGTGCGGGGGAGTGGTATTATGACACCGATAACACAACAATTATAGAAAAAGTTGTTTCTGCTTAAAAAATGTTTAAATTTCGGGATACTAGTTTAATTATTAAACAAAATTAGATAAAAAATAAGAAAAGATAAATTTTTATCAAATATTTGTCGCCAATTTGTTATGAAAAACTCATAAAAAGTTATTTATAAGAATTTTTTATATGCCAAAAACTTTGCTAAAAAATAGCAAAGTTTTTTTAAATTTTTTGCTTTCAGTTATTGACACTAGGGGGGGGGGGTAATGGTATAATAAAAATGGCTGTTAAAAATGGGCTTAGCAGCAAAAAATAATAAAAAAGGAAAAAGGTGAAAAGAATGAACAAAACAAAACATTTAAAAACATTGTTTTTGTCTGTTGTTTTTATGGTTGTAATATTTTTTTGTGGCTTTGTTTTTTCAGCTTGTGACAACAATCCAAAAGACGACACGCAAACAATAGATAACACACAACAAACAACAGATGATGAGCAAACAAAAGACGACACACAAACAACAGATGATGAGCAAACAGTTTACACAATAACTTTTGAAACGGATTCTGGAAGCGCTTGTGAGCAATTAAGCGTAAATAGTGGCCAGTCTTTAAATGAAGCAAATTTAAGTTTGCAAACACCAGAAAAAACTGGTTACACTTTTGCTGGGTGGTTTGTTGATAGCGAAAAAACTCAAGAATTTAATTTAAACATAAAAATAACACAAAACCAAACACTTTATGCAAAGTGGGATGTTAATCAATATACAATAACTTACATTTCAAATATTGCAGGCGAAGAATTTACTAACACAATAACTCAAGATTATGGAACAGTTATAGATATTCCCGATTCACCTAAAGAAGGTTATATGTTTGGGGGATGGTATGCAGATAAAAGTTTTAAACTTAGTTTAGTAAACAAAACAATGCCAGCAGACAACCTAACACTTTATGCAAATTGGGTTGATGATAACTTAGATTACATATACAAAGATGGTTATTATCGTTATTATGAGGTTAAAGTTAATGAAACGCATCAAAATTGCACATCAGTAACAATTCCGAGCACATATATGGGGTTTCCAATAATAGCAATATGTGATGATGCATTTAAAGATTGTTCTAGTTTAACAAGTATAACAATTCCAGATAGTGTGAGAATGATTGGTGAATCTGCATTTTTGAACTGTAGTTCTTTAACAAGTATAGTTATCCCAAGTGATGTAAGTAAGATATGTGATGCAACCTTTGCTTATTGTAACAGCTTGACAAGCATAACCATTCCAAATAGTGTTACTAGAATTGGAAATTATGCGTTTAATGATTGCAGGGGTTTAACAAATATAACAATTCCAAGTAGTGTAACAAGTATAGACAATGATGCGTTTAGTGGTTGTAGTGATTTGAAAAGTATAACTTTTGCCGAGGGTTCTAAGCTAACAACAATTGGTCAGAGAGCTTTTGAAGTTTGCACAAGTTTAACAAGTATAACAATTCCAACTAGTGTAACAACGATAGACCGGCTTGCATTTTATGGCAGTGGCTTAGAAAGCATAACTTTTGCCGAGGGTTCTAAACTAACAACAATTGGTCAGAGCGCTTTTGAAGCTTGCACAAGTTTGACAAGCATAACCCTTCCAGCAAGTGTAACCAGTATAGGCGATAGAGCATTTTATAATTGCTCTAATTTAGAAAAAGTTTATTACACTGGAACAGAAACTCAAAAAGCAAACATAAATATAGATGAGCGTAACACTCCTTTAACCAATGCCACATGGTATTACTTCACAGAAAATGGAGCAGATGAAACAGCAGCTGGAAATTGGTGGTATTATGACACCGATAACACAACAATTATAGAAAAAGTTGTTTCTGCTTAAAAAATGTTTTTAAAATGAAAAGGTTTATTGCAATTTAAATAACTTTATGATATACTCTAAAAGATAAAAGGGTGTTAGATTATGTTATTTGAAGATATGAACTTAAACGAAGAAATAAAAAAAGTTTTAAAACAAAAAAATTTTAAAGAAGCAACAGAAATTCAGCAAAAAGCAATTCCAATTATTCAGTCTGGAGGAGATGTTGTTGGGCTTTCGCAAACGGGGACTGGAAAAACTCTTGCTTTTGTTTTGCCGATGCTAGAAAAAATTGAAAAAGATAATTTTTCAGTTCAAGCCCTTATTTTGTGCCCAACAAGAGAACTGGCTGGACAAATAAAACAAGAGGTGAAAGAATATTCTCTTTATTTAAACTATGTTTCAGTTTTAGCCGTTTATGGTGGAGCAGACATAAAACAGCAGATTTTTTCATTAAAAAGAAGACCAAAAATAATTGTTGGAACGCCAGGCAGGGTTTTAGACCACATAAAAAGGCATACATTAAAGCTTCAGAATGTTAAAATGCTTGTTTTGGATGAGGCTGATGAAATGTTTAATATGGGTTTTAGGAATGATATAATTAATATTATACAAAAAACGCCAGAAAACAGGCAAACACTTTTGTTTAGCGCAACAATGAATGAAGAAGTGTTAAATATTTCAAAAGATTATATGCTCTCGCCTCAAATTATTCGTGTTGGCGGAGAAAATAAGGCAATAGAAAGCGTTAAACAAACTTATTTTTTGGTTCCAAAAGATAAGAAAAAGAAAGCTCTTCATTCACTGTTAAAAGAGATTGAAAGAGGCAGAACATTAATTTTTTGCAACACAAAAAATATGGTTGGAGTGGTTCAATCTTATTTGGGAAAAATGGGCTATAGAGTGGCTGTTTTGCATGGAGATATGCCCCAATCACAACGCACAAACGTTATGAGGGAATATAAAAGTGGAAAAGTGGAAATTTTGATAACAACCGATGTTTCAGCAAGGGGAATTGATGTTAATGATGTTTTGCATGTTGTTAACTATGATTTGCCTCAAAACTTGGAATATTATATCCACAGAATAGGCCGAACAGGAAGAGCTGGAAAAACTGGCTATGCTTGGACAATTTTAAATAGTGAAGACCAGCAAAAAAAGCTAAAGCAAATTGAAAAGCTAACAAAATCAAAAATAGAGTATCAAAGGCTACAACTTGCAAATATTGATGAAATACAAGAAGAAAACAATTTTAAAGGGCAAGAAAAATCAAAAAGTGGCGCAAGAAAAGGCAAATTTAATAAAAAATTTTCAAAAAATTCAAACATCCAGAAAAAAGTGGATAACAAAAACGCAAAACCACGAAAAAGAATATATTTTTAATAAATAAAATCACAAAAAAAGACGTAGCAAAAAGCTACGTCTTTTTTTACTGGTGTTATTTTTAGCGGAAATGTTTGTTGTTTTTGGTAGCAAAGTTATTTTTGTTCATTCTTAAGGAAGCAAGAGGCTTGTTCACCTCACACCATACCAAGAGAAAAGATTTGTTTTTATCTTTATCATTCTGAGGAGGCACGATGTGCCGACGTGAGAATCTCTTGCCGTGCGCGAGAGTCTCAAGTTTTTTATGCAAAGAGATTGCCACAGCCCTAAAGGGCTTCGCAAAGACAAAGAGAAAGCGCCAAACAGTTGAGATTGCCACGCAAGGTAAAACCTTGCTCGCAATGCCTTGAGGCGAAAGCCGAAAGCTTGGCGCTGAACCTCTCACTTTGAGCCACTTTTTTAAGCGCCAAACAGAGAATAAACCGAAGCCCTCCCAAAAACAGGCAAAGTGTCATTCTGAGCAAAACTTGTTTTGCGTGAGAATCTCTTACAGTGCGCGAGAATCACATTTTTTCTGCTATCGTTTTTTATTTCATCCCCAAAAAACTTAATAAAAAAATTTTAGAAAAGTGCTTAAAATTATTTGACTAGGGGGGGGGGTATTATGTTAAAATAAACACGAAAGTATGAAATTGGTCATACATAAGAACGGGGGGAAATTTTATGACAAAATTAAAATCTTTAAATTATTTGTGGCTTTTATTAATTATTCCAATTATGTTTTTGTTTGTTGGTTGTGGCACAGACAACAGCAAATCACAGCTAAACCAAACAGCAACTTGCCAAACTCAAACTGAAAGTGCCTACACATCCGAAGGCGCAGGCGAGGCTTACACCGCAAAAGTAACAACAGATGAAACAAGCGGAGAAGTTTCAAACAACTTTTCAAAAGGCTATCGCATGACAATGAAAATGAATATGCTTGGCAGTATTGAAATGAATGCTATTTTTGTTGATAACAATATGGCAATAAAAATGAAAATGGATATGGATTTAAGTGCTTTTGGTGATTTAACATCAGATGAGGCAAGTGCTGAAGATACATCAGCAGAAATATATATGTGGAAAAAAGATAACACATTATATATGAGTTCTGAAGGAAAGGATGAAAAAGGAAACACTCAAAAAACTTCTGTAAAATACACTATGACAGCAGAACAATTGGAAGGATTTTTAAAATCTTCTAAAGTTCGAGCTTATTCAGTTGCAGATGTTTTAGATTGTGTAAAAAACATAGATAATGAAAATATCACAATAAAAGTAGCTGGAGAAAATAGCTTTAAAATAGAGTTTAGGGGTTTGGGTTTAGATGCATTTGATTTATTTGATCCAATGGAACAAGCGGCTGTGCCAATGGATGCTGAGCAAACTTTTGCTGCAGATATTTATGTTAACTTTAACTCAAACAAAACAATAAACTCAATAAAAGCGGTTTATAATATGACTAGTGGAGAAACAACAACAACCGTGTTTGAACTTACAATGAGTGAATATAATGGTTCAATCACATTCCCAAAAGATTCAGACTTTAGCGCAGCTGATCCTAACACTTTGGCTTAAACATAAAAAATAATTGGAAAAACAAAAAATAGATGTAATTTTACATCTATTTTTTGTTTTTAGCAAGAAGGATTGTTCTTAAAACAAAGCTTATAACAATTGAAATTAAATATAAAACAAGCCAAAAACTGCTCCAAACGCTGGAATCATTTAGAATAGAAAATCCATTTGCAATTATTGAATAAAAAATAAAAACAAACAACAAAATTGCCAAACAACTAAAAACATATCTAGTGATTCTAAAAGCGTATTTATTTCCGTTTTTTATTTCATAAAGCGTAAAAGTTAAATCCAAAACACCAACAACAAACAAAACAGCAACAATAAAATAAATCACCCACAGCCCACCAAAAATTTTAACGAACACAGGAACAATCATTAAAATTGGTGCGGAAAAAATGTTTAGAAGATAGGCTATAAAACCGCCCGTAAAAAGTTTTGTGCACATTTGCCCCAAAAAAACAGATAATGCGCTTAAAATTGTTAAAATAGACAAAACTATTGCAAACACATTTGAAACATATTCTTTTTTCATTTTTTGCTCCTTATTATTTTGTAAGTATAACATATAACACAAAATATGACAAATCAAAAAGTGTAAAACTTTTTAAAATATTGCTTGATTTTTAAAACATTTTGTTTTATAATGTATACTAGGTTTGCGGATGTGGCGAAATTGGTAGACGCGCTAGACTTAGGATCTAGTGGGAGACCATGGGGGTTCGAGTCCCTTCATCCGCACCAGAAGTAGATAAAATCGAACAAAAAAAGTTCGATTTTTTGTTTAAAAAATAACGAGTGAGGGACTCGAACGGGCACGAAAGAAAAGTTGCCAGTGGCAAGTTTTCAGTGCCCCGGCCTGAAAGCGAAGTAAAGAGGAAAAAGAAATCAAAAAGAATAGATAGAGCATAAAGGCAAAACAACTCAAAAAGCTCATAGCGGTGGGAGCCCTTCATCCGCACCAGTAAAAGACTAAATTAAGCATAAAAGCAAAAAGTGTTTGATTTAGTTTTTTTATATAAAAGGCTTATTCATTGAGTTAATTGTTGATTTCTTTTTGAAAATAGTATATAATATTTATACAATAGTTTTAAAAAAGTTTTTTATAATAGCAAAAAATATAAAAAAAGAATAAAAGCACCCAAAAAGAAAGAATTGTGTTTGTAAATAATCCTAAATTTGCTGCTGCTTTTTAAAAAGACTTGTTAAAAGACAAAAAATGTTTAAAAAACTTGCAAAATAAAAAAATTTTTGATAAAAAAAGCAAAACTATTTAATTTTGATAAAAGTTTATAAAAAAAGGAGAATTATTATATGAAAAATATTAAATTAAACAATGGAGTTGAAATACCCTCAGTTGGTATTGGAACATTCACAATGAGCCCAGAAGATGCTGAAGATGCTGTTTATAATGCTCTTAAAAACGGATATAGACTAATTGACACTGCAAATGCTTATGTTAATGAAAGAGCTGTTGGCAGGGCTATAAAAAGAAGTAAGGTTCAAAGAGAAAAAATTTTTGTAAGTAGCAAACTTTGGCCTACTGAATACACAAATCCAAATGCGGTTGATGAAACGCTTGAAAGACTTGGCCTTGATTATATTGATATGCTCTTTTTGCATCAACCAGCTGGAGATTGGAAAGCTGGATACAAACAATTAGAAAAAGCATATAAGCAAGGAAAAATTAAATCTATTGCAATTTCTAATTTTGAAGGAAAGTATATTGATGAACTTTTGAAAATTTGTGAAATCGTGCCACAATGTATTCAAGTTGAATGCCATCCATATTTTCCACAAACTGAACTTAGAAAAGTTACAGAGCCAAAAGATATAAAAATTATGGCTTGGTATCCACTTGGACACGGTGATAAATCGCTTATGAAAGAGCCAATCTTTATTCAGCTTGCAGAAAAATATGGCAAGAGTTCTGCTCAAATAATCTTGAAATGGCACACTCAAATGGGATTTATAGTTATTCCAGGAGCAAGAAGTGAAGAGCACATAAAACAAAACATTGACCTATTTGATTTTGAACTTACAAAAGATGAGATGCAAGAAATTGCAAAACTTAACAAAAACACAAGATATTATAATGGTGGAGAAAAAGAACTTTTGCAATATGCTATGTGGCAACCAACTTATGAAACAAAATAACCAAAAGAGACGCATTTAGAAGTAAGTCACTTTAATATTTATGACCTAACTCCATCTGTTGGCTAATCATTTGAATATGTTGTTCCATTCTTTAAAAAAACTTATAAAATAAAGAGAAAATATGATTTAGTGGAATTAATAAGTTATATTAATTGATGAAATTTATGCAATTTAGATAAAAATATAAATATAAAAAAAGACGCAAAAGAGCATATTAACAAAAATGTGATTAATTTGTGTGAGAATTGTAATAATATTGTGCTTAGTGAAGATGAATATTGTCCATATTGCGACAAAAAGTTAAAATAAAAATATAAATAAAATTTTACAAAAAAAGCTTAAACATATTGTTTAAGCTTTTTTCTTGGTGACCCACGCGCGGATCGAACGCGCGACAACTTGATTAAAAGTCAAGTGCTCTACCTACTGAGCTAGTGGGTCATATGGCGTTTGGAAATTTTTCCATAACGCATTTAATTAATCTTTTTTATAAAAGATGTTGGCAGGGGTGGCTGGATTTGAACCAACGCATGCAAGAGTCAAAGTCTTGTGCCTTACCGCTTGGCTACACCCCTAAGATGAAGCACAGTTTAAAGACTTGAGTTCGTGGTCTCTTGCAATGCGTTAGTGCATGCAAGGAATCTTTTTTTGCTACGCTCAAAAAGATGTAAATTTTTTGATTAGTCAACCAAATCTGCGAGCGCATTTGTTTCCTAATCTCTAAATTTGGGCAAAGTCTTGTGCTTATGCCGCTTGGCTACACCCCTAAATCAGTATAGTTTTCAGACTTTACTGTCGGTCATATGGCAGGGGTGGAAGGATTTGAACCCTCGAATGCTTGAGTCAGAGTCAAGTGCCTTACCGCTTGGCGACGCCCCTTTGGTGGGGTGAAAGGTGGGACTCGAACCCACGACCTCCTGGGCCACAACCAGGCGCTCTACCAGCTAAGCTACATCCACCATAAGTGGGGCCTACCCCTATTGGTGCGCCTGGAGGGACTCGAACCCCCGACCTACGCCTTAGAAGGGCGTTGCTCTATCCAGTTGAGCTACAGGCGCAAATGTGGGAGATTGATTTTTCTATATTCTGCAATATAGTGGAGCGAGAGAGGGGAATCGGACCCCCGTAGCCAGCTTGGAAGGCTGGAGCTCTACCATTGAGCTACTCTCGCATATTTTTTATAGATACTAATAAAGTTTATCATATTGTGAAGGGGTTGTCAAGTGTAAAAACAAAAATTTTATAAAATAAAAATTTTTTTCAATAGCCGTTGGCATTGAGCGCTATTAGCGCTGTTTTTACACTTGGCTACTTTGCAACGCTTAAAAAAATGTAAACGCTTTTTTAAGCTTATGCTTGTAGTGCAAGGGAAGGTTTTTGGGGATGGAATAAGTTTTGGAACCTTTTATAGGGGTTAAATGAATTAAGAGCTAACAAAAATTTTATAAAATAAAAATTTTTTTCAATAACCAGTGGCATAGCACTAAGCTTTCGGCTGTCGCCTCAAGCTATTACGAGGAGCTTTAGGGCTGATGCAATCTCTATTTGATTTGTTTCATACAATTTATAACACCACCTTAAAACAAATAGGTTAGCAAAAATTTTATAAAATTTATTCAAATTGTTGTAAATTTTGTTTTTATATGCTATTCTAATTCTAGAAATATTTTTTTGTTTGGAGGATTTATGGCTGATTATGAGTTTAATAAATTTACAAACGAGTTTAACAAAACAAATATTATAAATGATGAAAATATATTAAAATCAAAATTTTTTGAGCAAGAAACCAACAAAAATCAAAATTTTGTTAAAGAAAAGAAAAAGAAAAATTTTTTATTCTCAAAATTTGTGATATTGCTAGCTTTAACTGCTGTTGTGCAAACAGTTTTTTATATTCCAATTTTTAGTGATATATTTTCGCCGTCACCGCCGTCACAAGTTTCAACTCCAACCGTTTCAATTTTTCCTAATTATACTTTTAATTCAGTTGTTGAAACAGACAAAAATTTAACTTTTTCATTAACAATTGAAAATGCAGATTTAGAAAATGAAAATTATTTTTTATATTTAGTAAAAAAAGAAGATGCTAGCGATAAATATTTAAATTCAATACCAATTGAAGTTAGAGAAAGTGATCGCATAAAAATAACAAATCAAACAAACGTATATAGTTTTCAAAAATATATAACGCCTTTAGGCAGTTTTTATGTAATTCCAGAAACTGATTATATGATAATTGTTGCAAAAAATGATGAAATAGTTCAAACAAAAAGTGTTAAAACTGCTTCAAAAATATATTTTAGTGACGTAAATGTATTTTTTGAAAATGAAAAAATAAATATAAAATTAAAAGCGGATAGTTCATTTAAAGGTTTTGGAACACTGTTAATTCAAGTAAAAAATTTAACTGATTCAACATGGGGGCCACAAAATAACGGTGTTGACAAAACAACTGGAGTAGAAGACAATTTGGCGGGAGATAAATATAATTTTTCAGTTACAAAAAGCTCAGTTGACCAATATTTTGAACTAAAAATTTATTGCATAACAACCGATTCAGAAAAAATTGCCTTACCAGACAGTATAATTTGTGATGACACATATTATTATTTAATTTACACTTATGACAAACCATTAATTTTAAAAGGAGAATAAAAAATGGAAGCAAGAAAAACAAATCATATGGTTTTAAAATTAGTTATTCATTATTTAATTTTGCTGTTAATAACAGCGGCAGCAATTGTTGCGTTTTTTTATAGAGGAGATATAGACAGTTTTTTTGCAAAAAAATTAACAGGAGTTGAAATTGTTGATGTTATTTTAAATCAAATTCCACTTGTTATTAAATCAATTCAGTTAATTATTATTGCAATTTTGCTTAATTTATTGTTAAAAGGAATATCAAAAATAGGTTTTGGGTTAACCGACAAAACAAAAACTATTATAAATATGATTTTAAGTTTGTTAAAATGGATTATAATAATTGCAACAATTTTGCTTATTTTATCTGTTTTTGGAGTTAACACCACAACGCTTTTGGCTGGTGCTGGAATTGTTGCTTTAATCATTGGGCTAGGAGCGCAAAGTTTAATTTCAGATATTTTGGCTGGAATATTTATTGTTTTTGAAGGTAAGTATGTTGTTGGGGATATTGTTGTTATTGATGGTTGGAGAGGAAAAATAACAAGCATTGGCATCAGAACAACTGAACTTCAAGATATTGGTGGAAATATAAAAATTATAAATAATAGTGAAATAAAAAGTGTTATAAATCAAACAAAATTTCAGTCTGTTGCATTGTGTTCTATAAATGTTTCATCTGCTGAAAAGTTAACAAAAGTTGAAGAAATAATAAAGAACAATTTGCCTCAAATAAGAAAAAATATTCCAGCAATAACAGAAGATATTTCTTATAAAGGAGTTCAAAGCATAACAGACACAACAACTGAGCTTTTGTTTGGAGCGCAGTGTTATGAAGAAGATTTATATCAAGTTCAAAGAGATTTGCAAAGAGAATTAAAACTATTGTTAGATAACAACAAGATAGAATGTTTTGCGCCACCAACATATGTGATAGATGAAAAGAAAAACAAATAAAAAACATTAAATTTGCAAAAAACAATCTATTTTCACATTTTTACACTATTTTTTAAGGTTAAATTTTGCATTTGTTTAATTATTTTACAAAAATAGTCACAGTTTAAAAGAATTGCGTTATTGTTTGGTTTTTGGATATAGTGAAGAAAACTAAAAAGCAATTCTTTTTTGCGTTATAAAAAGTTAAAAGTTTGTTTGACTTAATGCTTTATTATTTTGTATAATTATATAAATTTAATTTGGAGGAAAATTATGAATAAAAAATTAGTTGTGTTTTTTTCGCATCGAGGAGAAACTTATTTCCCAGGTGGGTATAAAAATGTTATAAAAGGAAATGCCAGCATAATTGCAGATAAAGCTAGAGCGTTATTAAAAGCTGATATGTTTGAAATTAGGGCAAAGGATGATTATCCAGAAGGCTATGATGAATGCTGTAAAAGAGCAAAAGAAGAACAAAAGAAGAATGTTCTTCCAGAGCTTTTGGGTTATATGCCATCACTTGATGGTTATGAGGATATTATTTTAATATATCCTTGTTGGTGGGGAACAATGCCACAACCAGTTTTCACATTTTTAAATCACTATGATTTTTCAGATAAAAATATATATCCAATTTGCACGCACGAGGGAAGTGGTATGGGAAATAGTGAAACAGACTTAAGCAAAACTTGTGAATTTGCAAATATTTTTGCTGGGCTTGCAATTCAAGGGAGCACATCACTAGAATGTGATAAAAAACTTGAAAAATGGTTAAAAGTTAATCAACTTATTTAATTTGGGAGAAAAAGATGCGTAGATTCATAGAAGTTTTAGATGAATTTAAAAAATATGACAAAAAGGAAGTATCTCTTCCAAAAAGAGCCACCACTCATTCTGCTGGCTATGATTTTGTTTCACCAATAGATGCTGTTATAGAACCAAAAAGTTCAAAGCTTATTTGGACGAATATAAAAGCTCAGTTTGAAGAAGATGAAGTTTTGCTTTTGTGTGTTACAAGTGGAATGGGCAAAAAAGGAATTATGCTTGCAAACAACATAGGAGTTATAGATTGCGATTATTATTCAAACAGCTCAAACGATGGGAATATTGGATTTAATTTATATAACTATTTTGATGAGCCATATTTAATAAAAAGCGGAGATAAAATAGGGCAAGGCATATTTACAAAATTTTTAAAAGTTTGTGATGAAGAAGAAATAAAAAACAAAAGAAACGGTGGTTTTGGTTCAACTGTGAAGTGATAATTTTTGTTTTTAGCATAAAAATCATTATTTTTTGTGGTTAGTTATAAATTTTTAAAGTGTTAAAAAGCTTTTTAATAAAATTTTTTAGCATTGGAGCTTTATTATGGAAATAGACAAAGAAGATTTAAAAAGAGAAATATTTAGTTTAATTGATGAAAACAAAATTAACAAAATAATTGTTAGTAATCCTTTATCAAAAAACAACAAATTTAAAAAAATTGTTATAGAAAACAAATTAAATCATTATTTAGAGTGCGCAATAACAGAAAAGCAATCTTTTTCAAAAAATTTATCAACAAAAGAAATTAAGGATAAAATTTTTTTGTATAAAAATGAATTTAAGCAATATAATTTTTTTACAAATGAATTTGAATATATGATAAAAATTTCTAAAAAAGAAAAGATGTTTTTAACAAAAACCAAAACAGAAAAAGAATTAACAATAGCAAATTCTAGCAACAACAGAATGAAAAATTATATCTTAAAAGAAGGCGAAATTATCCCACCACTAATTGATATGGGAGTTTATACAAAAGACGGAAAAATTATAAATTCGATGTATGACAAATATAGGCAAATAAACAGATTTATTGAACTTGTTGATGACTATATTAAAAAAAGTGATATAAAAAAGATAAATATAATTGATTTTGGGTGCGGAAAGTCTTATTTAACTTTTGTTGTGTATTATTATTTTAAAACAATAAAAAATATTGATGTTAACATAATTGGTTTGGATTTAAAAGAAGATGTTATAAAAAAATGTAACGAAACAGCAAAAAAATATGGTTATAAAAATCTTAAATTTGAGCTTGGGGACATAAATGGGTATAAACCAAGATTTGATACTGATATGATAATAACTCTTCATGCGTGTGACACCGCCACAGATTATGCGTTATATAATGCCATAAAATGGAATGTTAAAATGATTTTTTCAGTTCCGTGTTGCCAACACGAAATAAATAGTCAAATAGAATCAAAAAATTTGCCAATCATAACGCGATATGGGTTAATAAAAGAAAGGATTTCATCTGATTTCACCGATATAATTAGATGCAATTTGTTAAAAGTGATGGGTTATAATGTTGATATGATAGAATTTATTGGCTTTGAGCATACTCCAAAAAATATATTAATTAGAGCAAATTTAACCAAAATTCCTTTAAGTGTTAGAAAAAAATATTTAAAAGAAGTTGTAGATTTAAAAACATTTTTTAATTTTGAGCAAACGCTATACAATTTGTTAAGAAATTCTTTTGAAAATATAAATAAGTGTTAAAAAGTTGATGAAAAAGTTTTTATACAAAAATTAGTGGCGTTATAAATTGTATGAAATAAGTAAGATAGAGATTGCCACACTTTTCTTGCAATGCCTTGATATGGCAGCCGAAAGGCATTCTGAGGAGACACATTGTGCCGATGTGAAAATTTCAAAAAGCTTTTATTTAAATATACTTTTAATAATGTCACCCCAAAAATTAATAAATTTTATTTAAAAAATGCTGTTTTAAGTTGATTTTATTTAAAATTTTAGGTATGATTATAAAAAATGGAGGGAAATATGGCTAACAGTTCTTTGGATTTTAAAGC
Source organism: Clostridia bacterium (assembly GCA_017478185.1). Classification (GTDB taxonomy): domain Bacteria; phylum Bacillota; class Clostridia; order Christensenellales; family UBA1242; genus UBA7584. The sequence continues at coordinate 308,968 of JAFVEA010000009.1, forward strand.
GTTTGGAATTAAAGACAATTTGCAAAAACTTGTGAAAAGAACTAGCATTTTGGAGATAATAACTGGTTTTTATATGATAGTTTTGTCTTTGTGTGTTTTTCTTGTTTTGGTGGCTATTTACAGTCCTTTAAAAAATGATATATTTAATTTTTTTGGGTTTAAAGAAACATCATCTGTTGTTTTGGGGACTTCGTTTACTATTCTTTTTGCTGTTATTGGGGCAATGTATTTGGTGGTTGGAACGGTTAGCTTGGTTTCAGGATTAAAAACAAAATCTTATGCAAACAACCCAGTAACTTTAATAGAAGGCAAAAAACAATATATAACTTTGGCAATTTCATATATGGTGTTTATGGTTTTAATGATTTTGTCTGTGTATTTTTTTATTGTATTTCCTTTTATATTGTTTATTTTTCTTGTGATTATAGGGTTGCTTCTTATATTAACTTTAATATTTTTTAAATTTTTAGCAATAAAAAATGTTCCAAACAAAGTGGAAGTTTTAAATGTTGAAACATTATCAGACGACAAAAAAGAAGCGATTTTGCTAAATTCAAACAATCTTGATGAGGTAAAAAAAGAAATTGAGCCTAAAAAAGAAAAAGTTTGCGAAAAATGTAAGGCAAAAATGCCTATGTCTGCAAAAAAATGCCCATCTTGTGGCGAGCTTGTAAAAAAAGTTAAAAATAAATAAAAAAATAATTACAAAAAGTGTTAAAATATGTTGTTTTAGCACTTTTTTAAAAGTTTTGATATTGACATAGCTTGTGTTTTGTGTTAAAATTTTCTTATGGAGTTGAGAAAAATGGAAAAAATAACAGAAAACCAAGATTTTTTGTCACCATATATTTTTAGAAAGCTAAAGAGAATAGAAAGAAACAAACCTTGGAGCAAATCATATTGGCTTAATATTGGTGATGAAAAATATATGTTTAAATATGATGAACGCGCTGAAAGCAATGCACAAAAATTATATAGTGAAATAATAATTTCAAAATTATGTGAAAAATTTGATGTTCCTTGTGTTAAATATATTCATGCAGTTAACGAGAGTTTTTTTAATAGCACAAATGGAGTTATGGTTAAAAGTTTTTTAAAAAATGATGAACAAGAAATTTCGTTTAAAAAGTTGAGATATTATGAAGAGTTGAAAAAAATCAAAGATTTGATTTTGCCAATACAAGTTATATATGCCAACTTTTCACCAATTTGTTTTGCTCGAGGAGAGTTTCTCATAGAAGATAGAGTTAGACAACTTTTAAATGAGCAAGACCCAAGGCATAAAAGGCTTTTAAAAATGGAAAAAGATTTTTTAAACAGACACAAAAAAGAATTAACAGAGTTTGCTGAAAAAGATTATTTCGAAAAAAATGTTACAATTCAAACTCACATTGATAGAGCTAAAGAATATTGTGATAAATATGGATATAAAATTGAAGGGAACTTAAAACTTCAACTTCAAAAAATTGCCATTATAGACAATATCACAAGGCAAACAGATAGGCAAGAGGAAAATATGAGTTTGATTTTAAATCCTCAAACAAAAACTGCTAGGCTTGCACCTTTGTTTGACAACGGAAACACTTTTGGATTTGCTGAAAAGGTTAGGCCGGGTGAATATCCTTATTGTTCACGCCAATATATTGAATTAACAGAAAGTGACTACAAAGAAATGGCAGACAAAACAACAGAAATTGGCGCTTTTTATGAAAAAGTTAAAAATTTTCAAGATGAAGATTTAAACGGTTTTTTAGAGCAATTAAAAATTGAAGCAAAAATTTCTAGAGATAACAACAAAAAATATTTTAAAGATGAAAGTTTATCCGCTAAAAGTTGTGATAAATATGTTGATGATGTTAAAGGTTATTACAAACGTGGAATTGACTTTTTAGAAAATAATATAAAAAAATATGGCGGTTTAAGCAATAATTTGCCTGATGAAGAAAATAAGATAAATTTTTAAAACGAACAAAATTTTTTAATAAAAAACACTTTAATTTTTGAGTAAAGTGTTTTTTTATTGTTTTTTGGTTTTTTGTTTGACTATTTTTTTTATAAAAGTTAAAATATCTATAAAAAATGAAAAAGGAGTTTTTTTATGGCTATTCAACTCACAAAAGAACAAAAAGAAATTTTGAATGGTTCAAAAGGTGAAACAATGGCAAAAGTTTTAAAAACAATGGTTATGTATGGTGAAACTTTTGGTGCAAAAAAGCTTGTTCCAGTAACATCAAAATATAATCACTTGGTAACATCTTTTGGATTAAAAGCTTTAGGGCCAGTTTATGACCTTATGAACAAGCTTATTGAAACAGGAGCAAAATCTGGGCAACAATTTTCTGTTGACCCAAGACCACTAGACAAAAATGTTCCAGCAAACTTTTTGCAAAAACTTATTTTTAACAAATTTATGTATTCTAAACAAGAATTTTATGAAAAGCAACTAGAAGCTTTGGGGCTTATGAACAAAGATGCTTTCACTTGCACTGCTTATATGACCGAAGTTGGCAACAAGCCACAAAAAGGAGATGTTTTAAGCTGGTCTGAGTCTTCAGCTGTTGTTTATGCAAACAGTGTTTTGGGAGCAAGATGTAACCGAAATTCAGGTATTATAGATTTAATGGGTTCAGTTGTTGGATTTGTTCCTTATTTTGGACTTTTAACCGATGAGGGCAGAAAGGCTAAGTGGATTGTTAAAATTGAAACATCAAAAAAGCCAGAAGCACAGCTTTTGGGTTCAGCAATAGGAATGAAAGTTATGGAAGATGTTCCTTATGTTATTGGCCTTGATAAATGGCTTGGCAAAAAACTTGATGAAGAAACCTGTTCATACCTAAAAGATTTTGGTGCAGCAACAGCATCAAATGGAGCTGTTGGGCTTTATCACATAGACAAGTTAACCCCAGAAGCAAAAGAATTTAAAACAAGCTTAATTGAAAAGGGTGCAAAAGAATATGTTATTGATGACGAAGAATTAGAAAGAGTTAAAAATTCTTATCCAGTTGTTTGGAAAAACAAAAACGCAAAACCAAAACTTTGTTTTATGGGTTGCCCACATATGTCTCTTGAGCAACTTATTTCTTGGACAAAAAAATTGGATGCAGCATTAAAGTCTGTTAACAGAAAAAAGGTATATATAAAAACAGTGTTCACAGCTTCGCCTGGAGTTGTTAAAGAATTTGAAAAAACAGGGTATGCACCAATGCTTAAAAATATGGGGGTTATTGTTTCATCAATTTGTCCTCTAATGTATATGAACAACCCACTTTGTTCAAAAATGCCAGTTATAACTTCATCAAACAAACTTCGAACCTACACAACAGCAAGATATTATACAGATGATGAAATTTTATCTCAAATAACAAAAGGAGGAACAGCTATATGAAAAAATTTAAAGGAAGAGTGGTAACTCCTGGGCAGGTTTCAGCAAAAGCCTTAGTTAGCCACGGAGGATTAAACACCTTGGCATCTTTTCAAAAAGCGCTTCAGTTTGGAGATAAAAAAGCAACTTGTGGCGACCAAAACAACAAAGATTTATACGGCAAACAAATGGCGGGCAAAGCATTATGCCTTCCGCAAACAATTGGTTCAACAACTGGAGGGCTTGTTTTGTATTGTGCTTGTGCAATGAAAAGGCAACCAGCGTGTTTGCTTTTTAGCAAGCCTATAGACTCACTCGCAGCAGCTGGCGCAATTTTGGCCGAAGTTTGGCTTGATGATGTTAAAATGCCAGTTATAGATAGCCTAGGAGAAGAGTTTTTAAATTATGTTAAGGATGATATGACAATAACTATAAAAGAAAATGGAGTTGTTGAGGTTGAATAGCTTTTATATTAAAACAAATAAAGAGTGTAAGCGTGGCATACACTCTTTTTTAAATTCAATTTATTTGTATGATTGTTTTTTGAAGTATAATTATATCAACTTATATAGGACAAACATAAATTTTAATAATATTATAAATTTATTTTAAAAATTTTTTCAAATTTTGATACAGAATAATATTTTTTATGTTATAATGAACTTATAATATTGAGAAGAGGAATGTAAGTGCGCTATATTGGTAATAAATCAAAAGTTTTGAATGAGATTGATAATATAATTTATAAGAAAGGACTAAACAAGAAGGGTCTTACTTTTTTTGATGCATTTACTGGTACGGCCACAGTTGCACATCATTATAAAAGTAAATATCATTTACTTGCTAATGATAATTTATATTTCTCCTATATAATAGCAGAAGCTAAACTTAATTCTAAATCTAATATGTTTAAAAAACTTGGTTTTGATCCTTTTGATTATTTTAATAAAGTTGATACATCTGAATGTGTTGGATTTATTACCAAAAATTTTGCTCCAGTTTTGTCTGATAGAATGTATTTTAGTGATGAAAATGCTAGGTTTATTGATTTTATTAGACAAACAATAAATGATTGGTATACAGCTGATAAAATTACAGAAAACGAAAAATACTTTTTAATAGCTTCATTGATTGAATCTGTTTCAAAAGTTGCAAATGTTGCTGGGGTTTATGGTTCATTTCTAAAGACATGGGATCCTAGAGCTGTAAAAAGAATGATTTATATACCTATTGATACAGAGCCATATGTTGATGATTTGGCAGAAATATACAATGATGATATACTAAATGTTATTAAAAAAGTTAAAGGTGATATTTTATACTTAGACCCACCATATACAAAAAATCAATATTCATCTCAGTATCACTTATTAGAAACTATTGCTTTATATGATAATCCAATTCTTAAAGGTAAAACTGGGGCAAGAGATATGCGTATGTATACCTCTGACTTTTCTCGTGAAGGTAATGTTCATATAGCTTTTGAAGAATTGATTGCAAATGCTAATTTTAAATATATAATATTAAGTTATAGTTCAGATGGAATAATGTCTAAAGAGTATATTGAAAGTATATTTAAAAGGTATGGAAAAAAAGAAACTTTCGAGTTTGTTAAATTTTCGTACAGACAATACAAAAATAGCAAAGCGGAAGATAAAACTGATCATTGTGAATATTTGTTTTATATAGAAAAAGATTTTAATCCTAAATATGCTTCTCCACTAAATTTTATTGGAGGGAAACATGATATGATAGATTTTTTGAAAAGTTATATGCCTAAGAAAATTGATACTTTTTATGATTTATTTGCGGGCGGGTTTAATGTTGGAATAAATGTGAGTGCTGATAAAATTGTTTATAATGATATTAATTTTAAAGTTAGAGAACTATTAGAATATATTACAAACGCAGATATGAAAGATTTTTATAAATATATTTCATCAACAATAGTTAAATTTGGATTAAAAAATGAAGATAAAGAATCATATATTAAATTGAGAGATAAATATAATAACACTCCAATTGACAAAAGAGATTGTAGGGATTTATTCCTATTAATTATGTATGGATTTCAACAGCAAATACGATTCAATAGTAAATTAGATTATAATAACCCTGTTGGACAAGCAGGATTTAATGATAAGGTACTAGATAAATTAATATCCTTTGCTAGGATTACAAAGCAGAAAAAAGTGTTTTATTATTCAGAAGATTATGAACGCTTTTTGGATTATATAACCAAAGAAGATTTTGTTTACATTGATCCACCATATTTAATAACTCTTGGCAGTTATAATGACGGCAAACGCGGTTTTAATGGTTGGAACGAAAAAGAAGAATTGAGATTGCTAAAATTTTTAGATTGTCTAAATAAAAGACATATAAAATTTATGTTATCAAATGTTTTAACACATAAAGACAAAACTAATAAAATTCTTAAAGAATGGATAGAAAACAATAATTTCACAATAATTAAATATGATAGGAAAGCTCGTGGCAATAGAGCGGAAATAATTGTTTTAAATTATGAGGTGTAATATGAAGATTCTTGTAAAAAAAAGATATAAAGCAGAATTGAATGTTGATGTTATAAAGCGTGTATTATCTTATTTAAATTTAAATGAATCATTTGAAATTCAATATGTTCGTGGGGATGGCAGAAATCTTGTAATTGAAACAGATTCATGTAAATATTATGTTATTGTGAGTCGTGAAACTGCAGATGCAAGAAATGCTTTTTTAGCACAATATATTTCTACTGTATTAAGTCAATATATTGAAGATTTAACAATAAAACGAAAGGAACTTAATATCTTTTTATTGGATACAAGTGACAAGGCGAAAACTGATTTTATAATTGATACATATCGTGTTGCTAAAACTTTAGGAATAAATATTCTTAATGAAAGTGATTTAGGATTATCAACTATTCAACCATATAATTCATTTATTGATTGGAAAAATGCACGAGTTAATCGACAACAATACAATTCAGCAAATCAATCATCCTATGCAATGGAAGATGAGGATGAATACACGATTTTTGGTAAGTTATATGGTGCAAATGGTAAAGAGTCAGCTTTTTTAGCATGTCAACTTGCAGAAATAGCAAGGAAAGAGAATAAAAAATTAAATTTTGTACAAGTTAAAGAACATGGGACAGAAACAATATCAGGTACTGATAAAAAATTATTAGAACATTATGGTGTCAATGTTTCTGAAGGTTCAATAGTTTTAAAAGATAAGCAAGTAAGAGATAGGTCAACATGTAGAAAACAAGATGAGTTTAAGTTTAATTTGCTTGAAAAATATGGAAAGAAAAAATGTTATTTGTGTGGTTGTGACATAGAATCTAATATTATTGCTTCTCACATACATAGAATAACAGATATTGATAATTCCAATATTCCAGACGATGAGAAAAGAAGGCAGGCTGTTGACGGAAATAATGGGTTATGGTTGTGTGCTAATCATGATAAAATGTTTGAATATGGTATAATAACTTTCAATAGGAATGGAGAACTTGTTATCAATCCAACATTGAAAGAAAATCAAATAGAATTTATCAAATATATAACTCAAGTTCTTAAAATACAAGATATTCATCTAACTGATGAATTTTTACGATATTTAATGATTCATAATAAAAGGGTGAAATTAGGATTATGATAAAAATGGTTTAGTAAATGGCTAAGCCATTTTTGTTGCAAGTTTCAAAATTTTCAATTTTTTCTTTTTTGGAATATTATATTTATTGCCAAAATTATTAAAAAATTTTTAAAAAATGCCAAAATGCCCAATATGAAAGCACATTCAAAAAAGTCAAGTTTTTTTTGTAAATTTTTTTAAGTTTGTATAGTTTGCACAAAAATTGAACACTATATGTTGTGTTTACAATTTTTCTGTTGACACAATATGTTGGGGTTGATATACTAGAAGCGTCACACTAAAAGTTTTGGTGATATTAAATTTGGAGGATGAAAAATGATTACGCAAATAATTAAGAGAGACGGAAGAGTTGATAAGTTTGATGTTACAAAGATTGAGAATGCAATAATAAAAGCAATGAATGCAATTGGCAGAGAAGAATTAAACGATTGCAAAAAGATTTCAAAAATTGTTGAGATTGAAATTGAAACAAAATTTGCAGATAGCATTCCAGATGTTGAGTCTATTCAAGACCTTGTTGAAGAAGTTTTGATGCAAAATGGCTATAAAGATGTTGCAAAAGAATATATTTTGTATAGAGCAAAGCGTTCAAAAGCAAGAGATATGAACACCAGTTTGATGAAAATTTATGATGAAATAACATCAAAAGATGCTGAAGAAAGTGACTGCAAAAGAGAAAATGCCAATGTTGACGGTGACACGGCAATGGGAACAATGCTTAAGTTTGGCTCTGAGGGGGCAAAAGATTATTTCACAAAATATGTTTTAAAGCCAGAGCAAGCAAAAGCACACAGCTCAGGAGATATTCATATTCACGACTTTGATTTCTACACATTAACAGAAACTTGTTGCCAGATTGACATTTTAAAACTTTTTAAAGGCGGTTTTTCAACAGGACACGGATTTTTGCGTGAACCAAATGATATAAGAACATATTCAGCTTTGGCGTGCATAGCAATTCAAGCAAACCAAAATGACCAACATGGTGGGCAAAGCATACCAAACTTTGACTATGGTCTAGCCCCTGGGATTGTTAAAACATATAAGAAAAATTATATTTCAAACTTTTCAAAAGCGTATGAGCTTGTTGCGGGTGGAAACTTAGGTTTAAAAGAAATGAAAACAATATTTTCAAATCTTGAAGAAAATCAAAAAGTGTTCCCAAAACTTGTTCAAGATGATGAATTTGACAAAGAAGAGAAAAAAGCTTTTGCAGGCATAGCTGACACTGAATTTAACAAAATCAAAGCTTTTGCAAGAAAGTATGCCGAACTTGAAACAGATAGAGATTGTTTTCAAGCAATGGAAGCTTTTGTTCACAACCTAAACACAATGCACTCAAGAGCAGGCGCACAAGTTCCATTTTCGTCAGTTAACTTTGGAACAGACACAAGCCCAGAAGGCAGAATGGTAACAAAAAATATGCTTCTTGCTGTTGAGGCAGGTTTGGGCCATGGCGAAACACCAATTTTCCCTATTAGCATATTTAGAATAAAAGAAGGCATCAACTATAATGAGGGCGATAAAAACTATGACTTATTTAAGCTTGCCATAAGAGTTAGTGCAAAAAGATTGTTTCCAAACTTCTCATTTATTGATGCGCCATACAACTTAAAATATTATAAACCTGGCCACCCAGAAACAGAAGTTTCATATATGGGTTGCCGAACAAGAGTTTTGGGCAATGTTTATGACCCAACAAGAGAAATCACTTTTGGGCGTGGAAATTTGAGTTTTACAAGCATAAATTTGCCTCGATTGGCTATTGAAGCTCACCACGATTTAGACAAGTTTTTTGGCAGTTTAAACGCCGAAATGGAACTTGTTTGCCGTCAACTTTTGGATAGATTTGAAATTCAAAGCAAAAAGAAGGCAAAAAACTATCCATTTTTGATGGGTCAGCACGTTTGGATTGATTCTGAAAAATTAAAACCAAATGATGAGGTTGGTGAAGTTTTAAAGCATGGAACACTTTCTATTGGCTTTATTGGGCTTGCTGAAACGCTGGTGGCTCTTATTGGAAAACACCACGGAGAAAGCGAAGAAGCTCAAAAATTAGGACTTAAAATTATTGGATTTATGCGTGACTACCTAGACAAAAAATCACAAGAAACAAAACTTAATTTCACCCTTTTGGCAACCCCAGCTGAAGGACTTTCAGGCAGATTTGTAAGGCTTGACAAGAAAAAATATGGAAAGCTTGCTGGAATAACAGATAGAGATTATTACACAAACTCTTTCCATATTCCGGTTTATTACAAAATCAGCGCTTTTGACAAAATAAAGCTTGAAGCTCCTTATCACGCACTAACAAACGCAGGGCACATAACTTATGTTGAGCTTGACGGCGACACAACAACCAACTTACAAGCTTTTGAAAAAATCATTAGATGTATGAAAGAAAGCGGAATTGGTTATGGTTCTGTTAACCACCCAGTTGACCGTGACCCAGTTTGTGGCTATAGCGGAATTATAGGCAAAACCTGTCCAAAATGCGGAAGAAGTGACGGCTCTGACGGGATTAAATTTGAACGCATTAGAAGAATAACAGGATATTTGGTTGGAACGCTTGAAAGATTTAATGACGCCAAAAAAGCTGAAGAAAAAGATAGGGTTAAACATAATGTCTAAAATAAGAGTTGCAGGCTTTGTTAACGATTCCATAACTGACGGCCCAGGGATTAGGTTCACTTTGTTCACGCAAGGTTGCCCAAGGCGTTGCCCTGAGTGCCATAATCCTCAAACTCAGCCACTTGAGGGCGGAAAAATTTATGATAGCGAAGAGATATTTAAAAAAATAAAGCAAAATCCACTTTTAGATGGTGTAACTTTTAGTGGAGGAGAGCCAATGATTCAGGCAGAAAGCTTGTTGCCCTTGGCAAAACAAATAAAAAGCTGTGGATTAAATTTGTTTTGCTACACAGGCTATGTTTTTGAAGAGCTTAAAAATGTTAAGTTTTCTGATGAGCTTTTAAAATATGTTGATGTGTTGATTGATGGCCCATACATAAAAGAAAAAAGGGACTATACTCTAAAATTTAAAGGTTCAACAAACCAAAGAATAATAGATGTTCAAAAAACATTAAAATCAGGCAAAATTTCAATTATTTTGGATGATGAATGGAATTAGTTTGAAAAGAGCATAAAACAATGCTCTTTTTTTGTTTTTTTGAAGATATTTATTAAAATTTTTCATATAATTTTATAAACAACAAAAATAACAAAATATTTATTTTTAAGCGTTTAAATATTGACTTTTGTTCTTTTTTAAGGTATAATAGCCTCGCACTCACTTTAAAAGTGCAAGTGGATTTTTAATAGTTAAAAAACAAACAAAATTTGGGTTGTTTAAACAAAAATTTGGTTGTTTAAAAAAATTTAAACAAAATTGGATTGTTTAAACAAATTTAAACAAAAATTTGGTTGTTTAAAAAAATTAAACAAAAATTTGTCGAAGTGGCGAAACTGGCAGACGCGCCAGATTCAGGGTCTGGTGGAGCAATCCGTATGAGTTCAAATCTCATCTTCGACACCACTATATAAAGATATAAATAAAATTTTATTAAAATTGTTTAAAAAATTTTATAACAATTTTTAAGGAGAGATAAAATGTATGTTCAAAACAATTTACAAAAGCCAATAAAATCTCGAAAAAGAGCGATAATAAGAGATGTTATTGAGCTTCCAACGTATGATGAAAATGATGAGGATGCGCATGCGTTTAATAGTGATGGTAAGCTTATATACGATTATTGGCATGATGATAATTATGTAAGAAAAAATGGCCGTTGGGTGTTGAAAGATCCAATGAAGGATTCAAGATATTTGTTATCAAAAAAAGAACGAGATGGCAGAATGAAATTAGAACAGGATGTTTATGAAACATCTCTTAATAGTTTTGGGCAGCTTAATGAAAAAAGATATTTTTTAGCAGTAGAAAGGTTTCAAAAAAGAGAAGACAGACAACGTGAACTGCGAAGAGAATTGGTTCAAAAGCTTCAAGAAAGAGAAGAGAGAATTGCTGAAGAAGAGGACATACTTAATCCTAAATATAAATTAAAAGATCATAAGTTGATATTAGCTCATAAAGAGCCCGAATCAGAAGAAGGGTTAGCCAACATATACGATAGAAAGGAATTAATTAGAAAAGAATTTGAGTTTTTTGAAGATTGCATTGATAATTATGGCGTTTTGGATGAAGTAAGACTTAAATGGGGATTGGAAAAATTTGATAAACAATATGATGAATATATGTGGGAGTCGCTTAAGATTTGGGTTAGACATCAACAAAAAGAGCGAAAACAAGAAACACCAACAAAAAAAGAACCACAAAAACCTTTAAAAACAAAAGAGAAAGTTATAATCACTCAAAAACAACATATCGAATCATCAAAAGAAAACCAAAAACTGGAAGCAGTTTTGGTGAATAGTTAACAAAATTCTCTGGAAAGCATAAACTACTTAAAATTAAGGAGGAATTTATGGCTTATAACAATCCAGAGAATTTTTTAATTGCAGGAAATGATGAACACGGAATAAATCCACCAACGCCAGGCAAAAGAACACCAATAATGCCATACATAAATAGATCTATTTATGAAAATGAATTTAATTATTGGGCAAAAAACTGTTTTTTGGCTGATTGCTTAAGGATTGGATTTTTTGTGTTAGATGTAAAGCCAAACAGGCAAGATTTGTCTATTTCGGCAAGAGTAAATTTAATAAATAGGGCAATGCCCACACTTGTTTACACATTTGCTTATAATGCAGCGGCAGACGGAAACAATTTTAGCAGTGCAAACGGCATAGAAACCTTTTATTCGCCTCTAAACGATTATGCAAATGAGTCTAAAACGCTGGCAACAGAAGTTTATAATGAAGTTTTAAGTGCAACAGGCAGAAATGGCAGAGGTGTTAAAACTTTGGATGTGGCACTACTTAGTGCAGTTAGGGTGCCAGCTGGGCTGATTGAGGCAGGGTTTATGACAAATTTTGAAGAAGCAAAATTGATGCTTGACCCAGATTATACCAAAGCGGTTGGCACAGCAACAGCAAAAGCGGTAAGTGAGTTTTTGAATGTTTTATACACCCCTATTGAAAATGAAAATTTCACAACACTAAGAAGGGGAGATAGTGGAAGACTTGTTAGATATTTGCAATTTAAGTTAAAAATTATGGGGTATAATGTTGGCTCTGTTGACGGCATCTTTGGCGCAAACACTCAAAATGCAGTTATTGCTTTTCAGCAAGCAAACAATCTTTTGGCAGACGGAATTGTTGGGCCAAAAACTTGGAATAGCTTAAACAACTTAAATCCAGAAAACAGAATTCTAAAAATTGGCAGTATTGGAACAGAAGTTTCTTACCTTCAAAAAAAGCTATATTCAAAATTATATCCAGTTGGAACAATTGACGGCATATTTGGGCAAAACACAGAAAAAGCTGTGAAAGCTTTTCAAACTGAAAATGGGCTAACACCAGACGGCATTGTTGGGCCAAAAACTTGGAGTGCCTTAAAAGACAACAAAACTTCACGCCCATTTCCAGTAAGTTCACAAGAAAAACCTGATTTTCCATTTTTTAAACCACAACAAAAATAAAAGAGCAGTTAGCTCTTTTATTTTTTGGTGTTTTCCAAATATGGCACCAGTTCATTAACGCTGTCTTCTTCAACTTTTTTTAAATCTCTGGCAAGTTTTAAAATATCACCTTTGGCATCTTTGCAGTCTGCTAAGCTTTTTATCATATTAATTGTTCCCATAAAATGACCCAAAATCATCATTTCAGCAATATGCCTTGTTTCATCATTAAACAGTGTGGACATCTTTATGCTAAGCCACATTTTCCCCTTTTTTAAAGCACTGTTTGGCTTTATGGTTATTTCATATTGCTTTGCTAACTCTTTTGTTCTTTTTGTGATTTCAACAAATCTTTGTTTTTGCTCTTTTAGTGTTTTTATGAGTTCATCGCTTTCAGCTTCGGGCAAAATATCATTTATTGCAACAATTCCAATTTCGCTGTTATGCAAAACGCTTTGCAAGAGGTCGGTGTCTGGCCGTGTTTCTTTTTTGATTTCCATAATTTTTCTCCTTTTTTGATAGTTTGTTTAATTTGTTATAATTTATACATAAAATAAAAATTTCTATTGCTTTTTTTATTTTCTTATGTTATACTTAACACCGTATCCGCATAGGTAAGGCACCAAATATTGCAATTTTGCAAAGCCTATATTTAGCGAGATTGGATAGAGGAGGTTAAAAATATGTATGCAATTATAGCAACTGGTGGAAAGCAATACAAAGTTCAAGTTGGAGAAGAACTAACTGTTGAAAAGTTAAATGCTGAAGTTGGAGCAAAAGTTGAATTTGATGCACTATTTGTTAGTGATGACAAAAACATTCAAGTTGGAACACCTGCAGTTAGTGGAACAAAAGTTGTTGCTGAGGTTGTTGAGCACGGAAAAGGTGAAAAGTTAAACATTTTTGTTTACAAAAAGAAGAACACTCACCACAAAGCTCAAGGACATCGTCAACCATATAGCAAAATAAAAATAATTTCTATTGGAAAATAATTATGACAAAAATAAAAATAACAAAAAAACAAAATGATTTTGTTAGCGTTGTTTGTGACGGGCACACTGGTTATGGTGTGGAAGGAGAAGACATTGTTTGCAGTGCTGTTTCAAGCATTGTTCAAACATGTGCTTTAGGGCTTTTGATGGTGGCTTATATAAACGTTGAAATCAAAAGAGATGACGCAAAAGGTTATTTTGAAATGAATATTCCACAAAATTTAAGTGAACAAGAAAAGCATGACGCAAATTTGCTTATTGGCACAATGCTTTGCGGACTTAATGATTTAAGAGAGGAATATAGTGATTTTATAGAATTGGAGGTGCAAAATGTTTATTAACATTCAATTATTTGCCCACAAAAAAGGACAAGGTAGTTCTAAGAACGGTCGTGATAGTATTGCTAAACGTTTGGGCGTTAAAAGAAGTGATGGAACTTTTGTTAACGCAGGTGAAATTTTAGTTAGACAAAAAGGAACAAAATACCACCCAGGCAACAATGTTGGTCTTGGAAAAGACTACACACTATTTGCGCTAATTAGTGGACAAGTTAAGTTTGAAACAAAAAGAGACAACAAAAAAGTTGTTAGTGTTTATGAAAAAACACAAAAATAATATAACAAAAGACTTAAAAATTTTGATTTAAGTCTTTTTTGTTTTGATTTTTTGTTTTATTGTGTTACAATATTTAAAAGTTTTGGGGGTATAAATATGAAGAATGATTTACACATAAGAACAAATATTTCAGCCAGTTCAAACAAAGAAATGAATTGGGAAAAAGTGCTTTTAATGGCTCAAGAAAACAAACTTGAGCGTATTGCAATAACTGATTTTGATACATGTTTGTTTTCAGTTATAAGAAAAATTGTTTCACCAACAAAATATTTTAGTGGTGAAATCATTGATGGAATGGAGTGTGATGTTTGTTATGATGGCATTACTTTTGAATTGCTTGCATACAATTTTGATGTGGAAAAAACTTTTGAGTGGTCTAAAAAAATTTATGGAACATTAGAAACCAGACAAAACAAATTAAAAGAGTTGTTAATTAAAAAATTAAATAAAACCAAACTTGCTCAAAATAAAATAAAAGCTTTTGATGCAAAAAATGAGTTTGCTCATAATTATGTTTATGAGTTAATTAACAACAATTCAAACAAAGATTTTCTTAGTCAATATGAAATCAAAAACAGTTCAGATTTTTATCGCCAAAGCACGAGCAATATGGATTTTCCTCTTTATGTTAACACAGGGGTTATTTGGCCTGAGCCTAAAGAGGTTATAAACTTTATTCATTCAGTTGGTGGAATTGTTGTTTTGGCTCATCCATACAAATATAAAAATAAAATTGATGCGCAAAACCTTTTGTTATTTGCAAAAGAAAACAATATAGACGGCATTGAAGTTTATCATCCAAGCCACAGCTTAGAAGAGATAGACAAATTATTAAAATTTGCAAAAGAGAATAAGATGATAATAACAGGTGGAAGCAATTTTAACGGAAAAGAATATAACACAATGGGCATAAAAAATATAGACAAAAATGAGAAAGAAATATCTATAAAGAAATAAGAGGTGAAATATGGAAAGCAAATTTAATCCGTTTGAAAAATTGAATAATGAGTGGGCTTTGGTAACCGCTGGAGATAAGAAAAAGTTTAATAGTATGACAATTTCTTGGGGTGGCTTTGGAGTTTTGTGGTTTAAAAATGTTATAACAATTTATTTAAGACCGCAAAGATATACTTTAGAATTTTTAAATAAAAATGATATTTTCACAGTTAGTTTTTTTGATGAAAAATATAAAAAAGATTTAGGTGTTTTAGGCAGTAAGTCTGGAAGAGATTGTGATAAATTAAGTTTAACAAACTTAACTCCAAAATTTTTAAAACAAGGCATAACTTATAATGAAGCATCAAAAACTTATGTTTTGAAAAAGATTTATCAAAATCAGTTTAATGAAAAAAACATACCTAATGAAATAAAGAATAAGTTTTATAACGGAGAACAGCCACACATAATGATTATAGGTGAAATTTTAGAGGTTATATAAAAATATATTATTGCAAAATAATGAATTAAAAATTGTAAAAATAATTAATTTTAATAGTATTTTATTAGAAATAGCTTTATTTATAGAAGGAGAATTTTTATGAAAACAAATTTATGGGAAAATTATGAAAACGAAAAAGGGAAAGAAGTTGAAGACTTTTGCAAAAGTTATAAAGAATTTTTAAGCAACAACAAAACAGAGCGAGAATGCACGAGCTTTGCCGTTAAAATGGCAGAGAAAAATGGATTTAAGCCACTAGAAAAACTAATAAAAGAAAACAAAAAATTAAATGCAGGCGACAAAGTTTATGCTGTTAATATGGATAAGAATGTTGTTTTGTTTGTGGTTGGGAAAAGGCCTTTTTCAGAAGGTTTAAACATTGTTGGAGCTCATATAGATTCTCCAAGGCTTGATTTAAAGGCAAAGCCTCTTTATGAATGCCAAGGGTTTTGTTTGTTAGACACGCATTATTATGGTGGAATAAAAAAATACCAGTGGACGGCTTGCCCATTAGCACTTCACGGAGTTGTTATCAAAAAAGACGGAACAAAGCTTGATTTTGTGGTTGGAGAAAATGACGACTGCGTTGTTGGGATTTCAGACCTTTTGCCACATCTAGAGCGTGGAGAAAAGAAAGAAAATGTGAAAGGTGAAGATTTAAACATAATTGCTGGCAACAAACCAGACACAAAAGCAAAAGAAAGTAAGTTTAAGTCATTTATTTTGAATGTGTTAAAACAAAAGGGAATAGATGAAGAGGACTTTTTCTCAGCTGAAATTGAAGCTGTTCCAGCAGGAAAAGCAAGAGATTTTGGGCTTGATAAAAGTATGGTTATAGGTTATGGGCAAGATGACAGAGTGTGTGCCTACACAACGCTTAAAGCAATTATGGAAACAAAAACCCCAGAAAATACGGCAGTATGCCTTTTGGTTGATAAAGAAGAAATAGGGAGTGTTGGAGCAACTGGAATTCATAGTAAATATTTTGAAAACACTGTGGCTGAAGTTATGAATTTGTGTGGACAATATGATGAATTAAATTTAAGAAGAGCTTTGCAAAATTCAAATATGCTATCTAGTGATGTAACGGCAGGAGTTGACCCAAATTATTTGGCAGTGTTTAACCCAGAAACTGATGCCCATTTAGCAAAAGGAATTAGTTTTAATAAATTTACAGGCAGTTATGGAAAGGCTGGAGCAAATGATGCTAACCCAGAATTTATAGCAAAACTTAGAAATTGTTTAGACGCAAAAAAGGTGAGTTATCAAGCAACAGAAATGGGAAAAGTTGACCAAGGTGGTGGTGGAACAATAGCATATATTATGGCAAAGTTTGGAATGAATGTGATAGACGCTGGAGTGCCAGTTTTAAATATGCACGCCCCTTGGGAAATAACCAGCAAAGTTGATATTTATGAAGCTTTTAGATGCTATGTTGAGTTTTTTAAAATGAAAAATTAAAATATTTTATAATATTGTTAAAAATATCATTTTTTTGCACTTAATGCGAAAAATTATAAATAAAATAGCAAAAAAATAGCAGCATATTTAACTTTTTATCTAATAAAATAAAAAAAGAATCTCAAATTTTTGTTAGGGATTCTTTTTGTTTTGTTGAATTTTCAAAATATTTTATTGATTTTTCTAAGATTGAGCATCCTATTTTTCTGATTTGTTTTTCATCAGTTTTTAAAAGATTTAAATATTTTTCTTGCAAATTATTTTCAAATATATATTTTCCAATAATATCAAACATTTGATAACTAGCATTGCTCATTTTGTTAACATTTTCTATATCATTTAGATAATTCATATCAAATCCACTAAAATACTTTTTTATATTTTCACAACCAATTTTAAATTCTTCATCTGAAAATTTATCTAAATGTCCATCAACATAACAAGCAAAACTTTCATCAAGCCATCTAACACGAGGTATTTTGAATGGTATATATATCAAATTATTTATGCAAATATGAGTAAACTCATGAATTAAAGTGTCCTGGCGTTTTATTAATTCTTGACTAAAGTTTTTATTCACAATAACTTGTATTCCGTCATTATAAAAACAACCTGTTGCCCAACTTGGAGGAGTTTGTCCGTTTGATATTTCTTTTATATAATTTTCAAAATCTTTTCTTTCAGTGAAAAAAGCACATTCAGTTTTATCTAATTCTTTTAACTTTTCTTTAAAAATATTTTTTAATAATTTTAATCTATTATCAAAAAGCTTTAAAGAGTTTTGAATAAAATCTTCTAAATCATCTTCATAGCTAATGATAAAATAATCTGTTTCAAGTTTTTTCATAATTATTTTTGTCCTCCTTTTTGTTTATTCGCAATTAAATTTTATGAGTGGGCGATTTAGGGAATTGCCATATTTTTTTAAATCTTTTATAAGTTGAAATTTAACTTCAGAAGGAAAAATTAAAGTTTTTTCTAAATCTTTTAATGGGATTTGTGTGGGATTATATGTTCCATAAAGAGAAGTATCGTTTTGTGAATATTCTTCAGCATCTGTTTTGTGGATTTCTCCACTCAGCCACTCACAAACAAAGTATCCTTGTTCTTCTCCTTTTTGGGTTATTTTGTATATCATTTTTTTGGCTTTAACATTTATTCCAAATTCTTCTAAAAGTTCTCTTTCGCAACACTCTTTTTCTGTTTCATTTTCTTCTCTTTTTCCACCAGGAAAAACATAAAAATGTTTTCCTTTTTTGTGTCTTTCCATCAAACAAATTTTATCATCTTTAATTATTATTGCTCGATATCTTTCTGCCATAAAATCACCTCGCAAAAATTATATCACATTTAAAAAATTTTGTATATCAATTTAGATTGAATTTGTTTTTAAAAAATGTTATACTAAAACAAAAACAAATGGTGAAATATGATAAAAATATCAAAAAGTTGGTTTGAAATTTTAAAAGATGAATTTAATTCAGATAATTATAAAAACTTAGAAAAATTTTTGGGGAAAGAATATAACTCCTACACAATATATCCATCTGCAGAGCATATTTTTAATGCGATAAATTTTGTTCCATATAATAGCGTTAAAGTGGTAATTATTGGGCAAGACCCATATCACGAGCCAAATCAAGCGATGGGGCTTAGCTTTTCTGTTCCAAAAAGTGCAGATATTCCACCAAGTTTGCAAAATATTTATAAAGAGCTTAATAGTGATTTGGGGTGTTATATTCCAAAGCACGGAGATTTAACAAGTTGGGCAAGGCAAGGGGTTTTGCTTTTAAACTCAGTTTTAACAGTAAGGCGTGGGCAGGCAAATTCTCACAAAAACAAAGGGTGGGAGCAAATAACCTCAAAAATTATTGAAAAATTGAATGAAAGAGAACAGCCTATAGTTTTTATGTTGTGGGGCAGAAATGCTCAAGAAATTGGAGCAAATATCAATAAAAACAAACACTTAGTTTTAACAGCTCCACATCCAAGCCCACTTTCTGCTTATTCAGGATTTTTTGGTTGCCGTCATTTTAGCAAAGCAAACAAATTTTTAGAAGAGCATAACATAGAGCCAATAGACTGGCAAATAAAAGATTAAAAAAATGAACATTAAATGTTCATTTTTTTATTTATAAATAATTCTGTGACAATTTTCACATTCAAGCATTTTGTCTTCATCAAGTTTGTGTAATTGCTTTACAGGCAAGCCCATAGAACACCCAGAACAAGTGTTGTTTATCATTGGCACAAAAACTGGGAATATTTTATCATCTCTCATTTTTTTATATTTTGCTAAAAGTTTTTGGTCAACTTTTTTCTCTAATTTTTGCAAGTCTTGTTTTAATTTGTCAACTTCTGCCTGTTTGCCTTCAACAAGATTTTTATAAACGTTCATTCCTTGAGCATGTTTCTTTTTAGCTGTTAATACCTCATTTTTTTGAAGTTCAAATTGTTTTAGTGTTTCAGTTATGCTTTTGCTTAATTTTGCAATCGTTTTTTCAATAACCAAAATATTTGTGGTTGTTTGTTTTAATTTTGTTTCAACATTTTGAAGAGTTTCTTCGTTTTCAGTTTCAAGTTTTAATTTTAAAAATTTATTTGCAATTTTTTCTTGTTCTTCAAAACTTTTTTGAAGTTTTTGAAAAGCATCTAACAAATTATTTGAATTTTTTTCAATTTGAACAATTTTTTGTTGAGCTTCTCTAACAATTCCAACCATTTTGTTCACAACTTTTTTAGCGTTACTTTCTGTTATTTCTTTTTCAATTTTAACAAGTTTTCCATCTATTTTTTGATATTCCAGCATTGATTCTAACATTTTCTTGCTCCTTTTGTTTTTTTAATTTTTTTAATTTCAGACAAACATTTTAAAAATTTTTCTGATTTTTCATTATATTTTGGAAGTTTTGTTACAATATTTTTAATTTTTTCTTCTTTTTTGTCTAGCCATAAAAAATAATCACTGTTTCTTTGTTTTGGTTTATATCCCCACTTGCTTTGAAAATCTGTTAATTTAAAATCACCATTTTTAGCTGTTATGATGTGGTAAAATTTTTTATCATAAACAATAAAATCTTTTATTATTTTTAAATTTATTTTTTCTAAAAACTTTCTAAAAAAAACAAGTTCATTCATTGGTTGAAAAGCAAAATATTTTGTATTTTTTATATTTTTATATTCACTTAAAATATGAACTATTTCTTTTCCGCCCATTCCAGCAATAATAATTTGGTCAACATTTTTATCTATAGAGCTTAAGCCATCACAAACTTTGATGCTGGCAAACTCTAAAAGATTTTCTTTTTTTAAAAGATTTTCAGCTTTTTTAACTGATTTTTCACTGATATCACTGGCAATTAAAAATTTTGTTTTGTTATTTTTTAAAAGCTCCACGCCAATATAGCCGTGGTCACATCCAACATCACAAGTGACTTCAAAATTTTTTGTGGCATCAACAATTTTTTGTTGCCTAAGCGATAGGTTAGTCATCATAAAAATCCTTTAGTTTTTTGCTTCTGCTTGGATTTCTTAACTTTCTTAACGCTTTTGCTTCAATTTGACGAATACGTTCACGAGTGACATTAAATTCTTTTCCAACTTCTTCCAAAGTTCGTGGGTGAGAGTCGTCTAGGCCATATCTAAGCCTAATAACTTTTTGTTCCCTTGGTGTTAGGGTGTCGATAACAGACAAAAGTTCATCTTTTAATATTGTTTGAGTTACTGTTTCAATTGGGCTTTTTGCGTTTTCATCTGGAATGAAGTCTGAAACTTCACTGTCACCCTCTTCTCCAGCAGGACCTTCAAGAGAGGTTGGTTCTTGTGC
The DNA here is from genome assembly GCA_017478185.1 of Clostridia bacterium. Classification (GTDB taxonomy): domain Bacteria; phylum Bacillota; class Clostridia; order Christensenellales; family UBA1242; genus UBA7584. Next base: position 329,909 of record JAFVEA010000009.1, read on the forward strand.
TATTTCTTTTATCTCTCCAACTTTTTCTTCACTAATTCCCATTCTTTCGGCAATTTCACTGTCAAATGGCTCTCTGCCAAGTTCTTGCCAAAGCTGACGGGTTACACGAGAAAGCTTGTTGATTGTTTCAACCATATGAACAGGTAGCCTTATTGTTCTTGCTTGGTCGGCTATTGCTCTTGAAATTGCTTGTCTTATCCACCAAGTTCCATAAGTGGAGAAGTGGAAGCCTCTTCTGTAGTCAAAACGGTCAACAGCTTTGATTAAACCCATATTTCCCTCTTGAATTAAGTCTGAAAAACTCATACTGGTTTTTCCAACCCATCTTTTTGCAATGCTAACAACAAGCCTTAAGTTTGATTCAACCAATTTCTTTTTTGCCTCTTCATCTCCAGCCATAATTCGTTTTCCAAGCTCAATTTCTTCTTCTGGAGTTAAAAGGCTTACTTTTCCAATATCTTTAAAATACATTTTAACTGGGTCGTTTATGTTCGCTTGATTCATAAGAGATTCCAGCATTGCATCATCTTTGTCTTGTTCATCATCTCTTTTTATTTCTATTCCAGATTTTTTAAAGTCTTGAATAATTTGGTCCATTTGTTCTGCTGTGGCATCATATTTCATTAGTTTTATATAAATATCTTCTTCGTTTATAAAACCTTTTTTTAGTGCTAATTCTTTTAGCTTTGTAACTTCATTTTCAAATTCCAAAATAATTTTCTCCTTAATTGTTTGTTTTTGATTTTAATTTTGCTAGTTTTATATCTATTTCAAATAATTTTTTTGCAATTTCTTTCCTTTTGTCAATGTCGCTTTGTGGCAATTGTTGTTCTAATTTGTCTTTAAGCATTAAAAGCTTTCTTTGTTTGTTTTTGTTTATACAATCAATCCAAACTTTTTTTGCTGTTTCTTCATTAAAAGTGCAGTTTATAACATTTTGAATAAATGGGCTGTTTTCAACATCAATTCGGTCAAAAACACCACTAACTAAAGCAGGTTTTTCTGGCGAGCTTGATTTAATGTAATCAAAAAGCGTGTTTGCGTCAGGCAAAATAAAAGATATTTCTTCGCAATCGCTTAAATTTGCCCAAGGTTTGCGATAAAGAAGTGAGGCGAGGATAAACTTGTCCGCAACAATAAAAGCATCTTTTTCAAAGTTTTTAATGGCTTCTTGTTGTTCTTTTTCATTAATTTGAGATTTTGGCTCTTTGTTTACGCTGTTTAAATCTTGCCGTAAAACATCAACGGGAATGTTTGTGAGCTTTCGAACATTTTCAAGATAAATATTTTTTTCAGCATCAGTTTCAAGTGAACGAATCAAATTTAGTGCGCTTTTTATGTAATTTGCTTTTTGTTCATTGCTTGTTAAATCATAATTTTTTGCTATTGTTTGAAGTTGATAATCAACAGCTTCAATGGCGTTATCTAAAAGAGATGCCATATCTTCTTTTGAATATTTCTTCAAAAATTCATCTGGGTCTAACTTATCTGGCAAAACGGCAACTTTAACAGAAAGTCCATTTGGTTTTAAGATATCAATGCTGCGCATTGTGGCCTTTTGTCCAGCACCATCACCATCCAAAAGCAAAATTATATTGTCTGTCATTTTTTTAAGTTCTTTTGCGTGGAGTGGGGTGAGAGCTGTTCCAAGGCAGGCAACAGTGTTGTTAAAACCAGCTTGATGCATTGAAACAACATCAAGTTGTCCTTCAACCAAAATAATTCTTGGAAGGTTGCTGTGAAGTTCGTTTCTTAGTTTTTTGATTAGATTTATTCCAAAAACAACACGGCTTTTGTCAAAAACCATTGTTTGAGCGCTGTTTTTATATTTTGCAAAAGGCTTGTCCTCAATTATTCTTGCAGAAAATCCAATAACTTCACCATAGCTGTTAATAAGTGGAAAAGTTAACCTTTGAGCAAAGCTGTCATAAGTTTTTCCGTTTGAGCCAATATCAATTAAGCCAGCTTTTTTTAATATGTCTTCACTAAAACCCTGTTTTAAAAGATGATTTTTCATACTTTCAAAATCTTTGCTATAACCCATACCAAATTTTGTTATACTGCTATCGCTAACGCCTCGATTTTTTAAATAATCTAGGCATACTTTTCCATCAGGGCTTTTTAGGGTTTTGTTATAATAAATAGCTGCTTGCCGTAACGCTTGCAAAACCTGTTCTTTTTCTTTTTTTTGTTTAATTAAATCTTGATTGTTTTCTAGTTTTGGCATTTCCATTCCAGCGTTTTTAGCAAGTATTTCAACAGCTCCCATAAAATCAACGCCTTCAAATTTTTTAACAAATGTTATAACATCTCCGCTTTCTCCACACCCAAAACATTTATAAAACTGGTCAACTTCATTTATACAAAAGCTTGGTGTTTTTTCATAGTGAAAAGGGCAAAGACCCCAATAGTTTTTGCCTTTTCTGTCTAACTTCATATATTTTGAAACAGTTGACACAATATCACTTCGTGATTTTAGTTCTTCTTTCCACTCTGTTGAAAAGCCTGAGTTTGCCATAAATCCCTCATTTGTTAATATTTGATAACTTTATTATTTGTCAGCAAACTTTAAAATTACTTTTTATTTTTACAAATTTTTTAAACTTTTTAAAATAATTTGGAATTTCCCACTAAAATTGGCATTAAACAAGATAAGAATTTCATTTAGGTGATGTTCGTGAACAAAAAAAGAATCTAGTTTTTGATAATCAGTTTGTTTAATTAATTTTAATATGTTAAACGCTCCAAGTGACACTGGCATACATTCTTCAGTTTTGCACATCGAGCAAACAAAAGAGCCTGTTTCAATGTTTAAAAAAATTTTTCCATTAAATTCAGCACCACAGCTTTGGCATTTTTGAAAATTCAGCTCATATCCAGACAGTTTAAAAATTTCTAGCATAAATTTTGCCAAAACAAGTTTTGGATTTGTTTTGGTTAAGCAAATTGCTTGCAGTGATTTAATAACGTTTAAAAATAGGGGGGCATTTGGCTCATAATCATTTAGGGTTTTATCACAAATTTCAAGAATGGATGTGCCAACACTAAGCTTTAAATAATCACTTGTTATATCAAAAAAACTTTCAATTTCAGAGGCTGATTTCACAGTGAAATTTTCGCCATTTTTAATTAAAGAAAATTCGGCAAAACAAAAAAGTTGCCCAGCAAACTTAAGCTTTGCTGTGGGTTTTAAAATTCCTTTTATTTTTGCACTGATTTTTCCAAGTTCTAGTGAAAAAAGTGTTAAAATTTTGTCATTTTCTTGATATTTTATGCTCTTTATCACAATTGCTTTTGTTATTATTTCTTCGTTCATCTTTTTCTTCTTTTAGCTTGTTATATAAAAGATAATATCCAATTTCTCCTGTTTCTAAAAAATTATCAAAACATAGTTTTTCAATATCTTTTTTGTTTTTCATTTTGTTTTACCTCAAAGTTATTTTTAACAAAATGAAAAAAATTATTATAGTTCATCAACAGAATAGCCAATGTTGCCCAAAATGCCTTCTTTGTTTCTCCAATCTTCCTTAACTTTAACCCAAAGAGATAAGTTAACTTTTTTGTCTAACATTTTTTCTATGGCAAGCCTAGAGGATTTTCCAATTTCTTTTAGCATTGCTCCCTTGGCTCCAATTATTATGTTTTTGTGGTTTGGCTTTTCACAATAAATTGTTGCGGTGATTTGCTCAAACTTTTCTTTGTCGGTCATTTCATCAATAATAATTCCAACACCATGTGGAACTTCGTCAGAAAGAAGCCAAAGCATTTTTTCTCTAATTGCTTCAGCAACCATAAATCCAGTTGTTTTGTCTGTTAACTGGTCATCTAAAAAATATTTGATGTCATCAGTCATATATTTTTTTATATTTTCTTTTAAAGGCTCTAAGTTTTTATTGTTTAGGGCAGAAATACAAAAAACATCTTTTAAATTTTCTATTTCATTAAGCTTGCTGAGTTCTGGAAACAATCTTTCATAATTTGTTAAATCAACTTTGTTAACAACAGCAAAAACGGGATAGGAGTTTTTTGCGTAGTCACTTAGCTTTTTTAAATCACTTTTAAGTAGTGGTTTAGAGCCATCCAAAACATATAACAAAAGATTGATGTCTTCTGTTGCAGATTCAATGCTTTTTTGCATATAGTCGTCAAGCTTTGTGCTTCCTTTATGCATTCCGGGGGTGTCAACAAAAACAATTTGATAATTTTCGGTGTTCCAAACTCCCAAAATTTTGTTTCTTGTTGTTTGTGGCTTTGGTGAAACGATTGAAACTTTTTTGCCAATAATAGCGTTAATTAGTGTTGATTTTCCAACATTTGGGTTGCCAACAACGGCAACAAATCCAGAATGAAATGCCATAATTTTTCTCCTTTGAACTTAAAATATATTGTTTTCGTTTAAATATGATATCATCTGTTCTTCATAATTTTTCATAACAAGTGTTTCATCTTTTTTGTGATGGTCACAGCCCAAAATATGCAAAAATCCATGAATAAAAAGCTCTAATGCTTCTCTAAATGGAGTGTTGTCAAACTCGCTTGATTGAGTTATTGCCACTTGTTCACAAACAAAAATTTCACCCAAATAAATTGTTTTGCTGGCTTCATCAAAGTCTAGCAAAAAATTTTCTTTTGTTAGAGGTAAATTTTTTGGGTTGTCTATGAGCCTAAAACTTATGACATCAGTGATTTTGTCAATGTTTCTATAATCTTTGTTAATTTGTTTTATCTCTTTTTCATCAACATAAAAAACAGTTAAGCTGATGCTAGCATTTTGTTGATTGAATATTTTTAACACTTGTTTTCCAACTTTTGTTAATAGTTTTTCATCTGCAAATTTTGCATTTGTTTTGTTTTGTAATTTTAAATTTAATTTCAACTTATTTTTTCCTTTATTTTAATATAGTGTGTGACAAACCATATGTTAGAAACAAAATTTGTTTCAGTTTTTTCTTCCAAAATGTTTTCATCACCGTTTATTTGCTCCCAAGCGAGCATTTTTGCTTGAGAAAAAAGATTGTTTTTGTAATCTTCAAAGTTTTTTGTAATCTCTTCTTTTTTAAGTTCATAAGTGTTTTTATAGTTTATAACAATTGGAACAAGATTTTCTGTTAAATATTTGGTGTAACATTCATCTTCATAAAATTCATAACTTATTTCATTTTGAGTTTTAAACAAAATATCATCTTTATATTTAACTTCATAATTTTGAACAAAATTTCCAGTGCGTATTAGCTCAGTTTTTGTTTCATAAAATTTTATTGTTGCACTTTTCCAAACATAAGCAAAAATCTGTCCGCTTGCATTACATTCTTTTTTCTCGCCATTTTCTTCTGTGTAACCAGCAATCAAAACTTGCCCTTTTTTAACATATTCATTTGGTTTTACAAGTGCAGTGCCAGAATTTGTTAAAATGCTTGCAACAATTCCGTCATTTTTTGCAATTATGTTTTTGGCTGAGCTAAACTCACTTAAAACATCAGTTCTTTTTGTGTAGTCAATCAAAACAAAACAGCCCCTAAAACTAACACTAATTAAACTTATTTCTGGAATGGCCGAGCGCAAAATGTTTTCGATTTCTTGGCTTTTTAGATTTGCTTTTAGAGAAAGAGTTTTTATGCTATGTTGCTTTAAAACTTCAATTATTTTTGGCTTTAGTTCATCATCGCCATAAAGATTTATGCCCCAAACAAAAAAAGTTGCAAAAAAATTTAAAAGCACTCCAAAAACAATTCCAACAACAATGGCAGGCTTTAAAAAAATAGACCTTAAAAAATTTAAAAAAGAGTTGTTTTTTTGCTCTAAAATAGTATAGCATTTTTGATTTAAAATGGCAATCACTTTTTTATAGTGTTTTTTAGGATAGCAAAAACAGAGCTCACTAGAAGAAATTTTTTTGATTTTTTTAATTTTTATGTTGTTTTTTCTGAGCTCTTCCAAAAGACTGGCAAAATTTGCACCTTTAATTTTTATTTTAGTGCTATTAAGAGATAATTTATTCAATGTTAACCTCCCGTGAGCTTACTGAAAAAATTTCTCCCACAATAATTATTTCATCTTTTTGCATATTTTTTATGTTTAAATTCTGCCCATAAATATATAAGCTTTGTTTTTTTGTTTTTAAAATAATTTTTACTGTTGAATAATAATCAACAAAAAACTTCCCTTCAACAATGGTGCCCAAAAAACCTAAATTTGTGACAATAAAAGGGCATAACTTGGCGTCAATTTTTAATTCATCAAAAATTTCTTTAAAAAACATAAAATCCTCTTTTCTATGTTTATGAAAAAGGGCTTTATATTATGCTGATTTTTTATTTGTTTTTTTGTTTGAGAGGGGGGGGGTGGCTGTGATATAATTACCATAGAAATTTATGAAAATAGATTTAGAATTTAAAATATCTGGAGGAATTTTTATGGAAAGCAAAAAAGAAACAAAAAATGAAACACAGTTTTTAGAGCTTGGAGGTCGTATTTTTGTTGTTGAGGGTGACAAAGTTTATGAAAGAGATTGTATAGGCTGCTGGGAAAGTGGCGATGAAAAGCTCTATGAATCATGCTTAAAAGAGGGTGAGCCTATAAATTTAAATGAACATTTAAGAAATTTAGAAAAAACAGGTGAAAATTATTGGATTCATATAACAAAAACAAAACCGGAATATCGTGCTCGTAGTCGTTATGAGGAGTTTTGCACAAGTAGTTATGAGGAGTCAAGTCGTCCAGATAAGTCTTATATGGATAAAGATTTGTATGGACTTCCTTTGCCTGATGGAACATATTTTATTCATTCTGATTATATTACAGATATGAATAAATATGAAAAAAATAAAAGATGCCCTTATAACATTATGGGAGTTCGTTATGCTCAAGGAAATGGAGTTGACACAAAAGCAACAATAATTGAAGCTGATGTAAATAAAATTATAAATGGGCTTTCAAAAGAATTTAGTCAAGCAAAAACAAACTTAGCAAAAAAAGAAATGAAATTATAAAAACAGCCGTGTGGCTGTTTTTGTTTTTTAAATGATTTATTCACTTTTAAGTGTTATTTCTATTGATTTTTCTTTTGCGCTTTTATAAATAATAGTTTTTATTGATCCAACTGCTTTTAAGTCTTGTTCAGCCAATTTTATTTCATCATCATAGCCACATAAAACAAGTGTTTCAACCTCTGTTTTTAGTGACACATTGTTTTGAGATTTAAAGCCACGAATGTTAGACACAATATCAGAAACAGTTTGCCCAAAGTTTGATAACTTTTCATCAAAAGTTTTGTCTAGTTTTAAATAATTTGACGTGTGAATTGATTTTTCATTGTTTTCTTGTGAGAATGTGTCCATATAAATTTCTTCTGTTATGTGTGGAAGATATGGCGAGAACAATTTTAAAAGTGCTTTAAGCATAATTTTTGAAGCGTATTGAGCGCTTTTCTTTGCGCTTTCACCATAAATTTCAGGTTTATAAAGCCTGTTTTTTGCAATTTCAATATAGTTATCGCAGAAATTCCAGAAAAGTTTTTCAACTTCTTTTAACGCTAAACCGATTTCATATTTGTCCATATATTTAACAAAATTTTCATTTGTTTTAACAAGTTCGTTTAATATCCACTTATCCATAATTTCCATTTCTTTTGGCTTGGTGTTTGGTGTGCCGTCTAAAAATGAAATAACAAATTTGCTGGCATTCCAAATTTTTTGAACAAGTTTTGCTCCGTTTGTTAATTGCTCTTCAGCCAAAACTGTGTCTAGCCCCATAGAAATGTTTCCTGCCCAATATCTAACAACATCGGCAGACCTTAAAGCCACAAGTTGTTGAGGAGATTGCTTTTCGTTGCCTTTGCTTTTGCTTATTTTTTCTCCTTTTTCATCTACTGCATAGCCAGATATCATAACATCTGTCCATGGGAGTTTGTTAAAGTGTAACAGCGATTTTGCAATGGTATAAAAATCCCAAACCCTAACATTATCGTGTGCGTTAGGGCGAAGGCTCATTGGAAGGTGACTTCCGTCAAGGCCTTTTTGAGTGACTAAGTTCATACAAATTTGTGGGGTTAGTGAAGATGTTTGCCAAGTGTCCATAACATCTTGGTCTGGCAAAAATTCATTGCATCCACAAACACAAGTTTTGTTTGGGTTTGTTTTTGTTGGGTCAACAGGCAAATCTTTTATGTCTGCCAAAATTTCTTTTCCACAGTTTTTGCAATACCAAACAGGGAATGGAATACCATAATAATTTTGCCTTGAAATGCACCAATCCCATTTTAAGCCCTGAGTCCAATTTAAAAATCTTTTTTGCATTGTTTGAGGGTGCCATTTGCATTTTAGTCCAGCATCATAAATTTCTTGTTTGTGTGAAAGAAGGTTTATAAACCACTGAGGCTTTGTTAATATTTCAATGTCTGTGCCACATCTTTCGTGGGTGGCAACAGCGTGGGTTATTTCTTCTTGTTTAAACAAAAGATTTTCTTCTTTTAATTTTTCTATAATGTTAGTTCTTGCTTCTTTAACTTTTTGTCCAGCCAAAAATCCGGCAAGCTCACTCATTCTGCCGTTTGGAAGAATTGCTTCCAAAACAGGAAGACTATATGTTTTTTGCCATTCCATATCTTTTTCATCACCAAATGTGCAACACATAACAACACCAGTTCCTTTGTCTATTAAAGCTTCATCATTTCCAATTATTGGAACTTCTTTTTGATATATTGGGCTAATTGCTGTTTTTCCTATAAGGTCTTTGTGTTTTTCATCTTGAGGGTTAACAAAAACGCAAACACAAGCGCTTAAAAGCTCTGGCCTTGTTGTTGCAACTTCAAGTTTTTTGGAGCTATCTTTTATTCCAAAATATATATAGTTCATAACGCTTGGTTTTGTTATTGTGTCTATTTCACTTGAAGCAATTGCTGTTCGGCATTCTGGGCACCAAAGGGTGGCAGATTTTCTTCTTGTTACTTCGCCTTTTTTGTATAGCTCGATAAATGATTGTTGGCTTATTTTTTGAACAGGAGAGGATATTGTTGAATAAGTGTGTTTTAGATTGCAAGATTGCCCCATACTGGTGAACAGTTCAGCATATATTGGGATGATGTTATCCATTTCACTTAAACATTTTGAAACAAGCTCAGCTCTGTTGCTTTGGTCTGGATGAATGTTATATTTTTTTTGAACATATCTTCCACTAGGAAGACCATTGTTATCAAACCCCATTGGGAAGAACACATTATATCCACTCATTCTTTTGTGTCTTGCAACAATGTCTATGTGGGTGTAACTAAAAATGTGACCAGTGTGCAAATTTGGGCCACTGATTGTTGGGGGCGGAGTGTCTATTAAATATTTTGGTCTATTGTCTTGTGGGTCAAATTTATAAATATCGTTTTCATCCCAATATTTATGCCATTTTTCTTCTGTTTTTTTAAAGTCATATTTTTTGTCTAACATTTTTTATTTTCCTCTTTTCTAAATCTAACTTATAGTTTAACACAAAATGAAGCTGTGTGTCAATTGTTAAAAAATAATAGATGTTTAAAAATAAAAAAATTTAAAAAGGTTAAAGTGTTTAAAAGTTTGAAAAATTAAAATATCAATCCATTGATTGACATTTTAAAAGAAGTTCAACAAAAATAGAGTGGCATTAAGCTTTTTGCTATCATCACAAAGCTGGCTAGCAAAAGATTTTCACATTTGCGCCAAAAGTGCCTTATGAGAATAACATAAAATAGCTTTTGCTTAGAATGATAAAGATAATAGGTGTTTATTTTTTAAAACAAAGATAAAAACAAGCTTTATTGCCCAAAAACAAAAAACTAGAGCCTTTAGTTTCTAGTTTTTTATTTTTTTATTCCATTTCTTCGCTAAACTGGCTGTTATAAAGGCTGGCATAAACTTTGTTTAGTTTTAAAAGCTCGTTATGCGTTCCTTTTTCAACAATATCTCCGTCTTCTATAACCAAAATAACATCGGCATTTTTTATGGTTGAAAGCCTATGGGCAATAACAAAACATGTTTTTCCTTTAGAGAGATTATCCATTGCTTGTTGAATTAAAATTTCTGTTCTGGTGTCAACAGAGCTTGTGGCTTCATCCAAAATCATCATAGGGGCGTTTTGTATCATTGCTCTAGCAATTGTTAAAAGCTGTTTTTGCCCTTGGCTTATGTTTGTGTTTTCACCTAAAATATGGTCAAATTTTTCGGGTAAATGATTTATAAAGTTATAAATATTTGCGTTTTTTGTGGCAGTAATTATTTCTTCATCGGTGGCATCATCTTTTCCAAATTTTAGATTTTCTTTTATGCTTCCCTCAAAAAGCCAACTATCTTGCAAAACCATTCCAAACAATTTTCTAACATCGTGTCGTGACATTTCTTTTATTGATATTCCGTCAATTATTATATCGCCTTCATCAATTTCATAAAATCTTTCTAAAAGGTTTACAAGAGTTGTTTTTCCTGCGCCAGTTTTTCCAACAATTGCAACTTTTTGTCCAGCTTTTACCTCTAAATTAAAGTTTTTTATAATAACTTTTTCTTTATCATATGAAAATTTAACATTTTTAAAAACAATATTTCCTTTAACATTTTCAAGCTTTTTGGTGTTTGTTTGTTTTTCTTCTTCACTTTCATCCAAAAACTCAAAAACTCTTTCAGATGCCGCCACTGTTGATTGCAAAATGTTGGCAATGCTTGCAAGTAATTGAAGTGGGCGAGTGAATAATCTCACATAAATCATAAAAGATAAAATCGCGCCAATGCCAATAGAGCCATTAACTGCCAAAACTCCACCAACAACCGAAACAGCAACAAAACCCAAATTTCCAATAAATTGCATAATTGGCATCATCAGTGAACCAAAAAATTGATTTTTATAACCAGCTTTATAAAGAGTGTTGTTTAAATTTTCAAACTTTTCACTTTCTTGTTCTATTCCGTTATAAGCTTTAACAATGTTGTGGTTTGAATAAATTTCTTCAATATGTCCGTTTAATGAGCCCAAAGTTTTTTGTTGCAGTTTATAATATTTTTGTGATTTTTTAACAATTAAAGCAACCAACACAAGTCCAAGAGGAATGCACACCAAAGATGTTAAACTCAGCTCCCAACTGATTGTGAACATTATGATGATTATTCCAACAACAGTTGTTATAGATGTTATTATTTGTGCTAAACTTTGATTTAAGCTTTGAGTTATGGTGTCAACATCATTTGTTATTCGGCTTAAGGTGTCACCATAACTTTTTTTATTAAAATATTTTAATGGCAAAAAGTTTATTTTGTTCGATATTTCCAGCCTCATTTTATAGCCAATTCTGGCAGAAATAATTCCGGTTATAAAACCTTGAAAATATTCAAAAACAGCAGAGGCAATATATAGGCAAACAAGCCAAATTCCATAATAATTTATTTTTGCAAAGTCTATTGGAATTCCAAAAAGTGGAGAAGAACAAACATCGGTCATTTTTCCTAATAGGTCTGGGCCTAAAATAGAGCAAACAGTGCTTGCAACAGCTAAAAGTATTGCAACAACAAGTGCAACATAAAAAGGTGCCAAATATCTTAAAAATCTTTTTAAGCTTTTTTTAAAGTTTTTTGCTTTTGCTCCCATCATCATAGCTCTTGGGCCATGCCTTGGAGGATTTTTGTTTTCATTGTTTTCGCTCATTTTTCTAATTCCTCCTTACTTAACTGAGAATAGGCAAGTTCTCTATAAATTTCACAATTTTTCATTAAATCATTATGTTTGCCACAGCCGGCAATTTTTCCATCTTCCAAAACAATAATTTGGTCAGCATCCATAATTGTTCCAATGCGTTGAGCAACAATAACTTTTGTTGCATTTTTATAACTATTTTTAAGCTCGTGTCTAAGTTTTTGGTCTGTTGTGAAATCAAGTGCAGAAAAACTGTCGTCAAACAAAAGTATTTCTGGTTCTTTTGCCAGCGCTCTAGCTATCGATAATCTTTGTTTTTGACCACCAGAGATATTATTTCCGTTTTGGCTTATATGATGATTTATAGTGTTTTCTAGTTTTGAAACAAATTCTTCAGATTGACTAACTTTTAAAGCTTTTAAAATTTTGTCTTGATGTTTGTTTTCATCCATTCCATAACCAATGTTTTGTTTAATACTTCCAGAAAATATTGCACTTTTTTGTGGTGAATATCCAATTTTTTGATAAAGTGATTTTAAATCTAAATCTTTTATGTTTTGCCCGTCAATTAAAATTTCGCCTTTTGTTGCGTCATAAAAACGCATAATTAAGTTTATTATTGTGCTTTTTCCACTTCCTGTTGAGCCTATTATTGCCAAAGTTTCGGCTTTGTTTAGCTTAAAACTAATGTTTTTTAATGTTTCTTCTTTGTTTTCAGGATAAGAAAAACAAACATTTTTAAATTCAATTGTGCCCAAATCTTCAACATCTTTAATTGTTCCATTCATAATAGATGATTTTGAATCCAAAACTTCTCTTATTCTTTTTGCGCTAACATTTGCTCTAGGCAAAATTAAAAACATCATTGAAAGCATTGTAAAGCTTATAAGAAGCATTGAACTATATTGAGTGAAAGCCATGAGGTCTGCAACATTTAAGCCTTGGCCAATAAGTTTTGAGCCAACCCAAATAAGAGTTAAGGATAGCCCACTCATAACAACACTCATAATAGGGGAGAGCAGTGACATTGTTTTGTTTAAAAACAAGTTAACATCAAAAAAATCTTTGTTTGCTTCTTTAAATTTTTCAGTTTGTTTTTGTTCGGCATTATATGCTCTTATAACTTTTATGCCAGTTAAGTTTTCTCTTGCAACTAAGTTTAATTTATCAAGCCTTTTTTGCATTATTTTAAATTTTGGAAAAACCAAAACAACCAAAGTCATTAAAAATATTAAAAGGAACAAAATAAATGAAGCGGTGATTAAAGACAGCTGAAAACTGCTTCCAACAATTTTAACAATTGCCCAAATTGCCATAATAGGGGCGGTGAAAAATAGTCTAAAGCCAATGGCATAAGTTTGTTGAATCTGAGTTATATCATTTGTTGAACGAGTTATTAAGCTGGCTGTTGAAAATTTGTTAATTTCTTTCATTGAAAAATTTCCAACTTTTTCATACACATTTTTTCTTATTGTTTTGCAAAGTCCAGCAGAAACTCTTGCTGAAAAATATCCAGCAAGGCAAACGCACAAAAGTGAACAAAAAGCAATAAGCAGCATAATAAGTCCTGTTTCCCAAATTTTTGAAACAGGGCTGTTTTCTCCAACTTGTCTAATTATTTTTGCCATATATTCTGGCAAGGTTATAGAACAAAAAACATCCACAACAACCAAGCCAACAATGACAAAAAATTGGAGCCATTCTGTTTTTGTCATATATTTCATAAGTTTTAACATAAAAAACACCTCGGATTTTTTTATTGTATAATAAAATATGATATTTTGCAATAAAAAATATTAAAAAATTTATTTAATTTGGATAATAATTATTAAATTATGAAAAAAATAAAAAATTCGTTAGCTTTTTAAAGTTTTTTAAACAAATTTGAGCAAAAAAGAAAAACAAAACATATATACTATTATGAAAGTTTTAAAAGGCAATTGCAAAATTTATAAATCTGCAAAATTTGAAGGATATAATTTGATAGAAAACTCAAAAATAGGTGAAAATTGTTATGTTTTTTCAAGCAAATTAAAAAATTGCATATTAGAAGATGATATTATAGTGATTAACAGTGTTTTAGAAGATTGTGAGATTAAAAAAGGAACAAAAATTGGCCCTTTTTGTTATGTTAGGAACAATTCAAAAATAGGAGAAAACTGCAGAATAGGCGATTTTGTTGAAATAAAAAATAGTGTTATAAAAAACAAAACAAAAGCATCTCATCACGCTTATATTGGAGATGCTTTTGTTGGAGAAAATTGCAATATTGGATGTGGAGCTATTTTTGCAAATTATAATGGAAAAATAAAACAAAAGATTTTTGTTGGAGACAATTGTTTTATTGGAGCAAATGTAACGCTTGTGGCTCCGCTAAATATAAAAAACGATTGTTTTGTTGGGGCTGGAACAGTTGTTAGAAAAGACCTTGATGAAAAAACTTTTGTTGTTGATATAACAAACAACAAACATAAAAAAATAACATAAATTATTATAATATTTTTTAGCTATTAAAAAATGAAAAAGCCTTTATTTATCGTATTTTTTGCGTGCTTAAAAAACTTTTTTAAAAAATTTTAAAAATGAGAGAGGGGGTATAAAAATAAAGAAGTGACAAATCACACTTCTTTATTTTGTTTTAGATTTTTTCACAACAGATTTATCTGTGTTTTTGTTTTCAATTTGCTCAACTTGTTTTATAACTTTTTTGCTAGCTTTGTTTTTATTTCTTAAAATTAAATAAGCGATGAGGCAACCTATGGTTTGCAAAAGATATAAAACGGAACCAAATGTAACACCTCTAAATCCTATAGAGCAGAACAAGAACACCAAAAATGCTAAGCAAACAAAAACAATAAACAGCATTTCACAGATTGATTTTTGCTTAAACTTTCCAACTTTTAGTTCAAAATCGCTTTTATTTTTTAAAAGTATGCCCCAAATGCTAACAATTAAAATTAAAATTATTGTTATAAATGAAAGTATTTGAAGTAGCGCAGAAATAACCAAACAAGCGTTATCCCAAACGGTGATAAGCCCATATCCAGAAGTCCATCCAAAACGCCAACCCAAGATTAAAAGCGAGCATATTGTTGAAGCTAAAATAAAGCTGAAAGAAAATGAACTTGACTTTTTGTTTTCCATAAACAACTCCTTTTATATGAGTAGTATATACTAAAATTTTAAAAAAAGTCAATAAAATTACAAAATTAAACAAAATTTTTATTTTTTTGCTTAATATTTTTGCATTTTTATTATTTTTTGTTTTTTTATTAAAAATAATATTGCAAAATTTAAAAACTTTTATTGTTTTAATTTTTATTGATTATTCTATTTTTTTGTGTTAAAATAAAAAAGTAGATATTTGTCCATATGGTGTAACGGATAGCACAATGGTCTTCGGAACCATTAGTGAGGGTTCGAGTCCTTCTATGGACGCCAAACAAAAACAAAAAAGGCATTATGCCTTTTTGTTTTTTGTTAAATATTATCGAAATTTTTGTAAATACCACGATTAATGGAGTAAAATATTTATTTTTATATGCTATAATAAATTCGAAAGGAGGGAAAAATGGATATAATTTTAATTGGACAATTTTTGAAGGAACAGCGAAAAGCAAAAAATTTAACCCAACAAGAGCTTGCAGATAAAATCGGTGTTAGTCAAAAAACAGTTTCAAAATGGGAGTGTGGGAACGGGCTTCCTGATGCAACGCTTATGATTCCATTGTGTGACGAACTTGAGATTTCGGTTAATGAACTTTTGTCCGGAAAAAAGCTTTCTGAAGAAGATTATAAATCAAATGCTGAACAAAATTTTATGGAATTAAAAATTCAGCAAGAGAAAACCACAAAGTTTTTGTTATATTTTAAATATGTTATTGGTTATATTGCAGCAATTTTGTTTGGTGCATTAATGTCTGTTGCTATTTTTTCTAATCTGTTGCCAGCTGTTAAAATAATTTTGCTTGTTCTTAGTGTGTTGTTTCTTTTTGTTGGTATTAGCTTGCTGATTGGAAGATTTTCTGGCTGTTATGAATGCAAAAAATGTGGACATAAATGCGTACCAACAATCAATCAAGTTTTCTGGGCACTGCACATAGGGCGAAGAAAATTTATGAAATGTCCCAAATGCGGTAAAAGAAGTTGGCACAAAAAAGTTGTGGAAAAATGACTTGTTTTTACATTTTGTTTTGATTTAAGTTAGAACTTTTTTATTAAACTTTTTAGATGCTATTTTTTAACTTAAAAATATAAAAAAACCACTACAAAAAAGTAGTGGTTTTTTGTGGCGTTCCTAACAGGACTCGAACCTGTAATTTCGACTTAGGAGGTCGAAGGTATATCCCTTTACCTATAGGAACATTAAAAGCTTATGAACAGATTATAACACAATTTAAAAATAAAATCAATTATATTCTTTAATTTTTGTTGTTTAACTATTTTTTAATAAAAAAATATAAAAAATCAAACAAAAATTGTGCGGTTAAGTGCAAAAAATTAAATATTTAGTGCTAAAAATTTTGTTAGAAAATATTAAAATTTTGTAATATTATGGCTTAATATGTTTGCTTTAGTTTTTAAAATATATTATAATATATAATATAAATTTTAGGTTTTGTTCGGGTTTGGTGCATATATGAACTTAATTTACAAAACATAAAAACGGGGGATAAAAATGGGAAAAATTAGATATGCAATTTTTAGCGTAATATTTTGTTTTTTTATGATGCCAATTTTGGCTGCGTGTGGTGAAACGGGAGTTCACCTAAACAGCATTTCATCAGAAAAAGTAAGCTATTCAGTTGTTCAAGGAAGTGAAGTTAAACTTGAAATAAATTTTTCTCCAAAAGAAGCAACCAACAAAAAGCTTAGCTATAAAATTGCCAGCGGAGAAGAATATGTTTCTGTTGATGATAATGGTGTTGTGAAAGCTTTGGTTGTTGAAGATAAATCTGAGCACGATGCAAAAATTGTTGTTATTCCAGATTATAACTCCAATATGAAAATTGTTTGCCGTGTTAAGATTTTGGGAGAAAAAATAAAGCTTGATGCACCAAATGGCTTAACTTATAGCGTTAAAGATAGGGCGCTTGTTTGGAACAAGGTTGAATATATCTCAAGAGATGAAACAGATGGCGTTGAACTCATTAACTATAACCCTTGTTACACTCTAAAAATTGCAGAAGGAGAAAATGCAAGCCTAGAAGATGCCACTTTGTATGAGGTTGATAGAAATTTGGAATACCCTATAACGAAAGCTGGAACTTATAGCGCTTTTATAAAATCAACCAGTGATGAAGAAAGCACTTTTGCTAGTTCGGATTATTCAGAAAGATATGTGTTCACCATTTTGGATGCCCCAAATGATGTTTTGATTGAGGATAATGAAATACGAACGGAAATTAAATCTGTTGAAAACTTTGAAGTAGCAGAAGATAACTATGAATTAAATATAGTGGGTCACGATGAACTAAAAGCGAGCTTTGAAAAATCAACAAAGGTTATTGATTCAAAAAATTATGTTTGTTGGACCATTCCTAATAAAGAGAATTCTTTAAATGTTGGTGAATATGAGTTTCAAATAATTTTTAAAGGTGACGGGCAAAGATTTTTTGATTCTTCTTATTCGCAAAAACATAAATTTGTTCAGCTTGACAAATTAACTTCTCTAACGCTTGCTGGAGATGTTGTTAGCTGGGATAAAAACAATATGGCCTCATCCTACACTGTTTTGGTTGAAGCTAAAGGGCAAGTTCAAACAATTAACCTTCGTGGCCAAAAAGTTTATGGTTATGACAGTGAAGGCAGCCCAACAACAACAAGCGAGCCGGTTGATTTTGCTAATTTTGAAACACACAGAGGGTATTATTATAACAACAATGGGGTTTTTGTTAAAATAACAGAAAGCACTTATAATGAAGAAAACGACACGCTTGTTTTGGGTGAAGATAACAGTGAAGAAAGTTTTTCATATGTTTGTGAAGAAAATGAGTTCACTCTTCCAGCGGAAGTTACAAAATATGCTAAATACACCGTAAAAGTTAGAGCAAACGGAAACGGACACGAAATTTTAAATGGTTTATATAACGAGGTTGAGTCTGTAAAGCTTGGAGCTGTTAAAAGTTTGTCTGCATCAACTGACGGGGCTTATGTTAGACTTGAATGGGAAAAGATTCCGTTAGCTAGTGTTTATGAAATATATCTAAACGGAGAAAAATTTACACAAACTTCAGCAAATTATTATTCATTCAGAGATGATTATCAATTTACTGATAACGACATAACTTTTAAAGATGGGAACAATGAAATATATATTGTTGCTGCTTGCAATAACACATCTTACAGCAATTCAAACCCATCAAATGTTTTGATGTTTGAAAAACTTGAAAATCCAAGCTTATCAACATTAAATGGAAATATTGCGTGGGAAAGCGTTTCAAACGCCACAGGATATGACATAACAATTTGCACAAAAAACGAGGAAGATGAAAAGGTTATTTTGGCTAACCAATCTGTTGACTCAGAAATAACAACATATTCATTAAGAGATGATTGGGCTAGTGGAGAATATTTTGTTAGTGTTAGGGCAAAAGGAGATAATTTGTTTATAAGGTCTGCTGATGAGCCAGAAAGTGTTTCTTTCACAAAACAAGGAGCTCCTCAAAACTTAAGTTTAGACAAAGACGGAGTTTTGTCTTGGCAGGCTGGAGCAAATGGTTCAGCTTATAGTGAATATGAAATAACATTACACAACACAAACAAAGTTTCAACACAGGATGATATTGTTTTTCTTGCTTCAAGCGCTTCGCAATCAAGTCCTGTTTCAAACTATTTACCTAAAGAAGGTTTTGGGGAGTATTCTTGTTATGTGAGGGCTGTTAACAATGATTCTAGTTCAAAATTTTTGAATTCAAACAAATCAGAAACAGCATGGTTTTATAGGTTTGAGACTCCAACAAAAAATTCAAATTCAGATTTAAATTTAAGAATTTTAAATGGTGGTTTTGTTTGGGATTCAGTTTCAACAAAAAATAGCCAAATGGATGCTTTGATTGAAGGCAAGTTTGTATATTCACTTCAAGTTGGCAACAATCCTGAAATTGATGTGAGCGATTGTGTGTATGTTCCAAAAGAAGAGGATTGCAACAGTGGGCTAAATCTTGTTAAAATTAGTGTTAAAACAAACTCTGAAGAAAATTATATAAATTATAATGGGCATAAAATGTTTTTGCTAAGCTCAAATCAAAGTGATGTTTATCGTTTTGAAAAGCTTATAACACCAAACACGCCAAGGCTTGTTAATGGAGAAGTTGTTGGTGAGCGTGTTAGTGGAGCTTCTGATTATGCTTTGGTTTTAACAAAAGACGCAGTGGGCACTTCGTCTGAGCCACAAGAATATAAAATAACAGCAAATGAAAGTTCGTGGAGCAAACTTGTGGCAGAACTTGTTCCAGAAGAAGCAAGTGGTGGAAGATATTCCATAAAAGTTAGGGCTCTTGGTGGTGACCAATACATAAATTCTAATTTCACAACTGGTGAACTAAATTTGTGTAAACTTTCTGTTCCAGAAAATGTTAAATTAGATGACCAAAGACGTGTTATCAGTTGGGATCGTGTTATTGAAGACGGTTTAGAAGTGTCTGAATATGCGATAAAATATAGAAAGCTTGTTTCTGGTGGAAGTGCTGGCCCTTGGATGATTGAAAGGGTTACGGCAAACTTTTGGGATGCAACAAATTTGGATGCGGGGAAATATCAATTTGCAGTTAAATCGGTTGCAGGCAGGCTTGAAAGTTATGAAATCTTGCCTAGCGCTTTTCAAGACGTTCCAACAAGCGTTGTTAAATTGAATGAGGTTAATTATTCAAGCATAAAAGTTTTGGATGATCAGCTTAACAAAACTTACAACACCATAACTTGGGATGCGATAAAAGATGAAAATGGAAATGCTTACACAGACGGAGCAATTAATTATGTTGTTTCAATTTCAAACAGATTTTCAACAGGAAACAACTTTATTCGAGAAGAAATAACAGACACAAATGAATTTAAGTTTCCAGACACATATAATGGAGAACATTATGCCATAACAATTCAGGCCATAAAATCAGGAGCTTTGCCAAGCTCTGTTCCAGCAAATGAGTTTTATGTGAATAGGCTTAAAATGCCAACAAATTTAAATATTTTTGAAGATAGTTATAAATTTGGTTGGAGTGAGGTTACATACAACTATAATGGTGAAACAAAAACTGCAATCTATGATTTGGTTGACACGTTCACAGACCCTAGTGGGGAGGCATCAACATCCACGCGTGAGGAAAACAATGGAGTTAGTCTTCTGGACAACACTGATTATAGAGCAGGAAAACATGAAATTGGTATTATGGCAAAAATTCGAGGAACGGACTTAAGCCAAGAGCAAGGAGCTGTGACAATAAGTTCGGCAACAACTGCAAAATATACATTCACAAAACTTGAGGCTCCTCAAATTTGGGTTAACAATGGTGAAATTGTTTGGTATAACAAAAATTCTGTTAATTATGGCTATAGTTTAAACTTTACACCAACTGCAGGACAACCGATAAATATTACTCAATCAGCCGGTGATTACCATTATGATATGTCGGATGAACGTTTTTCTAGCGGTTTGGTTCAATATGATGTTTCAATAACGGCTTTGGGTAGTTATAGCAACTCTCACGTGAACGGAATTTATGTTCCATCGGATAATTCTTCTCTTGACAATCCAGTTAAAAAATTAACCTCACCACAATTTAAGGTTGAGGATGGTGTTGTTAAGTGGGATGCTATAGAAAACGCCAGAGATTATGAGGTTGAAATTGTTTCAGAAGATTCTTTAAATGAAATTCAAACAACCAGTTCTTGTGTTATGCCACAAAGCCTTATAAGAGGCAAAACAAATGAAATAAAATTCACACTAAAAACATATGCAAGCAATTTGTCTAGTGATATATATTATATTAATTCAAACAAATCTCAAGTGTTTAAGGTTAACAAATGGGCAAGACCTACGGGAGTTTGTGTTATTGACGGTGAAATTGATTGGGCAAGGATTGACGCTGGAGATGAATATGGGTCTAGAGGTGAAGTTAAGTTTACGGGCTATAGCGTTAAATATGGTGATTCAAACGAAGAAATTCTTGCTGGAAGAGAAGACAGTTTTGTTTTAAGTGAGCTTGTTGATTCAAAACAAACGCTAAATGTTTCTGTTTGCATAAAAGGAGCAACAGGAAGTTATGAGGGCATTTGGATAAACAGTGATTATAGTGACCCAATGACAGTTTCAATAATGGGTGTTCCAAGAATGTATGTTAAAGACGGTTATTTAAGCTGGGATGAAAATTCTAGTGACACAACAAGTTATGATGATTATGAACTTTTGGTTAATGGTTCATTAAGAATTGAATTGTCTTCAGATGAATCATATTTTAGACGAACACTTTTAACAATGGATGAACTTTCTAATGAGGAAGAAATACAAAGCGTTAAAATCAGACATAAAGGAACAGAACGCTCTTCTGGAGATGGTATGATATATTATGTTAATTCAAGATATTCAAATGTTGTTAACAACATAAGAAAGCTTTCTCAAATTAATGCAATGAGAGTTGATGAAAATGGAAATCTTGCATGGCAACAAAACAGTGGTCAAGATAGTAGCGAAGCAATAAATTATGCAACAATTTTGTTTAATGGTGATGAAGCAGATAAATCAACAACACGCTATAATTATAATAGCGCAACTGGCGCTTCAACATTTGACTTAAGTTTTATGCAAATTGAAATGAGCAATAGTTATGAAAATGTTAGAGTTATTTATTGGACAAACGGAACAGCTAGCGTGACAGACGAAGAAGACCTTGAAAGCAGTGAACAAAAGCTTTTAAGAAGTGAATCAAATGAAATTGTTGTAACAAGATTTAAAGAAGTTGATGACTTTAGGATGTCGGCTGATGGGTTAAAAATTGAATGGGATTATCGCCAAATACAAGTTAACGCAAAAGCAAATGATAAATTTATAATAAGTTATAAGTTTGCTCCAAAAAATGATCCTTCAAACTTTGGCGATTTGCAAACATTTGAAATTGTTGTTGATAACTCTATGAAATCTTCAATTAACAGCACCACAACAGCAAGCATTCCTTTGTGGGATTTAGGAAATTATCAATTTTCTATTCAAACATATTCAACAGCATCAAATGTTATAAAAAGCGCAAGCAAAACTATGACTTATGTTGTTGCTGGAGAAAATTTTGTTAGATTCGACAAATTTTATGGTGGAAATGGAAGTATATCAAATCCGTTTATTATAAAGTCAATCACGCAAAATGGATTTTATTCTAAAGATATTTCAGCAACAGAGCAATTTAATTTTGTGAAAAAACTTTCTGACAAATATTTTGTTTTGGAAGAAGATATAGATTTAAGTCAAAACTCTGTTTCAGAAAGTTCAGCTTCAAACTATTGGGTTAATCCAATTGAAAGTTATGGTTTTGGAAATGGCTTTTCTGGTGGAATTGATGGAAATGGTCACACAATCAAAAACTATAGAGTGTTTAGAGGAGCGGACAGCGCAGCATTATTTAATTATGTTGTTGGTGAAGATGTGGCTGGAGCTACTTCAAACAACTTTAGCAGCAGAAAAGGTATTATCAAAAACTTAACATTAGAAGTTGATTCTTTTGAATATTCACAAAATTATAATCATATTTCGTTCTTATGTGAAGAATCTTTGGGTGGCTGGTTTGTTAACTGTAAGTTAGAAATGTCTGAAAGCCTTAGAAATAGCGGTGGAATAAACTTGGAGTTAACAGCCATAACAAGTGTTTATTATGGTGGAATGGTTGGGGTGCTCCAAACCTCAATTGGTGCTGCTCAAAAAGAGATTCGTCTTGACGGAACAACTATTTATCCACGTGCTTCAACAGAAAATGGAATTTCATTTTCATCAGTTGCTAGTCCTATTGGATATTATTATATAAATGACGGAGAATTTGTTGAAATAACAAACACAAATTATAATAGTGAATCACATTATCTCACGGTGAACCTAAAACTAGACAATTCTTATCTAAATAGAAATGCTTGCCTAGTTGGATGTTCATCAAACTTAGATGTTAAATTGTTGGGAGCAAACAGCAATTTAAGTTGTGTGACAATGATTGGTGGACTTGTTTATCGAAACCTTGGTGGAAGATTGCTTAATTGTAAAAACTTGGGAGATTTGTCTGCTGTTCAAGTTGGTGGAATTTGTTGTGAAAGCACGTCATACATAGCTTATAGCTATAATGGCTCAAGCTGGAGTAATCCAGAACAAATTTCAAGTGTGTTTAATGGTTGTGAAAACAGAGGAACTCTTTCATCTTATGCTTTAAACAACACATCACAAAACTCATCAAAATCTGGTGGAATTTTGGCTTGGACAAACAATGCTTATGTTGTTAACTGTATAAATTATGGAAATATGCATTCAGCAACACAAGATTTAGCAGCAAGTTCTACTGTGGGTGGAGTTGTTGGAGTTAACTCCAATGGAACGCTTCACATAATAAACTGTATGTTTGTTGGTGAATTTACAAAAGAAGATAACATAACATCATCTTTTTATGGTATTTTGGCAAATAGCACGGGAACATTGAGTGTTTATGATTGTTATTATTATGATTGCTATGAGGATGCTGGCTTTAGTGTTGGTGGAGTTTATGGTGTGAACTTAACTTGTGCTAAAACTGAAGATGAGTTAAAAGCTGGAAACCTCAATTTCTTGAGTTTTGGAACAATAAGTGGAGATTATTTAACAATAAACCCAACAGTAAATTATATATTTAATGGACAAACATACACAATAACCACATCACTTTTGTATAATGCTTTTGTAAAACAAATAAATCTTATTTATCAAAACAACGGAGATTATCCAATTTTAAAAACTTATATAATTTCAAATATATAAAAATTATAAAATAAAGGTGTTATTATGTCTGAGAAAAATAATAATAAAGATACTTTATCGAATAAAAATTTAAAGGTTAAATCAAACAAGAAACCAATAAATCAGCTGATAATAATTATATCAACTGTTGTTTCTGTTTTGATTTTGTTTGCACTTTTGGTGTTTGTGTTTAACACCAACAAACAAAAAGTTATGGCAAATCCTTTAAATGTTCCAGAAAATGTTAGGATTGAAAGTGCGGATAACAACTATTATCTGTGTTTTAATGGCGTTGACGATGCTGATTATTATGCTGTTTATATGTTTGAAGGAACAAATGAAGCTGATAAAGCGATAGAAGATAATTTTAAAGATTCTTATCCAATGGCCATGGTTTATGGCAATAGGTTTGAAGTGACAAATTATATGAATGACATAGGAGAATATTATTTTTCAGTTCAGGCAATATATGAAAAAGATGAAAATTTTAACTCACTTTTAACAAATCCTTATAAAGCAAATATAACAAAAACCGAAAAATTAAACTCACCAAGTTTTAATCAAATTGAGTTTGTTGGTGACATTTTGAGGTGTCGCTGGACAAGTGTTTTGAATGCGGTTAAATATGGGGTTAAATACAAACTGGATATTATTTATGACAAAACAGAAGAGTCAATTTTAGATGAGCCTTTTGTGGTGACGGGGAATTATTATGATTTTTCAAGTGAAATAACAAGCAGAATGAATGAGCTTTATGATTGTGAATTCACAATAAGCTTAGAAGCTTTTAGTGACAATCCTTATATTGACTCTAGCGATGCTGTAAAAGATAAAATAATAACACAAAAAGAAATTCAAAAACCAAGCATTTTAAATCTTGATAAAAACAACAACACTTACACTCTTTCTTGGAATGCTTTGGATTATGCAGACGGCTATAAAATTTATTTAAACGATGAACAAATTGGCATAAGTGAAGGGCAAAACAGAACCACTTATTCGTTTGATGTTTCTGATTTAGGGAATTTTTATGTTTATGTTCAAGCGTATAGCAACAAAGAAAACATAAAAGATTCAGAATTTAGTGATTATAGTGAGTTCACAAGAACAGGCAAAACGCCAGAAATTTCAAATCTTTCAAGTGCTAGGGTTAACAATCAAATAAAAATTAGCTGGGAAGCATCTCGAGCACCAACAGAATATTATATCTTTTTGCAAAGGCAGATTTCTGAAAGTTTTGTAGATAGCAACGGAAATGGTTTTTATGATGATGAAGAATATTTTGATGACCTAAATGGTAATGGCGATTATGACCAAAAAGCTTATGTTGACATAAGAACGCCTTATTATGAAAAAATATTAAATGAAAATAGTTTTGAATTTGACTTTGGAATGGACGGTTATAAAATATATCGCTACAAAATAGGTATTCAGGCAAAAAGCTTGACCGATTATTATGATGAAAGTGATATAAGCTATATTATTGTTGACATATCAAACACAAAGCTTGCCACTCCAACACTTTGGTTTAACAGTCAGGGCAACAACTTAATTTATGGGCCAAATGATGCCACAAATGTTGGACCTACATATGAAAACGGAATTCCAGTTCATTATTATGCTCCACAAAAAACAGATAACAATGGGTTTGAAATAACAATTTATAGTGGAACTGAGGCAAAAAGCTCAAATTTTGTTAAGAAAATTAACATAACAAAAGAAAGTGCAGAACTTCTTAAATATAGTTATGACTTAAATGAGTTCTTAAGCGAATATGGTGCGGGCAAATATTTTGTAACAATTAAAGCTTTGGGCGGACATTTGATTTTTAATGATTCAGACACAGCTTCAGTTTTGGTTGATTATACAATAACTTTAAAAAATCCAAAGAATGTTAGAATAACAAAATCAACACAAATTGAGTTTGACGATATTTCAAGTTGCGTTGGTTATTATTATAGAAAATCAAACAGTTATATCGAGATTATTGGAGTTAGTGACAACAACTTTATATTGAGTGATGACACTCAAGTTGAAGCTTTAAAAGTTGACGGCAAATATGTTGTGTTTGATGAAGTTGGCTCATCAACAGTTTTGAGTAAAAACAACCCAATATTGTCTTGGAGTGAAGTTTTGAACGCAACAAAATATTATGTTTACATAAATGGAAACAGTTCAGCTGAGGTTGTTGTGAACTATGATGCGGAAACTGATAAATTCACAGTTTCAAGTGGATATACCCTTGAAGTTAAAGACGGCACATTTGTTTTGTCAGGGCTTGATAATTACTTTAAAACAAAAGAGCCGGGCAGATATCAAATAACAATAAAAGCGGCAAACGGTGACCCTCAATATAATGACAGTGATTTATCTGAACCAGCTAATTACACTTTGATAAAGTCAGTTCAAAAACCAAGCTTAGAGCATTCATATCAAAATAAATTAGAAAAATCAAATGATTATTATGTTTATTGGAATTATGAAGATAGTTCAAAGAATGCTCTTTTTGCTGAAGGACAAACTTTTGATGTTGTTGTTAATGGGGTTAAAGTTTTGAGCTCAACAACTCCAGAGGTTGTTAGTGAAGAAGGAAAGCAATACTATAGATGTGAGCTAAGTGAGTTTGTTCTTCCCGGGCAAAATAGCATTAAAATAATAGCAAATGCCATAAATGGATATATTTCATCTCAAAGCGACACAAAAGTTTTTGAAGGTGATGAGGCTTACACTTATTTTGTTGAAACAGCTTACAAAAACAAAGATATGTTTGTTAGCGGTAAAAAAGACTTAAACAAAAAAGTTTCTTACACTCTAACTTTTGATAATGAAAAATATGCAAACTTGTTTAACTTTACATTCTATAAGATGTTAAAGTTTGATAAAATCGATGATTTAAATGATTGTTTAAATAATAATAGTGAAGTTTATTACTTAAATAATAGTGGTGAATTTGTTTTAATAGAAGATGCAAACAGCCTTTCAACAATTAATGGTGTTTATCAAGTTTATAAGCCACAAACAATTCAAGAAAATGTTTATGCTGGAACCAGTGTTTTAAAACGAACAACAAAAACCATTGAAGAAGCTGACAATTATATTAGCTTTAACTCAACAACAAAAGTGGCATTTGATGTTTCGTTTGATGGAACACAAGACCTTAAAAACTCAATGCTTTTGGGCAGAGAAAGTTATATTATTGGATATTCTGGCTCATTTGATTTTGTTGATTTATATCACTTAGAAAATGTTTATAAATTTGACTATAATGAAAGCACAAAAATGCTCACATTTTCATACAAAACTTCAGAGCTAGAAAATGTTAATTATTTCTCAGTTTTTTATAAAGATGATTATCACTATGTTGATATAACAAATTTTAGAAGTTATGAGGTTGCTGATGAGGGTGAAACCATTGCTGGCGTAAGCTATTCTAAATTTGCTTTAAAACTAAAGTTGCCAGAGGTTGGAAACTTTAAATTGGCAGTTGTTCCAATAAGTTTGAAGGCAATTTCTCCAGAATATATGTGGCAGGGGCCATATCGTTTTTATGAAACACTAGAAAAAACAAATGTTTCAATAGGTTTAGAAAATGAAAACATAATTGCAAGTTGGGATGAAGTTTTGGGGGCATCTGTTTATAGCTCAGAAAATCCAATTCCAGCCTACACAGTTAGTGTTTCATTTGGTGAAGAAACACACTTAATACAGCTTGATGTAAATTATTTAAACATAACATCCAGCTTTAGAAATAAGCTTTATGAAAAACAAACCATAAAAGTTAAAGTTATGGCAAATGCTTATCACTTTGAAGAGGTTAACAAGGAAGTGACCAACATAGAGTTTTCAAGTCGTGAAGAATATTATGGCTATTACAAACTTGTTGATGACAGCTATGTTTTGATAACAGAAGACAATTTTTCAACTCTTTCAATAACAGTTGGAGATGATGATAACATTTTCTTTGCGTATTACAAGCAATCAGAGTGGAGTGATGAACAAACTTATGAATATTTGCCAACTCTTTCACAGCCAATTATCTCACTTAATGGAGATGAATTAATTGTTAAAAAAGTTGATTATTTCAACAAAGATTTAGATTATGAATTTTATTATTACGCTGACGGCAGTGAGGATGAAATTTTGTTCTACACAAAATCTCACACAGAAGATGCTAATGAAAGAGAATTTGTTGTTGATTTAAATGAATATTTAAAAACAGCTCAAAGTTTAGGGGCTGGAAAATATTATATTTATGCTATTTCTTCTCACGAAGAGTGGGGTATAAAATCGCAAAAAAGTGAAATTTTAAGCTATGAAATACATGAACAACTTTTGGATTTAAGTTTTGTCACTGATGAAAATAATGAACATTTAAGTTATTGCGAGCAAAACGGATTTAACATTGTTTTTGTTGATAACAACGATTTTTCAAAATCAAAAGCTTATGAAATTTGGTTTAGTTATAATGATGGCTTAACTGAAAATGAAGTATTGCACCTTTTTGTGGTTAGAGAAGAGGGCGCTTACAAGTTAAAAGTTGGAAACAATTTTGATGGCAGTGTTGAGGCAAATGATAGCACATATAAAATTTTGGTTGATAAAAACACCATAAAGATTAATTATTTTGATGAAAATAATGAAATTTTTACAATTGGAGCATCATATAATGCTTACATAAAAATTGTTCCAATAAATGAATATTATACAGCAAAAAACTCAACAAGAGCTTTTATAAAATGTTATGCTGGAGCGTTTGCTAAGCCAATCGTTTATATTGATGAAGAAAACAAAACTTGGGCAAGCGCCCAGAATTCTCAAAACATAAAAATTCTTGTTGACAAAACGCAAGCAGATAATTTAAACTTAAATATAAAAATAAATGTTAAAAACTTACTCAATTTTAGTGAGCAAGAGTTTTCGTTATACCTAACAAAAGTCAGTGGCAGTTATTATTATTTTGAAACACAAAGTGATTTAGGATTGTTTGATGATTGTGGAGCATATCAAATTGGTGTTAAGTATAAAAAAGGAACAAATTATTTAGAAAGTGAATATTCTTATGTTTATGTTTACAGCAACAAACAAGGTGAGGGCATAAGTGATGCTTCTTTAGAGAGTTCTTTTGAAGCGCAAACGCCATTAAAACTAATCTTTTCAGTAAATAACAGCGCTTTAGAAAATTCTTTTGATAACACAAAATTAAATTATTTCAAAGCTATATTAACTCCAGTTAATGACAGGGGAGAAAAATGTGATTTAGAGGGCAACGAAACAGAAGAAGATTATTCAACAATTTGCTATTTAACAGAAGACGAAACTTCAAGAATAATCAACAGAGATGGTGAGTTTAAAAATGAAAAGTTTTTAAATTCAAAACAAAACTTGGGTTCAACAACAAAATTTGAATATTATATTCCAATAAACTATATTTATGGATTTGAAAAGAATGAAAGTGGAAATGCTTATTGGTCTCAACTAAACTTCAACTATAATATTGAAATTTCTGTCGTATATACTGAAGCTACAAACCTTGACTTTAAGATTAATGATGTTTCAAAAGTTTATAGTGTTGTTGGCACTGAGTTTGTGGGGAATATGACCAATTATTTGGGTTATTATTATGATTATAATGGTGAATTTATAAAAATAACAACCCAAAATTACAACAAATTCACACACATATTAACAATTGGTGAAGATGAAATCAATTTAACTGAGCAAAGTGTTTACACATTATCTGAGCAAGTTGTATATCCTAATTTATTGGAAGAATATTTGGGTTATTATTATAAAAATGATGATGAATTCATAAAAATTGGGGCAATAGAAGAAGTTTTTGATGCAGAAAATGTTGTTGGTGCAAAAATTTATGATTCAAACAACAATTTTATAGCTCAAATAAAGATTTTAAATCAGCAAGATAGCATCATTGTTCCAGATGAATATAAGTCACATTTGTTTGTTCTAGAGTCGGATAGTGCTTTGCTATCACTTTCAACATCATCAAAAACTTTGGGGCTTGGTTATGTTAACATAACGGATGAAGGCAGTGTTTATTGGACAAGTGAAAACAACACAACCTATTATTATATGTATTATGTTTGGAACACTTCTGATAATAAATTCTACTTGTTTGGCAAAGAATTAAAAACTGAAATTTCAAATGTTTCGTTAACTCCAGTGGTTTCAGGCAATACAATAAAACTTGGAGTTGATTTATCTAATGCAAAAGTTAATATTGATGGAGAAAAAAATCTTTTAACTTATAATAGTTATGAAAAATGGCTTAGTGTTAGAACAAACAGTTTTGACATACAAGATTATAACAAAGATAATGTTTATGGTGTTTTGATATATGCACAAAAACAAGGTTTAAATCCTTCAGAAGTTTTGCATCAAAATTTTGTGCCAAAATATAGTCAACAAATCTCAAACATAGATTTAGTTGCAGGCAAAAATGGGGCAGAATATGCTCACAACTTAACTTGGGAAATTTATAAAACTCCATTTGCTAGTGTGCAGCATCAAGGGTTTTATAACGAAGGTTCAGTGAGTGTTACTAAAACAAACCCAGTGAGTGTTGTTGGGAATTATTCACCAACAACAGAAAGTTTGTGGATTAATCTTGTTGGCGGTGTGTTGTATCAAGCTAGCATAACAACAAGAAATGTTTTGGTTAACATAAATGGCAAAGATTATGAACTATTAAATTCAAAAAGTGTAACAAAAACATTAAAAGCTCCTATAATTGTTAATGAAGAAGTTTATGTTAAATTTAATTCCAGCCTCATAAATGGCACTGAACCACAATATGTGTTAAAGTGGATAAAGGTTGATAACGCAAAAACTTATAGAGTTGCAATAATAGAAGAAAAGACAGAAAGTGCTCAAAGTTTGCTTTCTAATGCTTTAATTTCTTTTGATGTTTTGGCTGAAGATGAAAGTTTAACTCTAAATAATAATGTTTATAGCTTGGATATAACACAAAAAATTAGAGAAGCTGGGTTAAACAATTCTAACACATATTATGTTGGTGTTTATGTTTTGAATGAAGATGATTTGTTCTCATCTGAAAAATTGGTTACAACTGGAGAAACACAAACTATAAACAGTGAAAACTTCACAGCTTCTTATGTGGCATTGTCACTTTACACAAAAGCAGAAGCGGTAACAGACCTTTCAGGCAATTTTAGCAAAGAAACTGAAAAAACCATATCTTTTAAAAGCACAGAAACAGAAGATTGTTACTTTAAAGTTGTTATAAAAGACGGAAAAACAAATGCTGCAAACACCATTGTAACAAAATATTGCTATGTTTACACAGACACGGTGTTATCTGGTGAGAGTGTGTTTGTTGATGAAAATGAATTTATAACACTTGAAGTTGAAGAAATGGAAGGAAAAAATGCGGGAGATTATTATGTTTATGTTACGGCAGTTCCTTACAAGAATTCAAAAATAATAAGTGATGAAAGCACATTAGAAATCAAAAACTCCAGAAAGCTTGAAATAAAAACAGCAAATTATTTGGAAATTTTGCTTGACAAATTTATAACAGGGCAAGAAAATGGCGAACCAATATATTCTGACGATAATAGCGCAATAAATTATTTGAGAAACAACTTGTTTAACATAAAAAGTCTTAAAACAGGAGTTTTAACAGAAAGTGGTGAGTTTGTTGAAGAGAATTATTTAACAAATTGGATTTCAAACTTAAGTGGAGAAAATGGCTTAATCACAGCAACAATAGATCTAACATTCAAAAAATTTAATGGCACAGAGTATGAAACCATTAAAATTAACAAAAAAGATACAAACACAATTGAAGAGCTTATAGAGCTATCAAACAAAAATGACGGGATTTTTGTTATAAACGGAAAATATCAAATTTACGCAACAACAAAGATTTTTAATGACACTTATGGTTATTATATCCAAAGTGATGAAACTCTTGTTTTGGAGCAAGATGTTTATAACAGGCACACAGTTGAGCAAAACAGAATAACTCCAACAATAGTTAACAACAACTTAACTGATTTAACATTATCTTTGGGTATTTATGATAGTGGTGCATCATACAAAATTTATTGTTTTGATGAAAGTGAAAACTTAGTTTTTAAAAGTGAAACTTTAGAAACAACAGAATTAAATCAAACAATATCAATTTATGACCTATTTATGACAAATGCTCAAAGTGGCAATATAACTTATGGAAAGTATATTTTCAAAGTTAAAAGATTTGCAACAGAAGCTGACATTTCTAACTTTAAACTTAACAGTGATTTAACTGAAACCAATGGCGTGGAATTTGATTTCTATTTGGTTCCAGACTTTTCTAGTGAAGTTATAATAGAAGCGGATATTGATGATTATGTTGTGTCTCAAGCGTTAAACATAGATTTAGTTTCTCCATACATAAACTCAACACTTGTTTATGAAGTTTGCGAAGAATCCAGGAAAAATGGCGTTTCAAGTTCAGCCGAAACAAGCAGAAACATCAAAGCAAAATACACCGCTTATGTTAATGTAACTCTTGAAAAAGTTGGTGGCGTTTGGACTCATAAATATGTTATTGACTCAGCAAAATCAAGTGATATGTTTAGCGTAATAAACAATAAACTTGTGTTTGATTTAGAAAAATTTGTTTATGCAACTGATGAAATTGTTGGAGAATATACTTTTGTTTCATCTCTTGTTGGTTTATATAAGCAAAACACAGAAGAAAATGTTTCTATTGCTGGAGAAAGTTTTGAGGCAAAAAATAGTATTACATCTTTTGTTTACACAGATGTTTATGCAACAAAGCTTGATAGATATGATGTTTTAAACAGTGAACAAACACCTCTCACAACAATAGAGTTTGGAAAATGTGATGATTTATATATTTATAACATAAGTTTAAACACAAATGAATCAAGTGAAAATTATGGAGTTCTTTCTTGGAACTTTAGAGATAACAAAAGACTTTTGCAAGCACAAAACATAACGATAAAATTGTTTGGACCAAGTGATGTTTTGATTTTTGAATATGTTGATGAAATAACAGAAGATTATTCTATGGGTTTTGTTAATCTTAAAAATATTTTGCTTGCAGACAACAGTTCAGAAGAAAATTATAATAAAATTGAAATATATCTAAATGTTAAAAACAATTTGTGGATAGCTCCAAAAGTTTTAACAAATGAAAACATACAAGTTGGCGAAGGAACACTAGCAGACGTTACTTTTGTTTGGACTCCAAAATTGTTGCAAGGTTCAGAAGTTTTAAACACAGGTTGGAACAGCTTTGATAACATTTATTTTGATATAAACTTTAACAGTTATTATCAAAAAGATTTAAGACTTAATGAGAGTGAAAATTATCCAAAATTTGAAATTGAAGTGATGAGGTTAGAATATTTTGGTTATATTGCATATGTTTCTAATCACGGCAACATAGAATATAATTTTGATGAATTAAAACAAATTTGTGACAGCACTAGCGGTATAGACTATGAAGTTTATCAAAAATTTGTTCAATCGTTATGGCAAAGTGAATTCTCTGAAATGGTATTTTTGCTTAATGCTCAAAATTACACAATGAATTTTAAAGCATTTTTAACAATTTTGGATGATGGAAATAAATTTATTGACACAAATGGAGAATTAATTTCAGGTTTATATTTTGTTAAAATAAGTTTGGCTGGGGCAAACGATATTGGATATCTTGATGACAAAGTTTATGAAGGCAAGAAGCGCTTTTTAGATGCTTGGGAAATTGAAGATGTTGAGTTTGTTCAACAAAACAGCAACATAATTGTTATTGAAGACAAATCAACAAAGTCTTTGGCTGAATTAAATGAAGCTATGGCAAGCGTTAGTGCTGATGCAAAAACAGCTTGGGCAGAAACAAAAAACAATGTTGTTAAACTTACTTTTAAGGTTAAAAGAATAACAATAAAAAGTCCAAAAGATTGTGTTATAAGTGTTACGCAATATTATGGCCAAGTAGAAGGCGTTGGAATGGCTCGAGAAACAAGAGAAATTTATTCAAGTGATATTGAGGTTTTGGAAGGCATTGAAAACGAAAAAGCATATTTTTATGTAACCTTAAACTTAACAAATTATTTTGATTTTGACAGTATGTATGGCTTCCATCAATTTAGTGTTTATATTGGTGGAATTGAAAATGATGTTAAAGAAAGTTCTTCACAAGTTCAAAAAGATGCTTTGGTGAGCTTTGTTAAAATGGATAAGCCAGCATTTGAGGCTAATGTTGATGTGCAACAAATAATAATTTCATATAGTGAATTTGACTTTAATTATATTTTGGGCTCAGAAATTTCAAACAATCCTAAAATTGTTATAATGGCAAAAACTGATGGATTGCCTCAAACTCAAATGGAAAAAGAAATTGCTCTTTCTGTTGTGGAACGCACATATTCAGATAGTTTTGTTGGGTCACTTTTTGACGAAAACTTTTTAAACTTGATTCACGATAGAGATTATAACATTTGGGCTTATGTTGACGCGCAAGATTTAAATGTTAACGGTATGAATTTCTGGCTAAATTCTGATTTAACAAACACACAAACAATCCACACTCCACTTGCTGGCTTTATTCAAAACGCAACATTAAACACCAATCCAGAAAGCGCAAATTATGGGCTTCTTTCTTGGCAGTTTGTAAGCAATGGCTTAAATGAGGTGTCTAACATAAACATAATAGTTAATGGTGTGATTGTTCAAACGGACGCCGTAAATAGTGAATATAGTGGTGGGTCTGTTAATTTGAAAGATATTTTGTGGGCAGATAAAAGCGAGTTTGCAAATGTTAACACAATTCAAATTTCTGTTATAAAAACTGACAATCCTTCAAAGGTTTCCTCAATAACAAATGAAGGCATTTTCTTAACAGATGGTAGTCTTGTTAGTGAAAAAACAGTTGCTGGCAATGATTTTGTTTGGGAAACAACCATTTTAAGAGGCTCAGATGTTTCAACCTCTGTTGTTGATAATGATGTGAAAATTGATATAACATTTAACAATTTTTATATAACTGATGAAAGACTTTTCGAACAAGAAAATCCTCCAATGTTTAAGATAAATGTTTTAAAGATAGATTACAACACATTCAAAAAAAATGAGACATATTTTAATGGTGTTAATTCTGTTGATGTAGCAAAACAAATATGTGATAGCAATGGTATTACTTCATATTTTAAAGAAACATATGGTCAGTCATCTTGGTCAAAAAACTTAGGAAGCTTTGTTTTTGATTTATCAACAGACAAAGTGCAATATTCATTTGATTTAAAAACTTTGTTTAACATAGTTGATTCATCAAATTTAACTCAAAACGGCAATTTGTATGGAAAATATTTCTTTAGCGTTACGCTACAAGGCGCAAGCAAAATTGGTTATGCTGACGAAGACTTTTTGTTTGGAAGTTATGAAAATGACATTTTCAAGCTAACAAATGTTGTT
This sequence comes from Clostridia bacterium, assembly GCA_017478185.1. GTDB lineage: Bacteria > Bacillota > Clostridia > Christensenellales > UBA1242 > UBA7584. The sequence continues at coordinate 364,971 of JAFVEA010000009.1, forward strand.
TTAAATGTTGACACAAACAGCAATGACTATGGCTGGCTTTCTTGGGATTTTGACAAAAACAATTGGGATATTAAAACAATAAACATTGAAGTTTATTATGATGATGATTTTAAAAACGCTCAGCCAGTGTTTGTTTCAGATGATTTTGCTGAAAATGGAAATCTAAGACCTGAGGGTAGGCGTTTAGATTTAAGAAATGTTTTGCGTGCTGACAACGAAGAAGACGTTAACTATAACTTTATTAGATTTGTTATAACAGGAAAATCAAATGATGTTTATTATGTTGAACCAAGCATTTCGGCTGGCTCAACAAAATTTGAAAGCTTGGATTTTGAATGGGAAACTGGAATTTTGCAGGGCTCAGACACAAACTTTAAAGAAAATGAAGAAAATAAAGAAAATGTTTCATTTTCAGTTGAGTTTAATGAATATTATGCCAAGGATGCTAGGCTTGAAAACAAACTTAATTTTGAAATAGAAGTTTTAAGACTACAAGGAAAAGTTTATGATTCATTAAATCTATCAAGTGATTTGAGTTTTGATGCAATAAAAGATGCGTGTGAAGGAAATGCCAACTTCTATTATCAAAGCTTTAATTTGAAAAACTTTGACCTAACAACAGCAGAAGCTAATTTAATATTTGATAGCCAAAAACAAAATTATGGATTTAATTTATTAAAACTTTTTAAGTTACTTGATAAAAATAACTTATTAACCAACGAAGAACTTGAAGGGCAATACTTCATTAAGCTTAATTTGATTAGTGCAAGCGATATTGGATATTATGATGAAACTGTTTTTGAAACAGAAGCACGCTATTTGGACAGCTGGAGAATAGAAAATATTGAGTTCATAACACAAGAAACAAACACAATTGTTGCTTTAAACAAATCAGAAAAAACCTTAAGTGAATTAAATACTGAGGTTGCAAGCATTTCAACTGAGGTAAAACAAGCTTGGGCTGACGCTCAAACAAAAGATGTTAAAATAAAGTTTGTTGTTTATCCAATTGGTGATTTGGCTCCAACAATAAAACTTACTCATTATTATAGTTTTTTAGATGATGTTGGGCAAAAAGACGATATAACTTTGAATAGTGATTATTATCAAATTAGTTATAATTCACAAGAAAAATATTATGATGTTGTTGTTAACTTAACAGACTATTTTGAAAGCAACTATAAAGACAAATATGGTTTCCACCAATTTGGAGTTATTGTTGAAGCTAAAGAATCTGTTAAACAAACAGAAAAAGTTCAAGATGATGCTTTAATTAATTTTGTTAGACTTGAAACTCCAACAGTTGGAGTTAACGATGAGGGTGACGGTTTTAACTATAGCTGGCAATTTAATTTAGAAACAACAAATATCGGAACACCTCAAATAAAAATAGATGAGAAAAATGGTTTAGGAAATTATTCAGATAGCATAAATATTCCATCTTCATATTCTGGAAAAATAGAAAATATCACTATAGAAAATATCACTTTTGAAAACAACATTTTATATGAGTTTGAAAGTTATGTTGATGTTTCAGCGATGAGCATAAATGGAATGAACTTCTTCCTTGATTCAAACAAGTGTGAGTTCACTTACAAAAAAACAGGCTTTGAAAAATTGGATATAAAAGTTATTCCAACAGAAATTGTTTGTGAAAGTGATAGCAATTCTGTTCTTGACAGTTTGGATTATTATAAGCTAAGCTTAGAAATTCCAGAAAGCAATTTTTCACGTGTTTCAAAAAATGTTTATTATAAAAATGGCGAAAATGTGTTATTGCAGCCAGCTTATGAGCGTTATGGAATGAGCGAAGTTAATGAACAAAACAAAGATAATTTCAAATATTTGATTTTAAAACTAAACAGTTTAAAGTCAGACAATTCATCACAAGATAAATATCTCTTGATTTATAAAGATAATCAAAATGTTTATTACAAATTATTAAATTCATTAACAACTTTTGATTATAATGGAACAAGCATTAATGAGTTTAGTTTTAGTGATGAAAAAACAGCTGAAATTGATAACTCAAAAATCAATCTTGCAATTCCACTTAAATATGTTGTTTCAAGTGATTATAACAAGCCATCCATAATAAAATTAAAAGCAATGTGTGTTGGTGAAATTGCAGATGAAACTGAAGCTGAACAAGAAACAAGCCAAGACACTGTTAATAGTGTTGATGAAACTGAGGATAACAAAGGAGAATTCACAGTTTATCATAAAATTAAGCTTCAAACTCCACAAATAACTGGCGCTAAGTTTGGTTTGCTTGATGAATCAGAAAATTATTCAACCATAACAACATTAACTCCAGAAAATGAAGGCAGCGTTTCATTAACTTTAACAATAGGAAATGTTCAAAACGCCACAAAGTTTAAAGTTGTTTATAAAGTTGCTAGAAGTGGTTCTGTTCATAGTGGTGTTTTTGAGTTGGATTGTCCAAAACAAAAAGACAAAGACGAAGAAACAGATTGGCAAATCGGGAACAATAATAACTTTAAATATAAATACACAACAACATACACAATAGAAATACAAAATAAATATTTAACCGATTTAATTGCAAATCTCCCAGGGGAGGTTAGTTTCGCTGTGCAAGCAATTGGAGATAGCGAATATGATAATAGCAGTTATTATATAGAAGAAAATGCAGGTATTTACACAAACTTTGACTTAAGCAAAGAATTAAAGTCTTCAATATACACAAACTCTGATTTGTCTTCATACACAGCACAACAAACAATAAAAAGAAAGCTTCCAAAAATTCAAATTGCACAAGGTTTGGACTCGGACAATAGATTATCAATTAGATATGGAACTGACAATGATAAATTATTAGAATATAACAGCATTAACAACAGCTTTATGAACATAACAGAAAATAGCGATATTATAACACAATTTATGATGTGGTTAAATGGTTACAAACCAACAGGCTCTCAAAATGGTGAATATTTCTTTGTTGATTTTACTGTGGGCGGAACTAGTGAGTTAACTTATGTTGTTAAAAACGATAGTGTTGAAACACCAGATAATTATGTTATTGATAGTTTAGAATATACACCAGAAACTGACACTATTAAGAAAAACATTGATTTATATGGAAAGCTTTTATCAAAGGTTTCAGAAAATTATCAAACATTAAACTTTAGTTTGGTTGCAAGAGGAGATAACACTTATTGGGTTTTAAGTGAACCTACAGAATTTAACTTCACATTGTTTAAGAATTTTGAAATCACCAGCGATGATGTTGAACTTTCAGAAATAACGTTTAAAAACGAAGAAATAGATGAAACTGGAAGCTCAGGTTTGTTAAAGCCAGAAAGCTTAAATATGACAATCACAGGCAGTTCAGTTAATGGCTATGAAGTTATAGCAACAATTGACGGGCAATCAAACAAAATAACTTGTGAACCAGAAAAAACAACAAACATAATATCAACATTTGATTCAAGCTTTCTTGTGCCGGGAAATATTTTAACATATCAAATTAAACCATATTATAATTTTGGAACAGAAAAAATTTACAATTCAGTTTATACGCCAAAAACGCCAGAAAATAGTTATACAATAACAGGAAAGTTAACAAACCTTAGAAATTTAGCGGGAACAATAACTCTTGAAAACAACGGAGATTGCAAGTTTGAAAGCTCTCCAGACAGTGAGTTTACACCGGTTGACACAACATATTTAAGTGGGTGGAAGTTGCAAATTGTTGGATATGAGGCTGAAACAGTTGAAAAACAAGCATTTAACAAAGAAAATATTGCAACAGTGTTAAAAACCATTATTAACGACAACACCTTAAGCACTGGAAAATATAAGCTTAAATATCAACTATTAGGAAAAACGAATGTTTTAGATAGTGATTGGTCAGCTGAGTTTGATTTAGAATATATTTATGTTGACCATTCATATTACATCAACGATTTAAGGCTAGACATAACAACAACAAATGACGGTGTTGGAACAAGTGCAATCTTAAGTTTTTATGTTAACCCAAGTATGAGTGAACTTATTGACAATTATTCTTTAATTTTTAATGATGATAATGATAAACCACTTACAATAGCAAACGCTTTTGATGATAACAGAAGAGTTCAAATTGATATAACAAACTTGTTGTTTGCAGATAACAGCACTTCAGGTAACACCAACACAATAAATTTAATTGTTAATGGAACATCATCTGATGAAACTTTACCAACAGAATTTTCTAATAGTGATATTTCAGTTTATAAAAATGGTTCAGACACAGCAAGTTTTGCGTTAAACGACAACGAGTTTGTTTGGAAGCCACTTATAACACAAGGCTCAGATATTGATATCAAATCAAATAGTTTTACATTAGAATTTAATGAATATTATAAACAAGACACAAATCTTATAAATAAAAATAACAATAGTGCTTTAAAATTACAAGTTGATGTTTTAAAAATAGATTACACAACATATCAAAATTTAACAGAAAAACCAACAACTTATGCTGATGCACTAGAGCTTATGCAAAATGGCGAACCATTATATAACACAAACAATGTTCAGGCTCAAGGAAATGTTGCATTTAATTTCAATGTGCAAAATTATACTTCAGCATTTAGTGATTTAACCAGTTTGTTTGGGAGCATTGATTCAAGATTGCTAGAAGGCGGTCAGCTTAGTGGGCAATATTTCTATAAAATTGGGCTTGTTGGCGCAAATGATATTGGTTATATCAATAATGAAAACATTTATGAATCTCAAACAAACGGTTTGGCTTATTGGAATATTTCTGATATAACATTCACAGATAGCAACATCATAGTGCTTAAAAACAAATCTGGGAAAAACAACATAGAGGAATTGAAAGATGCAGTTGGAGATATAACTCAAGAGGCTAAAGAAGCTTGGATAAACAGAGAGCAAACAACAGTTAAAATAACATTTTCAATAGACAAAATTGATGGAATAAGTGATTATTCAAAGCTTTCAATTTCTGCTATTCACTATCAAAATGTTGACACAGATGAAACTGCTTTAAATGTTTTAGAAAATGTAACCTACACTTACGCCGACGCCCCAGAAGACAGTTCAAAGGTTGTTATAACAATTGATTTATCAACTTGGTTCACAGAAAATTGTTCAAAGCAATATGGTTTCCACCAATTTGGAATTAAAATTGGCGAAATAAAAGATAAAGTTCAAGAAACCTCAAAGGCTCAAAGTGATGCTCTTGTGCATTATATTAAACTTGAAAAGCTAGAAATAGGAAATCAAGTTACTTATTCTGACCAATTTAAAAATCTTAAAGTTTATTGTAAAAAAGTTGTCACAGGAAATGGTGTGAAGCTTAGAGTTTTTCAGTATAAAGAAAACAATAACGGAACTTTTAGCGGTGAAGAGTTTGCTGACGACAACATCAAATTATTAACAGAAAAAAAAGATAACGAAGATGATGTAAACTACTATTATAGAATAAAATTCTCATTGGATAAAGCTTCTGAGAAAGGCAGAGAATGCAAATTTTACGCATTCTATTCAGCAGAAGCTGATGTAGAAGGCTTAAACTTCCGGATTGACTCAGACAAAACCGAATTTTCCTATACATGGTTTTCTGGGACAGGTGAAAATGAAATAACAGATTTTTCAATAACTCCAACAAAGCTTGTTAACGAATATGATGTTTTTAATACAATAAAAGATTATTATTATTATAATTTATCAGCAACAATTTCAGTTCCAAAAGCTTATAGTGTTTTAAGTACTGTTTATAATTCTAATGGTGAAATTGGTTATGCAAATAATATTTATGGCTTTAGAATTGATGCAAATGAATTAGAAAAATATAAATACATAATTTTATCACTAGAAAGTGAAAAAACTGGTGATAACGCTTCTGACATAACCACTTATTATGTTGTTTGGTTTAACACAACAACAGGTGAAACAAAAGCAAAACAAATTGTTTTGGAGACGAGTGATATTAATCTTTATCAATCAGGAACCTCGCAACCTAGCTATAATTTTGTTAAATCAGTTTCAGCTGAAATAGGATTAGGAGAAGTTTATAAAAACACAACACTAACAAACATTAATTTGCCTTTGAAATTAAACCAAGTTGTGACTGATGGCAATTTCAAAACCCCATCCGAAATAAAGTTTACATTAAGCATTTTAAATAGTTCAGCCAAAGACGAAAAAGCAATAAAACATAATGTTAAGCTTCAAACTCCACAAATAACTGGCGCTAAGTTTGGTTTGCCTGATAAATCAGAAATAACAACATTAACTCCAGAAAATGAAGGCAGCGTTTCATTAACTTTAACAATAGGAAATGTTCAAAACGCCACAAAGTTTAAAGTTGTTTACAGCATTTCAAGAAAAAATGAAAAAAATGAAAAAGGAGTGGTTCACGCTTTTGGTGTTTTTGAGTTGGATTGCTCAAATTCTAATGATGATTACACATGCGAAGAAATCATGATAGATGATGAACCAGCATACAAAATAGAAATCCTAAATGATTATTTAAAAACATTAATTGCAAATCTCCCAGGTGAGGTTAGTTTCGCTGTGCAAGCAATTAGATATAGCGAATATGATAATAGCAGTTATTATGATGATGAAAATTCAGGTATTTACACAAACTTTAAGTTAGGAACAGCACTAAATTCTTCAATATACACAAACTCTGATTTGTCTTTATACACAAAACAACAAACAATACAAAGAAAGCTTCCAGAAATTCAAATTGCACAGGGTTCTAGCAATGGATTATCAATTAGATATGGAACTAACAATGCCGAAATGTTGAAATATGACAAAACTAACAACAGCTTTATGAACATAACAGAAAATAGCGATATTATAACACAGTTTATGATGTATTTAAATGGTTACAAACCAACTGGTTCTCAAAATGATGAATATTTCTTTGTTGATTTTGATGCAGTTAATGTATATAACACTAATGTATTAAATTTAACTTATGTTGTTGGAAACAATAATTATTCAGGAACAGAGACTAAATATGCAATTGATAATTCATACTACACAAAGGAAACTGACACCATTAATAAAAACATTGATTTATATGACAAGCTTTTTTCAAAAGTTTCAGGAAATTCTCAAACCTTAAACTTTAGCTTGGTTGTAAGTGGTGGTAATGATTATTGGATTTCAAGTGAAGCTTTAACATTTAACTTCACATTCTGCAAAAATGTTGAAATATCTGAAGTTTCAATTGCTTCTTTAAAATTTGTTGAAACAGATCCAGATACAGATGATCATACAAAGAAAGAAATAGAAGTAACTCCAGCTGATGGCGGACAAAAATATTATAACGGTCGGTTAAAGCCAGATAGCTTAATTATGAGTATAACAAACAATACAGATTCTACTAACTATGGAAGCATAACTGGTTATGATGTAACCATAGCAGTTAAAAATGTTAACAATATTACAACAGAAACACCAATCATTGATGTTCAAAGCACTACAGTTGATTGGGTAAAAAATAACGCAATTAGTGGTTATATCAACAACTGGACGGCTGGGCAAGAATTAACATTCACTCTAAGGCCATATTATAAAGTTGGTGGAGAAGGTGGAGAAAAAGTTTATGGGCAAGTATATACAGCAGACACCATAACACTAACATCAAAACTAACAAACTTAAGAGATTTAGGCAATATTACCATAACACAAACAAACTTCACAGATGATTCAACATGGGGAGTTACTTTTGCAAATGGTGCTTTTGCTGGAATTGATAAATATTCAAACAGCGGTTGGGTATTAACTCTTTATGATATAAATGAAAATCAACTGCGTGATAAGATTGGACATAATTCATCATATAATATTTTTGACGCCGTTTATGAGCAAAATTTAAGCGAAAATCTCTTAGCAGGTTTGCAAAGTTTGTTAAGTAATGCTAATATATCAAGAGAAGAGGGAACATACACTTATAAAATAAAATATCGACTTAAAGGTATTGAATCAAAAATCGCCGGTGGTGGTGAATCTAAGTTTTTTACAGTAACTTACAAAATTGATAACAGCAACAATTATTATGTAGAAAGTGCCAAATTAAACATTCAAAACAATGATAACACAAATGTGATTTCAGACAGTTCAAGTGCTGAGTTAAGTTTTAAAGTAAATCAAAACAACGCATTGAGCGAAAGCAAGAAAATTACATCAATAGAAGTTAAAGTGAATGACAGTCTTATAAAAACAATCACAAACATTAGTGGCACTATTTCAGTTGATTTAACAAACATTTTGCGGGCAGATAAAAATTTAAGTCGCAATAAAATAGAAATTTATGCAGTATTAAGAGGTGGTGCGCAAGTTTTATGTGCAACATTAAATAGCACTTCAGAAGCAAATAATGGAGCCAAAAGCGGAGCCATAACAGTTGTTCAACAAAGCGGAAACGCTGGTTGGACTCCAAACATTGCAAGAGAACCTGCTTCAAAACCAGATTATAACTCTAAGAGTGGCAAATTTAGCTTTAAACTTAACAATTATTATAATAATGACAGTGGTTTAACTGCCGAATTTGGACTTGAGGTTATTTGGGTGGATTATGAAACTTATCAATCATCATCAAAACCAACAGACTTTGATGAAGTTCAACAAACTTTTGGAAGAGGAGATTCAAGCACTTATAAATATATAAAAGATGATAATTGGAAAGAATATAACAAAAATGGCACTGGAACTTATACACTTTCAACAACAACAATTAAAAGCAATAACGATTTGTTGCCATATGGTCAATCTTATGGAGTATATTTCTTTAGAGTTAATATTCATGAAACCAGCAATTTAGGATATTTAAGTCATAATTTGTTTACTATTTCAGAGACTAATGACATCTCAGCTCAAATAGAAAACATAAAATTAGACGTAGTGGGAAATAGCGATGTTAACACATCAGCAATCCTTAGCTTTGATTTCTTGGGCGGAACCAGAAAAACAAATAGTATTGTCTACACTTATAAAACAATTCGTGTAAGTGTTACAAATTCAGATTCAAGCAATAAGTTTATTTATGACATCACTCCTGAGCGAGTTGTTCAAAAATCATATAGTGTTGATTTAACAAATGTTTTGTTTGCGGATAACCTTTTGGATAGTAACTTAGCCTCCATAACAATTTCCGTATTAAATAAAGACAATAACAATAGTTCTATAAGAATTAAAAAAATAACCAACGGAAGTGAAGTTACAACATTCGTTACAAATGTAACAAAAGACTACATCCCAGTTTATATAAATGGTTCAGACACAGCAAGCTTTATGTTAAACAATGGTAATTTTGTTTGGAAGCCATACATAACACAAGGCTCAGACATAACGCAAAACACAGATAACTTTATATTAAACTTTAACCAATATTATGCGTCAGACTCAAGATTAACAACCACAATTCCTCAATTTAAGCTTTATGTTGTTAGATTTGATCACAACACATACCAAGAATTAAGCAACAAGCCTACAAGTTATAATGCAGCATTTAGGTCTTCTAAGGCTTATAAAGGGGATTACGAGCAATCAGAATTTGGGACATCATCAGTTTTAATATTTAACAAGACAAAAACAGACGCTTATAATTTGAGTTTAGAAAACTTAACAACTTTGTTTAAAAACATTGATGCAAGCAATCTTTTGTTAAATGGAAAGCTCAGTGGGCAATATTTCATAAAAATAACTTTGGTTGACAAAAGCGGTTCTGGCTATGTTGAAAACACCGTTTATGAAACACAAACTTCAGGCAAAGCTCAGTGGCAAATTTCTGAGTTAAAATTTGTTAATGAAGGCAACATAAACATTGCTTCAAATTTAAGTAGCGTTTCAGCATCCACTGTTAACAACAGCGCAAACAAATCAGCTTGGGCAAACAATAATGGCAACAACAATATTGTTAAACTTCAGTTTAAAGTTACAAACATAACAGACGTTGATCTTAGTAAGAGAACAATTTGGCTAAAACATTATTATGGAACATCAAAATCAACAAGTGAGGAAAACAGCTATGTTACACCTGATAAAATAGCTATTGACTCAACTAATGTTAATTACAGCATAGTAACTTTGGATTTAACAAATTATTTTGCAGGTTATAAAAACTATTATGGTTTCCACCAATTTGCCGTTGTTATTGATGGCGATGGTGAAAATGTTGACAAAACCCAAAGCTCAAAACAAAGTGATGTACTCATAAATTATGTGAAACTTAACAATTTGGATGCCTTTTCTTGCCAAAAAAATGGAAGCACTTTAAAGATTAATTATAGTTGGAAGTTCACAAAAACTAGCAATGACACTTTAAAAGCAGCTTTCACAGTAACAGGAAGTGCAAACAAAATAGCAGATATTTCATTAAGTTATGGAACTCAAACATATTCAAGCAGTGTTTCAATCGCTTTAAGTGACAACACCACTTATGATTTTGAGGGATATATTGATGCAAGCAATATGACCATAAATGGCTTTAACTTCTTTATTAACTCAAACAAAAGCTCTTGCAGTTATATGAACTCAACTGGCTATAATGCCCCAGCAAGCTTTTCAATCGCAGCTAAAAATCTTGTTGTTGAGGATTCAGGTGTGCAAGATTCTGATGACACATATTATAACTTGAATTTAAGCATAAACACATCAACTTGCGCTAAAAAGGTTACAGAAAATGTTGTTGACAGCTCTAGCTCTACTAAAACGGCTTGGAAATACTACAACATGACAGGCGTGAACAGCACAAACGAAAATGATTTCCGCTACGTTATTCTACAATTTACAAACACCACATTACAAAAAACAAGATATTTCCTTATTTGGTATAATTCATCAACAAAAGTTTGTTATTATAGAATGATTAATTCAGCTCCAACCGAATTTACAAACAATAGTGTAAAATATTATGAGTTCTCAAACTCAAAACCTAGCGGAGAAACCACAACAGACAAAATAACTTATCAAGATTCAACATTAACATTTACAAACTTTGGCTTGCCTTTAAATCAAGTTGTATCAAACCCAAAAACCCCACAAACAGTTGAATTTACGGTGAAATGTTTTAGTGAACAAAAAGATATTGCCGATAAATCAACACCAAAAACATACACAGTTTATCATCACGTTCAACTTAAAACTCCAGAAATAAGCGCTAAGTTTGGTGAGCTTTCATATGCTGGAGCACAGCCATACATAACATACAACAGCACAAGTGGCATTACATTAACTTTAACAATAGGAAATGTTTTAAACGCAACAAAGTTTAAAGTTGTTTATAATGTTGACAGAAATAGTTCTGTTTATAGTGGTGTTTTTGAGTTGGATTGTTCAAGTCTTTCAAAATCAGGAACACAATACACAGTTGCAGTTGATAAGTCATATTTAAAAGCATTAATTGACAATCTCCCAGGTGAGGTTAGTTTTGCTGTGCAAGCAGTTGGAAGCTTGGATAATGAAATTTATTATAACACCAAAACAAGTGGCATTTACACAGACTTTAAGTTAAATTCAAATTTAAAACAAGCACATTATGTTAACTCTGCTTTATCTGAAACCACAGACCCTCAAACAATTAAGATGAAGTTAAAAACTCCAGAAAATGATCAAATTTTGTTTAGAGCTAATGGCACTAATTTAAGTGGAGCAAATATAATAGGAGGAACTGTGCAAGAATCATTCTATCTATTCCTAAAAGAGTATGCTGGAAATGGATTTAAAGATGGGCCATATAAAGTTGATGTAACAATAAAAAATGGAAATAGCACCATAGAAACAATAACTTATTATTCTGGAAATACAACAGAAACAAACAGAATAGATCAAGATTTAAGTCCAACCTATAACACCAATTTGTATAGTTTGTTAGAGTCAAAAATTTCATCAAACTCTCAAGAATTAAAATTTACGTTAACTATAAGCTTTGATGATAATTATTATATTCAAAGTGAATCAGCTTCTGTTGACTTCACTTTCTACAAAAAAGTCACAAATAGTTTTGATTTTAAACTTGGTAATATGGAATTTGGGGAGGATGAAGTAGAGACAGGAACTGGTTTACTAAGTGTTAGCAAGTTAAATCTTTCTCTAACGGGTGAAATCAGTTCATTAACGCAATATGATGTAAAAATAGAAAATGAAACAGACGATAAAACCATAACAGTTGAAAAGGACTTGAGGGGCAGCCTACCAACAGACATAAATTTAATAGGTATTTTGAGATTTAAATCTTCAGAGTTTAACTATTGGGCTCCTGGGCAAACACTAAAAGTTACTGTAACTCCTTATTTTAACGGCAAAAAAGCTGAAGATAAAGCTGTTACAAAAACCTATACAACCAAATCAAAACTCACAAATACACGTGATCTCACCGCAACCTATGATGGTTCATCAACATTAGAAATGGCTAATGGGTTTGATGATATTAAAGAAGATTATTGTAACGAATGGTTATTAGAGATAGATGGTGTAGGTAAAATAACAATAGAAAAAGCGTTTACTTTAACAAATTTAACAGAGGCTATAAAAACCAAAATAGGTAGAAACATATATGCTAAATCATATAATATAAGATATCAGCTATTCAGTTCAAATGAGAATATTGCAGATAGTGAATGGAGCGCTTTGTATCAATTAACAAGAGCATCCAACACATCAGGCGGCGGTTCAGGCTCAAGCACAGGCAGCGGTTCAGGCACCACAACAGGTGATGAAGGCTTTACAGTTGTTTATAATAAATCCAATGCAAGGGTTGACATACAGCCAAACGATGAAAACAATTTTGTAGGCGAAAATGGTTGGACATATAATGTTTATTTATTGCAGAAAAAGGTTTCAAGCGTTTCTGAAAGCAATGTAGAGTATGAAACTGGAAGCTATAATGATGGAAATGTTTATTATCAACAAAGCAAATCAAAAGCATCAAATCTCCTTCAAGAAGGTGAAGTATATACTCATGAGGCTTATACTTGTATTAATGTTGACTTTAAATACGTTGAAGCACTAAATTTAACTTTATCAAACAGCACTTTTGCAAAATTGGTTTGCGAGGAGGAATATGATTATGATATTGGTGATTTGGGCCTAGTTTTAAACAACACCAAATTATCCACTCTTGGCAATGCAATGGCAAATGGCTATGCTTATGTTGGTTTGGGTGCGGGCAATTTGCAACTTGGAAAGAATAAAATTTTGATTTATGTTGACACAGGTGACAAAGACACAAGTTATGAAAAAATTTATGATGTTGATGTAACTTTGCCAAGTTCATATTTGCCAAGTGTAACAAACTTAAAATACGAAACAAAAGCAGATTATTACCAAACCTCAGCGCATCAGTATGGGGAATATGATTATATGGATGATGATAATCTAACAAAACTTACTTATATTCATAATAGTATAACTGATACTCAGTTATCTACAAATAGTGAGGATATGGCAAATTATAATAATTTATATCCTGATAATAAAGCACAATATGATAACATAAAAGCATATGCAGATAAATATTCTAACCCAATTGGTATGAATTTAACATATCGTGTAAAAGTAAATTTTGATGTTACTTATAAATTCTCTTTAGAAAAAATAACATTTGATATAAACTATAACAACACGGTTTCATTAAATTCATTATTTAATCGAACCCAATCAGGGAGCACTATAACGCTCACGCCATATGCAATATATGATAAAGACAATCCTCTACAAGCAACCCAAATAACAATAAAACCTCTTTTTGGCGATGCTTTTGAGGGTTATGGATTACAAGAAAAACCCATAGAGGTATCATACACAACAGACAGTATGTATTTAACAGGCGTTACAAAAGCTCCAACTTATGACGACAACAACATTCCAAGTTTTGTATATAAAGCGCCAACTTCACCTTGTAAGGTTGAAGAGGACACATGGTATACGGTTTCTAACCAAACCATAAAAGAAATGAAAATAACAGTTACCACTAACTCATATCATGTTTATCATCAATATGAGATTTGGGGTGATGGTTTGCGAACTGAAAGCTTACCAACATTTGACCCAAGCAGTAAAATGTGCCAGACAATTTTTAACGATGCATGGAGCGGTAATATAAATGAAGCTGCAGAAATAGCAAACAACTGGCAATCTGTTTATTCAACTTGGGGAGAAATATTGGGTAAACCAGCTGGTTTAAAAATAGCAAAATATAAAGAATATGCACATTACTGGACTTTTTATAACATAACAGTTCAAGAAGAAAATTACACACTTAAGGATGTTAATGGAAAAACCACAAATGGTAATTTTACAACAGACATAAATTACATACTCACAGGAGATATGGCTGTTACGTATTTAGACAAATATCCATTGTCAGTCGTAAATCCTGATAAAAATGTAAAATATATTCAAGGTAATTTAGAGTCTGGTAATATTAATTTTGAAACCATAACAGGTTCTGATGGAAAAGAATATAAAGTTGCTTGTTTATATCTACCTCATTATCGTGAAAGTGGTGATCAAGATGCTTATAACATTTCTCATGGTGGCAGATGTGTGCCAACAAGTGTGACATGTACAAATAAAAACAAAGATGGTGGAGATGAAACCTTAAAAAAGAGAAACGAAAACTTGTTAACATGGTATTTTGGTTAAAATATTTTGATTACATTTGTTTAATCTATTTAAAAAACAAAAAATCAAGGGATTCCCTTGATTTTTTATATTAAAATAATTTTAAAGGCTATGAATCAAATCATCAGTTAAATTTTGTGCAACTTCTTTAACACTTTCTGAAGCGTTTAGGGCACTATCAACAAAGCTTTGAATCAAACTTAGCTTATCTGTTTTAACGCTATCAGCCGCTTGAACGCCGAGTGCGATTAAATCATTGTCTAACCCCAAAGTGTTTGATTGCAAATTTAAAATTTCTTTTGTGGCATCACTGTTAATTTGTTCCACTTGTTTTAGATAATCTTCTTGCAAAACGTCTATATCATTTTTAATTTCTTTTATTTGGCTTGCATAAGGCTCTCCTAAATCATCACAATAAGAATCAAAGATATATTGCTCTGAATAAACTGGATTTTTTTCATAATAAGAAGATTTCATATAATCACCACTCAAATCACGCACCGTTATATCATTATATAATGTTAGGTGTTCACCATCATGTATTAGGTATTCTTGAATAAAATCTAAATCAACTTTTTCTGGCATTTTTTCTTCATCATAAGATATAACAACATATTCATAAGGTTTTCCGCTTATCATGTGATAGAATTTGCCTTCTTCAGGATTGGTAATCTTACGAAGTTCTAAATACATATCGTTATCTATAAAATCTTGAACGCTTTTAAAATGCTTAAATGTTAAATCAATGCCATATTTTTCATAAAGGTTTTTTGTGTAGTCTTCAACATGTTCATTAAAATAATCTTCAATTTTTTGAGTGTTTGCCATTAGCTCATTTTCTACAGCATTTAGGCGTCTTATATGAAATGCCCCAGTGCTTTCATTGGGCAACTTATCAAACCCCATCCAAGATTTAACATTTGCATATGCTGTATAGCCAGAAGCTTCTTCTATTGCATCAACTGATTGAATTTTTGTTGCAACTTCAGCGTTAAGCTGAGCGCTTAACTCATCAATTTGTTGTTGAGCTTTTGTTGTTATTTCTAAAGCTTGTGTTTGATAGTCTTTTGAAGCAATTAAGTTTTTGAATGCCTCACTGTTTTCATCAACCCCTTCAACATAACATTTTTGGGTGTCAACCTCATTTGTTGGTGGAACAGAAGCTGTGGTATAATTTGAAAAACTAGGCCCTTTTCCGCCGCCGAGATCTGGCAAATTTATGTTTGGCAAACCAAATTTATCGCCAAGTGTTGTGTATGCCCCAAAAGCGCCAGCGCCAATTGCGCAAACTATAGCTGCGGCAAGTAGTTTTTTGTTTGTGCCTTTTTTTGCAGCAGTTTGGTAATCAGTTGCTGTGGTTGGAGTTTTTGCGTTAGCTTTAGGTGGAGTTGGTATGCCTGCTAAAGACATTGCAATAAACGCATTTGGTGTTGTTGGTGTTTTTAATGTTTTTGGCATTTCCATTCCAAGGTTTGTCGAAAGCTTTGAAAATTCGTTTAAATTTTGCTTATTAGGGCTGTCTAAAAATTTTTGTAAGTTTTGGATATAATTATTATAAGTTTTTTGGTCTTTTGCTTCCAGCCTTTCCAAACGATTTATGGTTTTTTCTAATTGTTCTTTTGTTATTTTTAAACCTTTAAAAGTTTTTAATGCTTCATCAATTTCAGAATTTCTTTGGTTTTCTGCTTCTTCAACAATTTGGTGTATTTTTTTCATTTTTTTGTTGTTTTGATGTTGTTTTAGCCCAACCATAACAACGCCAGCTGGGTGAACTAAAGGT
Organism: Clostridia bacterium; assembly: GCA_017478185.1. Classification (GTDB taxonomy): domain Bacteria; phylum Bacillota; class Clostridia; order Christensenellales; family UBA1242; genus UBA7584. The sequence goes on from JAFVEA010000009.1 coordinate 381,370, forward strand.
GATTTTTCAAGAATTTCACTTATTTTGTTGGTATTCATTTTTTTCTCCTTAAATTTTTTATATTTTTTGTATTTTATTATCTTTTGCTTTAAAAGTGTGGAAATCTCACTTGTTTGGCGCTTTTATTCTATGCCATTGTGAGGGCTCTGCCCGTGGCAATCTCGTGGTAATCTTAAAATCCATAAAAACAGAAAAACAGCCACAATTAGTGACTGTTTTTGGTGAAAAAAGGAGCGAAAGACCCGCAAAAAAGGGCAAAAGCGCCGCAAAAAGCGAACAAAACAAAGCTGTCGCCTTGTGATGAACCGATTTTTGCACAAAATGCGTTTTGAGGGGCTGAAAAACCGTTGCTGAATTTTAAATTTTCAGAAACAATGTTTTTTGTTTTAAAAAAAGAAGAACCAGCTCTGTTTAAAACCAATTTTTTTTGTTTAGCCACTCCAAAACACTCCTTATTTGGATTTCTAATAAAATTTTAGCATAAATTTTAAAAAAAGTCAATATCAAATCTTTAAAATCTTTTTAAATAGTTGCGACGAAATTTGTCTAAATATGGCAAAATGGCAGAAATCACTTGAAAAATTTGGGTTTTTGTTTTATAATGATGTTTAGACTATATTATAGGGAGAACAAAAAAATGACAAATAGTTATCGCACAAACACATGTGGCGAAATAACAAAAGATTTTTTAAACAAAAAAATCAAAGTTGCTGGTTGGGTTCACAGCATTCGTGACCACGGCGGAATAACATTTATTGACCTAAGAGAACAAGACGGAATTGTTCAAATTGTTGTTAATGATGACAAAATGCTTAAAAGAGTTTCAAAAGAGGCGGTTATAAGCGTTGAAGGGCTTGTTAGGCTTAGGGGAGAAGACAACATCAACCTAAAGCTTAAAACAGGAGAGGTTGAAATTGTTGCTGAAAAACTTGAGGTTTTGGGGGCAGTTTTGGCACCTCTTCCTTTTGAGGTTGGCGACAGCAAAAATGTTAGAGAAGATGTTAGACTAAAATATAGATATCTAGACTTAAGAGACCCACAGCTTTTTTCTAACATAATTTTTAGAACGCAAGTTATAGACTTTATGCGAAATGAAATGAAAAAGATGGGCTTTTTAGAGCTTCAAACTCCAATAATCACGGCAAGTAGCCCAGAAGGAGCAAGAGACTTTATTATTCCAGCAAGGCAACACCCTGGAAAGTTTTATGCACTTCCTCAATCACCTCAAGTTTTTAAACAACTTTTAATGTGTTCGGGCTTTGAAAAATATTTTCAGATAGCACCTTGTTTTAGAGATGAAGATGCCAGAGCAGACCGCACAGCAGGGGAGTTTTATCAACTTGATATGGAAATGGCTTTTTCAACCCAAGAAGATTGGTTTGAGGTTGGAGAAACACTTTATCAAAACATATTCAGCCACTTTTCTAGCCGTGAGTTTTCAAAACCACCATTTAGAAGAATTCCTTATTTTGAGAGTATGGAAAAATATGGAACAGATAAGCCAGATTTAAGAAACCCACTTTTGATTTGTGACTGCACACAAGTTTTTGAAAAAACAAACTTTAACGCATTTAAAAACAGCACAGTTAAAGCAATTTGTGTTGATGATATGGCTGGCCAGCCAAGGTCTTTTTATGACAATCTAACCACATTTATGGTTAACAGTGGCAGCAAAGGCCTAGCGTGGATAAAAGTTGAAGAAGGGCTTAAGTTTAACAGCCCTATAGCAAAGTTTTTAAGTGAAGAAGAAATTAATGGACTTATAAAAACTCTTGATGCAAAGGTTGGTTCAAGCATATTCCTCTTAGCAGGCAAAAAGGCACTCACAACAAAACTTGCTGGAATTTTAAGAAAAGAACTTGGAGAAAGATTAAACTTAATAGACAAAAACAGATATGAATTCTGCTGGATAACAGAATTTCCACTATATGAGTTAACTGATGAAGGCACACTTGACTTTGCGCACAACCCATTTTCACAACCAAAAGGTGGAATGAAAGCATTAACAGAGCTTGACCCTCTTGAAATAAAAGCTGACCAATGGGATTTGGTTTGCAATGGCTATGAACTAGCTAGTGGAGCAGTTAGAAATCACGACTGCGAAGTTATGGAAAAAATGTTTGAAATTGTTGGTTATGGCGCTGATGTTGTTAGAGCAAAGTTTGGAGCGCTTTATGATGCGTTTAAGTATGGAGCTCCTCCACACTCAGGAATGGCACCAGGAATAGACCGAACACTTATGCTTCTTTTAGACCAAAACGCCATTCGTGATGTTATTGCATTCCCTCTAAACAAATCTGCTTATGACCCACTTATGAACGCACCAAGCACAGTTACCAAAAAACAACTTGATGATGTTCACATAAAAATTGATATAAAAGAATAATAAAGGAGAAAAGTTATGATAACCGTCACTGATTTGGAGTTATCTTTTGGAGGAGACCCTCTTTTTAAAGATGTTAACCTAAAGTTTACTCCGGGGAATTGTTATGGAGTTATAGGCGCAAATGGTGCGGGAAAATCTACTTTTTTAAGGCTCCTTTCAGGAGACCTTGAAGCCAGCAAGGGAAGCATTGAAATTCCAGAAAAAGAAAGGATGTCTGTTTTAAAGCAAGACCACTTTCAGTTTGACCAATTTTCAGTTTTAGACACTGTTATTATGGGCAACAAAAAGCTTTATGACATCATGAAGCAAAAAGAAGCATTATATTTAAAGCCAGATTTTTCTGAAGAAGATGGAATTTTGGCAGCTGAACTTGAAACTGAATTTGCTGAAATGGGCGGTTGGGATGCTGAAAGTGATGCTGGAAAGCTTTTAAATGGTTTGGGCATACAAGACAAATATCACAACGAAATTATGGGAACACTTAATGGTTCCATAAAAGTTAAAGTTTTGCTTGCTCAAGCGCTTTTTGGCAATCCTGATATTTTGCTTTTAGATGAGCCAACCAACCACATGGATGAAAAATCAATTGCTTGGCTAGAAGATTTTTTGCTTGATTATCTGGGAACAGTTATAGTGGTGTCTCACGACAGACACTTTTTAAACACCGTTTGCACTCACACTGTTGATGTGGATTATGGAAAAATAACTATGTGGGTTGGAAACTATGACTTTTGGTATGAAAGTAGCCAATTAATGTTAAAGCTCACAAAACAACAAAATATGCAAAAAGAAAAAAAGATAGAAGAATTAAAAGCTTTTATTAGGCGTTTTGGAGCAAACAAAAGTATGGCAAAACAAGCAACCAGCCGAAAAAAGATGCTTGAAAAAATTCAAATAGAAGAAATGCCAGCTTCAAACAGAAAATATCCATACATAAATTTTAAGTTTGAAAAAGAACTTGGAAAAGATATTTTAGAGTTTGATAGAGTAAGTTTTTCGTTTGACGGTAAAAAACTTTTAGACAATGTTTCTTTTAGAGTTTCAAAAGATGATAAAATTGCTATTTTGGGTGACAATGAAAATGCAATAACTTCGCTTTTTCAGTTGATGACAGGAGAAATTTTGCCCGATGAAGGAAAAATAAATTGGGGAAAAAGTGTGAACCTTTCTTATCTTCCAAAAGATCAAGCAAAATATTTTTCTAACGATATGAAGATTGTTGATTGGCTTTCACAATTTTCAAAAGAAAAAGACGGAACTTTTTTGCGAGGCTTTTTGGGGCGTATGCTCTTTAGTGGAGATGATGCAAACAAGTCTGTGAGAGTTTTGAGTGGTGGAGAAAAAGTTAGGTGTATGATGTCTAAAATGATGGTTGAGGGCGGAAATGTTTTGCTTTTTGACGAGCCAACAAACCATTTAGACCTAGAAAGCATAACAGCATTAAACAATGGAATGCAAGATTTTAAGGGGGTTATATTGTTTTCTTCTCACGACCACCAACTTTTGCAAACCATTGCAAACAGAATTTTTGAAATAAAAGATGGAAAGTTAATAGACCGAATGTGTGATTATGAAACATTTTTAGAAAAATATAGATAGTAACACAAAAAATTAAGCAAAAATATAACTAATAAGAGGTAAAATTATGAAAATTTATAACACTTTAACAAACCAAAAAGAAGATTTTGTTCCAATAAACAAAAATGAAGTGAAGATGTATGTTTGTGGTGTTACTGTTTATTCTCCTATTCATTTAGGGCACATAAGGTCATATATTGCTTATGATGTTATGGCTGAATATTTCACTCATTTTAAAAATTTAAAGACATTTTATGTTAGGAACATAACTGATGTTGGCTCTGTTGTGGGTGATGCTGATGAGGGTGAAGACAAAATTGAACTTAAGGCAAAAGAAGAAAAAGTTCATCCACTTGAGCTTGTTGATATGAACATTCAAGGGATGTGGCAAGGATTAGATGAAGTTAGATGTAGGCGCCCAAACATATCACCAAGGGCAACTGGGCATATTGTTGAAATCATAGAAGCTGTTCAAAAGATGATTGATTTTGGGTATGCTTATGAATTAGACGGAAATGTTTATTTGGATGTTTCAAAAATAAGTGATTATGGGGTTCTTAGTGGAAACACCATACAAAAACTTTCAGCTGGAGCCAGAATTGAGTGTGACACAAGAAAGCACACTCCTTATGATTTTGCAGTTTGGAAAAAAGCACAAAAAACCAGCGTTTTAAAGTGGAATAGCCCTTGGGGAGTTGGGTATCCTGGCTGGCATATTGAATGTTCTGTTATGAGCCAAAAATATTTAGGGAACAATTTTGATATCCACGGTGGTGGAAGAGATTTGCAATTTCCTCATCACGAAAATGAGATTGCTCAAAGTAAGGCCTTAGGGCTTGGAATGCCAGCAAAATATTGGGTTCACGCAGGTATGCTTAATGCTGAAGACGGAACAAAAATGAGCAAATCCAAAGGAAATTATGTAACAGTTGAAGATGCTCTAAAAAAATATGGGGCAAAAAATCTTAGGTGGCTTTGCGCTTTTTCACACTACAGAAGTCCAATAGCATTTTCAGAAAAAGCATTTTCTTTGATTGAAAATGAATATCAAAAAATAGAAAATTTCTTTTATAGCTTAAATAACAAAACAAAAACAACACATAATGAACAAATAGAAAGTTATTTAAAAGTCTTAAAAACAAATTTCGAAAAAGAAATGGATGATGATTTTAACAGTCCAAATGCGTTAACTGAAATTTTTAACTTCATAAAACTTGCAAATATTGAGCTAAACAACAATGGATTTGATGAGAAAAATCAACAAGATATCACAAATTATTTTGAAAAAATTAACAAAGTGTTTAAAGTTTTTGATTTTTTGGGGCAAAAACAGCCCAAAATCGTTGAAAACAATGAAGATAAGATAAAATCTTTGATTGATGAAAGAAATGCGTTTAGAGCACAAAAAAACTACCAAAAAGCAGATGAAATAAAAAGTATTTTAATAAATATGGGTGTTGAGCTAACAGATAACAAAGACGGAACAACTTCTTTTAGAGTTAAATAAAAAAGATAATTAAAATTGTTTGATTTAATTATCTTTTTTTGTTAACATATTTAATATATAATTATTAGGGAGAAAAAATGGAAAGAAGAATGATTGTGGCAGTTGTTGGGAATGCTGCTTGTTGGTATGAAAATTGTGACAAAGATGACAAACAAAAATGGAAACTTGCTTATGAGCTTGGAAAAACTTTGGTGGATAATGGCTATCGCGTGTTAACAGGTGGTGGCAGAGGTGTTATGAGGGCTGCTTGTGCTGGGGCGCATGCCAGCAAAAATTATCGTGAAGGCGACACAATTGCAATTGCTCCTAGTTATGATGAAAATGAAGTTAACGATTTTGCTGATATTGTTATTCCAACTGGGCTTCAAGAATATCGTGATGGCATTGTTGCAAACTGTCCAGTTGTTGTTGCAGTTGGTGGAGGAAGTGGAACGCTAAATGAAATTAGCCTTGCATGGAAGCACTGCAGGCTTTTGATTGCATACAGCAATGCAAAAGGTTGGAGTTCAACTGTTGCTGGAGTTCCGCTTGATGAAAATCACAGATATGATTTTAAGGAAGATAAAGTTTGGGCCGTTCAAAACGCTGATGAAGTGATTGAAATAATAAAAAAATGGGGTAAAAAATATAATAGAGTTTTAGGGCGACTAGAGGTTGGCAAAGCAACTTTTGTTGAAAAGAAAAAATCAAATTGGGTTGGCCCAAAAATAACAACAAAAATTCAAAAATTAGATTAAAATTTAATGCTAAAAAACAAAAAAGAGGGTTTAAAAAACTCTCTTTTTTGCATATTTTTGTTTTAAAAGTTTGTTATTAAAAATTTATCGTCTGTCATCACCAGCAAAGTTTATTGCTCCTTTTATTATTGCAGAAACAATAAGCCAAATTGTTGACAACAAAACCAAGATATAGATTATAATTGAGCCAATATTAAATCCGCCAAAAATCCATTCAACCAAATTAAATCTAAATATTCCAACAAGTCCCCAATTTAAGCCGGCAATGGATAAAATTATAAAAGCAATCCAGTTTAATATGTTGTAACTCATAAAACACCTCCTTATGTTTATGATGCCTAAAAATTAAAAAAATATTTATAGGATTAAGCTTTTTTAAATTTTTTTAAAAATTTTGCTTGTTTGTTTTGAAATTATTTTTAATTATGTTATACTTAAAAATAAGCTATAAGAGGAATTTAAAAGATGATATTTAAACAAAAGCAAACTGTTTTAGGATTTATGTGTTGGAAAGACACAAAGCTAACACCTATTGGAGTTTTTGAACTTGTTGAAGATGCAACAATAAACTTATTTTCAAAATATAATCTTGATGGCGTCACTTTAAGGCAAAATTATGATGCTATGTGGGTTATTGTTAAAAATAGAATCAAGTTTTTTAAAGAACCAAAATGGGGTGAAGAAATCACTATAAAAAGTTTTGTAACTGAAAAATCATTGGTTAAGATTTGCGTGGATGTTTGCATAGAAAACAATAAAAAAGAAGTTTTATATTATTCAAAAGTTGAATTTTGTGTGTTAGACATAAAAAGTGCAAAAATAAAAAAATTAAGTAGTGTTGGAGCAGATGTCTTAAAAGTTGAAAAACCTAAATATTTAATGAATTTTGAAAGATTTGATGAGAAAAAATCAGAATTATTTGAAAAAATCAAAGTTAAATCAACAAATTTAGATTTTTCAAATCACACAAACAATGTTGAATATGTTAGATTTTTGATAAATAGTTATAGCTTGGAAGAAATTTTTGATAGAAAAATTAATGAAATTGAGATAAATTATATTTCACAATCATTTGAAAAAGATGAACTTTTGCTATATAAAACAAAAGAAGAAAACAAAGATTATATTTTTATAAAAAAAGGTGAACAATTGGTTGTGAAAAGTGAAATTACTTTTGAAAAATAAAAGGAAAAACAAGTATGTTTAATTTAAAAAATAGAGTTGCAGTGATAACAGGAGCATCATCAGGGCTTGGAAAGCAAATGGCTTTTGCCTTTGCTGAATGTGGAGCAAGCGTTGTTTTAATGGCAAGAAGAATTGAAAAACTGGAAGAAGTGAAAAAAGAACTAGAGAAAAAAGGTGCAAAATGCTTGGCGCTAAAATGCGATGTAACAAAAACTGATGAAATAAATTTTTGCGTTAAAGAAGCTATAAAAACTTTTAAAAAAGTTGATATTTTGGTTAATTGTGCGGGAGCATCAAAAGATAATGGCATTTTAGAGATGAGTGATGAAGAATGGGATTTCACCATTCAAACAGATTTAACAAGTGTGTTTAAAGTTACAAGAGCATTTGCCTCTGTTATGAAAAAACATAAGTATGGCAGAATTATAAATATTTCTTCTATGTATGGGCTTGTTGGAAACACCGCAATTCCAACAGTTGCTTATCACGCATCAAAAGGTGGAGTTATAAATTTAACAAGAGCAGTTGCAGCAGAGCTAGCGCAATACAACATAACTTGCAACGCAATTTGCCCAGGATATTTTGAAACAGAGTTAACTGAAAAAGTTTTAAAAACAAAGTTTTTTAAAGATTTTGCAAAAACTCATGTTCCACTAAAAAGATATGGAAAGCCGGGTGAGCTTAATGCAGGAGTTATATTTTTGGCCAGTGATGAAGCAAGTTATGTGACTGGAACAATTTTAACAATTGATGGTGGATACACAGCTATATAGAAAGCAAAAAACTTAGGAATTTTTCCTAAGTTTTTTTTAAAGGCAAGGTTCTTTTTTTGCGCTTTCAGCTCCACCAGATAATTTATCGCTTGGTGTAACATTTTCTGTTTTGCACAAAGAAGCACCTTTTTCAATCACTTGAATTTTTTGAATTTGTTCTTTTTTATCTTCAAGCGAAATTATCTTAACTTTTGGTGGTTCAATAATTTTAGAGCTCACTCTTTCTATTATTTCTTGTTTTCTGTTAGTTATTCTACCAGTTTTTTCATCAACTATTTTTTTATCCAAATTTTTTAAAATTGCATAATGCCCCCAATCATCAATATCAACAATATCATAATTGTTTCTTAAATAAAATTTTTCGACTTTTTCATACCAGTCTTTGTTTGGAGCAAATTTTCCTTCAATTCTGTCAATAGAAAGCTGTGTTAATGCAAAATATTCAGTGACGTCAATTAAAGCTTTGCCATAAGCTTTTCCTCGATTTTCTTTATCGTTTACTTCAATCTTATAAATCCAAACAACATCGCGTTTGTTCCCCCAAACATCTTTATTATATTTAACAAAATTACAATATCCAATTTCTTCGTTTTTGTCATTAACAAGTTGTAAGTTATAAAAAAGTTTGCCTGCATTGAGTTCCTCGGCAGTGATATTTAAACGCAATAGTTCATTTTTTTCACTTAGCATTAACATTTTTTGTGTTTCCTTTTATTTTAAAAAATATATATTCTATTAAATTTATGCAAATCATAATCAAAACAGAATTACACTTATATTTTAGCTATTTTTTTTAAGTTGTCAATAGGCTTTTTTAAATTGGCTTATAAAAAAATTTGGCATTTTCATAAATGTTTTTTATAAGAAAACCACCAGATAATCTGGTGGTTTAATTTAATTTTTTTCTTTTTTAAGGCAAGAAGCAAAAACATATTTTGTTATTTCACTTCGGTTTATAACCCCAACCATTTTTCCGTTTTCAAGAACAGGAACTTTCTTTTTATGGCTGTTTGCAAGTTTTTTGCACACTTCACCAAAATCATCATTTATGTCAACAAAGAATGGGCCAGTTGTTGCCACATCAGAAACTTTTAATGAAGATAATTCTTCAACTTTTGTGTTAAATTCATTTTCATTTCCATTTGTAACAGCAAAAGCATAAGCAAATTTTATGTTTGTTTGATTTTTTGAAAGATATCTCATTATGTCGCCATCACTTAAATAAGCAACCAAATTGTCATTGTCATCAACAACGGGCATACCACTTATTTTCTTTTCAACCATCATTTGCATAGCATCTAAAATGCTTGCGTTTATATTGATTTTATAAACATTTGTTTTCATAACGCTTGAAAGGGTTGGGGCGGCTGAATCCTCTTTTTTCAGAACTTGTTCTTGAGCTTTTTTTGATGTTAAAACAACAGAAATAATTAAGCCAACACAAAGAATAAAAGCAACAATAAGGCCAACAATCAAAAATGATGTGCTAGGCAAAGTTGTTTGTGCCAATTTTTCATAAATTCCTAAAAATAATGATGCTCCAATGCAACCAGCAATTTGGAATCCAGTGCTAAATATTGTAACTCCATGTGGGTTTTGTTCGGGCTTTAATGATGAAAGTCCATAGCTTTGAATAGGCCCAATAATTAGAGCAGAACCAACAATTAATGGAACATATAACAAAGCAATCAAATAGATGCTAGGAGTGGAAATAAATATAGCCAAAAGCACGCTAAACAAGAACATCATCAAAAATCCAATAATTAAAAGTAGTTTTGGTCCGTGTTTGTCAAATATCTTTCCGGCAATAGGGGCAATAACGCAAGATAAAAATATGGCAGGGAACAAAGCAAGAGATGCCGTGAGTGGATTATAACCAGCAATGTTTTGAAGATACATAGGAAGCAAAACATTAAAAGCAAAAACAACAATTAAACTAATCATATTTAATATAACAGATAGTGAAAATTGTTTAACTTTTAGTGGTTCTAAATTTATTAATGGAGTTTCAAGCTTTTTCTGCCTTAAAACAAACAAAATCATAAAAATAACACCAACAACAAAAGCAATTAATGCAATCCACCAAACTTTAAACACAAACGAGATTGAAAACATAATTCCAATCAAAGCAAAAGAGATATAAACAACTGAAATTATATCAAGTTTTGGCTTTGTTAATTTTGCGACATTTGAAATAAAGAAAATTGCCAAAACAAAACAAACAAAAGTTAAAGCTCCAAAAACCCAAAAAAGGATGTGAAAATCACCATTTGTTAGGTTTAACAAAGCTCCAGCAAGAATAACACTAATTGATGGGCCAAGCGTTGTCATAGCTCCCATTGTGCCCATATAAAAACCAAGTTTTTCTCTTGGAGCAATGTCTAAAACAATATTCATTGCAACAGGGATAAGCATTCCTGAACCAATTGCTTGTAAAATTCTTGACAAAAGCACCAAAATAAATGAATTTTTAGATAATCCACCCAAAAGGCTACCAATTATAAAAAAGCCAATTGTTATTAGAAAAAGAATTTTTGTTGGAACCTTTCTATACAAAAATGCAGAAATAGGAACCATAATTGCAGCTCCAAGCAAATAAGCAGTTACAACCCATTGAATTGCTAAGCCATCAACCCCCAAAGATTGTGCCATAGGAGCTAACGCAACATTCATAAAAGTTTCATTAAAGGTTGCCAAAAAAACTGCAAAAGCCGCAACAATAAATGTCATAACAGTTTTTGATTTTGATATCATTATATTTTCTCCTTTTATTTTCTGTGCCAAAAACGAGAAAAACAAAAACAGAGCAAAGTTTGCCCTGCCGTTTCATAAAAATAGATTTTTGCTATTTATATAAGAGATAATTATAAAAAATTTCTCAATGTGTCGTTTAAAAGCATTATTATTTTATGATTTAAAAATAAAAAAGTCAAGGAAAAAACAAAAATTTTTATAAATTTTTATAATTTTTCATTTTATAAAGCCTTTTAATCATAAGCTTTTATATTGATTTTATAAACTTTCACCCAAGTTTATTTACAAAATAATTTTTAATTTATGTTTAAGTTATTGACATATTCAAAAAAAAAGATTATACTTATTAAAGTCTATTAAAAGTTTTGTAAACTAGCCCCTTACAAAATTGTGAATTAGGCGAAATATTTTTATTCAAGGAGAAAAAGATGAAAACATTTATGCCAAAAAAAGCAGATGTTGAGAGCAAATGGTGGATTGTTGACGCAAGTGGCATCCCTCTTGGAAGACTTGCAAGCCAAGTTGCTGCAGTTATTAGAGGCAAAAACAAACCAACTTACACTCCAAGCACTGATATGGGCGATTATGTTATTGTTATAAATTGCGATAACGTTGTTTTAACAGGTAACAAAATAAACCAAAAGGTTTATAAATATCACACACTATATCCTGGTGGAGATAAAGAAATCAAGTATGATAAACTTATGAGAGAGAAAAGTGATTTTGTTGTTGCAAAAGCAATAAAGGGAATGCTTCCTAAAAACAAACTTGGAAGACATATGCAAAAGAAGATTAGAACATATAAGGGAGCAGAACACCCACACGAAGCACAAAATCCACAAGTATTAGAAGTTAAGGGAGGAAGAAGATAATGGCAACAAAAAAGACAGCAAATGTTGTTCAAACTCCAGCAACTGGCCGTAGAAAAAGTTCAGTTGCACGCGTTAGACTTGTTGATGGAAATGGTAAAATAACAATTAACAAGCGTGATATTGATGAATATTTTGGTTTAGAAACATTAAAACAAATTGTTCGTCAACCACTTGAAATAACTGAAACTTTAAACAAATATGATGTTTTTGTTAATGTTAAAGGTGGTGGAATTTCAGGGCAAGCTGGTTCAATCCGTCACGGAATTGCAAGAGCACTCGTAAAAATTTCAGATGAGTTTAAAAACCCACTTAAAACAGCAGGACTTTTAACAAGAGACCCACGTATGAAAGAGCGTAAGAAATATGGGTTACACAAAGCAAGAAAAGCAGTTCAATTTAGCAAGAGATAATATAAAAACGCACCTTTATGGTGTGTTTTTTTATGTTTAAATTTAAAAAAACATAAAAAAGTTTTAACTTTTGAAGTTAACATAAAAAAGTTTAACATATAATGATTAGATTTTTGTTTTAAAAATAAGCTTATTAAAAACATAAAAAATAATGAAATATTATAAAAAACGGATATTTACAAAAGTGAAAAAATATGATATAATCTTTATGCTTTTAAAGGAGTGAAAAAATATGATAAATTTAGTTGTTTCATATAATCAAGATTTAAAAACACTTAGTTCAAATTTTCATATTGAAGATAAAATATTCTGTATTGAAAATTTTGAAGAAGTTTCTAGACGTGATAGGATTGCTTTTTTTGAAGAATTAAAAAGAATTGAAAATAAGTTAAGCAAGGATTGTTTTAATTATTATAATGATATTGGGCATATCTTTAAAGATAGTCGTTTTCTGCCACAACAATATTATGGAGAGTTTTTCCCAAAATTTCAGTTTGAATTTATAACAGAACCAGAAATGATTTTGTTTGATGCACAAAGAGCATTTAAAGGCAAAAAACCTTTAGAGATGTTTTTGGTTTCTGAGTTTGGGCATTGGGATGCAACCTCAGTTCCACCAATAAAAAGAGATGTTGAAAATGTTATATATGAAGTTGTTGGTGGAAACATAGACGATGCCATTCAAAAAGATATCAAAGAACACACGGCAAAAAACATACCAAAAAGTTTTAATGAGTGGATGGGGGAACAAAAGAAAGCTCAAAACCTAGAAAAATAGGTTATTTTGATTCTGTTTATAAAAAATAAAAATAGGTTTATCCTATATTTTAAATTAAAACAAAAAAGAAGCTAACATTTTTTTGGGTTAGCTTCTTTTTTGTTTTGCTGTTTTAAAAACGGCAAAACTTTTGGTTAAAATATTTTTATGATTTTTATTTAACCTTCATTTTTGTTCTAAACATCACAAACAAAACAATAACGGCAATAACAACCAAAACACCAACAACAATAAGTATGATTGCAGCTGTGTTTAATGGTTTTGTTATCGTTATTCTCTGGCTGGAGATGAGAGAACCACTTTTTGAATAGATTTGAACAATATGTGTTCCAACTTCAGAAACTCTGAAAGAAACTTTTTCATTTTGTGAATTTTCTTCATCAATTGTTGCAACAATGTTGTCATTAACCTTTATATAACAATTTCCAACTTGTTCAAAAATGTTTGATGGGTTATATTCAACACTAAACGATTTTGTTGAAGAACTTCCCCAGCTCCTTGATGGAGAAATCAAGTTTGAAATCTCATCATTTAGCCAAATATCAAATGAATATTGTTCTTCAACCATTAAAGATGAGTTAACAGTAACAGTTATTTTATAGCGTCCAGCTCCAACATCTTGAGGCGATAACTTAAAGCTTTCAAGTTTGTTAACACCAAAAAGGCTTTTTAAACTGCTTGTTATATCTTCATCATTGTTTTCAATGCCTTGTTCAGATTCTTCATCTTTTGTGTAGGTGATTCTTTGAACGGTTGAAACATAATAACCATAAGTTTTTGCAAAATCATAAACAGTTTTTGCTTCATTTTTGTCAAGAATTGTAAATTGTGCTGTTGCAGATAAAACAACTGTTTGTGATGAATTGGTGTTTAATGGAGCGCTAATGTCAACCTTATAATATCCAGCCTCCACAAACGTCCAAGAGGTGTTATCGTTTTTAATGAAATCATTATATGGAGCATTGTTTCTTAAAATGCTGATTTGCACGCGACTTAAGTCATAATTGTTAGCATCATCAAGAGATAATTTTATTCCCTCATCAGTTTTGTTGTAGGTTGCATTTTGAATAGGGTTTTTGTTGTTTATAAAATAATTTACTTCATTTAATATGAGTAGGGTAAATGTGTCTGTTTTTGTATTACCATCACCAAAATATTGAACTTGACCCACAGCATCATAAATTTTTATTTCATATTTTCCACTTTTTGTTAAAATGATGTCATCATAAACTTTTCCCGTCTCAACACTATTATTATATTTTATTTCTAAATATACAAAATTTGGCGCTATTTCTTCAGTTTTGCCCCAAGTAAGTTTAACATAGGTTGGATTTCCGCTACTTGTTGGATAAATCGTTGTTGTTGTTTTTGTACCTATTCCTGAAAATTGTGAATCTAAAAAGTTATTTGTTGTTGATGTGGAATATTGTAGCGTTGTTAAGTTACTAGCTGGAGAAACTTTTGTTATTGCACAATAAGTTGTTAGATTTTCATTAGAAATTTTATATATTTTTGTGTTTGTATCTGTTGTTTCCGTTGTTACATCCGTTATATCAAAGTCTTGCGCTTCGTTTGGCAATATTCTTAAATCATTCCACGCATTTTCTAAATTAGACAAGAAGAAATAGTGATAAATATATTTTGTGGAGTCTTCCACTTCATAAGGATATCTATAGTTGTTCACTGTGTGAGGGGAGAGCTTTTCACCAGCAAAATAAACGCTATAAAGGTCAGAAGTTGCTTCTTTTTTGCTAAAGTTTATTGTGCGAACATTTATAACGCCCAAGTCACTTTTAATAATAACGCTATAATCTCCTAATTTATATACTTTATAACCGCTTACTATTGGAATTGTATTATTATCATTAACAACATAAACTCTTGGGTTAAACAAAAAGCTATTATTTGGTGTAAATGTTATAATAGTGGTTTTTGAAGTGAATTTTTGTTTGTCGTTTGACGTTAAATCTTCATTTGCCCACAAAGCTCTGCCAGAGTCATCGGTTAACATTATTTCTTGGGCATATGTATAAATTCCAAAATTATATGTTGTTTTGTTGTTGTCAATGTCAATTAAAACAATTTCATATGTTAAATGCCTATTTTTTATTGCATTAAAGCTTATTGTAACAACAGAAGTTTGAGAATCTAAGCTTTGTGAAATATATTGTGAATTCATATTACAAACATTAACCAAGCTGTTTTCAACTCCATAAGTTGTGTAGGGCAAATCTTTTACGTCAAGAATAACTTCGTCAGCATTAACATCATAAATTTTTATACTTATTCTGTCATCTTTGCCAGTTACATAATTAAATAGAGTGGTGTTTGGTGTGTAAGGTATGTTGTCATAAACATATGGGGAGCTTTCTTCAAAAACAAGACCTTTTACCATTTCAGTTGTTGGATAAGTGAATTTATAAATTCTTCCAAAGTTATCTATAAAGCTAAAATTGTATTTATAATAAGATTCAAACAAATCAAAAGATAATTTTGTTTGTGAGCTTCTTGATGTGTTTAAATTCAACAAATTGATTTGCGGTGAGCTGTTGTCATATTGAAGTTGAGAATCATTTCGCCTTATTTCAAAATTCGAATATTTTGTTGAATAAGTGTCTGCTGGCATTGTTATTCTAAATTTTCTATTGTCAATGCGCTCTGGATATAATTCAGAAATGCCTATTTCTCTTCCTGGAGTTAACAAATAAAAATCAATATCTTTTCCGCTTCGGTTGTTAAAGATTAATCTTATTTGAGCTCCGTTAGAAGAAGAATTTAATGCAATCACTTGTCTTAGCCAATCATTTAAAAATTCTATGATTTCATTTTTGTTTTTATATTTGTTTAAAATACTGTCTTTTTTATCCTGACTTAGGTTTTGATTGTTTCTTATTGAAAGCAAATAATTTTGAGGAGCAACATTAAAAACATATTCACGCAAAAAGTCTTGACCCACATTTCCGTTTTCTAGGCTGAATGAAACTTTATACCAAGAATCATTAATTTTAAAATTGTTTGAGTTTAAAACAAATGATGTAACGCTAAGTGATGGGGTGGTGGTTGTGTTATAAGTTGTGTTTGAAGTTGTTTCTTGAATCATAAAAGTTTTTTCACCATTTTCATCTGTTTTTGATGAAAATTTAAAGTTAAGTTCATCAGTTGTGAAGTTTGAACCAGTTGTGGTTAACAAAACTTCATCGTCTGTTTTTGCTATAAAAATTGTATAAACTCTGTGATTTCCAGCTTCATCAACCTCAACAATATCAAAATATCCACTCACGCTTAGTTGAGTTGTATATTCGTTTGAAGAAAAGCTGTCTTTACTAAATCTTAAGTTTGTGTAGGTGTTATAATCATCACTTTCAGGAATAACTGTTTGTTTTGGATAAATTGTTCCATCATATTTGTCATCAACTTGTTTATAATAATAAAATTTTCCGTTATCACTTAAATCCAAAGTGCTAAAACTTGAAACATCAAAGCTTGAACCAACATTAAAAGCATAATATTTTAAAAACTCATAATCGTGATTGTTTAAATTTCTTTTCATGTCAGCTTTTTGCGAATCTGTTAAATAAGTGTCATTTTCTATCAAGTTTAACAAACCTTTATAAGGTGAAATATTGTCAATATAAACGCTGTTTGTTGCTGAATAGTAATCTCCATAGATGTTTTCATTTCCTATATAATTTATTGTTAATGAATAGAAGTAGTCAGTGTTTTTGCTGTTTTTAGGCAAAATGATATAATAATCATATCTATCTTCGCCAGGAATTTTAACTCTATAAAACAAAACTCCGCTATTTAAAACAAAATCAGTTAAATCCTCGCCAGAGTAGGTGCCATTTATTCTTTGAATTTCAGGTTCACTAAAACCGTTTGGATTGCTTGCATCATATTCTCGAACTTTATAATCGTTTTCTTGTGAAGGAGAAATTGATTCCTCTTGCGTTGTCATAACTCCGTCATCGTTTAAGGTGAAAGAGGTTCTTTTTAAAGTCCAACTTTTGTAGGCAATTTTTGCACGGTAAGGGTCAATCGTGTCACTAAATTTAAACACAACATAATTGTCATTGTTTGTGTAGGCATAAGTTCCATCAACATTTGCTTTTAATTCTGCTTTTTTTAATTGTGAGTGTGTTGAGCTGTTTTGTATTTCAATTTGTGGAGTGGTTTTAAGTATTTTAAAAGATAAGCTAACAACATTTGGCACAAAATTTTCGCTATTCCAAAGATCTAAATGACTCCAATCTGTTACTTTTGATGATGCTAAATTTGCATAGTCACAAACAATAATTCTATAAATTCCAATTTCATTAAATTTGTAAGTTAGCAAGCTACTGAATGGTTCTACGCCATTTGATGAAGAATTAACATCTGGTGAATACAAAGTTTGTGACTTAAAAGTGGAATTTTCATTAAAACATTGAACAATTGCCAAAAGCTTTTGATTACTATATTTAGTTCCACTTAAATTTGAAATAACAATAGGCAACATATTTGTGTTTATGTTTGCAACAGCAGGAGCTTTTATATCAGTGTTAATGTTAAATTCATTTTTAGCGTTTGATTGATTTCCAAAAGAGTTGAAATAAAATATTTTTGTTGATTCGGCTTCTGTGTAACCCCTAATTGTTTCACCCAATGTTAATTTTGCATTACGCATAGGGTCTATGCTTCGGTCAACATAGGCTGTGTAAGTTCTTGTAAAAACATCTCCTCTTGAATTTGCTTCATCAAATGCAGTTTTATTAACATAATATCTTGTGAAAACATATTTTCCTTGAAGTGTTAGTCCGTTTGGCCCAACGTTTAATGCTGAAGATTGATAATAAGTTCCTGTTGTGTCACCGTCATCGTCATCAGAAGTTGTTGGTGTCCAGAACACGTTTGATTCCATTCCAGTTCTGGTGTTGGTGAAAATAACATATTCTATTGGAGTGGAGCTGTATGGATTGTTATTGTCTTGATAGGTTAGTTCATAAAAAGAAAGTGTTATTTTTTCAACTTCAAAAGCGCTTCCGCTATTTGCTTGCTTAAAACTAAATGTCAAGAAATCTCTGTTTGAAATCATATTTTCAGAAAGTCTTTGTCTGTTTTTGTTTTCGCCTTCATTTGTTGTGTCTGAAATTCCTGTTATATCAATTTGCTCGCTGTGGCTAAAAATTCTTCCGTCCGATTTATCTAATGAAACATTTTTAGACAAAGTTTTTCTGTTGTTTAAGATGTCGTAGGCAGAAACGCTTAAATTGATATTTTTTGTTAAGTCATAAGCTTTTCCTTCTTGATTTTCAGTTGATGAAATATAAGCATAAAACTTCTTATTATTTTCTGTTATAACAACATAAGCTGACTGACCAGAAAAAGTTCTTTCATTCATTTCTGCTTTAGATATTTTTTGAGTGTAATAGAAGTTATTGTTTGAATCCGTTCTAAAGTAGTTTTCAAGTGCATTTGAAATTGTTTCATTTAAAGAGTAGGTGTTGCCACCCATTTCTATTGAGGTTGTTAAGTTCTTTAAAACATCTTTAACTTGAGATGCGTCAAGCGCTTTATAAGCTCCCCAAGTGAATTTTGTTGTGGTGTTAACAAGGTCAGTTGTTGTTTGTGTGGATTCTCCAATTCGCTCTTGAATAATTTCTGGAGTTATAGAGTCATAAATGGTTGCAAAACTTGCGGTGTTTCCGGCCTCATCTTCCAAAAGAAGAATTGCAAAGCAGTTTGAAGAAATGATTTGCTCTGAATTAAAAGGTTCGGTTATGTTTGTGTGTGCATAATTTGGGCCTCTCTTAAAATCAGAGAACATTCCATTTGCTGTAACCCAAACTTCATTATTGCCAGACAGTTTTGTTAATTCAAAATCTGGTTTTGAAGTTAAGTTTGAATAATAATAACTTGCTGTGATTTTTGCTCCACTTGCTTTTTCGTCCCAACTCCAAACAAATGGGGTGTTAACAGTTAAGTCAAAATCGCTTGGGTTAGTAGTTAGGCTAGACAAAACATTATTAGCTTTGTTGCTAGAGTCAACAGAGTAGGCGCGTATTCCAGAAATAGCGTTTGTGTCAATTGTAAAAGTTCGAATAATTGATGAATTTTTGTTGTATTTTATGCGAACAACATATTTTCCATCTCCACTAAAAAGAGTTGGATTTACTTCCAAAATTTCTCCATTTTTGTCATAAACAAGCCCTTTTAGCGTTGCGTCTGAAATTTCTTTTGTTCCGTCAAAGTTAAATTTGTCATAAGTTGCTGTGATTGGTGTGTCAAATTCATTGTTTTTAAGCCATTCCACAAACACACGCTTGTTTGTGAATGAGTTTGAAGAAAGTTCGTTTCCACTTCTTGAGATTATGTTTTTTGAATCTGTTTCATCTGTTGATTTAACAGACACTGTTGGCTGAGAATTTGTTATTCTAAAAGCCAAAACTTGTTGAACATACTTAGCACTATCAACACTATCATCACTGGCATTGTTTTTAAATGACAAAAACACAAAATAAAGTCCAGCGGCAGAAAATGAAACAGAATTTGTGTAATCATCAACTTCTTCAATTTTACCACTATCACTCACATAAACATACCACATAGAGTTTGCCGAATTGTTTTTTGTTGCGTTATATCTAAGAGAAACTGGAGTTTGGTTTGTTGAAACAAGCCTATTTTTGTTTATGTATATTTGTTTTGTGCCAAGGTTTAACACGCCTTCACTATAATTTGATGGAGTTGTCTTTTCAAAAACAGCAGAACTTCCTGATGCCGCAGTTAACAAATATGAAAAATCACTATAAAAATTTTCATTATTTAAAAATTTAACATAAGTTTCATTATCTCTATTATCTCTATAAATTGCTTGATAACCATTGATGTGGATTGTGTTTGAAATGTTTTGAATGCTTCCTGTTGTTGCGTTTATGCCGTCAGTTTTATAATAAGTTCCGTCAGCAATCTTAAGCTTATATTGCTGGCTTATGGCATAATCTCCAATTTCTTTAAATGTGTGATAAGCAATAAATGGCGCATCCAAGTTATATTCACAAACAGTTTTTAAAACTTTGTTATAATAATATGTTTTGTTATTTAATGAAATTTTGCCATCAACAGCATTATCATATGTTGTGTTATTATAATCAAAACTAACCAAAGTATCACTTGAAATGTTTAGGTTTTCATAACCTGTGAGTTTTTCAGTTTTTCTATAAATTGTTTTTTGTTCAATTTGAGTTTTTGAGCCTGTGTTATCTATTTTTGACAAAGTTAATGTTCCATATAAATCATCATCAGCAACAAAATCAAAAGTATAATTTTCTATATAACTATAAAGTGTTTTTTCAAAGCTTATCGAATATTTTTCTGGGTTATAAGAAATGGTTGGGTATAAAAGTTTATCCGTCCACATCCACTTGTCTGTTTTGCTGTCTTTATAAGCAAGCCCTCTAACGCCACCAACTTCAACTTGATAATAAACATCTGTGGTTATTTCGATTGCTTCCACATTTTCTTCTTCACCATTGTTATAACTTAAAGTTCCATTCGAAAGCTCTGCACCATCCAAAACTTTTGCATCAAGGTCAAGCAAGTTGTTTGTTAAAATGTTGTTAAAACCAAAGTAGTGGTCTTTTTGAGTTGTTGTTGTTAAAACAGAGTTAACATTATAAAAATTTAAAAGTTCATTTGTGTTGGAGTAGGTGTTTGATGTTGTTAAATAAAAAATAAATTGTGCAGTTAACGTTTCTTCAAATCCTGATCCTGGATTAATTCTATAGGTTGTGTTAAAATCATACTTACCTTCCAAGCTTTCAAGGTTTTTTGGGCTTGAACTGCTATTTTCTTTTGTGTAAGCAGAACTTGAAATGCCACAGTCATTAATAATTGATGCTGGAAGTCCGTGATATTCTTTATAGTAGTAAGAATGAACGGTGTCACTGTCTAGCTTTGTTCCAGCAGAATCAATTAAGCTTCCATTATAATTTGTTGAGGCTTGGTCAATATAATAATTTCCGCCTGGGCCACTAATTTTTATTTGAACTGCCTCGTGGGAAGCAAAAGTTGTGTCTGAAGTCCAAACTGCTGTTTTGGCGCTACTGTCATAGTTTGAAATTGTTCCATTATTAGAATTTGTTTCAAAAAGATTTCCAAAATTTGTTTGAGTTGTTGTCAAGGTGCTTCCATTTGCTAAGGTGTCGTAGTCTTCAGTGTAACTTACGCCATTATATGTATAAGAAAAAGTGTTGTTTGTTTCATTTATTGTTAAGTTTAAAACAAGTGGTTTTGTTTTGAACCAAAAAAATTTTTTCAAAGTTTCACTATAATAAGCAACACCATTTGTTCCACCAACTTGAACTTTATAGCCTGTTTTTACATCTATTGTTGTGACCTCGTTTGATGTTGTTAATTCTGTTCCATTAAAATATGTTAAAGTGTTTCCGCTAACTGTTGCATTAGTAAGCTCTGTGTAACTGTCAAGATACACAAAAGGGTTGCCATTTTCATCAACATCATCCAAAATTATTTCTCGTTCACTTAATATATTATTTGTTTTGTTGTCAACCGTTATTATAGTGGCTTCTATTGCCCCTATATTAGCTGCAGCGTTAACTTGTTTTTGCTGAAACAAAAAAGCTCCCAAAAATGATAGTATAGCCAAAACAATTAGTGCCATACTGCCTAAAATTGAATATCTTAAAGTGTTTTTTTGCATATTAAACTCCTTTGACTTTTGTTTTCCCGACCAAATTGCAAAGAATAATTTTGTCATTTACTTACAAAATTTTAACATATTATGCCTTTTTTTACAACTAAAAACAAAGAAAATTGAAAAATTTATCACAAATATTTTTAGTTTTTTTAAAAATTTATATACACAAAATTTTAATTTTTTATATTTTATAAATATAACACAAAAAAATCGCAACAATTTTTGTTGCGATTTTTAAAAATTTTAATTTTCTTTAAGAACCATTTTGTTTCTTCTTCGAATGTCATAATAAACTTTTTCTGTATCCAAATATCTTGCAGGCTTATAAACTTGTGGGGCAGGGCTCATATCATAGATGTTTGGAGCACGCCAAGCAAATGTAAAGGTGCTTCGAATTGCACTTTCTTTAAACATAGAAACAATGATTTCACCTTCTTTTAAAAGGCCTAATTCATCAACAGTTATAAGTCTAACGCTTGTTTTGTTTGTTGAAACAGAAGTTGTGTCTTGTTTTGAATCCTTTCCTTTGTTTTTGGTTGTTGATGTTGTGTCAACTGAAGTGCTTCCACATCGGAGTGAAAAGTCTTCTTTTGTTTTGGCATCAGTGGTTCCCAAGAAGTAGTGGATGTTACAGTTTGATTTAATTGTGTCGGCAACGGCATCGCCATATTTCATATTTAGCTGTGTGTAACTTTGAACAACCAAGAACACACTAATCCTACGGCTACGCCCAACTGTTATGATGGAATCAAATTTTGGGATTTTTGGCAAGTTTCCAAACTCATCCAAAATGAAGAACACTTTTCTAGGCAATTGAAGTTTTGGTGTTTTGCTGGCTGTTTCAACAAGCGTTTTATAAAGCTGAATGATGCACATAACAGCAATTGAGTGACGAGTGTCTTTTTCATCAGGGGCTTGAACAAATAGGGCGGTTGGCTGGTCGGTGAAGTGTTCAAAATCCATTTCGTTTCCACTTGTTGCAAAACAAATTCCTTCATCGGCAAAAGAACTTAGGTTACTTGAAACAATTCCCATATATCCTCTAATTGTTGTTCCAGCGTTGTTTATAATAGGGCTTGCAAGTTGCATTGCGTTAGAAAGCTTGCTTCTGCCTTGAAAATATTCTTGAAGTGATGCAAATTGGTTGTCTGGGTCATCATCTCTAAGGTTGCAAATCTTATATAAATTAAAAAGATTAAACCTATCTTTTGTCATGCCAAGCTCTGGAATGGCGCTATCCTCAAGCATTGCAAGCATAACTCCCAAAACAAAGTCTTTTGCTCCTCTCTCCCAAGTTGCTCCATCTCCAGTTGATTGTTGAGGGCAAAGGGTGGTTGCAATGTCGTTTAAATCTTCATAAGCATCATCTTGCAAGCGCTTTTTTAAAGCAATCAAGTCATTGTCAAGCATAGTTTTGGTTGGGTAGGCCCTCCCTTCAAATTCATACCATTCAGTGTTATAAACATCCCCAATCTTTTGTAGCTTATATGCCTCAGGGGTGCCACCAGTGTGAACTTTAACCTCATTATATAAGTGCAAGCTTCGCTGAAACGCCAAAAATGGTTTTTCCATAGGGTTCCAACGGCTGGATGAAAAGGTGTCACGCAAATTTAGGGCAACAACTTTGTAACCCATTTTTTTGAGGTGTTCACTGTGGTCACGATAAAGTTCACCTTTCATATCATTTATAACAAGCCCAGGCTTATCTTGGCAAGAACTCAAAATTTGAATGGTTGGGTTAACAAATCCGGCAGATTTACCAACACCAGTGGTACCTATTACCAGCGCATGCCAGTCTTCATACTTAAAGTTTATGTGAATATCTCCGCCTTTAAGCTCAGCCCTTAGTGGAATCCCCGCCTTAACGCTTCCAAGGTGTTTAAATGTTACGGCAGTATATTTTTTGTTCATTTCTTGTTCAGTTAGCCATTTTGAATCAAAAAATTGTTTGGTTTCTGGTTTTTTCTCTTTTTTGCTACTTTTAAACAAAGCGCCTTTTTTTTCGTCAGTTACTCTAAGCAAAAAGAACAGCAAAAACACAAGTGCCAAAACAAAACCAAAAATGTTAGCGTATGTGCTTTCAAACATTGTGTCAAAGTCAATTTCAGTGAAGCCTGAGTCCATTGCGCTTCCCAAAATTGCTCCAGCAAAATAACATATTGCAATCATAACAACTGCAAAAATAATGTATTTAAAAATTGCTCTCATTTTTTCCTCCAACAAGTTTTTATGTTTTCATTATAATATATAATAAGGAAAAAAGCAAAAATTTTGCCATAATTTTATCTAAAAATTTTAAAAAAACAAAAAAAATAAAAAAATTTTAAAAATGTGCTAAAAATTATTTGCTTTTATAATTTTTTTTTGCTAAGATAAGAGCATACAAAACAAAATTGTTTGCAAATTTTGAATAAAACCGAAAAAAGCAGACAACATAGTTTTAAAAAGAAAGTGAAAAAATAAGGGAGGGTTTTTATGGACTTTTTTAGTTTGGCAATGGGTATGATGAATTTGCTTGCTTCTAATTCTGGATTAAGTTCAGTGGCAAAAAACATTTTTGATATCTCAAAAACTGTTTTAGTGCCTATTATGGTTCTTGTGGGTGTTGGTGGAGTTTTCTATTCAATTTATTTGGGAGTTAACATGGCAAGGGCAGACAGCTCAGACAAAAGAGAAGAAGCCAAAAAGAGAATGGTAAATGCAATAATTGGATTTGTTGTTATCTTTGTTTTAGTCACACTTATGTATTTGTTTGCAGCAAACGCAGATTCTATATTTGGAGGTATTGGACCAGATACGCCAAATATAAGCGAAGAAAAAACAGCATAAGTTCAAAAAAATAAGTTTATTTTAAAAGGGGAAGTATTGTCCCGAGAGGGAGGGTTAAATGAAAAAAGTTATGACAAGGTTTTTTAGTCTGCTTTTTGCGTTTGCCTTCTCTTTTTTTTGTTGCGGTTGCACTTTCACTTATAACAAAGAAGATGTAACACCGAGGTCAGATTATTATGTGCCATCACCAACCCCTTCAACCGATTCATCCAGCAGTGATGATGATTCATCAGACGAAGAAGAAAGTGGAGGCTACACTGGTTCTGGAGAATTTTTGCGTAATGGCAAAGGTGAATATGTTGGCTATAGTGGATATTGGAAGAAATTTTCTGGCATCCGGCTTTCAACAAACCCACAAGTTTATGATGTTCCAAATGATGTTTATGAAGACACAAAATCAGAGCGTGAAAGATTTTTTAGAAATGTTTATGAACAATTTGATGTTTTATCGCAAGTTATAGAAAATTATATGAACGGAGTTTTTGGCTTGGGTGTGGATGAAAACACTTTTTCTAGTGGGGATTATCATATAAAAACTGCTGCATTAAACCCAATTGTTAAATTAGATTATGATCAAGATGAAGAATATAACAAAATGATTGGCAACACAACCGAAAACATAATGAACACCTATTTAACTGGTTGGACTTATGAAAAAAAAGGGGATGTTTATGAGTTAACGCAAAACAAAGCTTCTTCTGATGATTCAAAAAAATTTAAAATTAATTTTTCGGATTCAGAAAAGAGCACTCAGAACAAAAATTTTGTTATAGCAAGGCTTATGGAAATTGTTTTGAAAAAAGAAGAAAAAACAACTTATTCTTTTGCGGAAAATGAAACAAACATAAATGACAGAATAAATGGCTATCAAAAAGAATTTAATCAGCTTGGTTTTGACTATAGCAAAATTGAACAGGCTGTTGTTGATTTTATAAAAACAGAACTTATTGGTGAAGATGTTATAAATTATTATAAAAGTTCAAAAAGCTTTTCAGAACCATATATTGATGAAAACAACAATGGGCAGTTTGATGAGCCTGAACCTTTTGTTGAAGATGATTTAGATTTTATAAAACAAACATTTATAGAAGGAACTTATCAATATTTTGTTGATGTAAACAAAAATGGCATAAAAAACAGCAATGAGCCACTTTTAAGAGATATCATACGAGAAGGGGACTCCGAAAGCGGAATTTATTATTATGATAGTTCTAATTTTGAAGGCTTGTTTTTAGACGGCATAATGTGTGATGATAATTATGGAATTTATTATATAAATGAAGACGATAATGGGGAGTTTAATGAGGGAGAAGAAATAATGCTTACAACAAAAATTGTTAGTATGCATTATTATGATGTAAATGAAAACAGCACATTTGACGGTGATGATCAAAAATTGTTAAAAGATGAAACTGGGAATTTTTATTATATAGATAACGATGCTGACGGCGTGTTTACACAAGACACAGACCAAAAAATCACAGAACATATTGTTAATATGTATTATTTTGATGCAAACAGCAATAAAGTGTTTGATTCTGGTGACAAAGTTTTAAAGTATGATGCAAGTGGGCAGTTTTATTATTGTGATAAAGATGAAAATGGAGAATACACATCAGGCGAACCAATGTTTAGATTTGCTCCAACAATAGAGCGTTATTTTCAAGATTTGATTAACAACACAAAATGGGATAATGAATTATATTTTGATATAAACAACAATAAGCAATATGATTCAAGCTTTAGCGTGAGCGAAAATGAACCATTTTGTTTTGATTTAGATTCTTATATAAATGATTTTAGTGATTACCTAAAAACATATATAAACGGTGAGCCTTTTGATGATGAAGATGAAGACGGCAAATATAAATATGGCGAGCCTGGTGACCCAGGTGAATCATTTGTTGATGCCAACAAAAATGGAATATATGATGAAGGACTTTTTAAGATTGTGTCAGTTGAAGTTTTGGATATTGAATCAAAAACATATTTTCATCCAGGCATAAAAGCTGTGTATGAAAAAACAACAAATGAAGATGACGAAGAAGAGTGGGTTTTAAAGCAAAAACGAACTTTAACAAATATGCCATATGACAGTTACACAAGTTGTGTGTTTGTTGCAAACGATAGCATTCCATTTTCAAATATTAACATCTATGTTGATTCTGAAGAAGATTTTTTGCTTGACATTTATTTGAAATTTTATGTCAATTCTGAAAATTATTTTATCACAAAGCTTTGCGCTTTAAATTTGGATCACACACAAAGTTGTGATTTTATTGGGGATTATGAAGAAAGGCTCCGAAAATCAACTGGTGAGGTTGAAAACGGCGAAACCGCGTGGGAAACTCAAAGAGATTTTTGTTATGATTCTGAAATCAAACGAAATGCAATTAGTTATTTGTCTGTTGGAAAATATTTTAAAAATTTAACAAAAGATGATTACATTTTAAATTATAATTTGCCAGAAGATCTTGAGCAAGAGTTTGATGAACTAGGGGATGAAAAAGAATTAGGAATAATGGCGATTCTTGTTCGTGCTGGAGTTATTGAAAAATTAAATGAAGAAATAAAATATAACCAAAGAGTTGATGAAAATGAAAAAACTTGGGGTTATCACACAAGCAAGGTTAACAACCATGAAGTTGGTTATAACTATAGCTATCAAACAATAAAAAAATCTTTCACTGATGAAAATAAAAACGGAGAGTATGATGAGGGCGAACAGTTTGTTGACAGCAATGGAAACGGCATATATGATGAAGGAGATGAACTCAAAGCTCTTTGTTATGACAACCCAGATGAAACCTATTTTGAATTTGTTTTTGTTCCTCATCAAAATGAAAGTGCACAAAATTATAATTTTAAGTTTTTAATAACAACACCAAACTTATAACACAAAAACAAAAAACTTAAGGCTTTTTGCCTTAAGTTTTTTCATAAAAATTGGTTTTTTTGGCAAAATAAAAATATATTTGTATTTTTTTGTTAAATTTGTTGGACTTTAATTTTTATATTTGTTAAAATTTATAAAAAAGGAGGTTGCTTGATGGATTTTTTCATGATAGGTAATTGCTTGATGACTTTTTTCATGCTTGGTGCTGATGATACGTTGCACAAAGCTCTTGATGTTTTGAGGAAAAACAACCCTATTTTTGAAGGAATTGGTGTTATTTGGGATACTGTAACTGGTGACCCTATAGGAAATATAGCATCAGAAATATCAACATTTTTTACAGGAACAATAATGCCAATCATAACTGCTCCTATCGCGTTTTTATTGTATTCTTTTCAAGTGGGCTTCTTTTATTTAATTGATTGTGTTCAAGCAATTTTTAAATCCATGGCAGGGCTTTCTGTTCATTATAAAGATGGAGAGGTTAAGGGCGCCATAGATGACAGCGCTTTACCTGAAGATATTGTTGTTTCGATGATCCAAAGCAATGTTATAATGGATGTTTTTTGGTCTGTTTTGGTGGCCTCAGTTATGCTTGTTTTTATTATGTCCATAATAGCCATTGTCCGGCAAGAATTCACCGAGCAAGGTGCGGGCAATTCAAAAACAAAGATTATAGGAAAAGCCATAAAAGCAATAGCCTATTTTGCAATTGTTCCTATTGTTTGTATTGGCGGAATTTATATTTCAAACATCTTTTTAAGAACTTTTGACAAAGTCACATCAAACGGCTCTTATTCGCTTAGCCGAACAGTGTTTTACGCAGCGGCGCAAGGAGCAAACAGATTGGCTAATTCTGAAGAAAGATATAACAAATTGATGCATGGTGATGATCAGTGGAAGAAAGATGTTCGACAAGTTTTAGGAATTAGTAGTTATGCTGGCACAGATTTTGAGGTTGGTGATAATGCCAATAATGTGGCCCATGCTATTGATAATGCGTTTTTACGAGATTTAGATAATAATATAAAATATGTCAATTATGTTGCGATTAATTTAAACTTATCTGATAAAAGCGTAACTTATTATGCTCGTCCCACACCACAAAATCCAGTTGTTTATTTGATGAATGTAAAAACTGACACTATAGATAATAAGACATATATGGTGAGTGAGGAGTTGGCCGTCATTAATGATAAGTATGTTAGTATGGATTTTAGTAAATTTATAACATTCACCGTAGATGAGAATGGTTTTTACACATATAAATGGAATGGCGATCAACTTGAAGCAACGCGTACAATAGTGGAAAGCGTTGGTTGTAATCCATCAGATGTTAAAGAGCCTACCTTCCCTACTTTCGACAAGAAAAGACTTTATATTAAGACTGGAGGCCTTGATGATATTCCTATGCTTGGTTTATTCTTAATAAATGGTGTTGATATAAACTTCACCACCTTTTCAATCACGAACATACAGCTTGTTTTCTATTTTTATGATTTGTTTATGGGGTATAACTATATTCTAGGCTATGTTGGTGGCTTTACGGCTGCAATGTTGTTGCTTTCAACCTGCCTTGGGCTAATTCAAAGAATTTATGAGCTTGTCATATTGTTTGTGATTTCGCCAGCATTTATTTCATTCATGCCACTTGATGACGGCAAAAAATATGAAGGTTGGCGAGCTCAGTTTGTTAGCCGTGTTGGAATGGCATATGGGCCAGTTATTGGAATAAACCTTATGTTCATTGTTTTGGCAGAACTTCAACACATAACAATCTTCCCAACTGGAGGCATAAACACATTGTTTAACGCAATTGTGAACCTAATCTTCATGATTGTTGGGCTTTTGGCTGTTAAAGAGTTTTCATCAATGATTTCAGGCCTTTTGGGGCAAAGCGATGCCCTAAAAACTGGTGAAGGCTTAAAAGAAGGCACTCAAAAAATGGCTGGCAGAATTGCTGGTGGAACCATTTCCGCCGCAAGAACTGGACAGGCGATTACAAAGGCAGCATATGCAAGCACTTTTGGGAGAAGTGGAAAACAGACGGGTGCTAGAGGCTGGGTAAATAGAAGGATGGGAATAAACAGTAAAAAAGATTCAGATGAAAAGAAGTTAGGAAATCAAATGAAAGCAATGCTTAATGGAGATAAAAGTGAAATTGGTGGTGCTTGGCAACAATTTACAAAATCAGCAGGAAAAGGTTTTGAACGTTATTTAACCCAAAAAGGAATTGCCGGAGCAACTGAAAATGGGGAATCTTTTGTTGGAGCGTTGCCATTTTGGAAGACAAAAAAAGGAAGAGGCACTATTACAGAAAGAGATAAAGATAAAAAAGAGGATAAAGAGGCAGCTGATGCTAAGAAAACTAAAAGAACTGAACTTGATACAGAAAAAGAGTGGAAAGAAGAACAAGCTGCCAAAAAACACAACATTCTTCCTGTGGGAGAAGTTGATAAAGCAACTGGGAAAAAGAAGGAAGCATATACTGAAGATGAGCAAAAAGTTATTGATGAAGAACTAAAATCAGGTGGCGCAGGAGGTGGCGCAACTGGAGAAGGCAGTGCAGGCTCTGGTGGAAATGTTGAAACCTTTAATGCTCAAGTGTTAAATGTTGGTGGTGTTAATGGGAAAGGCGAAGCTGCAGATAACAATATTAATGTTGAAAACCCAGATGAAGTTACTGTTGAAGCACCGCCAGAAGGCATGGATGATGAAACCTTGAATGCGATGTCTGCCGCTATGGGTAACCCAGTTACAGTTGAGACAAATGAAACCAATGTTAATAGTGATGAAACAGAAGATGACGTTAATAGTGCTGAGATTAACAATGAACAAGCAGAAACCCAAAAAGATGGCGAGAAAAGTGAGGAGAAGACTCAAGATGTCAATGTTAAGAATCAAGTTGGTGTTAAAGCAAACGACGGACAAAAGGTTTCAATAATAACTGAATCATTAGGCCCATTGGTAACAAAACTAGAGAGAGTTGTGGACGGACTTATTGATTTGAAACAAGGCATAAAAGATCAAACAGAGATAATAAAAACCTTAAGTGTTTCTAAAAAAGCCTCAGGATCTTTCTTTGGACGCCTTAGAGGAAAATGAAATTAAATTATTGAGATAAAACACTTCAAAACACCCAAGATAAACCACGGGACAAAAAAGCTTAAAAAAGATAACGGGGCAAATAAAAAGCCTTAAACAAAAAGCTTTGTTTAACACAAAGGTTAAGAACAAAAAAAGCACAAAATTTGTGCTTTTTTTGTTGTTTTTAGAGATGAGGTTTATTTTTTGTCATTCTGAGGAGGCACGAAGTGCCGACGTGAGAATCTCAGAGATTGCCACAGCCCTAAAGGGCTTCGCAATGACATAAAGGAGTTGAGATTGCCACGCAAGATAAATCCTGCTCGCAATGACAGAGGAGGAGTGTCATTCTGAGAAACGAAGTCTCTATTCTCTGTCATTCTGAGGAGGCACGAAGTGCCGACGTGAGAATCTCCTTGACAAAGTTTTTTTATTGTTATAGACTTATTCTATGGAATATTATGTTTACATTTTAAGCAATAAAACAAATAGTGTTTTATATGTTGGAGTTACAAATAATTTAGTAAAGCGTGTTTTTGAACATAAAAGCAAAGTCATTGAAGGCTTTACAAAAAAATATAACATTAATAAATTGATTTATTATGAAATAACAACAGATATTTATAGTGCGATAACACGAGAAAAACAAATTAAAAGTTGGAATAGAAAAAGAAAAATTGATTTAATTGCAACAACTAACCCTGATTTTAAAGAGCTTGATATAGTATGATAATTCAGAGATTGCCACAGCCCTAAAGGGCTTCGCAATGACATAAAATATAAGTAAAGTCCCATGCAATAAAATGACATAAAATATAAGTAAAGCCCCGTGCAATAACAAGAAGAAAAATTATTCTGAAATAAAAAAGCTATTTCAACCCACCTGTCATTCTGAGCAAAACTTGTTTTGCGTGAGAATCTCTTGTAATTAAAAGTAAATGAACAAGATTTTTTTTGCTTCTATCCGCGAAAAAATCTTCTAAGAACTTTTGTGGGTTAACATACAAAGCTGTTGTTTTTTGTATGTTTTTTTGCAAAAAGGCCAAAAATGTTTGGCTTTTTTAAAATATTATATTATAATTTAGTTAAAATAAAAATAGGGGAACAAAAATGAGATATATTCCAAGAAGAACAAAAGTTAAAATGGAATTTTTTAAGGGCGTTACGTTAGGCGACCTTATTTTGGGTGCAATTGGGCTTGGCGTTTTGTTTTTAATTCTGTTTAGTGACGGAATTGGAAGCATTATGACCAAAATTTATATTTCTGCGGCGTGGGTTGCCTTGATTGTGTTTTTGTATCTAAGAATTGCTGATGGAATGGCTGTTTACACAACGCTCTTACTTCTTGTTAAGTTTTTTGCCTACAGAAAAAAATATGGCAAAGGCAAAAAGAAAGGTTATGTTGACATAAAAGAGCTGATTCCATATAGCACAGTTCACGATGGATTTATAGACTATGAAGATTATTATGCAGCTGTTTTGGAAGTTAGGCCAATTGAATTTTGGCTATTAAATGAAGAAAAGCAAGATTCAGCCATTCGTTCATTTGCCAATGTTTTGAGGCTTATAACACAAAACCAAATTGCCAGCATTGTTAAAACAACTCTCCCTATGCCTATGGATGATTATATTTATGCTGAAGACAGAAAGTATGATGAAGTTTTGGAGCGTGTGACCGACCGTGAAATGAGCAAAGAAGAGGCTGAAGCTCGTTCATACATTTTTGAATCTAGGCTGGAAAAACTAAGAGAATTTCAGTCTGGTGAAAAAATTTATAAAGACCACTTTTTTATTGTTGTTTATGACATAGACCGTGAAAGTTTGGCAATAACAATTGATGGTATGAAAAACACTTTTGCTCGAGGAATTGTTCCTATGATGTCTCACAGGCTAAAAGATGCCGAACTTGCTGTTTTCTTGCGTTCAAACTATGGAAAAGAATTTAACCAAGAAGAGTTATCTATAATACCTATGAAAGAGTATGTTAAGTGGACAATGCCAAACGAAGTTTTGTTTAGGGCAAGCCGAACAACAATAGAGGGGCAAGACTATAGAAATTTCACCATAACCGACTATCCTCTAAATGTTGCCAACGCTTGGGCATATCCATTTTTTGGGCTTGATTCAACAAAAGTTGTTTTTAACATAAGGCCAATGAGGCCAGAGAAGGCAGAAAAACAGCTAGACCGTGCAATTATGGAGCTTGAAGAAAGGATGAGAAGCGTGTTTAAATCATCAAAACAAATTGAAGTTGAAACTCAGCTTGACACTCTTAGGGATTTGATTCAAGACTTAAAAATTGGAAATGAATATCTTTATAACTGCAACATTCACATTATGGCAGAAGAAGGCGTTAAAAAAGAAGTTCGTGGAATTTTGAAGCAATATGGATTTAAGTATAGCGAAATGTTTGGAAGGCAAGTTGAAGCTTTTGTTAGCCAGAACATTTCAAAGCTAGACAAAACTGCCGACAACGAACGAGGAATTCAAACCACATCAGTTGCGGCCGCATTTCCGTTTATTTCAAACAGTTTGCAAGACCCAGGTGGATTTTATTTGGGGTGGAACAACTATCCAGTTTTTGTGGACTTTTTCCAGCGTAACAACGAGCGTGTTAACTCAAATATGATTGTTATTGGAAAGTCTGGTTCTGGTAAGTCTTATGCAACAAAAGTTTTGTTATCTAATTTGGCGGCAGATAATGCCAGA
The DNA here is from genome assembly GCA_017478185.1 of Clostridia bacterium. Classification (GTDB taxonomy): domain Bacteria; phylum Bacillota; class Clostridia; order Christensenellales; family UBA1242; genus UBA7584. The sequence goes on from JAFVEA010000009.1 coordinate 414,563, forward strand.
ATATTTATTATAGACCCAGAAGATGAATATTCAACTCTTTCTCGAAATTTGGCAGGAAAGTTTATTGATGTTGGTTCAAGTGCACACGGAATTTTAAATCCGTTTCATGTTATGACATCACTAGATGCTGATGAAGAAGGTTCTGGTGACTCATTTTTGCAACACTTACAATTTTTGGAAGAGTTTTTCAGAATTATTTTTGACGGTATGAGCCAAGATGCCTTTGAAATTTTGAACACTTTGGTTGCCGAAGTTTATCAGCAAAAGAATATAGACCGCTACACAGAGCTTAGCAAGTTAAAACCAGAAGATTTCCCTATTTTTGACGACTTATACAATTTGGCAATAAAAAAGCTAAACGAAGAGGGTGACGAATATCACAAACGAAATTTGCAGATAATCATAAACTATGTTCAAAAATTTGCAACGGGTGGGCGAAACAGTAACCTTTGGAATGGCCCAACATCAATGAAGACAAAAGAAAATTTTGTATGTTTTAACTTTAGGTCACTTTTGGCAAACCGAAACCAAATAATTGCCAACGCACAAATGCTTTTGGTGTTTAAATATCTTGATAATGAAATAATCAAAAACCGTGACTTTAACTTAAAATATGAAACACTTCGAAAAATTATTGTTGTTGTTGATGAGGCGCACTTATTTATTAACCCAAAATTCCCAATAGCTCTAGACTTTATGGCGCAAATGGCAAAGCGTATTCGTAAGTATGAAGGAATGCAAATTATCATCACACAAAACATAAAAGACTTTATTGGAGGTTCAGCAGAAACTCAAAGGCAAGCAACTGCTGTTATAAACGCCAGCCAATATTCAATGATATTCTCACTTGCTCCAAATGACATTTCAGACCTTGTTGAACTTTATCGAAATGCGGGTGAAATTAACTCAGATGAGCAAGATGCAATTGTAACCGCAGGGAGAGGTCAGTGTTTCTTTATTTCTAGTGCTTATTCTAGAACAATGTTTAACATTGAAGCCAGTGATGCGGTTAAAAAACTTGCAGGGCTTTCAAGTAGGTAATAAATTTTTAAAAACACATAAAAAATATTCCATTTTTTGGAATATTTTTTTAATCTTGAATAAATTATTGAAAAAGGCAACAACTTATGTTTTATCCCCCAAAAAAGCCCTTTTTAAGGGGTGATTTGATTTGGGTTTGGCGTGTTTTTGAAAAATTTTGGAGATTATTTAAAAAAACACACAAAAAAATTTAAAAATAGCATTGACACTTTTAAAAAATGAGGTTATAATTATAGAGGCAAAAAAGGTATGAGAAACTGAGCCAAACAGGATTAGTGAAAAAGTTCACATAAAAACTAAATTAAGGAGAGATATATTATGAGCAGTTTATCAAAAAATGACCCAAAGGTTATTGAATTAAGTTATGATATTTTAGAGAAAGTTATTGTTGCAATAGACTTTAAAACACAAGAAGAGCTTTTAGAGCTTGTTGACATTATGGTTAAAAAGGCACAAACAGGTGGCTATCCAGAACTTATCAAGCTTGCATACGAAGAAACAAAATACAAGATTGAGCATTTAAAACTAGAGCAATTAAACGAAATTAAGAAAATTATAAACTCTTAATCACAAAAAAAGAGGTGTGTTTTGGCACCTCTTTTTTTTGTTGTATAAAGTTTTATAATAACAACCGTGATTTTATAATAACAACCGTGAGAATGGAAATTGCCACGCTTCGCTCACAAAGATAGAGAGAAGTGTTATTCTGAGGAGGAGCAAAGCACTGACGTGAGAATCTCATATTGCTTTTGTTAAAAGTATGACAATGTTAGCCATTCTTTAAAACTTCTTTTTAAAGCGCCCAACAGCTGAGATTGCCACGCAAGCTGAACCTTGCTCGCAATGCCTTGAGGCAACAGCCGAAAGCTTGGCGCTGCGCTACCTGCTTTGAGCCAGCTTTTTAAAGCGCCAAACAAGAGGAAGTTGAGATTGCCACGGGGCAAAAGCCCCTCGCAATGACATATAGAAGGGTTATTCTGAGTAAAAGACTTTTTTGCTTTGTCATTCTGAGCAAAACTTGTTTTGCGTTAGAATCTCAAAATAACATTTTTCATAAGTTTTAAAAGTTTTTAACATTAAGCCATTTTTTATTTTAACACTTCTATAATTTCTCCACCGCCAAGGCAATTTTCATTTTCATCATACAAAACAACAAATTGCCCTTCGGTTACCGCTCTTTGAGGAGAGTCAAACAAAATTTTAGCCATATCACCATTTGGAATAACTTTAACTTTTTGGTCTGGTTGCCTATATCTAAACTTTGCAAAGCAAGAAAATTCTTTTTCAGGGGTTTTAGGAATCCAGTTAAATGAGTTTGCAACAAGCCCTTTTGACATAAGTTTTTCATCTTCGCCTTCGTGAACATACAATATGTTGTTTTTTAAATCTTTTTTAAACACAAACCATCTTTCGCCATTTCCGTCTTTTTGTCCACCAATGCCAAGCCCACGTCTTTGCCCAAGAGTGTAAAACATAAGCCCGTTATGAGTTCCAACAACTTTTTCATCGATTGTTCTAATTTCTCCTTTTTGATAAGGAAGATAGTTAGACAAAAAGTTTCTAAAATTTCTTTCTCCAATAAAGCAAATTCCAGTGCTATCTTTTTTGTGTGCTGTTATAAGTCCATTTTTTTCAGCAATTTTTCTAACTTCAGTTTTTGGAATATCTCCAAGAGGAAAAATTGAATAACTTAACTGAGTTTGATTTAGTTGATTTAAAAAATATGTTTGGTCTTTTGATTTATCAAAAGCTTTTTTTAAATAAAACAAGCCGTCTTTTTCATAACTTTTTGCATAGTGTCCAGTTGCAATTTTATCTGCCCCCAAACTAAGCGCTTTTTTTAAGAATAAATCAAATTTTATTTCTCTGTTGCACAAAACATCAGGGTTAGGGGTTCTGCCTTCAGAATAGCTTTTTAAAAAATATTTAAAAACTTTGTCATAATATTCTTTTGAAAAGTTAACAGAATAATAGGGTATGCCAATTTTTTGGCATACCGCTGAGGCATCGTCATAATCTTGTTGGCTGGTGCAAGTTCCGTTTTGGTCTTTTTCTTCCCAGTTTTTCATAAATAGTCCAACAACATTATAACCTTGTTCTTTTAAAAGTAGAGCAGAAACAGAGCTATCAACTCCGCCACTCATTCCAACAACAATAGTTTCTTTCATTTCTTTTTCTCCGGTAAAACAACAGGCACATCAAAGTGTCTTGTTATAATTTTTATTAAATCAAATGCCCAAAAAATAACTGCCAAAGCACCCAAAACACAAGGGATTAAATAGAGCTGAGTGTTTAACATAAATGTGCAAAAGGGGGTTAAAAATCCAGCTGACCCATATTGTAGCTGATATGAGATAGGGAGCATACATATTAAAAATATTGATATAAAAGCAGTTTGAAGAATTGCCTTAAAAAATCTTTGAGTATAATATAAATGACCACCAAATATTCCACCAAAAATGCACCAAAGTAAGGTGTTTTTGTATGATAAATCTTTTGGAAAAACTGTTGTATAAACAACCAGTTCTGGCTGATATTCTTTTCGAACTTTTTTAACAAGTTGAAAAGAAGCTTCTTTTATGTCACTTACTTTTGTTCCACATTTTGTGCAAATTTCATATTTTAATTTAATTTTTGCACCACAATTTGGACATCGCATAATAAAATTTCCTCATTTATTCATAATTTTTGCTAAATCAATAACTCTGTTTGAGTAACCCCATTCATTGTCATACCAAGCAACAACTTTAACAAAGCTTTCATTAAGCATAATTCCAGCTTGAGCATCAAAAATGCTTGAACGAGCATCACCATTTATGTCACTTGAAACAATTGGTTCATCAGTGTAACCCAAAATTCCCTTTAAACTTGATTTGCTTGCTTTTTTCATTGCTTCACAAATTTTTTCATAAGTTGTTTTTGTTTTTAATTTAACTGTTAGGTCAACAACAGAAACATTTATGGTTGGAACCCTAAAGCTCATTCCAGTTAGCTTTCCTTCTAGGTGAGGAATAACAACACCAATAAGTTTGGCAGCTCCCGTGCTTGAAGGGATTATGTTGGCGCTTGCTGCTCTTCCGCCACGCCAATCTTTTTTTGTTGTTCCATCAACAGTTAATTGAGTTGCCGTAACAGAGTGTATTGTTGACATCAATCCTTCAATAACGCCAAAATTGTCATCCAAAACTTTTACAATAGGGGCAAGACAGTTTGTTGTGCAACTTGCGTTAGAAACAATTTTCATATCTTTTTTAAGTGATTTTTCGTTAACTCCAACAACAATTGTTGGCATTTCTTTTCCGGGAGCGGTTACAATAACTTTTTTTGCTCCACCTTTTAAGTGTTCACTTGCTAAGTCATATTTATTAAATTTCCCACTTGATTCCAAAACAATGTCAACATCATTTTCGCCCCACTTAACATTAGATGGTTCTTTTTCTGAAGAAAAAACAATTTTTTTGCCATTTATTGTTAATGTGTTTCCTTTTCCAGAAACTTCACCATCAAAAATGCCGTGTGTTGTGTCATACTTGAATAGATATGCAGCATATTCAGCATCCATAAATGGGTCATTTATGGCAACCAATTCAACATCATCATCTTTTGAAGCAATTCTTGCAAGAAGCCTCCCAATTCTTCCAAATCCATTTATTCCGATTTTTGTTATTTTTTTACTTTTCATATTTTTAATTCCCCTTTTTAACTTTTATTTTGTTTTTTATTATAATTTTATCAAATTTTGGATATTCTTTTTCCTCTATTAGTTCATCGCCAGTTTTATAATAATAATTAAACCCAAACAGTGGTTCACCATAATTGTTCACTCGATTTGGCATTCCACACCGCTTGAAATTAAAATTCTTTGCAAAAAACATTGCCCCAAAAATTCCAAGCCCAACCCAAGCCAGCATTATTACAATTATCCACCATGTGTAAATCAAATTATTAAAACTAGGATATACTATAGAAATGCCAATAAAAACAAGCCAAAAAACAAGTGAAAAAACCCCTAAACTAAACATTTTTTGCTCTGCTGTGTTCTTTTTTTGTTCATTTTCAAAAATTTGTTTTTGCTCAACAGTCATTGTTTTTGCGTGTTTAAAAATATTAGAAATTCTGTTTTTTCTGCTAAATTGCATATCTTCACACAAAGAGCTCACAATTCTTCCATCATAATATCCAACTTCAGCTTCCGCACAATTTTCAGTTGGCTTTCCCAAAACTTTTAAACCAATTTTATAGCTAAAATTTCCCAAAGCTCTTAAAAATGAATGACAAACATTTGTTTGCTTTTTAACTCTTATCATTGCATATTCATTTTTTCTGTTTTCCAAAATCTTTAACACCACATCAGGCAAAGTGGTTATTGTTGTTAACATAACATCTGAATTTTCAGCAAAAACAAATCCCATTTGAATCATTTCTTCATCACGCGTTTTGTTGTCACAAACAAAAAGTTGAAAAAAATTATTATCAACGGTTATTTGTTTTAGCTCATTTAAATAAGGGCATTTTTCGTGTGCTAGCAAAATTGTTCGAACATCTTTTTCATAAGTTTTTGCTGAATTAAATAAACCCCAAATTTTATCTTCAACATTTTTTGAAACCAAATCTGTTTTTATTATTAGCGTTAACACATATTTTCCCCCTTATTTTTATTATAGCCATTATACAATAAAATAGATTTAAAAACAACAAAAAACACTTAACTTTATATAATTTTAAAAATTTATTTAAAATAATGTTAACATCAACATTAAACTTTGTTTAAAAAATAGCAAAGCATAAACCTGAACACACAATAAAGTTGCTAATTTAAAAATTGTGAAAAATTTAAGCTTTATTTCAAAAAAAACTTAATTATATAGTGTATTTGTTTGATTTTTTAAATTTTTAAAGCTATAATTTAAAAACAAAAGGTGGTTATTATGAACAAATTATTTAACGAAAAAGAAATGCTTTTAAAAGCATTAAGTGAAAAATATGCTGTTGGAGCGTTTAATTTCAGCAGTTTAGAAATGCTTAAAGCAATTGTTGAGTCATGTAAAAAAAACAGGTCACCAGTTATTTGCGCTTTAAGCGAAAGAGGGCTAAAATATGCTGACCCAGGGTATATTATGGATATTATGAATGCAATATTAAAAAACACAACAATTCCAATAGCTCTTCATTTAGACCACGGAAAAAACTTTGAGATTGTTAAAGAATGTATTGATTTAGGGTTTAATTCTGTTATGATTGACGGGAGTTATCTTCCTTATGAAGAAAATGTTGCCTTAACCAAAAAAGTTGTTGCTTATGCTCATAAAAAGAAAGTTTCAGTTGAAGGTGAGCTTGGAGTTTTGGCGGGTGTTGAAGATGATGTTAAAGCAGATGAGCATCGTTACACCAACCCAGAGCAAGCGCTTGATTTTGTTAAGAAAACTGGCGTTGACAGTCTAGCCATTGCAATAGGAACAAGCCACGGAGCATTTAAGTTTAAGGGTGAGCCAACGCTTAAGTTTGATATATTAAAAGATGTTCAAAAGCTTATGCCACAAATGCCTATTGTTTTGCATGGTGCATCAAATGTGCCACAAGAGTATATAAAAACCATAAACAAATTTGGTGGAAAGATTGAAGGAGCAAAAGGTGTTAGTGAAGATTTAATAAAAAAAGCTTGCAAAATGGCTGTCTGCAAGGTTAACAATGACACAGACTTAAGAGTGTGTTTCACAGCTGCTATAAGGGAATATTTGAGTGAGCACCCAGAAGAATTTACCCCAAGAAAATATTTGCAATATGCCAAAGACAAAGTTTCAGAGCTTGTTGAATATAAGGTTAAAAAAGTTTTTGGAAGTTATAAAAAAGCTTAAATTAGTTGTGCTTTTGTGGCACAATTTTTTTTATTTTCATATTATATAGTGTAAGGGTAAAATTTATGGAGGTAACGATCGATGTCCTTTTTCTTAGGGGTAAGAACGGAGAATATGCCAGGTCCAATTTATGGAAATCCTTTAAGATGTTTAAATGAAAAAGTTTGTTTGCAAACAAAAAAAGTTTTTGATGCTTGCCTTAAGCGTGAACACATTGAAGATATGCCAATAACTTTAACTGATTTCACGCCAGAAAATCCAACGGCGCCATTAACATTTGTTTCGGGGAGCGCTTCAACAACAGAATCTGTTTCATTTTTAAACACTCAAATAACAAGGCTTAGTGATAGACCCAATTTTGCAACAGTTAGCGTTACAGCGCAAATTCCAATTGATGTTGTTTACACTGATGCAAATGGTGTTCAAGGCACGGCAAAAGGATACATAACAATGGACGAAAGTGTTATTTTGTTTGTTCCACAAGCTTCAATGGTTCCAGTTCAAGTTGAGCCAGTTGCAAGCGTTGTGGTGCCACAAGCAAGTTTCACTTCAAGCACAGAAATCCTTCTTGATGCGTGTGTTATGCTGATAATAAAAGTGGTGGCAAATGTTGAAATTTTGGTTCCAAGTTATGGATATTGCAACATTCCGCCTTGCCAAGAAGCATCGCAAGATGTTTGCCAAGGATTCTTTGAATTGCCACTGTTTCCATCATCTCAACCAGCACAAAACACTGCAAATGACAATCAATAAAATCTCACAGACAGGCTTTATGCCTGTTTTTTCTTTTTTTGCTTGCAATTTTTATGGCAGTCGTGTTAAAATAAAAAGAGAGGTAAAAAAATATGAAAGTTTTTGCTATTAGTGATTTGCATTTAAGCACTGTTGCAGATAAACCTATGGATATTTTTGGGCCAGGCTGGGAAGACCATTTTGAAAGAATAACAAAAGATTGGAGAAAAAAAGTAACAGAAAATGACCTTGTTATTGTTGCGGGAGATATAAGTTGGGGGATGTATCTTGAAGAAGCAAAACCAGATTTAAACCTTATTGGAACTTTGCCCGGCAAAATTGTTCTTTTAAGAGGAAATCATGATTATTGGTGGAAAAGTATCACAGCGGTTAGGAATGCTTTGCCCAAAAATATGTTTGCAGTGCAAAATGACTGTATAAGATTTGACAATGTTTTGGTTTGTGGAACAAGAGGGTGGACTGTTCCTGAAACAACTTTTAAAAATAATGATGATGAAAAAATTTTTAAAAGAGAGCTCATAAGGCTAGAGCTTAGTTTAAATGAAATGCAAAAAAATCGAAAAGAAGATGATTTTGTGATTGTTATGACTCATTATCCGCCATTTAATTCAAAAATGGCGGCTAGTGAAGTGACAAGTTTAATAGAAAAATATAAGCCAGATTGCGTTATTTATGGGCATCTTCACGGAAAAAACTGCAGAGTTAAATTAGATTATACATTAAATAATATAAGATATTTGTTAACTTCTTGTGACCAAGTGAATTGTGAGCTTGTGGAAGTTGATTTAAAAAAGGGAAAAAATGATTGAATTTGAACATAAACCAATTATGCTTGATGAATGCATAAACGCCTTAAACATAAATCCAAATGGGGTTTATTTGGATTGCACTGTTGGGGGAGCGGGACATTCACAAGAAATTGCAAAAAAACTTAAAAAAGGGACGCTTTTGTGCTTAGACAAAGATGAAGATGCCTTAAAAGTTTCAAAAGATAGATTAAAAAACTATGAAAATGTTAAGTTTTTTCATTGTGATTTTAAAAATTATGAAAAAGCACTAGAGTTTTATAAAATAGAAAAACTTGACGGCATTTTAATTGATTTGGGCGTTAGTTCTTATCAAATAGACACGCCGGAGCGAGGGTTTTCATATATGCATAACTCCAATCTTGATATGAGAATGGACAAAAGCCAAAAAAAGAGCGCTTATGATGTTGTGAATTTTTATTCACAAAAACAATTAGCCAAAATTTTTAAAGAATATGGAGAAGAACAGTTTGCAAACAATATTGCAAAACACATTGTTTTAAATAGGGAAGAAAAACCAATAAAAACAACTTTTGAGCTTGTTGAAATTATAGAAAAAGCAATTCCTGCAAAAATAAGATATAGTGGCGGACATCCAGCAAAAAAGGTTTTTCAAGCGATTAGAATTGAAGTGAATGATGAACTTTTATATTTGTTTGAAACCATACAAAAACTATTTAATCATCTAAACAAAAAAGGCAGGCTTGTTATCTTAACTTTTCATTCACTTGAAGACAGAATTGTTAAAAAAGCATTTAATTTGTTTGCTTCCAGTTGTATTTGCCCGCCAGAAGCTCCAATTTGCAATTGTGGGCATAAAAAAGAAGGTATTTTAATAAACAAAAAGCCAATAATTGCACAAGAGGCAGAAATAGAGCAAAATCCAAGAAGCCATTCAGCAAAACTTAGGATTATTGAAAAGTTATAATTATCATAAAAACAAAAAAAGGAGAGTATAATATATGGCAGAGAATTTAATAGTCACTCAGGTTCCAGAAAAAAAAAGTGTTAAGAAAAATTCTTTTTATGTGGTTGATGAAACTGCCGACACAAAGAGGATAGAAGATGTTAACAATCTTTTAAATGATGCTTTAAACACAGAAAAATTAGAAAAAACGCCAGAAAAAGCCGAAAAAAAAGCTGATAAAACTCAAAATCTAGATGACGGCAATCCTTTTTTTGGAGATAAAGATTCTTTAATAAAGTTAAAAAAATATGGTGATTATGAAATTGTTGAAGAAGAGAAAGTTGTTCATAAAAAAAATCAAATATCGCCAAAAGCAATAACAAGAACCGAAAACAAAAGCAAGCAAAAAAAGCTTTGGCAAATAACTGGTGGAATTGTTTTAGCACTTTTTATAGCTCTTTTTGGTTATAATATGTTTTCAATAAACAGCATTGCAAAAAAAGTTGTAACAACTCAGTATGATATAACACAGCTTGAACAGACGCTTCAAGAAAACAATGATAGTTATGAACAAATTTTGGAAGATGCAAAAATAACTTCTGGAATGAGTGAGGCAAACACTGGTGGGCAAACAATTGATTTGTCGCCAAAAAGCACAAAAAATGAATATGAAATCAAAACAAGTTTATGGGATAAGGTGTGTAATTTCTTTGCAAAAATTTTTGGGAGATAATATTTGCAAAAAAGATATTCTAATTATTCACTTCAAAAGAGATTGCTGACTATTACTTTTTCAGTAATCTTTTTGTTTTTTATTGTTATAATAAAACTTTTTTCAGTTCAAATCATAAATGGCAAAAAGCTTCAAACAAGAGCAATAACTCAGTGGACAAGAGATTTAACAATGTCTGGCCTAAGAGGAACAATAACAGATCGAAATGGTGAGCCACTTGCGCTTTCATACACCAGTTATAATGTTTATGTGAGGGCAAACAATGTTTTGGATTCTGAAAAAGTTGCAACAACTTTGTGTGAAATTTTGGGGTTAGATTATGAAAAAACTTTAAAAAAAGTGCAAAACAGGGGTGTTTCAGAAAATTTAATAAAAACACAGGTGCCCTATGAGCAAGCAAAACAAATTTTGGAATGTGGCTATAGCGGGGTTTATTTAAGCGAAACAAGCACAAGATATTATCCATATGACAACTTACTTTCAAATGTTTTGGGATATTGCACAATAGACAATATTGGTCAATTTGGATTAGAAAATTATTATAATGAATTTTTAACTGGAATTGATGGGCAAACCTACACCGAAAGCACATTAACTGGTTTGGAGCTATCAAATGCCACAACTTGTTATACAACAGGCATAAAAGGGTGTGACATAAGTCTTACAATTGAGTTAGGGGTTCAACAAATTTTGCAAAGCATAACACAGCTAGCTCAAATTGAGCAAAATGCCAAAAAAGTTCAAGCGATTGTTTTGGATGCAACAAATGGAGAGATTTTGGCAATGGCATCAAGCCCTAGTTTAAATTTAAACGATTTGCCACGAGATGATATAAATGCTCTTTTAGAAAACAGCAAAAACACTATGATATGTGATATTTATGAACCAGGAAGCACTTTTAAAATATTTACAACAGCAGCAGCTTTAGAAGAAAAGGTTACAAATTTAGAAGAAAAATTTTATGACCCTGGCTATAGAATTGTTGACGGGCAAAAAATAAAATGTTGGAAAACAACGGGGCACGGAAGTGAAACGCTTGTTGAAAGTTTTGCAAACAGTTGCAACAGTGTTTTTATGGATTTGGGGTTAAGGCTTGGAACAGAAAAACTATATGCATATTTAAAAAAATTTGGGATAGGGCAAAAAACAGGAATAGATTTTGATGGAGAAAGCTCTGGAATTATGATGAAACAAGAAAATGTTAAAAATGTTGATTTAGCTCGAATTAGTTTTGGTCAAGCAATTGCAATAACGCCTATTCAAATGCTTATGAGCGTTAGCGGAATTTTAACAGGCTCGCTTTATAAACCACAACTTTTAAAAAGCATAACATCGCAAAATGGGATAAAAAAAGAGTTTAGTGGAGAAAAGGTTAGAAAAACTGTGGATAAAAAAACCAGTGAAGATATTTTGTATATGATGGAACAAGTTGTTAGCAAAAATGACGGACTTTATAGTTTTGTTCCAGGTTACAGAATTGGTGGAAAAACAGGAACAGCGCAAAAATATGAAAATGGGGCAATTGCTAAAGGGAAATATATTTCTTCTTTTGTTGGATGCTATCCGGTTGATAATCCAAAATACACAATGATTTTGTGTGTTGATGAGCCTAATGCTGGGCAATATTATGGCAGTTTGGTGGCAGCCCCTTATGCTAAACAAATTTTTTCAGGTCTTTTTGAGTATTATGGAATAGAGCCAACAAATTTAACTGATGACTTAAAAAAGATAAACAAAACAATAAAAATGCCCAATTTAGTGGGTCTTTCTTTAACAGAAGCTTTGGGAATATTAAAATCAATGAAACTTCAATATGAACTGGATGGTGAAAATGGTTATGTTATATGGCAATCAATAGCGCCTAATGAATATTTGTTTGAAGGAGCAATTGTTTTGCTAAAATTGTAGAAAAAATTCTATTTTTGTATTATGAGAAATTGTCTATAAATTTTTTATTATAATGTTTTTAAGGCGGTGATTTTATGGAATTAAAAAAATTAATAAAAGATGTTGAAATAAAAAACATAATAGGAAATATAGAAAATTTAAAAATAGAAAATCTTTGTTTTGACACAAAAAAAGCAACAAAAAACAGTTTGTTTTTTTGTTTAAATGGAGCTGTTTTTGATGGGCACGATTTTGCAAACATTGCAATAAAAAATGGAGCAATAGCGATTGTTTGTGAAAGACCATTAAATTTGGATGTTGTTCAAATTGTTGTTGAAAGTTCAAGAAAGGCAATGAGCAAAATTTCAGCCAATTTTTATAAAAATCCACAAAACAAGTTAAAAATTATTGGAATAACAGGAACAAATGGAAAAACTTCAACAACATATATGATTGCAAACATTTTAAAGTCTGCGGGCAAAAAGGTTGGAATAATAGGCACCATTGGCATTGTTGTTGATGGCATAAAAATGCCAGCAGATTTAACAACCCCAGACCCTATTTATCTTCACAAAATTTTTGCACAAATGGTGGCAAAAAATGTTGAGTATGTTTGTATGGAGGTTTCGGCTCACGCTATTTATTTGGAAAAAATGTTTGGAATTGTTTGCGATATTGGAGTTTTAACAAACATAACACAAGACCACTTAGATTTTTTTAAAACTTTTGAAAATTATAAAAAAGTTAAGCAAAAATTTATAAGCACAAAGTTTTGTAAAACCGCAATAATAAATGTTGATGATATAAACGCAAGAGAAATGCTATATTCAAAAGAATTTAAAAAAGTGTTTTCTTATGGTTTGTTTAATCCTTGTGATGTTTTTGCTCCAAAATATAATTTTTCTTTTTCTGGAACACAATTTTTTTTAAACTTGTTTGATGAAGTTATTTTTGTTGACACAAAAGTTTTAGGGTTATTTAATTTGTATAATATGCTCTGTTCCAGCATTGTTTGCAAGCTTTTAGGGATAGAAACAAAATATATAAAAATGGGGTTAGAAAGTATGCAAAGCGTTCCAGGAAGATTTAATGTTTTGTGTTTGGAAGAAAACAAAACAGTTATTGTGGATTATGCGCACACTCCAGATGGAATTAAAAATATTTTGAGTGCGGTTAGAGAAATAACAAACAACAAAATCATATCTTTGTTTGGTTGTGGCGGAAATAGAGATAAAACAAAAAGACCAATTATGGGGGAAATTAGCGCACAGCTTTCAGATTACACAATTATCACAAGTGATAATCCAAGGTTTGAAAAACCAAGTGATATAATTGAAGAAATTGAAAGTGGAGTTAAAAAAGTTACAAACAATTATCTTTGCATAGAAGACCGAAAAGAAGCGATTTCTTGTGGGTTAAAAATGTTAAATCAAGGTGATGTTTTGGTTGTTTTGGGCAAGGGGGTTGAAGATTATTTAGATATAAATGGAGTTAAATATCCTTATAGTGATATAGACACAATAACTTTAGAATTTGAAAAACAAAAAAAGGAGAAACAAATTATATAATGCAAAAATTTCTTCTCTGTTTTTTGTTTAGTTTTGTGTTTGGCTTGTTTATTTCGCCAATTATCATAAAAATTGCAAAAAAATTAAAAGCAAAACAAACAATTCTTCATTATGTTGAAGCCCACAAACAAAAAAATGGAACACCAACATTGGGTGGACTTATTTTTATTTTTTCTGCAACCATAATTTTTTTATGTTTTCAAAGTGGGGCAAATTCCTTGTCTGTTGTGGCACTTTTAACCTTTTTGGCTTTTGGACTTTTGGGCTTTTTGGATGATTTTATAAAAATTAAAACGCACAAAAATTTGGGTCTAAAGCCATATCAAAAAATCATAGGGCAAGTGGGTATATCAATTTTTGTTGCTGTTTTTGTTTATAAAAACATAGGGACAAGCCTATACCTTCCTTTTGGTATGAATGAGATTGATTTGGGATTCTTTATTATTCCTCTTGTTATATTTGCAATAATTGCAACCACAAACAGTGCAAATTTAACTGATGGACTAGACGGGCTTTTGGGTGGAGTTAGCTTTGTTGCTTTGATTGCTGTGTTTATAATTTTGATTTTCACAAAAAATTATGAAATAAATTTGGGTGCAAATTTAGAATATTTGCAAGAAATGAACAATTTGAGCCTATTAACTTTAAGCTTGGCGGGAGGAGTTTTGGCGTTTTTGTGCTTTAACAGTTATCCGGCAAAAATTTTTATGGGAGACACAGGCTCATTATCTCTTGGCGGAGCCATTTGCGCTATAACAACTTTTTGTGGGCAAATGCTGACAATTGTTTTTGTTTGCATAACATTTGTTGTAAGTAGCCTTAGTGTTATTGTTCAAGTGTTACACTATAAGCGCACAAAGAAAAGGATTTTTTTAATGGCTCCACTTCATCATCATTTTGAGAAAAAAGGAGTGAATGAAACCAAAATTGTTGCCATATATATAATTATAACAATAATTGCAAGTGTTTTAGCAATACTTTTGTGTATGCTTTAATAGGAGGTTGTATGAATTATTTGATTATAGGGCTGGCAAAAAGTGGTTTAGGGGCAATTAAGCTTTTAGAAAAAAATAAAGAAAATATTTTTGCTTATGATGAAAATAAAAATCTTTTTGATGAATTAAGAAATAAAAATAAAATAAGTGAAAATGTGAAAAATATTAAAAAAATTTCAATAAAAACATTAAAAAACATTGATTATATCGTGTTAAGCCCAGGTGTTAACCCCAAAAAATATGATAGGCTATCCAAAAAATTAAATATAAAAATTATAAGCGAACTAGAACTTGGCTCTATGTTTTTTAATGGTGACATTTTAACAATAACAGGAACAAACGGAAAAACCACAACGGTAAACTTACTTTTTGAGATGATAAAAAAAGTTCAACCAACTTGCGAGCTTGTTGGAAATGTTGGCAACTCTTTTTGTGAAAAAATTGCGTTAAATCCAAATATGAAAGTTGCTGTTTGTGAGGCAAGCAGTTTTCAACTTGAAAAAATAGAAAAGTTTAATTCGCATATTGTTGGATTTTTAAATATTGCTGATGACCACCTAAATAGATATAAAAATTTTGATGAATATTTTAATGCCAAATTAAACATTTTTAAAAATATGAGAAATTTTGATATTTTGGTTTTAAATTATGATGATAAAACTATTTTAGAAAAAGTTAAAAAATTGGATTTTCAAAAATTATATTTTTCGTTAAATATGTTGCCAGAAAATTTGTTTGGTGCTTATTTAGATAACGAAAAAATTATTTTTAAATTAAAAAACAAAATAGAAGAAATTTCTTTAACAGAAATTTCTTTAACAGGAAAGCACAATATTTATAACATAATGTGTTCTTGTTTAATGGCATTATGCTTTGGGGTAAATATGGGAGTTATCCAAGAAGTGCTAAAAAATTTTAAAGGGCTAGAGCATAGAATAGAATTTGTTGATAAAATTTTTGATATAGATTTTTATAATGATTCAAAAGCAACAAACATTCATGCGAGCATAAGTGCCATAAATTCATTTGATGATAAAAAAGTATTGCTTTTGCTTGGTGGAGAAAACAAAGGCGAAGATTTTAACAAATTATTTAAAAATTTACCAAAAAATGTAACAAAAATTATAACTTTTGGAAAAATGGGCAAAAAGATTTTAAAAATTTCACAAAAAAACAAATTTTTTAATGTCACTTTCACAAAAAGTTTTAAGGACATTTTTAAAGATATAGATTTTAAAAACTTAAATGAAGATGTTGTGTTGTTGTCGCCAGCGTGTTCTAGTTTTGATGAATTTAAAAGTTTTGAAGAAAGGGGAGAGTGTTTTAAATTTTTGGTTAAGGGTTTAAAAAATGAATAAAAAAGCTTTTTTAAAAGAAAAATTTAATCTTAATTTATATGTTTTAATTCCAACAATTTGTTTAATTATTTTAGGAATTGTTATGATTTATTCAGCTTCTTCATACACAGCATTAAAAAATTATGGAAGCAGTATGTTTTTTGCATCAAAACAAATAATTGGAGCAGTTGTTGGACTTTTTGCTATGATGTTTTTTTACTTTTTTGATTATAATCGTTTAAGCAAAACAAAGTATATAGCTCTAGCTATTTCGCTAATTGTTTTGGCTGTTGTTTTTATTCCAGGAGTGGGTATTGAAAATTATGGCGCAAAAAGATGGATAGGCTTTGGCTCATTCAGTTTTCAGGCAAGTGAAATTGCAAAATTTTGTTTTATTGTTTTTTGTGCTGGATATATGGCAAAACACAAAGATAAAATTTGCACTTTTAAAGGAATTTTGCCCATTCTTGTTTCTGGGCTTTGTGTGTGTGCTTTAATAATGTTAGAGCCAAATATGTCTATAACGCTATGCGTTGCAGGAACCCTTTTGATAATGCTTTTAATTGGTGGAATAAACATAAAACATTTATGTTTTTTGCTTATTCCAGCTGTTTTGCTCGTTCCACTTTTAATCATAATTGAACCATATAGACTAAAGCGAATTGTTGCTTTTTTAGACCCTTGGCAAAGCCCGCAAGGGGAGGGCTTTCAACTTATTCAATCACTTTATTCTTTGGGCTCAGGAGGATTTTTTGGAGTTGGGCTTTTTAACTCTAGAGCAAAATATTCATTCTTGCCATTTTCTGAAAGTGATTTTATTTTTTCTATAATTGGAGAAGAATTAGGGCTTTGTGGTGCAATTTTTGTTCTTGTTGTGTTTGCGATTTTGATTTTTGCAGGATTTAAAATTGCTCAAAAAAGCACAACAAGATTTGGGTGTTATTTGGCAACAGGCATTTCAAGTCTAATTGCAATTCAAGTTGTTTTAAATGTTGCTGTTTGTTCTGGCCTTGTTCCGCCAACAGGTTTGCCACTTCCTTTTATGTCTGCTGGTTCAACAAGCCTAGTTATGTTTATGTCCGCAATAGGTGTTCTTTTGAACATTTCAAAACAAAACAAAAACAAATTTATAAATTATGAACAATATACAAAAAAATTAAAAAGCAAAGCGTGATAGCTTTTATTTTTAAAAGTTTTAATTATTTTTTCGAACAAAAAAGAAGCAATTATTTTTGCTTCTTTCTTTTTGTTATTTTAGTTCATTTTGAAGTGAGTTAGCTCTTGCATCTGTTTTACATTTTTTTTCTAAATATTCTTTAGTTTCTTTTTTTACAACTTTTTCTTTTTTCTTGTTGGTTGCGTTAATAATTCCTTCCAGTTTTGATTTTGGTGTGCAAATTTTTATGTCTTTTATGTCCTTATAGCCAACACGAAAGGTTTTTTGAGCTGGGTCAAAATCTCTATAGATTATTGTTTGTGGGTTATAAGGTAAAAATGTTTTAGGACATATAGTATCAATAAAATCTACACCACCAATATCAGTTAGTGTGTTAACCTTTTCAGGGAAAATTGTTGATGAAACTTCGCCCAACTTTATTGTTATATCATTTATTTTAACTTTGTTGTTTTGTTCATTAAAAGAGCAGAATTTAGCTGTGATGCTGTTTTTATCAATAATTTCTTTTGTGAGGCAATCCCTCATAACATATTTTTCATTTTCATCTTTTTGTTCAAATGCCATTTTTAGCTCTTTGTTATCTAAATACCAATAAAGGTTAAAAATATCAAAAGTTTCTTCGTTTTGTTCTTGATTTGTTAACTTTTCAAAATATTCTCTTATTTTACTCATGATTAGCTCCTTATAGTTTGTTTTGCGATTACATTATAGCATAAAGAATATAAAATGTAAATACCCAAATTTTATAAATTAAGTATAAATGAGCCTTAAAAAATAGGTGAGTTTAATTATAATAAAAAAAGTGTGTTTTACATTAATTTTTCCATTTTACCTACAAGATAAGGTGCTTTGTCATATTGTATTGTTTCTATGGTTTTAAAACCAAATTTTTCATACCACTTTTTTAGTTTTTTGTTGTCATCAATCATACCTAGCTTGATTTTTTGAATTCCTTCTTTTTTACAGAAATATATAACAAAATTTAGTATTTTTGTACCGATTTGTTGGTTTTGGTAAGAGGGTAGCACGGCTAAATCATGAATTCTGCAAATATTTTCTTTAATTTCAAAGTTTATGATACCTGCAATTTTTGATTCAAGTTTATAGCAAAAAATCAAATTAGTTTTATATGCTTTTAGAAATTCCTCATAGGGTAAATCAGCGTTACCTCTGTAAGGACTGTTTTGTGCTGTGATGTTAAAATTTTTTGCCACTATATCGTATGCTTGATGCAAAACATCAAGACATTCATTTAAATCTTTTTTGGTTGCCTTTTTTATCATATTTTACTCCTTTGAAAGTATATCCAAAATTACATACCTTTTACTTTATATTAAAACTCATCAACGGTGTCTATTCCCAAAAGATATAAACAATCTTTTATTGTTTGCCCAACTTTTTGAATTAAGTTTAATCTTGCTATTTTTAATTTTTCATCAGGGCAGTTTAAAATCTTTTGAGAAGAATAAAACTGGCTAAATTTTGAAGTTAAGTTAAAAACATAAGTTGTTAATGTGCTTGGGTTTAAATTGTTATAAACTGATAACAAAGTGTCTTCAAAAATAGCAAGTTGTTTTATTAAAGCGGTTTCTTCCAAAGTTGTTAAAAGGCTAAAGTCTGCATTTTTATAATCTACATCTGCCTTTTTTAAAATTGAATTAATTCGAGCGTAGTTATATTGTGAATAAACACTGCTGTTTCCGTCAAAATTTAAAGCGTTGTTCCAATCAAATATAACATTTTTGTCTGGGCTACTTTTAAGTATGCCATATTTAAGCGCTCCATAACCAACAATTTGGGCTTTTTGCTTGTCACTCTTGCCACGCTTTTCTTTTATGACCTCGTCACACTTTTCAGTTATCTCACGCATAAAGTCTTCCAAAAGAACAACAGTTCCGTTTCTTGTGCTCATTTTTCCGCTAGGAAGAAGGGTGAAAGAGTAGTGAACAACATCAGGGGCACGATATCCCAAAAGCTTTAGGGCAGCACTAATTTGTTTGAAATAAACTTTTTGGTCTTCTCCCAAAACCAGTAAGTTTTTGTCTGTTTTGAAATTTGCTTTGTCGATGCTATAACAAATATCTCTAAGCCCATACAAACTTGTTCCGTCTTGCCTTGTTAAAACAAGCATAGGGTTTTCAATTCCAATTGGCTCATCTTTTTGATTTAACACCCATCTGTTGTTTTCATCTTGAAAAAGTTTGTTTGTTTGTTTAAGTTTTTCTAAAACTTCATCTGTTATGTGTTCATCAATATATTTTGATTCATAATCAAACTTGTCCCAAAAAATTCCAAGCTTATTATAAATCGCAATTTGCCCTTTAACGCAGGTGTCAACAGTTTTATGGAATTTTTCAACAGTTTCTTTGTCGCCACTTTCAAATTTGTATAAAAGGTTAAATATTTCTTTTTCAAGCTCTGGATTTTCTTTTATTTTTTGATTTATATCTATGTAAATTTGAAGAATATTGTTAAAAGTGACATCTTTTAAGTTTTTTGTTGCATAAACAAGCATTGCTATTTGTTTTCCCATATCGTTAACATAATAGTGCACATCAGTTTTCCAGCCCAAAAATCTGAAAACTCTAACAAGGCAATCAGCAATGATTGCATTTCTTGCTCGTCCAACATGAGGGCTGGCGTTTGGGTTTGTGCTGGTGTGTTCGATTAACATTGTTTTGTTTAAAAAACCAGAATTTTTTGCGATTTCTTCTTGAGTTAGGTGAGCATTTTCTAAAAGATATTTTGCAATAAAATCTGGCTTAAAAAAGAAGTTTAAAAAACCATTAACAGCTTTAATTTCTGTTAAATTTTTGTCTTTTATGGTTTTTTGAAGCTCTTCAGCAATCATCACAGGTGATTTTTTTAAAATTTTTGCAAATTTAAAACAAGGAAGAGCAACATCTCCCATATTTGCGTTTGGAGTTTCTAAAATTTCTAAAACTTCTTTTTTGTTAAAATCATACTTTTCTAAAATTTCTGCAGTGTAATTAAATAAGTAATTCATATTTTCCTCTTAATCTAATTTTTAATAACGCTATTATATCATAATTTAAAAAAATAATCAACGCAAAAATTCATTTTGTTTAATAAATATTTATAATTTTGTTTGCTTGACTTAAAACAGAGAAAAGTGGTATAATCTTTTTCGTCACACAAAACAGAGGTTAATATGGAAAACATAAATTATGATGAGGTTTTTGAAAAAATTAAACCTTATATAAAAAACATAAAAAATATTAGCTCAGAAAATATAAAACCTAAACTTGAGTTTTATCAAAAAGAGCTTGATTTGAATCAGGATGATTTAACATTATTCTTTTTAAGATATCCTCTAAACCTTGTTTTTAGCATAAATTCAAACAGTCCAACATCGGCAAAAACAAAGCTAGAAGTTTTTGATATGCTGGGAGTGAGTAGGCAAAAAATTGTTGAACATCCATTTTTGTTAAATTTTCCAGCAATGAGGCTGAGATTTAGATATATGCTCACATCTAGGTTTTTTGATGATGAACAAGTTTTTAACTCTTCAATTTTATCAACAAGCGAAGATGCAATTTATGCCAGATATCAATATTTTAGATATAAATTTAAAAATGTTAGCGATTATGCGATAGATTTGGTTGCGCCAGAAAAGAGGTTTCAAAAAATTTATGGAACAGACACAAAAAGTTTGATAGAAAAATATCCAATAACAGAAGAAGTTGTTGAAGAGGTTGAAAGAGAATATAACTCTAGATGCAAAACTGATAAAACGCACAAGCAAATAACTTTAACAGAACTTGAAAAAGAAGCAATTATAAATAGGTAGGGTTTTATGAAAACAGATATTGTTAAATTATTGAAAAGTTTTAATATGAGCAAAGAAGATATAAACACTTGTTTTTTGGTTTGCCCAGATTTGAAGAGTGCTGATTATAAAAATGCTTTTTTAAACACTGAACTTTTAGATATTTATGGTTATCCAGAGTTTGAAGTTGGAACGCTTTTGTTAATTAACCCTAAAATTTTAACTATTGACCCAAAGGAGCTAAACAAAAAGCTAAAAAGTTTGGGTGAAAATGTTGAGTTTATGATAAAAAACAATCCATTCTTTGTTTGAGGAAATTAAAAAAGCAACGAAACTGGCTATAGAACACTTAAATAAATAGTTGATTTTTGAGTGTATTGCCTTAAAATTTTGTGATATTCCAACAAAAATTAAGCATATAGCATCAAAAATTAAAAAAGGGAGAATTATTCTCCCTTTTTTTGTAATTTTACATTAACAACTTGAATATTCAGTTTTAAAACTTGAGGGTGACCTCTTTTCACAGTTTGAGTTGGCTCTTCTTGTGATTTTATATAGCTTTTCAAAGCTTTTGCAAGTTGGTCTGGGCAAGAAGTGTCATTTTTGCACTTTATGCCTTCACATATTTTTATAACATCACAAATTGGTTTGCCTTTTGTAAATCTTGCCAAAGCTTGAAGACCTCCTGGGCAACCACCCAAAAATTTTACATCTGTTAAAATATTGTTCTCATCAACTTCATAAAGTATTTGGCGAGAGCAAGTTCCAAGTGTTCTATAAGACTCCATATTTTTATTCCCCTTTTGATGTCCAATCCAAAAGATTGGTATAAACAAATTCATAGAAGTTTGGTGCTTTGTTTGGCCAAAGCTCCATAGCTTTTATTGCCTCAGCTCTTGTTTGCAAATTTATATTTATTTCAAATGTTGGTATGTTTGATGTTGAATCAATAATCTTAAGTTTAACCATATATGTGCCATCAGCATTTTTCTTAAAGTCTGCAACATATTCTTGCAATCTTTTAAAATACATTCTGTTGCTTTTACAAAAAGATGAAATGTCTTCTCTCAAGGCTTCTGGTATTTCATTATAAAATGAATTAACACAATTTCTGCCTTGTGCGGTAAGCAAAAATCTTTGATTTTCACTTTGTTCATCGGGTGAGAATATCATCTTAAACTTAATAAGTTCTGGAAACACTGCTTTGCATTCCATGTAGTTTATCCAAGGATTTCTTGTTGTGCATATATCAAAAATAAATTGCTCACTAAGCGGAATTTCAATCTGTTCTAGCATATATAAGAGAATCAATTTTGTTTCTGTGTCGTCTCTTGAAAAATTTTCTTTCAAAATCATTCCTCCAAATTTTAATGTTTTAATTATAACACAGAAATTTATATCTGACAAATAAAAAAGCCTCAAAAATTTAAAAAATATTCTTAAAATGTTTGGAGTTTTTGTTTTCTTATGTTAAACTAATATGGTATAAAAATGGGGAACAAAAATGGAAACGAAAAATAATTTAATAGATTTTTATGATGCTTGCACAGATATGCAAAACGCAAAAATAATTTTAGCTGATGCAAAAATTGGAAAAATTTTAAGAATAATATTAGAAAGTGCCGACCTTTTTGCAACGGTTGGAGAGTGTTTAATAAACTTTAATTATGAGATTGAAAAACAAAAAGCGCAAATAAAAAATGATGGCAAGCCATTATATTTAAAGCTTCCACAAGAGCAAAAAAAGCTGGTTGCCCTTGTGTTTAATCTTTTAAGCGAATTTGACACTCACACGTTAGACTTGCATTCTTTTATAAGAGAATATTTCACAAGTGGAGATAGTTTTGATATGTCTTATGGATTTTTAAATTTTGTTCACAAGGTTATCTTTCCTTTTAGAGATGCTCTTTGCGCAATTTTAAGCGGTGATGATGAAATAAACTTGATTTCAACCGAACAAAAGGTTGAAAAAGAAGAAGTTCAAAAAACAGTGGATGAAGATAGTGATGATGAAAATGAATGCGTTGAAGAAGACCTTTTGGGCAATTTCTATTCACAAGTTAACAGGGTTTTGAAGCAAATAAAAGACACCATAAACGCTGACCCAAAAGTTAAACCAGATAGGCGTGATGAAATAAATATAACAATTGATGGAATGGTTCAAAGCATGGATATTGGCAATTTAAAAATAATGAATGCTTTGGTTATAAGTTTATATTATCTTTTAGCTGGCATAAAAAGCGTAAGATTTTATAGGGATGAACTACAAGAGGTTTTAAGTGATTTTTATGCAAAATTACAAAATTAACATAATTAAAGCACATATTAACATAGAAAAAATAGAATGGGTGATTTTTTGAAGAAGATAAACACTCATTTTTATTTTGCATTTAGACAAAAAGGTTAATGACTGCAAATGAATAGAAATTCCTCCAAAAGAAACAAGCCCGCAGATAGCAACACATAAAATATCTTTTGAAACATTGCAAGATGACAAATTATAAGCTCCTCTTGTAACTTCAACAATTCCAGAAAAAACACCATCAAAAAAAGATTTTGGCAAGTTGAAAAAATTTAAAAAATTAAAAAATAGATTAGAAAAAGATGATAAAATATGAAAATTAAAAAGCACATCAATAATCATATAAAAAACAACAATATATCCGCCAACCATAAAAATTGAAATTATGCTATCTTCCATTGTTGATTTTAAAATATCATCCGATTTATGCAAATTTGTTTTTTCTATGTTATTTTTTAAATCAATATCATTTTTTTTATAGTTTCTAAAAAGAAATCCATTTAAAATAGCTCCAAAAATATGTGAAATTAAAATTATAATTCCAGCAGTTTGAGATAATAGCATTCCAACCCCAATTGTTCCAATAACAAAAAGTGGGCCAGAAGTGGAGCAAAATGAATTCATTTTTATGGCATCAGTTTTTGAAATTTTTCCGTTTTCATAAAGTTCGCCAACAAGCTTTGAGCCAACTGGATATCCAGAAATTATGCTCATAAAAAACACATATCCAGAAATCCCAGGGCATTTAAAAAGTTTTTGAGTAAAGGGGGCAAAAATCTTTGAAAGCTTTTCAATAAACCCAAGTTTTGTTAGCAGTTTTGTTAAGAAAAAAAATGGAAAGAGTGCGGGAACAACTGAGGTGAGCCAAATGTCTAGTCCATTTAATATGCTTTGCATATAGGTTTGTGGATAAAGTGTGAGTGCAACAATTAAAAATAAAATAAAACAAGAAAAAATTATGGATGCGTTTTTTGCTTTTGAAAATTTCATTATTTAATTATATTAAATTTTATTTTTCCATAGAACAAAAAATGCGTAAAATAGGCTTATTTAGTTGCTTTCTTTTGTTTGTTTTGCTAAAATTGAATTTATGGAGGAGAATATGAAAAGCACTTTTGCAGACAGAAATTTTGCCCGAGAGTTTATAAAAAATAGTTTTGAGGTGTTGCCAGATAAGCCTTGGGCAAAATTTCCAGACTATGAAGTTTTTAGGCATAGAGAAAACAGCAAGTGGTTTGCTCTTATGATGAACATTTCTTCTTCAAAACTTGGGATTGGTGGCGATGAGAAAATTGATGTTTTAAATGTTAAGTCAAATCCAATTTTTATAAACAGTTTGATAGACAACAAAAAAATTTTGCCACCATATCATATGAAAGGTGACTGGGTTACCATTGTTTTAAACAACACTGTTCAAAAAAGTTTGGTGGAAGAACTTATTGAAATGAGTTTTGAGTTAACCAGAAGTAAAAGAATAAAAAAGAAAGATATATAAAAAATTTTTATAAGGAGATATTTTTGTGGGGCTATATTCAATTTTTGCATCAAATCAACCTTTTTATATAATGCTGGTTGTTTTGCTTGCGTGGCTTATTGCAATAATTTTTGCAATAACCATAAGAGAATTTGTTAGAGCTTATGTTTCAAACAAAATGGGTGACCCAACAGCAAAACTAAGTGGGCAACTAAGTTTAAATCCAGCAAAACACATAGACCCCCTTGGGATGTTGTTTTTAGTTGTTTTTGGTTTTGGGTGGACAAAAGGAGTTCAAACAAATCCAAATCTTTACAAAAATTTCAGGAAAGGGCAAATATGGGTTTCACTTTCTGGAATTATAACAAATTTGTGTTTGGGAATAATTTTTACTTTTGTAAGCGTTGTTGCTGAGCTTTACTTTAATTCGGATGTGATAATACTATTATTTTTGCAATATCTTTTTTACTTCTTTGCAATCATAAATTATGTGTTGGTTGTGATTAACATTTTGCCAATTTATCCACTTGATGGATATGCATTTTTGCAGGCGTTTTTGTCATATAACAACAAATTTATGGTGTTTATGAGAAGATATGGCTTAATAATTTTGATTGTTTTAATACTTTCACAACTTTTGGGGCTTTTTATAAATCTTGTTTTGCAAGTTTTATACACAGATTTATTTAATCTTTTTGCCAAAATCTTTATATAGGAGAAAATTATGGAGGAACAAAGAGTTATCGAAATTGAAATAGATTTAAGTGCTGAATCAAAAAGTGATTCGGCTGTTCCTCCCGTTGTTGATATAACAGATGAGAGAGAAAAGTCTGGCATTAAAAAAATGTCTGAACAAGAACTTTTAGAAAAAGAAAAAGAGCTTTTAGGAAATGAATTTATTTTGCCAACTCTTGAAGAAGCAAACATAATGTTTCAGCTTGGTGAAGAAGTTGGGCCTTTGGATGTTTTGTTAGAGCTTATAAAAGAAACAAAACTTGATATTATGGAAGTGCATTTGGCAGACCTAACAGAGCAATTTTTAAATTATATGGAATCACAAGAGCTTAATATGGAGCAAAAAAGTGAATTTGTTTCAGTTGCCGCCACGCTTTTAGAAATAAAATCTAAAAACTTGTTACCTGTTGAAAATGATGAAGAAGAGGAAGAAGAGGAAGACCCAGAAGTGGCACTTAAAAGGCAACTTCAATTATATAAAATATTTAAGGAAGCCAGCACTGAGCTTGCATTAAAAGAAAATATCGACCACTTTTATAAAGAACCAGACAAATCCGCTGGAGATTATAGAATGGTTTTAAAAAATATGGATATGCAAGGGCTTGTTGATGCTTTTTCAAAACTTTTGGTTAAAATTGATAAAAAAGAAAAACAGCACGAGCAAAAGCAGATAAGCAAAGATAGATTCACCCTTGCAGACAGCATAACTCATATGAGAGATTTTGTTGGAGAAAAGAAAAAAGTTAAATTCACCGAATGCTTTAAACAAGATTATTCAAAAGGTGAAGTTATTATAACCTTTTTGGCGATGCTAGAATTACTTAAAAGAAAGTTTATAAGAGTTAAACAAAATGATGTTTTTGAAGAAATTGAAATAGAACTACGGGAAGACATAAAGGAGGAAGAAGATGGAAACAAAGATGCTGAGTGATATATTAGAAGGCATATTGTTTGTTGCGGGAAATGGAGTTGAAATAAAAGACATTGCTGAAAAGCTTGAAGTTAAACCCGATGAAGTTAAAAAGGCAATAGAAGTTTTAAAAGAAAAACACACAGAAAGTGATGGAATACAAGTTATAACCTATAAAGACAAAGTTCAGCTAACAAGCAACCCAAAATATGCTGAGCAAATAGCTCAAGTTTTAAATCCAATAAAAGAAAAGGCGTTAACAAAAGCAGCTTTAGAAACTGTGGCAATAATTGCTTATCAACAGCCAATAACCAGAATGGAAGTTGAACAAGTTAGGGGGGTGTCGTGTGATTATGCCATTCAGCTATTACTCACACACAACTTAATTGAAGTTGTTGGCAGAAAAGATGCGGTTGGAAAGCCAATTTTGTTTGGAACAACAGATGAGTTTTTAAAGCGCTTTGAAATAGAAAGTTTGGATGACCTTCCAAAATATGAAGAACTTTTGGAGCAAATAAAAGTTATTAAAAATGATTCCAACGCCCTTTATCGTGAATTTGAAGTTAAAGATTTTGATGAAGTTCAAAAAGAAGTGGAAGAGCAAAACAAAGAAAGAGAAAAGATTGAAGAACCAACTCAAGTTATAGAAGAATAAAAAGCACAAAAAACACTTTAAAAATTAAGGTGTTTTTTAATTTTGATATTGACATTTAAGAATTTTATGTTAAAATTATTAAACTATTATTTATGGAGAGAAAATCTAATCTCAGTGGATATGGTTCAATCATAGATATAAAATATTATTGAGAATGTATGAAGCAGATATAACTAAATATAAGGAGTTTTGTATATGGTTAATAATGGAAAGCCTATTTTTGATTTTAAAGAAAATTTTTAAAAAAGAAAGAAAAGATTGTGGTTTTTCTTTGAATATCGCAAAGAAAGTGATATTTTTAATAACATAAAAGAAAAATATAACAATTATCCTAGCAAAGATGAACTTTGCAAATATATAAATTTAACTCCCAGTGATAATAGCATTGATATTCTCACAAGAGAACAGGCATTGCACGATTTGGAGCAACTTAAATTCTTGTTGCGTTGGACTTACAGTGGTTATTTTGTGTTTGGTGAAGAAAAGTTTTTAAAGGCATTTGATACAATTTCAGGGCAACTTTTGGAAGACGGAATACAAGTTGCTGATTTTGCAAAATTAATATATGATAATTTAAACTTCATACAAGATAAGCATTTTTGTATTAAAAAAAGCGGATTAAGATTTTGTTTTGGGCAAAGAATTAGTACATTTTTTTGTGATAAATTTGATATTAGAAAAATCGATAATAAATATTATGTGTTGGATAATGAAAAATTAATTCAAATTAAAAAAATTAACTCATCAAATGACTTAGATAAATATATAAAAGTTGCATGCAATGAAGATGGAGAATTATTCTATTGCATTGTGTTAAGAGAAAAAACTTGTGATATTGAACTTGAAAATATGAATATTGAGGCTGATTTAAAGAAAATTTTATTGCCTAAAACAAGACCTAAGAACAAAATGATTGATGTCAAAAAGAAAAAAAATTATTTGTATATAAGATTGCGTAATTGTAAATTGTTTTTTGAAAAAAATAAAAAATTATTATCAAAAAAATTAAGATTTGTGGAAAAAAATGCTAAAAAAAGAAAAAATGTAATAATCAATTCCACTTTTAACATAGGTGGTGCAGATACAGTAAACAAGCTAATTATGGAAAAATTTGAACTAGCTGATTGTAGGTTTATAAATTTATTCCATTTGGCAACAGGGCAAGTGAAAATATCAAAAGATGATACTAATGGTTATATTTCTGGTATTGAAAAGATTTTAAAAAATGATGGAGAAAGAAATGGTATTGTAAAGATTAGGGTTTTAAATGAAAAAAATTTGATTAGATGTCAAGTTGCAACAAACAATCTGTTTATATTGCAAAATCAAAGTTTTTCTGCTGGCGAAGTGTTCAGTTATTGGGCAAATTGCGAAAATATGGTGCTTCTTGGTGACTATACTTGTGGTGCACAACATTTTGGGAATATAATGCCAAAATTCTATTTGGATAATAGTAAAATTGGATTAAGTATTGGTGCTTCATTTTTTGCAAATATAGGGAATGAGATAGTGGAAAATTTGGGGTATGAACCAGACATATTTTTACTTTGTGAACCTGAAAAATTAGAAAAAGCAACAAAAAATTTTATAAATAAAAATATAAAAAATAATGTTTAATGATGACTTTTTAGATAATGGAAAAATTGTAACATCAGGCACTTTTGACGAACTTATGAAAAAGAACAAAACTTTTAAGAATATGTTTTTATCAGAAGATTTAAATGATAAAATAAATAGCGATAACTAAAAAACGCACAATATGTGCGTTTTTTGTTTTAATTTTTTGCATTTTTTTATTATTTTTTCAAAAAGTATAATTATGGAATTATATTATGTTTTTTTAATAATTTTTTTATGCTTAATAATTTTGTTGTTTTTTCCTTTGTTTTTTCAATTTAGATTTTATATAAATATTATAAAAAATATGGGAGCGATTTCATTAACCTTTTTATTTATTCCAATCATTTCTTTTCAATTTAGAATAAAACCTAAATTTGTAACCATTTTTAAAAAGAAAACAGAGAAAGATGTTTTTATAGATTTTAAAAATTTTGGTGTTATATTGCTATTTTATAATTTAGTATTTAAAAAATTAAAGATTTTTAAAAGTTTTGTTTTTGCTGAGATTGGCATAAAAAATGATGCGTTTAAATCGGCAATTTTAAGTGGAGTTAGTATAACGCTTTTTAACAGCTTTTTATCTTTTTTGCATAATAATAAAAAATCGAACGCACAATATGTTTGTAAGACAAAATTTGATGAAAATCAATTTAAATTTTCAGGGTATATGTCTTTTTTGATTTTTCCAATTTATGTGTATATGTTTTTAATAAAAATTGTTATACAAAAAATAAAAAAAGGAGCAAAAAATGGAGCAAAGCAGTCTTTGTGATTTAATAAAAAATGGATTTAAAAATTTAGTTCCACAATTTGACACAAACAATGTTGTTGGAGATGAGATAACATTAGAAGATGGAACAAAAGTTTTGCCACTCATAAAAATTAGCGTGGGGTATGTTTCAGGGGGTGGGGAGTATGCAAAAACACACAACAAATCATATCCCTTTGCAGGCGGAACAAGCTCGGGATGTGTTGCTGAGCCAATAGGATTTTTTGTGGTAAGCAAACTGGAGCAAAAATTTATACCATTAAATAGTGAAAATATTTATAAAAAATCAATAAAAAAACTTTTAGATGCTGTTTGTTATGTTTTAAAAAATGATAGCAAAGCAAAACTTAAAAAAGTTAAGGAGGAAGTGAAAAATGCAAAAAAATAAGACAAAATATTTTAGTTTTTTCGCTATTTTGTGTTTCTTTATGCTTTTTTTAAATTCTTTTAATTTTGTTTATGCTGAAGATAATTTGTTTAAAGACAAAATAGATTATTCATGTTCGGCAAAAAGTGCTGTTATGATTGAGGCTTCCACAAAAAGAATTGTGTATAGCAAAAATGCCTATGAAGCCCTTCCAATGGCAAGCACCACAAAAATTGTTACCGCAATAACAGCAATAGAAAATTGTGATGATTTAGATAAAATAATCACAATAGACAAATCTTGCGTGGGCGTTAGTGGAACAAGCATATATTTGAAAGAGGGCGAACAAATTTCAATTAGAGAACTTTTGTATGGGTTAATGCTTCGAAGCGGAAATGATGCAAGCGTGGCTCTAGCTAAAGAGATTGGAGGAAGTGTTGAAAATTTTTGTGCAATGATGAATAACTTAGCAAAAAAAGTTGGTGCACAAGATTCAAACTTTAAAAATCCCCATGGGCTTGATGAAAATGGGCATCACACAACAGCATATGATTTGGCGTTAATCACAGCATATGCTTTAGAAAACAAGGACTTTGCTGAAATTGTTAAAACAAAGAGCATAAAAATATGTGAAGGGAAAGAAAACTTTAGATATTTGGTTAACAAAAACAAATTATTAAATAGCTTGGAAGGTTGTATTGGCGTTAAAACTGGCTTTACCGATGATGCGGGAAGGTGCCTAGTTTCAGCTTGCGAAAGAGATAATTTAAGATTTGTTTGCGTTGTTTTTAATTGTGGACCAATGTTTGAAGAAAGCTCAGATATGCTGAAACTCGCTTTTCAAAAATTTAGAATGATTGAAATTTTGCCATCATATTTTTATGTTAAAAATGTGGAGGTTAAAAACGGAAAATTAGATAATGTGGGGCTATATTCAAAACAAGGATTGTCACTACCTTTATCAATTGAAGAAGAAAGCAATTTGAGTGTGGAGTTCAATGTTCCAGAAAATTTAAAAGCGCCATTAAAAAAAGATGACGAAGTTGGGGAGATTCAAATTTATTTTAACAATCACTTGATTTTTTCTGAAAAAGTATATACAATAGAAGAAGTGGATTCAAAGTTATATAAAGATAAAATAAAAGAAATTTTAGATAACTGGAATGCTTAAAAATAAAAAGGAAAAAAGAATAAATGCGTTTAAACAAATTTATGGCATCTTGCGGGATTGCGTCTAGAAGAAAATGCGATGAAATTATAGAAAGTGGAAGAGTGAAGATAAATGCAAAAACTGTTAAAAAACTTGGCACTCAAATTGATATTAAAAAAGATTTGGTAACAGTTGATGACAGAGCCATAAGAATAAAAGGTGATTTTGAATATTATATTTTATATAAGCCAGTGGGTTATGTTACAACAGTCAGTGACCCTCAACACAGAAAAACTGTTATGGAACTTATTCCAGAAAGCAGAAAAAGGCTTTATCCTATAGGAAGACTTGATTATAACACGTCGGGACTACTTTTGGTTACAAACGATGGCGATTTAACTCAAAAGTTAACACATCCATCATTTGAGCTTGGAAAAACTTATTTGGTAACAGTTAAAGGTGAAGTTAGTTTGTTAGACATTGCAAAACTTAAAAAAGGTGTGGATATTGGGGGTTTTGTAACCAGCAAAGCGCAAGTTAACTTGATAAGGTCAAACAAAAAAGAAAGCAAAGTTAAATTAACTATTCATGAAGGCAAAAACAGACAGGTTAGAAGAATGTTTTTGAGTATTGGCAAAAAAGTCACAGCTTTAGAGAGAATTGCGGTTGGAAAACTTACTTTATCTGGGCTTAGTGAGGGGGAATGCAGACCGCTTTTTGAGAATGAAATAAAATATTTAAAGGAGCTTTGATATGTTTTTTTATCGAGTAAGTCACGCTATTGTATATTTGCCAACAGCAGTTTTTTATCCAACAAAAGTTATAGGGAAAAAGAATGTTCCTAAAAAAGGAAGTGCAATTTTGTGTTGTAATCATAGGTCTAATATGGATGTGGTTGTTATTGAAACAAAATTTTATAGAAGACCTTATATTCTATCAAAGCACACTCTTTTTAAAAATAAATTTGTTGGAGCTGTTTTAAAAAGTTATGGGGGAATACCTGTTAACAGAGAGCAAGTTGGAGTGTCGTCAATAAAACAAGCATTAGATGCGTTAAAAAATGGAGAAAGACTACTAT
The DNA here is from genome assembly GCA_017478185.1 of Clostridia bacterium. Classification (GTDB taxonomy): domain Bacteria; phylum Bacillota; class Clostridia; order Christensenellales; family UBA1242; genus UBA7584. Next base: position 446,472 of record JAFVEA010000009.1, read on the forward strand.
TATTTCCTGAGGGAACAAGAAAAGATATAACTGATGGCGAGAATATGTCTTTAAAAAACGGAACGGCAATGTTTGCCATAAAGTCGCAAGCTCCAATTGTTCCTATGTGGCTTTTGAAAAAACCTAAGTTTTGCAGAAGAAATGTCTTGCTTGTTGGAAAGCCTTTTGTGCTTGATGAATTTGCTGGGCAAAAGTTAACAAAAGAAGTTTTAGAAAAGGCAAGCAATATTATCTCACAAAGTATGCAAAAATTAAGAGATGACTACCTAAAACAAAAAGAAGAAAAAAACAAAAAGAAGTTAGAAAAGAAAGCAATAGAGCAATAAAATGATAGAAAATTTTATTTTTTAAGTTTTTAAAAGATTGATTAATTCAATCTTTTTATTTTTTGCATAAGAATTATTTAATTTTCATTTTATCTTAACTATATATTATATACTCTATTTTTAAATTGTAATAAAATATAATCTAATTTTGTTCAAGGAAAAAACGAAAAGCATACAATTTTAATTGACTAAAAGTAGCTGCTTTGTTATACTAAATATGTTGATATTCAAAGGATTAGGAGAAGATATGAATGATATAGAAATAATATGTCCACTTTATAATGCTGCGGATTATATTTTAAGTTTAAAATCTTCATTAGATATGCAGAAAGAAGTTAATATAACAAAGATTAATTTTATTTTAACTGAATCAAGTGATGATAGTGAAAAAATACTGAAAGAAAATAAAATTCCATTTAAAAAAATTCTTAAAAAAGAGTTTTCTCATAGTAAAACGAGGGAAGAGGCTGGCTTGAGTAGTCAATCAGATATTTTGGTTTTTATAACGCAAGATGTTGTTATAAAGGATTGTGATTGGCTAAAAAAATTAGTCAAGCCAATTATTGATGGTGAAGCGGAGGCTAGTTTTTCAAGGCAAATATCAAAATATAACAATATTGAAAAATATACTAGAGAAAAAAATTATCCTTTAGAATCTTATATAAATACGAAAGCTGATATTAACAAAAAAGGATTAAACGCATTTTTCTTTTCTGATGCTTCTAGTGCAATAAAAACTTCTGTATTTAAAAAATTAAATGGATATGATGGAAAAATTTTCCCAACAAATGAAGATATGTATATAGCGCATAAACTAATAACTAATGGATATAAAATTAAATATTGTTCAGATTCTATTGTTTATCATTCACATAAATTTACATTTAAACAGCTCTATAAACGATACTATGATATAGGTGTGTTCTTTGCGCAAAATCCTTATTTAAATGAATATGGAACAAACAAGGCGGGTGGTGGATTAGCAAAATATGTTTTAAAAAGAGCTCTTAAAGAATTTAACATAAAAGTTTTGTTTAGATTTTTACCTGATATGTTATTAAGATGGTTGGGGTTTAAAAAAGGTAAGAAAAATTTTTGTAGAAATCAAAAAATTTAAATTAAACACTAGATAAAATTGGAGAAAATTTATAATGAATTTATTAATGATTTGTGTGGGAATTGTATTAATAATTTTGTTTTTTGTATTACTAATATTTAAAAGAAATTACCTGTCTTTATATGTTTTAATTATATGGATATTTTTGCCTAAAATTAATATTATAACACCGATTGCGAATGTAACCACTGGTATAAGGATAGAGGATATTATAATTTTGATTTTTTGTTTTGTTTTGTTATTTGAAAAATTTAAGTCCTGTAAAAGTTTATTTAAAAGCAAGTTAATGTTGATATGTTATGCTTATTTAGGGGCAAGCTTTATATCATTTTTATGGGGGATACTTGGTGGATTAACTATTTCTCCTTTGGCATCTATTTTAGGACTTGTGCGAAAAGTTGAATATTTTTGCTTTATTCTTGTGGGGGCTGATTTTATTTATTTTAATAAGACAAATTATTTAGAAATATTTAAACAAGTGATAGATATTAGTTTATTATATATTTTTATTCTTTGTATTTTACAATATTCTAAATTAATTGGTGGCTTTTTAATTGGGGAATATAGTCCAGTAGTAACATATGCAACAGCTCAATTTAATGGGGCTTATGAGTTGGGTGCATATTGTAATTTAATACTTCCATTGTATATTTATAGTGTGATAAAAAGTAAATCGTGGCAAGATAAAATTTTAAATAGTTGTTTTATTTTTTTTAATTTTGTTGCCGTTGCTTTGACAATGTCTAGAACGCCTATTGCAATTAACATACTTATAACTTTTTTAATGATATTTGTTTTCAGTAATAAGAAGTTTAAGATCATAGAAGCTGTTGGTTGTATAACTTTTGTTTGTCTATTATTTGTGCTTATAAAATATCAAGCGTTTTCATTCCTACAAAGATTTAATTCACTAAATTTACATGAAATTTTTAACTCAATTTCGTATAATATACAAAATGTTACTTATGATGATTATTATAAAAATTTATATGAAGGTCAGCCGTATTCATTATATGGTGGTGGAGATGTAAGCTTTAATATGAGAATGTTCAAATGGGCGGCTATGTTGAATGTATTTTTAAGCTTTCCAATATTTGGTTATGGATTTGGATCAAATGTAACAATAGATGGGAACTATATTAAAATGTTAGCTGAAAATGGATTAGTAGGATTAGTATTATTTATTTGTATTTTTGTTCGAATATTTTTAATGACAAAAGGAAGAAAGGATTTATTAAATGTTTTAGTTATCTTTACTTCTATAACTATTCTTTTAGGTGCAGTATTTATAGATATGTTTGAGTCTTCCAAAGTAATGTCGTTATTTTGGTTTATTATTGGTATATTTTTGTTTAAATATATATCACAACCAGAAAATAAATCAGAAAATAATGACAACATAACAGGTTTAGGTAATTTAACAATAAAAAACAACAGAGAAATAATAAAAACAACAAAAAGGAGAAAATAAATGAAAATAAAGGGTATAATTTTAGCAGGGGGTAGTGGAACCAGACTATATCCACTAACAATGGTAACAAGTAAACAATTGTTACCGATATATGATAAGCCGATGATATATTATCCGCTTTCTGTTTTGATGCTTGCGGAGATAAGGGATATATTAATTATTTCAACTCCAAGTGATACACCAAGATTCGAGGAACTTTTAGGTGATGGTAGTCAATTTGGTTTGAATTTAAAATATAAAGTTCAGCCATCTCCAGATGGTCTTGCTCAAGCTTTTATTTTAGGTGAAGAGTTTTTGCAAGATGCAGATGGTGTTTGTATGATCTTAGGAGATAATATTTTTTATGGTGATGGACTTATCTCTGGATTAATACGAGCAAAACAAAATTTGATAAGAAACATTGCCACAATTTTTGGATATCATGTAAATGATCCTGAGAGATTTGGAGTTGTGGAATTTGATAAAAATAATAAAGTTATATCAATAGAAGAAAAACCGGAAGACCCAAAATCTAATTATGCAGTCACAGGACTTTATTTTTACGATAAAAAAGTGATAGAATATGCAAAATCTATAAAGCCCTCAAATAGAGGAGAGTTGGAAATAACTGATGTTAATAAACTGTATTTGCATGCAGGAAATTTAGATGTGGTTACTTTTGGGAGAGGTATGACATGGCTTGATACAGGTACACATCAAACTTTAGCTGATGCGACAATGTTTGTTAAGATGGTAGAAGAACATCAAGGCTTAAAAATTAGTTGTCCAGAGGAAATAGCGTATAAAAATAATTGGATAACAAAAAAACAACTTCTTGAGAGAGCTGAGTTAATGAAAAAGAATCAATATGGTAAACATTTGTTTAGTGTTGCGAATAGTGGTATAATTCATCATAAAAAAAAGGAGTAATATTAATTTGGAAATTAAAAAAACAGAATTAGAAGGTGCTTATATTATTGTGCCAGACATACATGGAGACAATCGTGGTTGGTTTATGGAAACATATTCTAAACAAAAACTAGAAGAGGTTATAGGTGTTGAGTTTGTTCAAGATAATCATTCTTATTCATCTCAAAAAGGTGTTTTGAGGGGGCTACATTGCCAATTAAATCCTTATTGCCAAAGCAAGTTAATTAGATGTACAAGAGGTAAAATTTATGATGTTATTGTAGATATTAGGAAGGGATCACCAACATATAAAAAATGGATAAAAGTTGAACTTAGTGCTAAAAACAAAATACAATTGTTTATCCCAAAGGGATTTTTGCACGGTTTTATCACTCTTACTGATGATGTTGAAGTACAATATAAAGTTGATGAATATTATAACAAAGAATGTGATAGATCTGTAAAATATAATGATCCTGAGTTTAGAGTGGATTGGGAATATGAAAATCCAATTCTTTCAGAAAAAGACAAAAATGCTCCACTATATAAAGATAGTGATTGTGAATTTAAGTTTGAGAGGTAATAATGAAAATAGCTGGAACAGTTGTTTTATATAACCCTAGAGAGGAAATTATAGAAAATATTTCTACATATTTGCCTTTTTTGGATAAATTGTATGTTATGGATAACTCTACACAAGATGTGCCATTTATAAAAAAAATTATTAAAACACCTAAAATTAAGTATGTTTCAATGCATGGGAACAAAGGAATAGCAAAGGCGTTAAAAGATGCAACAGATTTGGCTGCAGAAGAAGGTTATGATTTTTTGCTTTCTATGGATCAAGATAGTAAATTTCCTACAAAAAATTTTAATATTGTTGAAAAAATTTTAAACCAATTAGATATTAATAAAGTTGGCTTAATTGGTTTAAATTATTCGGCAAGTAAGATTAGAGGAAATAATAAAGGAGAGGATCATCTTCAAGAATATCCTTTCATAATAACTTCTGGAGCATTTTTAAATTTAAAAGCTTACCAAAACATAGATGGATACAATGCTAATTTATTTATGGATTTAGTTGATTATGATGTATCTGTTCAATTGTGTATAAAAGATTATAAAAACTATATAATGCCAAATTTGTTTATTGAACATAATTTGGGAGAAGTTCAAACAATTAATCTTGGTTTTATAAAGAAAAAAAGGTCATCACATTCTCCTATTAGATATTATTATATGTATAGAAATTTTTATTATCTTTTTAAAAATGGCTCAAAAGAATATAAAAAATTTATAAAAGAAATAAGAAAAGATTATTCATTTATTAATGCGATAAAACAATCTATTTTAGAAAAACAACATATAAAAACATGGAAAATGATAAGATGTGGAATTAGAGATGGAAAAAACAATAAATTAGGAGAATATATTGAAAAATAGTATGAGAATTTTAGTCACTGGTGCGACAGGGCAATTGGGATATGATATATTAAGAGAATTAAAAGAACGAGGATATAACAATATTTTAGGGGTAGGACACGCAGACTTAGATATTACTCAAGAAGCAGAAGTTAAAAAATTTATAGAAAATTATAAGCCTGATGTGATTATGCATAATGCGGCTTGGACGGCTGTAGATAAGGCGGAATTAAATCCTGTGAAATGTTATGATGTGAATGTTTTGGGAACAAGATATTTGGCAGAAGCGGCACAAAAATTGAATAGTAAGTTTGTTTATATCTCTACAGATTATGTTTTTGACGGAGAAGGAGATAAACCTTTTGAGATCAATGACAATAAAAAATCGCTTTCTGTTTATGGTAAAACGAAGTATCAAGGAGAGTTAGAGGCTCAAAAGGTAGAAAAATATTTTATAGTGAGAGTTTCATGGGTGTTTGGGATTAATGGAAATAATTTTGTGAAAACAATGTTGAAGTTATCTGAAACCAAAACAGATTTAAATGTGGTTTGTGATCAAATTGGGTCACCAACATATACTTATGATTTATCAAAACTATTATGTACTATGATAGAAACTGATAAATATGGTGTCTATCATGCTACAAACGAGGGTTTTTGTAGTTGGAGTGAATTTGCTACGGAAATTTTTGATGTAGCTGGTAAAAAAACTATTGTTCATCCAGTTTCAACAGAAGAATATTTAAAAACTATCCCACAACAAGCGAAAAGACCATTAAATTCTCGTCTTTCTAAAAAATCTTTAGATGATGCGGGGTTTGAAAGATTACCAACTTGGCAAGATGCTGTTACTAGATATATAAAAAACGAATTAAAAAAATAAAGGAAAAATTATGAAAAAAGGTTTACCAAAAGTTTTAGTTATTATGTCCACATTCAATGGAGAAAAATACTTAAAAGAACAAATTGATAGTATTTTAAAACAAAAAAATGTAGATTTAACTTTATATATTTCCGATGATTGCTCAAAAGACAAAACAGTTGAAATTATAAAGGAGTATCAAAAAAAATATAATAACATAATTTTGCATATTAATGAAAAAAACAAGAATTTTACATATAATTTTCTAGATTCTGTTTTTGAATTTAAAAATAGTGAAGAATTTGATTATTATGCTTTTAGTGATCAAGATGATGTTTGGCTTGAAGAAAAATTGATTGCTGGAATTAACAAAATAAAACAAGTTGGTGAAAATACATTATATTGTTCTAATTTAAAAATAGTTGATGAGAATTTAAAACAATATGATATTATGAATAGGCGTAGAAAAAAACAGTATAAATCAATAAATATAATTTCTAAAAACATTGCAACTGGTTGCACTATGATATTTGATAAGGGTTTTAAAAATATTGTAACTCAATATTATCCAAATAATATTTATTTGCATGATTATTGGCTGGCAGTGATAGCTTGTTTAACAAAAGATTGCCATTTTATTTATAGTGAAGATGATGCTTTTATATTATATAGACAGCATTCAAATAATTTGATTGGTCAAAATAAAGATAAATTTAAAAAATTAAATAATATTATTTGGAGTAAATATAATTATGATTTATCTACATTAAAATTAATTAATCAGTATATTGTTGGTTTTGAAAGCGTTGTGAAAGATGAGTATATACAAATAATAAATAGATTACAAAATTATAGAAAATTTAAAAATAAATTATATTTTTTGTTAAAATTTAAAACATTAAATAAAATAAGTTTTAAAGTAAAAATATTGTTTAATAAGTATTGAAAAGGAGATATATTATGAAATTTTTAATTACAGGTGGAGCGGGGTTTATTGGTGGAAACTTTTGTCATTATATGGTAAAAAAATATCCAAAGGATAACTTTGTTTGTATAGATGCTTTAACTTATGCAGGCAATATGGAAACATTAGCGCCAATATTGGATAAGCCTAATTTTAAATTTATACACGAAAACATTTGCAATAGAGATGCCGTGTATAAAATGTTTGAAGATGAAAAGTTTGATTATGTTATTAATTTTGCAGCAGAATCTCATGTTGATAGGTCAATAGAAAATCCAGAAATATTTTTGAAAACAAATATTATGGGCACTCAAGTTTTAATGGATGCGTGTAGAAAGTATGGGATAAAAAGATACCATCAAGTTTCAACTGATGAGGTTTATGGCGATTTGCCATTGGATAGACCAGATTTATTTTTTCATGAAAACACTCCAATTCAAACATCTTCACCATATTCAGCATCAAAAGCATCTGCAGATTTATTAGTGTTGGCATACCACAGAACATTCAAGTTGCCAGTTACAATTTCTAGGTGTTCTAATAATTATGGGCCATATCACTTTCCAGAAAAGTTAATTCCACTAATGATTAAAAAAGCACTAAATAACGAATCTTTGCCGGTTTATGGTAATGGTTTAAATGTTCGTGATTGGTTACATGTTTATGATCATTGCACAGCTATAGATTTAATTGTGAGAAATGGTAAAGATGGAGAAATTTATAATGTTGGTGGACATAATGAAAGAACTAATTTAGAAGTTGTTAAAACAATATTAAAAGCATTAAACAAACCAGAATCTTTAATCACTTATGTTCAAGATAGAGCAGGACACGATTTAAGATATGCGATGGATCCAACAAAAATAGAAACAGAACTTGGTTGGAAACCTAAATATACATTTGATACAGGAATTAAAGAAACAATAAAATGGAATTTGGAAAATCAAGAGTGGATTAAACATGTTGAATCAGGTGAATATAAGGAGTGGATGAAAAGACATTATAGAGAAGGAATTATTAAAAAATAAATCGAAACATTATTTTGAAGAAATATTTTATGGAGTAAAAATGAAATTTTTTAAGGATATATTAAAAAAAGTAGTCGTTGGTAGAAGATGTTTAAGTAGGGATAAAAAGTTAAACTATTTTTTTACATTATTAAATAAATGTGATATTGTGTCATTTGATATGTTTGATACATTGATTTGTCGTAATGTTTCCCAACCTATAGATATTTTTAGAATTGAAGAAGAATGGATAAATAATGAATATAAAATTGAGTCTAATTTTGCTCAAAAAAGACATGATGCTGAGATAAAATTATATAAAGAGGTTGGACAAAAAGCTGTATTGAAGGATATTTATGAGAAATTGAATAATGTATATAATAAATCTATGTGTGATTTATTTATGAAAAAAGAATTAGAGTTGGAAAAGAAGTTTATTCAAATAAAAAATGAAGGCAAAAAGCTTTTTGACATATGTAAAAAGAGTGGTAAAAAAATAATAATAACAACAGATATGTATCTTCCTGCTAATTTTTTAACTGATATTTTACAAAGCTTAGGTTATTCTTTTGATGAAATTTTTGTCTCAGGAGAAATTGGCCTTTCAAAAGGAAATGGCATGTTTGAATTTTTGAAGAAAAAATTTAAAGATAAACAAATTTTACATATAGGAGATAATATTAAAATAGATTTTTCAAGTCCTAAAAAACAGGGCGTTTTGGCTTATAATGTTGCAAAAACAAATTATGATGTAAGCGATAATATTAATGTATCAATTGCTAACGCGCTAATAAAAAATAAAAATTTTGATAATGAACTTGAAAAATTTGGGTATTGTTATTTTGGGCCATTTTTATATGATTTTTGCATTTGGCTGCATAAAATGAAAGAAGAAAAGAAAATAGACTTACCTTTATTGTTTTTGTCTCGTGGTGGATATATGGCATATAAAGTTTATAAAAAAATGTTCCCTAAAGATAAAGTTGAATATATAAGAATTTCTAGAAGATTAATTATTTGGTTAAAGTTAGATCGGGATTGTTCAATATTAAATATGTATAATGTTTTAAATAATATTAATAGAAAGTTTACAATAAATAATATTATAGATATATTTCAATTAAAAAATATAGATATTGTTAATTTAAATTTAGATTTAAAAAAAGAATATAAAATAAGTGATTTTGAAAATGATGCAAATCTTAAGTCTTTTTATAATTTGATTTATCCTATAATTAAGCAAAAAACAGAAGAAAAATGTAAGTTAATAGAAAAATATTTATTTCCATATCTAAATAATTATAATAATATTGGGATAGTTGATGAGGGTTGGCGTGGAATTATTCAAGATAATTTAAAAAAATATTATAAAGATAAAAACTTTTACGGGTTTTATATTGGTTCAACTACTAATGATAATGATAAATATGGTTTTTTAATAAAGGCAAAAACTAATTTAAGAGATTATATAAAAATATTTTTCTCAATGGATTTTATTGAAGAAATAAATGCTGAAAATGAATCATCGCTTATAGATTTGGAGTGGAATGATAAAATCGAATTAATTTTTGCGAATCAGGCGAATGAGGAAAAAAATAGTAAGTCCATATTTGAAGTAATACAAATTATGGCAAATAATTTTATAGATGATTTTATTTTAAATCTTGACTTTTTGCCTAAAGAAACTATAAATTTTAAAAATAATTTTTTAAAATTTTTAGATAATCCTTCTAAAAACTTTATTTTTGAAATTCTTAATTCATATACTGATAATGCTGGTATAATTGGGAAAATGGTTAATCATATAAAATCTAAAAATTTTTTTAAAAAAATAAAGATTTCAAAAGATTCAACATGGAAAATGGCATCACTTAAAATAAATTTTTGTTCATTTTGGTACTTTTGGATAAAAAATATATTGAAATTAAAAATTATTATTTCAAATATTTTTACAAAAAAATAATAAAATTCGGAGCTTTTAGATGGATAAAAAACGGGCAATATTAAATATTACAATTTCAATCACCACAAAGGTGATTCTTTTGGCTTTGGCTCTTCTTTCTAAAAGATTTTTAATTCAATTTACTGGAAATGAAGCAAATGGACTTTACACATTATATACAAGTATTATTGGATTTTTAGCTGTTGCTGAATTGGGAATTGGTGCTGCTATAAGTTTTTCAATGTATAAACCTATTGTTGAAGGTGATGATAAAAAAGTTGCTGGATTATATAATTTATATAAAAAAGTTTATTATTTGATTGGAATAATTATTTTGGTAATTGGAGTTATAATTACGCCAGTTTTGCCATATTTGGTGAAAAATTATTCGGGGAATTATAATTTATATTTAACTTTTTTGATTATGTTGATAGCTGTTGTATTAACATATGTTTATAGCGCAAAAACATCACTTATAAATGCTTATAAAAACAATTATATTACAACACTCATTAATTCGATTTCAATTTTGTTTAGAACTGGTATGCAAATTTTAATTTTGTATTTGACAAGTTCTTTTTTGTGGTATTTATTTTTAATGATTTTTGGAACTGTTTTGGAGTGGATATTGACTGAAATTTATACAAGAAAACGATACAAAAATTTAATAACCACGAATGAACAAATTGATATTGAAACTAAAATTGAAGTTAAAAAAAATATTAAAGCTATGTTTATGCATAAAATTGGAGCGGTAATTTATGCATCTATAGATAATATTATTATTAGTGCATTTATTGGTATAAGTATTTTAGGTTTATATTCAAATTATATTTTAATTGCGACTTCGCTTGTTGGAATTTTGGGATTGTTTTTTAATCCATTAACTTCTATTATTGGACATCTTTGTGCTGCTGATGATGAAAATGAAAAAAAGAAATATTTTAAATTTATGTATTTTTTAAATTTTACATTAGGAATTATTTTCTTTTTAGGGTATTATGCAGTTATTGATAATGTTATAAATATTTGTTTTGGTGATGATTTATTAATAACAAAAGATGTATCTTTTGTTATTACTTTGAGTTCTTTTATTAATTATATGAGACAAACTATTTGGATATATAGAGATGCAATGGGAATATTTTATTATAATAGGTGGCAGCCAATAATAGAGGTTGTTGTTAATATAGTTTTGTCAATAGCATTTGTTTATTTATTGGGGATTACAGGAGTTATTATTGCAACTATTTTATCAAATATTTTTATTTGTCATATTATTGAACCTTATGTTTTATATAAACATGGATTTAAGCATGAAAATAACAATTTTATGAAAAATTGTTTAAAATATTATATTATAAATTATTCGCTTATTGGAGTTTTTCTATGCTGTATGGTAGTATTACATTTTTGCTTACAGGATATGGGAAATGATTGGATTACATTATTAGTTAATGGTTGTATTGCTGTGGCCTTAGCTTTAATTCCTTTAATTATATTATTTATTGTGAGTAAAACTTATAGACAAAATGTTTTAAAAGCTTTTTCTTATGTTTTGAATTTATTTAAAAAATTATTTAATCATAAAAAAGAAAAGATTGATTAATTCAATCTTTTTATTTTTTGCATAAATTATTTGTTTTAACTATATCTTAGTTAAGAGGGAAAAGTTGTGAAGAAAAAACTTAAATTAGACCTTTTGGATGAATATATGTTTATTTTAAATATTCAAAATATTTTTAAAAATTATGGTGATATAGAAGATAGAGAAATTGCTAATTGCATTAACTTGTGTGAAAATTTAAAGAAGAAATATGAACAAATTTTTTTAAAACTAGGGGTTATAGACTTATCTTTTATGATATTAAAAAAAGAATTAAATAATGAAAATTTAATTAAATATCATAGTTTTTTGAATTTAAAAGATAATATAAATGAAATAAATCTTAAAATAAATGATTACTCAAAAAGTTTGCATACAAAAATGAAAAAGCTTCATTTTAATGAATTCGAAATAAATTTTATAGTAAATTTTAGTTAAATTTATAAAAACAAGCTTATTAACTTGCTAAATATTTTTTTTTATGTTACTATTAAATAACTCATCACTAGAGGCGGAATATGGCAAAAAATGGAACAAAAATAAAAATAAATGGAGATAAAACGAAAAGAACACTTTATGAAAAATTTTTTAAAAGATTTTTTGATGTTGTTCTATCCTTTCTTGCTCTTTTAATTTTATCGCCACTTTTTTTAATTTTGTTTATTTGTTCAAAAATATTCATTCACGGAAAAGTTATATTTTCTCAATATCGTCCTGGAAAAAATGGAAAAGTTTTTAAGCTTTATAAGTTTAGAAGTATGACAAACAAAACAGATAAAGATGGAAATTTGCTTCCAGATAAAGATAGAATAACAAAATATGGTAAATTTTTGCGGAAGCTTAGTTTGGATGAACTTCCACAACTTTGGAACATTTTAAAGGGTGATATGAGTATAATTGGGCCAAGGCCAAGACTTGTTAAAGATATGATTTTTTATGATAAACAGTTTTTAAAAGCATATGAAATAAGACCTGGACTCACAGGGCTTTCGCAAATCAGTGGTGGAAGAAGTGAGGCAAGTTGGCAGAGTATTTTTGAAAAAGATTTAGAATATAGAAATAAAATCACTTTTTGGGGAGATGTGAAAATTTTGTTTGGAACAGTTAAAGCACTTTTTAAATCGGATAGTGCTTCTGGGGGTGCAGGCGAAGGCAATAGAGAATATTATTATGCCGATGAACTGGTAAAAACAAACAAGATTAGCCCTGAACAATATGATTTGGGTTTAAAAATGGCTGAAGAAATAATTAATAATAATGGTTCAGTTATATATTTTAAAGAATTACATAATAAAATTGAAGGGGAATAACAATTGCTAATTAAAAACAAAATTTTAAAATTTGTTTTTAAATAAAAATAATTATGGGGAAAGTTAAAGAAATATTCAATGAAGAATTTTTTTATAAATATAAAACACGAAGATTGCCAATAAATCTTTTTATTTTAAGTGTTTTATTCTTTTTTGGTTGTTTTTTTGATTGGAGCACATATATCGTATTTCCCTTACTATTTGTTATGGTTTGTTTTGATGATGTTAAAAATGGTTTTACCTATGTTGTTTATTCATTTCCATTTATTTTTATGGATGTTTATATAAGCGTTGTATTGTTTTTTATTTGCTTTTTTGTGGTTGTTTTTAAATATTATTTTTTAACTTATTTTAAAAATTTTGATAAAACAAAATTTGATAAAAAATTTCTTATATTAATTGCTATTTTTTTTATTTATTGTTTATTGCCAATAGGGGCATATAATTTAAATAAATTGATAAGAATAATGCTATTTGCAGTAATTTTTCTTTTTTTAGGAATGTTTATTAAGGGTAAGGATATTTTAAGGCTTAAATATAATTTAAGAATTTTAACAATTTCTTTAGGAGTTGCTTGTATTTTTGGATTAACTGCCTATATTTCACCTCACATAAGGGGGATGATAGAATTTACATTTGGCAGGTATCAGGCATTGTTTTATCAAACAAATGTGCTTGCTATGATATGTGAAATTATGAGTTCTATTTTTGCTTATTATATTATTTCAGGCAAAGCTTCATACAAAGAATATATTTGTTTGGTTGCAGTATCGATTATGGGCTTAACAACAATGAGCAAGACTTTTTTAATTTTAATGAGTATTATTTATTTGTCTTTATTTATTTATCTTTTAAAGAAAAACACAAGATTGGCTTTAATGATAATATCTTTTTTGGTTGTTGTTGTTGGAATTGTTATAATTTTAGGTTTTGATTATGTGAGTGATTATTTAAACAGGTTTTCTGGGGGGCACAAAAGTTTTGAAAATCTTGAAGATTTTTTAAATATTATAACAACTGATCGTTATTTTTTGTGGACAATATATTTTGGCGATTGGGTTTCAAACCCCATAAATATGTTTTTGGGTGTGGGGCTTGGATGTCCATCTATTGATGGGAGAGGGCTGAGTCCACATAACTTATATTTAGCTATGTTTTATGAGCTTGGTTTTGTTGGTGGAATAATTTTTTGCTCAATTATTTTAAGTTTATTAATTAAAATTTTTATGAAATCCCAAATAAATAAATGGGCAATTAGTGTTCCAGCGGTGGTGTTTACGCTTTTATTTATGGTTGAAGATACAATTTTTTACATATTTAGTTGAGGAGAAAATATGGAAGCAATAACAAGCTTTTTTCATGATTTGTTTGGTAGCAATGTGGTGCTAGCAACAATAATTATTGCGATAGTTCCTCTCATTGAGCTTAAAGGGGCAATACCTTTTGCAATGTCTGAAAGCTTGTGGGGAGAGGCGAGTTTAAGTTCTTGGCAAGCGCTTTTATATGCTTTTTTGGGTAGTATTATTGTTGTTCCAATTTTAGCTTTAATTTTTAAGCCAATATATAATTATATTAAAGATAAAAAGTTTTTCAAAAAGATTGTTCATTTTTTTGTTGGAGATATAGAAAAAAAATCTAGTGAGGTTGATGAAAAATCTCAAGGAAAAACAGACATAAAAAAGCTTTGGCTAAAAATTATAACTGTTGTTTTGTTTGTTGCGTTTCCAGTGCCTTTAACTGGAGTTTGGACTGGAACCTGTCTTGCTGTTTTGATGGGACTAAATTTTTGGCAAACACTTATAACGGTTATTGTTGGGAATGCAATTTGCGGAGTTATTGTGGCTTTTGTTTGTTCAATTTTTCCACAAGCAGCAACAATTCTTTTAATATTATTTTTGGGACTTATTGTTCTTGCATTAATTATAAAAATAATTTTGCATATAATAAAAAATAAAAAAGGAGAAAATCAAAATGTCTAAGAGTAATAAATATTTTATAATATCATCAATATTGTTTTGTTTGTTTATTTTGTTTACCATAGTTATAAAACTTGTTGGTGTTAAAGGGGTAGGGCCAAATGGGTCTGAAATCGGTTTTGCAGATTTAAATAAATCTTTTTTTGATAGCTTTGGAATAAATAATGGAGCTAAAATTGTTAGTGAAATAATAGGATATTTTGCAATAGTTTGTGCATTGTTTTTTGTTGGACTTTTAATTTTTGAGTGGATTAAAAGAAAGTCTTTCAAACTTGTGGACAAAAACTTAATTGTTTTTTGTGTTATGTGTTTAATTTTGGCTTGCTTTTATATATTTTTTGAAATTGTTAAAATAAATTATAGACCAATAATTGTTGATGGAGAGCTTAAAGCCTCTTATCCATCATCACACACAATGCTGATATGTTCCTTACTTGTTTTTTGTATGCTTAATTTTAAGTTTTATGTTCAAAACACAAAAATTAGATACACACTATATGCGTGCTTTGCCAGCCTTGTTATAGTTGGAACAATTTGCAGGCTATATTCTGGAATGCATTGGCTAACAGATATTTTTGCAGGAGTTATTTTGAGTGGAGCATTATGTTTTTTGTTTGCTGGTGTTTTAAATTTGCTTTCAGAAAAAATAATACAAAAAAGTGAAGAATACAAAAAATAGTTTTAATAGCATTTTGCTTGACTTAATTTTGTTTTATTCATATAATTTAATAAATAAATTTAAAGGAGTTTTGTTTTATGGAATTTGAAAATAAACAACCAGAAAAAAGTGAAGACATTGAAAAAATTTTAAAAAAATATACTAAAAAAGAGCAAGAATATACGCCTAATCGTGATGGTGAATTTTTATGGCGAGACAAAACAAACGGGGCAAGAATGCCTAAGGATGAAATGGGATTTTAATAACAAAAAAGATTGAGCATAAACTCAATCTTTTTTAATATTATATTATTTATTTTATTTTTGGAGAGAAAACGGCGGTTTTTCCAAGTTCTTCTTCAATTCTTAAAAGCTGATTATATTTTGCAACTCTGTCGCTTCGAGATGGGGCACCAGTTTTGATTTGTCCGCCACAAGTTGCCACAGCAATATCTGCAATATATGAGTCTTCAGTTTCTCCGCTTCGGTGAGAAATAATAGTGTTAAACCCTCCGTTTTTAGCCATTTTTATGGCATCCAAAGTTTCAGTAACTGTTCCAATTTGGTTTAATTTTATAAGGATTGCATTGGCTGATTTTTCTTGAATTCCTTTTTTCAAAATTTTAGTGTTTGTAACAAATAGGTCATCGCCAACAATTTGGATTTTCTTTCCAAGCTTTTGAGTGAATTTTGCCCAAGAAGCCCAATCTTCTTCATCAAAGCCATCTTCAATAGAGATGATAGGGTATTTTTTGATTAAATCTTCATAATACGCTAAAAGCTCTTTAGCGCTAAAAAGCTTGTCTGTTTTCCAGAAATAATATTTTCCGTCCTCGTGAATCTTTTTTGCTTCATTAAACATTTCAGAAGAGGCAACATCTAAAGCTATATGAAAATCTTTTCCAGGTTTATAGCCAGATTTTTCAATTGCTTTAACAATATATGAAAGAGCCTCTTCGTCTTTTTTGAAGTTTGGAGCAAATCCACCTTCATCACCAACAGCAGTGGCATAGCCATCAGCTTTTAAAACAGATTTAAGAGTGTGGAAAACTTCGTCACACCATCTTAAGGCATCAGAAAAAGTTTTTGCGCCAGTTGGCATAATCATAAATTCTTGAATATTTAAGTTGTTGTCTGCGTGCTTTCCACCATTTATAACATTCATCATAGGAACAGGAAGCTGTCTGCCTTTTCCGATATACTTAAACAGTGATTGCTTTTTGCTGTTTGCTCCAGCTTTGCAAACGGCGAGTGAAACGCCCAAAATTGCGTTTGCTCCAAAATTTGCTTTATTGTTTGTTCCATCAAGTTCAAGCATTTTTTTATCTATCTTTTTTTGGTCATAAACATTCATTCCAACAATTTCTTTTGCTATTTTTTTGTTAACATTGTTAACTGCTTGCAAAACAGATTTTCCAAAATAAAAATCTTTTTTGTTATCTCTAAGCTCAATTGCTTCTTTGCTCCCAGTTGATGCTCCTGATGGCACAGAAGCTCTTCCAAAAGCTCCACTTTCAGTGTAAACATCAACCTCAACGGTTGGAGTTCCTCTTGAGTCTAAAATTTGCCTTGCTTTTATTTTTGTAATTTTGTCTATAGTCATAAGTTCACCTCTTTTTGTTGTTTATGTTTTTATTATATACCAACAAGCATTAAATTTCCAAACAAAATCACAAATTTTTAAAAAATTGTTTGTTTTACTTTATTTTTTGGGCTCAATATGTTAATATATCATTATATATTTTAAGGAGAAGAAAATGAATATACTAGATGAATTAAAAGAAAGAGGACTTGTTAAACAAATAATATATGAGGAAGATTTGCGCAAATTGTTAGACAAAGAAAAAGTTGTGTGTTATATGGGCTTTGACCCATCGGCAGACAGTTTGCAAATGGGAAATATTGCTGCTTTATGCTTACTTTTAAGAATGAAAAAAGCGGGGCATAAGCCTATTGCCTTAATTGGTGGAGCAACAGGAAGAATAGGTGACCCAACAGGCAGAAATGATATGCGTCCTCAAAAAACAGAAGAACAATTAAAACACAATTTAAGTTGCTTCAACAAGCAAATAAAAGAGTTTTTTGCATTAAATGGCGAAGAAATCACTATTGTTAACAATGATGACTGGACAAGCAAACTCAGTTATTATGATTTTTTAAATGAAATAGCAATGTATATGTCTGTTAACAAAATGCTTGCAAGTGAATGTTTTAAGGCAAGAATGGAAAATGGATTAACTCTTGCTGAATTTGCTTATATGCCAATGCAAGCAAATGATTTTTTAGAGCTTTTCAAAAAGTATAATTGCGTTGTTGAGTTTGGTGGTGATGACCAATGGGCAAATATTATTGCGGGAGTTGAACTTGTAAGGAAAAAAGAGGGTGTCCCAGTCTATGCTGCAACAACCCCACTTTTAACAAAAGCTGATGGAACAAAAATGGGCAAAAGTGCTGGTGGAGCTGTTTGGGTTAGCAGAGAAAAAACCAGCGATTATGATTTTTATCAATTTTTTAGGAACACAGAAGATGTTAAAGTTGAAGAGATGTTTAGGGTCTTAACACTTCTTCCATTAAAAGAGATAAAAGAAATTTGTTCAGGAACAGGCAGAGCATTAAATATGGCAAAAGAAAGGCTTGCTTATGAAGTTACAAAACTTGTGCGTGGCGAAGAAAGTGCCAAAAAAGCCCAAAGTGAGGCAAGAGCAAACTTTGGTGGAAACACAGAAGAAATGAAAGCAATTCAGTTTGAAAGAAAAGAGGTTTCAAACATTTTAGACCTTTTAATAAAAGCAAAAATGGCATCATCAAAAGGCGAGGCAAAAAGGCTTGTTGACGGCAAAGGTGTTAAAGTTGATGATGAAGTTATAGAAAGTTATGATTTTCCACTCATAAAGAATGAGTTTGTTTTGCAAAAAGGTAAAAAATCAATTCAAAAAGTGAAATTAGTGTGATGGAAACATTTTTATCAGTTGATTGTGAAAAAGTTTTAAAAAATGAGATTATAGAAAAGAAATCTCGTTTTTTAAGTTTTGCAAAATACGTAAAAAGCAGTGTTGAGGCTGAAGAGTTTTGCCGTGAAATTAAACAAACTTATAGTGACGCCAAACATGTTGTTTTTGCTTATAGGCTTTTAAACACCAGCAGGTTTAGTGATGACGGCGAGCCAAGTGGAACGGCAGGAAAACCAATTTTGCAACTTTTAGAAAAAATGAATGTTTATAACATTGTTGTGGTGGTTGTTAGGTATTTTGGTGGAATAAAGCTGGGTGCGGGCCCACTTTTAAGAGTTTATTCTTCTAGTGCCAAAGAGGTTTTAAACGACTTGTGCGTTTATGAAAAATGTTATAAATCCAAGCTTAAATTAACTTTTCAAGATTTTGAAAAGCTTTTAAAAATGACTTTAAAAGAAAAAGTTAAAACAGAAAACATTGTTTTTTCAGATAATGTGAGCCTTGACATAATTTATGCAAAAAATGTTAATCTAAATTTGGGTGAAGAAATTTCAAAAACTGAAGTATATTATTCTTTTGGAGATAAAAATGAATAAAAAGTCTGTTATAACAAAACTTGGCGATGGCAAAAACAGAGCAAAAAGAATTGCTGTTTATGTTGATGACAACTTTGTTTGTTTTTTAGATGCTTTCACAATTTTTAAATATAAGTTAAATGTTGGAAGTGAGATAGATTTAGAAAGCTTGCAAAAAATTCAGGCCGAAAGTGAAACGGCAGGGGCGTTTGATTTGGCAATAAACTATTTGTCTAAATATCAAAAAACAGAAAAAGAAGTTTACAATTATTTAAAATCAAAAGGTTATTTAGATGAAGTTTGCCAAAAAGTCTTAGAAAAAGTTAAAGAATATAAATATTTGGATGACAAAATTTATGTTGAAAACTTTTTAAGAAACAGCAAGGGGCGTATGGGCATAAACAAAGTTAAGCAAACACTTAAGCAAAAAGGCATAAGTGATGAAATTTTATCTAACATTGAACTAAATTCTGATTTTGATGAAATAAAAAATATTGCATTAAAATATTTAAAAAACAAGGAAAAAACAAAACAAAATTTACAAAAATGTGCAAAGTTTTTGCTTGGGCGAGGCTTTGTGTGGAGTGAAATTTTTCCAGTTATAAAAAGTTTGGGGGTGAGTGAAGATGAGAGTTGGGAATGATATTGTTGATGTTAAGCGCTTTTTAGAACTTGTTTCAAACAAACGATTTTTAGATAGAGTTTTTTTGGAAGATGAACAACAAAACATATTAAGCCAAAAAGACAAACAAAAAAGGGCAGAGCGAATGGCGGGAAGGTTTTCTGCCAAAGAGGCAGTTGCCAAAGCTTTGGGGCTTGGGATTTCTGGCGGTGTTGATTTTTTAAGTATTTGCATTTTGCCCGATGAATTTGGAGCTCCAAAAGTTAAATTAAGCGGAGAAGCTTTAAATGTTTTTAACAAATTAAAAGCAAAAGAAATTGAACTTTCAATTTCAAACACAGATAGCTTTGCCACCGCTGTTTGTGTGATAATATAATTGTATATTAACAAAAAAATTGCAGAAATTAAAAGAAGATTAAGTTTATCTTCTTTTTTTGTTTTAAATTTATTTTTAGGGGGAACATTATTATGCAAGGTGATTTCAAAAATCTAAAAAAAGAGCTTTCGTCAAAAAAAGTTAACAATTTGCCTCAGTTTAAGCATATTAAAGCTATTGATAGCAATAAACTAAATAAGCAAGAACAAATATGCGTTTTGGATGATTTGCAAGACTTTTTGAGTTGTTCTTTTAGCGATTTTTGTGATTATGAAAAATGGTTGGAGGAGTTTGGTGGACGAGATAAAAAGAGGTGAGTTATATTTTGCTGATTTATCGCCAGTTGTTGGAAGTGAACAAGGTGGCGTTCGTCCTGTTTTGGTTGTTCAAAATGATGTTGGAAACAAATATAGCCCAACAGTTATTGTGGCAGCAATAACAAGCAAAATAAACAAAGCCAAGCTCCCCACACATATTGCTTTAAGTGCCTATACATATGGTTTAGAAAAAGATTCGGTCATACTTTTAGAACAAATAAGAACGCTTGACAAAAGTAGGCTTAAATATAAGATTGGGGGAATATCTCCGGCGCTTATGAAAGAAGTTGACAAAGCGCTTTTAATTAGTTTGGGCTTTTTTGAATAATTTTAAATGTTGATGCTTTTTATGCTATATTATAAATTTTTTAAATTTAAGTTTTGGTATTTACTTTTAATTTTTTTTATGTTACAATTATTTAAAAAGTAAGGAGAAAAACTTTTTATGTCAGATCAAAACAAAAGCTCAAAAAAAGCTGATTGGTTTAAAAGATTTATGATATTTTTGCTAGTTATTGTTGTGGCAGTAAGCTTAGGTCTTATGATATTTTATTTTGCCCAAGATGGCGAAAAAATAACTGTTAAAAAGGCAGATACTCAGGTGAATGCAACTGAGAGCTTTTCTGTGGAAGTTGTTCAAACAAAATTTAATAGCTCCACAAAAATAACTCCAAATTATGATGAAAATGTTTTTGAAATGAATGATGATTTAACAAAAGTTGTAACAAAAGGAAAAACCAGAACAACAACTTTTGTTTTTCATGCAAAAGATAGAGAAGGAACTTATGAAATAGCATTTAAAACAAATTCAAAAAACAAAAATTCAAAACAAATCTCAGTTCAAGTTTGCGTTGCAAACGGTGGGGAAGTGCCTTTCTTTATTTCTGAAGCAAAAAATTTGGTAAATATTGGAAAAACCACTATGTTTGGCGCAAATAAAAACTATCAATTAACCAACGACATTGATTTAAGTGGTTATCCAAACTGGACGCCAATATCAAACTTTTCTGGAACTTTTGACGGGAACGGAAAAACTATTTCAAACCTAAAAATCAATGCCACCAGTGAACAAACGGCAATTGGGCTTTTTGACAGAATTCAAAGTGGTGGAGCTGTTAAAAATCTTAGAATTTTGAATGCTCAAATTTCAGGGGTTCCAACAAAGAATGCAAATGTTGGCATTGTTGCGGGGGAATGCTTTGGAAGAGTTGAAAGAGTTTTGATTGATTCAACCAGCAGTGATTCATCTTACATAAAAATAGGAAAAGTTTCAGGAAGTTCACAAGAAGCAACAAAACAATTTAATGTTGGTTCAGCTGTTGGGCTTTTGAAAAGAAATAATGCTCAGTCAATTCCTATGGTTGATAGGGTTGGGGTTTTGGATGATGTTAAAGTTATGGTTGCAACTGATTCATCAAGTAATTCTTATGTTGGCGGACTTGTTGGGCTTTCAGAAAGCGGAACAATCATAAACTCTTATGCAAGAGGTAGCGTTTTGGCAAGTGGCTCAAAAGTATGCCTTGGTGGAATTGCCGGAAAGGTTGGAACATGTTTAATCACAGGTGATGAAAAGGTGGCTGTAACAACCTCAATGAAAGGAAATATTGTGAACTGTTACACAACTTCAAAAGTTGGAAACATTGAGGGTCAGGGCGGAGTTCAATCTATGTGTGCAGTTATTGGAGCAAATGAAAACTTAGGAACAATGACGCAAAAATATCCAACAAGAACATACACATCAAACATTGCTTTAACAAACAAAGTGGTGAAAAAACAATTTGGAACAGACACTTATGAAACAAACACATTAAATGAAAACAGATATGTTGGGGTTTATTATTTATATAATGGTTTAAATTGGGCTCCAAACAGTGTTTGCAGCAGCAAAAATTGGACTCCTTCAGACAACTCAACAGGGGTGGAAACTGGAACGTATAAATTGGTTATAGGAAGTTCAAAGACAAGTGATTTTGAATTCAAAACATATAATTTTGCGGGAAATTCAAAAGATTGGGATTTCAACAACATCTGGACTTGGGACGGCTCAAAAGACGGCTTTCCAAGGCTTATGATGAAAGACTACACTTATTCACTTGATGTTTATGACCCACAATCTGCCGTTAGTGGAGAAATTGTTGACAAAGATGAAAATGATAATTCAACAGATAATCAAGGAGATTCGCCAAAAGTTTCAATTTTTAGCCTTCGCAATCAAGTTGGAGGAACATTCACATTAACAGGTGATATAACGATTACAAAATCCACCAATTGGGATCCGTTTGAATTAAACGCAACAATTTATGGAAATGGTCACACAATCACAATAACAGACTCAAACTTTAAAGGATTGTTTTCAAACATCGCAAAAGACGCAAAAATTGAAAATGTTACACTTATTGCAGATGTTAACAATGTTGGGAAAGACATTTCAATAGCAAGTGAAGGATTTGGTGTTTTGGCTTGCGAAAACAACGGTTCTATTAGTGGAGTTACCATAAAAAACAGCCCATCAATCTTAAATGGCTCAAAAACAAATTCAAGCGCAATTGGAGTTATGGTTGGAATTAACAAAGGAACAATAGAAAATTCAAAGATTGAAAATTCAAGCATAGAATTACAAGGCTTTGGCAGAGAAACTTATGTTGGAACGCTTGCGGGAAGGAACTTGGGTCAAATTATGAATTGCGAAGTTAATAGTGGCTCAATCTCAGCAGAGAATTCTAACGGTGAGATTTGTGCTGGGCTTGCTGTTGGAATGAGCGAGGGTGGTTCATTAATAGAAAAAACAAAAACATCTGGAAACATAACACTAAAAACAGATGTAGCAAATTATGCGGCAGGAATTGTTGCAAAAATGGCAAACCAAGCAAAAGTTAACACTGTTTTGGTTAACGGTGGAAACATTGAGGGAAATTTGGCTGCGGGAATTTGCGCAAATATGCACATAACAGAAGCGGGCAAAACAAGTTCGGCAGAAGCGGTTAATATTGCACAAGTTAACAGCGGTGTTACCCTAAAAGGAAAAATGGTTGGTGGACTGTTTGGAATTATGGATAGAGGAATTGCCAGAAATTGTGCTGTTTATGCAAACCTAAAAACAGCGGATAGCGGAAGCGTTGTTTGTGGATTTGCTTATCAAATGAACGGTTCAGGAGATGTTTCTGACCATCAAATGGCAGAACTTTACACTTCATTTGCATCATGCAATTTAAACACATCGCAAGGCGGAACAGCTTATAATGAAACAACAAGCGATGTTAGAAACATAGATAAAAACAAAAACATATTTGATGTAATTTGGGGTGGCATTGAAGACGTTATGGGTGCAACAGCAAACAATCCAACAGAACAAAAAACAGCTGGCTATATTAAAGATTGCTATTTTAATGGAACAGTTATGCAAGGAAAGAATGCTTTGCCTAGCGGAAACAATAACACAGTTATATCAAAATTGAGTGAGGCAGATTGCAAAAACAAAGATAAATTCCTAAATTGGGACTTTAATATTTGGACATTTGGTGAAAACAGTATGCCAGTTTTGAAAGATATGAGTTTATTATAATATATAATAAGAATAAAAAGTGAGCTTTAAAGGCTCGCTTTTTTTATTCTTTGCACTTAAATTAAAAATGTTATTCCATTTGTCATTGCGAGGAGCTTTGGCTCCGTGGCAATCTCTGAGATTCTCACACATCGCAAGCGATGCTCAGAATGACAATCGTAGAACTTTTTATATTTAGAATGATAAAAAGTGCAATATGAAAGCGTTTTTTGTTATTTATTTCAAATTACAATTTTCTATGACCAAAGGCTCGCTTTTTTGTTTTTTTGCAAATAAATTAAAAACAACAAAAGTTTGTGCAAATTGCACAAAAATTTTAAAAACTTTTTATAAAAAAGGCTTGCAATTATTGGGCTTATAGTGTATAATTGATTTATCTTATGAACTGGGTTGAAGCGTAAAGTTACCTTAAAATGCAAGCTTTTAAGGAGAATTTATGTGGACAAGTGGCACAAAAGTGTTGCGCCAAACACAAAAAAACAGTTTTTTATTTTTTTGTTCATAAGATTGACACACACGGAAGGGTATACGCCAATTTGATTGCCTTCTGAAAAATATTATCTTATAAAAGACTAATCAGCTGGGCGAGTTGAGATTGCTTAAAAGAAATACGCTGAATTTTAAGTGTATCAACAAAGCTTTTGTTTGATTCCATAAGATTTTAATGGTGGGCGTAGTTTTCTATAAGATATTATCTTGTGTGTTAGAGAGAAAAAGTGTTTGGAAGTTTTTCTATTTATGCGGAGGTGTGTAATGGCTACACAGAAAATTAGAATTAAGCTAAAGTCATTTGATGCTGGCTTAATTGACCAAGCAGCCGCTCGAATTATCGAAGCTGCAACAAAATCAGGTTGCAAATATTCTGGACCTATCCCATTGCCAACGGACAAAGAAATTGTAACAATTCTTCGTTCACCACACATTAACAAGGATAGCCGTGAGCAATTTGAAATAAGAACACACAAAAGGCTTATTGACATTTTTAGTCCAACATCAAAAACAATGGACACATTGTCTAAATTAGATTTGCCTGCTGGTGTGGATATCAAAATAAAACTTTAATAGGTAACAAAAGGAGAAGAAGTTATGAACAAAGCTATTTTAGGTAAAAAACTTGGAATGACGCAAGTGTTCTCTCCAAAGGGAATTGTAATTCCTGTAACCGTTGTTGAAATCACTCCTAATGTTATTGTGCAAATCAAAAACGAAGAGCGTGATGGATATAATGCGTTGGTTGTTGCCTATGGAGAGATTAGAGAAAAGTTGGTTAACAAACCAATGGCTGGAGTTTTCAAAAAGGCTGGAGTTCAGCCAAAGAGAATTCTAAAAGAATTTAGAATCGACGATGTTAGTGGTTATACTGTTGGGCAAGAAATCAAATGCGATGTTTTTGCTGACGGCGAAAAAGTTGATGCAATCGCTGATTCAAAGGGTCATGGTTACACTGGTATTATTTATCGTTGGAACATGAACCATCAAGATAACACACATGGTGGATACAAAATTCACCGCCACCAATCACTTGGTGGAACATCAGGAACTGCAAAAGTGTTTAAAGGAAAGAAAATGGCTGGAAGATATGGTGGAACACAAGTAACAGTTCAAAACCTTGAGGTCGTAAGGGTTGATGGAGAGAGAAATTTAATTTTGGTTAAAGGTGCAATTCCTGGGCCACGCAATGGTATGGTTCTTTTGAGGAATGCAATAAAGGCCTAGTAAGGAGAAAGAAAAATGTCTGCAACATTAAAAGTTTATGATTTAAAAGCTAATGAAGTTGGCTCAATAAAATTGTCTGATGCAGTGTTTGCTGTTCCTTACAATGAGCCACTCATTCATCAAGTTGTTGTTGCTTATTTGGCAAACCAACGTCAAGGAACAAAACGCACTCTAAATCGTGGTGAAGTTAGAGGAAGAGCTGCAAAACCTTGGAGGCAAAAACACACAGGAAGGGCAAGACAAGGTAGTCGCCGTAGTAACCTTTGGATTAAGGGTGGAATGGCATTTGCTTTAAGACCTCGTGATTTTTCACAAAAAGTTAACAAAACAGCAAAGAGAAACGCTTTTGTTAGCGCATTAAGTGCAAAACTTGAGCAAAAAGAAATTGTTGTTGTTGAAAACTTTGACCTAAAATCAAACAAAACAAAAGAAATGGTAGAAGTTTTGGATGCTTTCAAAATAAACAAATCAGTTTTAATTGTTTTGGATGAGGCAAACAAAAATGTTATGCTTTCAAGCCGTAACATTCAAAATGCTGAAGTTGTGAATTATGACTTGTTAAACACATATCAAGTTGTTTCAACAAACAAACTCATTTTCACAAAAGAGGCAATAAAGAAATTAGAGGAGGCTTACACTGATGGAAATAAGTAATATAATAATAAAACCTTTGTTATCAGAAAAAGCATACTCTGATATTAAGAACAAAAAATATTGGTTCGTTGTTGACAAAAATGCAACAAAAGAACAAATAAAATTAGCAGTTGAACAAATGTTTAGTGTTCAGGTTGAGAGTGTGAACACATCAATCACTGCAAAAAAACCAAAAAAGCGTCAGGGAAGAGTTAATGGCTATACATCTTCAATAAAGAAAGCAGTTGTAACATTAAAGAAAGACAGCAAGCCAATAGCATTCTTTGAGAGCTTGTCGTAGGAGGTGTTAACATGGCAGTAAAGAGATATAGACCAATCACACCTACTATGAGAGGTATGGTGAGACCAACTTTTGAAGAGATAACAACAAACAAGCCAGAAGCAAGTTTGTTGAGAACAGTTAACTCTAAGGCTGGAAGAAACAACCAAGGAAGAATAACTGTTCGTCATCAAGGTGGTGGAGTTCGCCGTAAATATCGTGTGATTGACTTTAAGAGAAACAAAGACGGAGTTCCAGCAAAAGTTGCAAGCATAGAGTATGACCCAAATCGTAGTGCTTATATTGCACTTTTACACTATGCTGATGGAGAAAAAAGATATATTTTGGCTCCTTTGGGATTAACCGTTGGACAAACTGTTCAAAGTGGAACAGGCAGCGAAATTAAGGTGGGAAATGCTATGCCTATGACAGATATGCCAATCGGAACTGTTATACATAACATTGAAATGCAACCTGGTCGTGGTGGGCAAATTGCAAGAAGTGCTGGAATATCAGCAAGACTTGTTGCAAGAGAAGGGGCTCATGCAACACTTGAACTTCCTAGTGGTGAAATGCGTTTGGTTTCAGCCAAATGTAGAGCAACAATTGGGCAAGTTGGAAATGTTGACCACGAACTTATAAAAATTGGAAAGGCAGGAATAAACCGTTATAAGGGAATCAGACCAACCGTTCGTGGTAGTGTTATGAACCCTGTTGACCACCCTCATGGTGGTGATGAATCCAAAGCGCCTATAGGTCGACCAAGCCCTAGCACACCATGGGGTAAACCAGCTCTTGGAAAGAAAACTCGTGATAAGAAGAAACCAAGCAGCAGGATGATTTTAAAGAGAATAAACTAGGAGTAAATTATGAGTAGAAGTTTAAAGAAAAAACCTTTTGTGGAAACTCGTTTAATGACAAGAATTCAAAAGATGAATGAGGCAAATGAAAAGAAGCCTGTAAAAACTTGGTCAAGAGCATCTACAATTTATCCAGACTTTGTTGGACACACTATTCAAGTTCACAATGGTCGTAAATTTATCCCTGTTTATTGTTCAGTTGAAATGGTTGGGCACAAGCTTGGAGAATTTGCTCCAACAAGATTATTTAAAGCCCACTCTGGCTCTAAAATAGCTGGGAAAAAGGTATAGTGAGGTGTTGTTATGGCAAAGAGAATAAGAGAAAAAGCAGCGAAAAACAACGCTGAGCGTGATAGACGCCCACAAGCAACAGCAAAATACTTGAGAATAAGCCCTACAAAAGTTAGAATCGTTTTAGATTTAATAAGAGGACAAAGTTATTTTGACGCTGTGGCAATATTAAAAAGCACTCCAAAAAGTGCAAGCGAGCTCATTATAAAAGTGTTAGAAAGTGCTGGAGCTAACGCTGAAAACAACTTAAATATGAGCAAAGAAGACTTATATGTTGCAGAATGTTTTGCAAATGAAGGTCAAACCTTAAAGAGATATTGGTATCGTTCACACGGCAGTGCTGACATGCTTATGAAAAGAACAAGTCACATTACTGTGATTCTTGATGAGAAAAAGAGCGAAGAAGTAGCTCCTAAAAAGGTAGAAAAACCAGCAAAAGCAGAAAAATCAGAAAAGGTCGAAAAAGCTGAAAATTCTAAAAAAACAGCGCAAACACAAGAAGGAGGCAAATAATTATGGGGCAGAAAGTAAATCCACACGGATTTAGAGTTGGAGTTGTTAATGGTTGGGATTCAACATGGTTTGCAGACAAAAAAGAATTTGCAAACAATTTGATTGAAGACAACAAAATCCGTAGTTTTATTGAAAAGAAATATAAAGATGCATCTGTTTCTCGTGTTGCAATTGAAAGAACGCAAGGAAATCAAGGAAAAATTGTTGTTAACATTTTCACTGGAAAACCTGGTGTTATCATTGGACAAAAAGGCGCTGGAATTGATGCTTTAAGAAAGTCTTTAAACAAAATAGCAACTGGCAAAGATATCACTTTAAACATAAAAGAAATAAAAAACATAGACCTAGATGCAACAATTGTTGCTCAAGGAATAGCACAACAAATTGAAAAACGTATTGTTGTTAAAAGAGCTATGAAAATGGCTATGCAAAAAGTTATGAAAGCTGGAGTGCAAGGCTGTAAGATTATGGCTAAAGGCCGTATTAATGGTGCAGAAATTGCTCGTAGTGAGAAAATTGCTCAAGGTTCAGTTCCTTTGCACACATTAAGAGCAAACATTGATTATGGTTTTTGTGAAGCTCACACAACATATGGAGTTCTAGGTGTTAAAGTTTGGATTTATAAAGGTGAAATTTTAGCTAAAAAGAAAACCCCAACAAAACAAGGGGGTGAGCAATAATGTTAATGCCAAAGAAAACCAAGTATAGAAGAATGCAAAGAGGTCGTATGACCGGAAGAGAAGCTCGAGGAAATAGAATTAACTATGGAGAGTTTGGTCTTGTTGCTCTTGAACCAGCTTGGATTAAATCAAATCAAATTGAGGCAACTCGTATTGCTATGACAAGATATATGAACCGTGTGGGAAAAGTTTGGATAAACATATTCCCTCAAAAATCATATACCAAAAAGCCTTTAGAAACCCGTATGGGAAAAGGTAAGGGTAACCTTGAAGGTTGGGTTGCTGTTGTTAGACCTGGAAGAGTTTTGTTTGAAATTAAGGGAGTTAGTGAAGAAGTTGCTCGTGAAGCTTTAAGACTTGCTTCACACAAGCTTCCAATAAAAACAAAATTCTACACAAAAGAAGCATTGGATGCTGAAGTTGACAGCAGACTAGCTGGAAAAAAGAATGTTATAGAAACTAGCAAAAAAGTTACTGAAGAAGGAGGAAATGAATAATGAAATCTAAAGAATTTAGAGATATGACAAATGATGAACTTAAAGATAAGCTCAAAGAATTAAAAACTGAACATTTCAATCTTCGTTTCTCTCACGCAACAGGGCAGTTAGCTAATCCTATGATGCTAAACACAGTTAAAAAGG
The DNA here is from genome assembly GCA_017478185.1 of Clostridia bacterium. Taxonomy (GTDB): domain Bacteria; phylum Bacillota; class Clostridia; order Christensenellales; family UBA1242; genus UBA7584. The sequence goes on from JAFVEA010000009.1 coordinate 476,037, forward strand.
ATATTGCTAGGGTTATGACAGTCTTAAGAGAAAGAGAATTAAAAGAGAAAAAGGCTAATTAAGGAGGTAACGAATAATGGAAGTTGTAAGAAATCACAGAAAAACAAGAGTTGGCGTAGTAGTAAGTAATGCTATGGATAAAACCGTGGTAGTTGCTATCCAAAACAATGTTCGTCATCCTCTTTATAAGAAAATCGTGAAAACAACCAAAAAGCTTAAGGTTCACGATGAAAACAATGAGTGCAATGTTGGTGATAAGGTCGAAATCGCTGAAACTCGCCACCTTTCTAAAGACAAATACTTTAGATTGGTTAAAATCATAGAAAAAGCGAAATAATCAAAGGAGTAATATTATGATAAAACCTCAAACAAAGCTAAAAGTGGCTGACAACACTGGTGCAAAAGTTTTGATGTGTATTCGTGTTTTGGGCGGTTCTTTTAGAAAATCTGGTAATATTGGTGATATAATAGTTGGAACAGTTAAAACAGCAATCCCAGGTGGAACAGTTAAAAAGGGTGATGTTGTTAAAGCTGTTGTAATTAGAACAAATCGTGGTGTTCGTCGTGCCGATGGAAGTAGTATTAAATTTGATGACAACGCTTGTGTGATTATCGACAAAGACAAGCAACCTAAGGGAACTCGTGTCTTTGGTCCTATTGCAAGAGAACTTCGTGACAGAGGATTTATGAAAATAATTTCTCTAGCAAACGAAGTGCTATAAGGAGACGGCTATGAACAGTAATTTAAGAACAGGCGATACAGTTGTTGTTATCGCAGGAAAAGATAAAGGTAAACAAGGAAAAATAATTGCTAGCGATGCACAAAAGTCTAGAGTTACAGTGGCTGGAGTTAATGTTGTTAGCAAACACAGAAAACCTCGTTCTCAAAACGATAAGGGCGGAATCAAAAAAGAAGAAGCTCCTATTGATGTTAGCAATGTTCAAATTATTTGCCCACAATGTGGAAAAGCCACAAGAATTGGTCATTTGATTGACGAAAGTGGCAAAAAACACAGAAAATGTAAAAAATGTAATGCAATAATGGACGGAGAGAAGAGAACAAAGGTTGTTAAAAACACTCAAAAAGAGAGCAAAGCTTCTGCAAAAGAAAAGACAAATGAAAAAGTTGTTGAAGCAAAAGCAAACAAAGCTCAAAAAGCACCAGAAAAGGTGCAAGATGCTGAAGTGGCACCAAAAGCCAAGGTCGACGCAGCAGTGGCAGAGAGGAATGCACCTCAAGCTAAGTCAGCAAAGTAATTTGGAGGAAAAATAGTGGAAAACAAAGAAGTTAAACAACAGCCTCGTATGAGAGCTTATTATAAAGAGCAAGTTGTTCCTGCTTTAAAAAAGGAATTTAACTATAAAAATATAAACGAAATTCCTCAAGTTGCTAAGATTGTTATAAACGCTGGTCTTGGTGATGTTAAGGATAATGCAAAAAGTTTTTCAGAAGCAGTGAATGAATTAGGTTTAATAACTGGTCAAAAACCTGCTGTAACAACGGCAAAAAAGGCTGTTGCAAACTTTAAGCTTAGAGAAGGTATGAAAATTGGTGCAAAAGTTACTTTAAGAGAAAACACAATGTGGGAGTTTTTGGATCGTTTGATTTCAATAGCTCTTCCTAGAGTTCGTGACTTTAGGGGAATTTCTCCAAAGTCATTTGACGGAAAAGGTAACTATTGTATGGGAGTTAAAGAACAACTTATATTCCCTGAAATTGATTACGACAAGATTGAAAAAGTTCGTGGTTTTGATATTTGTATTGTAACCACAGCAAAATCAGATAAAGAAGCTAAGGCATTATTAACAGAATTGGGTATGCCTTTTAAGAAGGCGTAGGAGGAGATAAAATGGCAAGAAAAGCATTATTAGTAAAGCAAGCAAGACCGCAAAAATTTTCAACTCGTGAATACACTCGTTGTAAAATTTGTGGAAGACCTCACGCTGTTTTAAAGAAATATGGTATATGCCGTATTTGTTTTAGAGAAATGGCATACAAGGGTGAAATCCCTGGCGTTAAAAAGGCAAGTTGGTAGGAGGAAATTATGGTAGTTACAGATGTTATATCAGATATGCTTACAAGAATTAGAAATGCAATAGGTGCAAAACACTTAACAGTTGACATTCCAGTGAGTAAAGTTAAAGTTTCTATTGCCCAAATTTTGAAAGATGAAGGTTACATAACCAATTTTGAAGTTGTGGGTGAAGGCACACAGCAAAATATTCACATAACTCTAAAAGAATCTTCTGCTAGCAAATATGTTATTTCTGGTTTAAAGAGAATTTCAAAGCCAGGACTTCGTATTTATGCCAATGTTTCAAATCTTCCAAAAGTTTTGAGTGGATTAGGAATTGCAATTATATCAACAAATAAAGGAATTATGACAGATAAGCAAGCTCGTCAAAACAATGTTGGTGGCGAAGTTTTGGCTTATGTGTGGTAATTGGGAGGTAGCATTATGTCAAGAATTGGAAAGAAACCTATAACCATTCCAGCAGGTGTTACTGTTAGTGTTGATGATAAAAACAATGTTGTTGTTGAAGGGCCTAAAGGCAAGTTAGAGCAATTGGTTAAAAACTCTATCAAAGTTACAGCTGAAAATGGGCAAGTGAAACTTGAAACCCTAAACAATAGCGTTGAAGCAAACAGTATGCACGGACTTTATAGAACACTTATAAACAATATGGTTTTGGGTGTTACACAAGGTTTTAGCAAAAACCTAACAATCAACGGAGTTGGTTATAAAGTTGTGCAAAAAGGTGAAAATCTTGAAATGAGTTTGGGATTAAGCCACACTGTTACAGTTAAACCTATGGAAGGAATTAAACTTAGCTGTCCAACACCTTTAGAGATAAAAGTTGAAGGAATCAGCAAAGAACAAGTTGGACAAATGGCTGCAAACATTCGTGCAATTAGACCGGTCGAGCCTTATCATGCTTATGGAATTAGATATTCTGATGAAGTTGTGATTAAGAAAGAAGGAAAGAAAGCAGGTAAATAATAGAGGAGGAAAGTGATATGATTAAGAAAATAGACAAAAATCAAGAACGCCAACGCAGACACGAAAGAGTTCGTAAAACCGTTAACGGAACAACAGCACGCCCTCGTCTATGTATTTATCGTAGTGTGAGCAACATATATGTTCAAATTATTGATGATACAAAGGGTGTAACTCTTGTTAGTGCATCATCGCTTGAAAAAGATTTAAAAGCAAAAGTTGCTGGAAAATCAAAAATAGAGCAAGCAGAAATTGTTGGGCAAGAAATTGCTAAAAGAGCAATTGCAAAAGGTATTAAAACGGTTGTTTGTGACCGTGGTGGATATCTATACACAGGTCGAGTTAAAAAATTAACAGATAGCGCAAGAGCCGCTGGATTGGAATTTTAGGAGGATATTATGGCAGAAGAAGTTAAGAATGAAGAAACAGTAGCTGTTCAAGCACCTGTTAATGAAAACGAAAACAAAGAACAAAACACAGAGCGTAAAGGTCGCAACTCAAAAGGCGGAAAATTTGACCGCACAAGAAAGCCAAGAGGCGACAGAGCTCCAAGAGAAGCTGAAGAATTTGAAAAGAGAATGGTTGACATTCGTTCTGTTCAAAAAACCGTTAAAGGTGGAAGAATTTTAAGTTTTTCAGCACTTTGTGTTGTTGGAGATAAAAAAGGCCGTGTTGGTATCGGAACAGGAAAAGCTAGAGAAGCAACAAACGCTATAGAAAAAGGATTTAGTGCAGCCAAAAAGAATATGATAAATGTGTCTATGGAAGGAAACACCATTCCACACGCAATCACAATGAAATATGGCGCTTGCACAGTTCGTTTGATGCCAGCCAAAGAAGGAACTGGAGTTATTGCCGGTGGTGCAGCTCGTCCAGTTTTGGAACTTGCAGGCATTAAGGATATTACTTCAAAAAATCAAGGAAGTAGTAACAAAATAAACACAGTTAGAGCTACTTTTGAAGCTTTAAAAACTTTAAGAACAAAAGAAGAAGTAGCAGCTCTCCGCGGAAAAACCGTGGAAGAGTTATAATAGGAGGGTTAAAAATGGAAAATGAAAAAACAGCTCCTAAAAAGACCACAAAAAGTGGCAAAACAATAAAAATCACACAAATTCACAGTGTTATTTGTTGTACTCCAAAGCAAAGAGCAACAATGAAAGCTTTGGGATTTCACACAATGAATCAAACAAAAATTATGCCAGACAACGATGCTATTCGTGGTATGATAAAAGTTGTTAAACACTTAGTGAAAGTGGAAGAATAAGGGGGAGGAAATTATGAATATTCATCAACTTACTCCTGCACCTAACTCAAAGAAAGGTGTTAAACGCGTTGGGCGTGGATTAGGAAGTGGCCGTGGCAAGACATCTGGTCGTGGCGAAAACGGACAGAAAAAGCGTTCTGGTGGAGTTCCAGGAAGATTTTTCCAAGGTGGACAATTGTCTCTTATCCGTCGTTTGCCAAAGAGAGGATTTAATAATCCTTATGGTGATGAATTCACTGTTATCAATGTTTCTGATTTAGAAGTTTTTGATAACGGAACAGTTATCACAAAAGAATTATTAAAAGAAAAGAGAATAATAAACAAAATTGAAAAAAGTGGTGTTAAAGTTTTGGGTAACGGAAATTTAACCAAAAAATTAACAGTTAAATTAAATAAATTCTCCAAAACGGCTATTGAAAAAATAACAAAGGCCGGTGGAAGCATAGAGGAGGCATAATGTTTCAAACACTAAAAGATGCGTTTAAATCAAAAGATTTACGCAAAAAATTGTTATTAACATTAGGTATTCTATTTATCTATCGCATAGGTTGTTGGTTGCCAATACCAGGGCTTGATGTTAGTGCCTTTAAATCATCAGTTGGAAACAGTGACTTTTTAAGTTTATTAAGTTCAGTTAATGGTGGAGCACTTTCAAATGGTTCGATATTAGCATTAGGTGTTATTCCTTATATTTCGGCATCCATCATCATTCAGCTTTTAACCATTGCAATTCCAGCCTTAGAAAGGCTTAGCAGGCAAGGGGAAGACGGCAGAAGAAAAATAACACTTTACACAAGAATCACAGCACTTATTTTTGCAACTTTGCAAGCAATTGCAATTGTTATAAACTTTTCAGCGTCAGGAAGCATTAATGAAACAGCATTAAGTTCAAATATGCCAGGTTGGTGTGTTTCTATGGTTATTGTAACCGTGCTTGTTGCTGGAGCAATGTTCACTTTGTGGCTTGGTGAAAAGATAACAGATTTGCAAATTGGAAACGGAGTTAGCCTTTTGGTGTTTGTTGGTATTTTGTGTAGTGCTGGTCAAGCAATTTTGCAAGCATTTGTTGATATTTTTTCAGGTAACCTTGACGGACTTTGGACAATTATCATATTTGCAGCAATGTTATTTCTTGTTTTTGCCCTCATTGTTTTTGTTGATTTGGCAGAAAGAAAAATTCCTGTTAATTATGCAAAACAAGTTAAAGGCAGAAAAATGTATGGTGGTCAATCAACACACATCCCAATAAAAGTAAACAGCAGTGGTGTGCTTCCAATAATTTTTGCAACAGCATTGGTGGCATTCCCACAATTAATTATGCAACTTATTGGTGTTACAGACGGAAACTCATTTTATGATTGGTGGGCAAAATGGCTTGGAACAGGAACTTGGTTATATTTTATTGCAAATGGAATTTTAATCTTCTTGTTCACATACTTTTATGCTCAAATCGTATTTAAACCAGATGAAGTTAGCCGAACCTTACAACAAAATGGTGGATTTATTCCAGGAATTCGTCCAGGAAAACCAACCACAGATTATTTAAAGAAAATCTCAAGAAGAATAACTTTTTTTGGTGCAACTTATCTAACATTAATATTTATTGTTCCAACAATTGCATTGTCATTAGTTCCAAAAGACACTATTGTTAGCGGAAGTTTGGTTAATGCATTCACAGTTACAGGGCTTTTAATTATTGTTAGTGTTGCTTTGGAATTTGATAAACAATTAAATGCTCAATTGATAGCAAAAAATTATAGAGGCTTTTTAAAATAATGCACAATAATTTAAAAATATCTTTGGAGGAAACAAAAATGATTAGATTGATAATTTTGGGGGCACCAGGAAGCGGAAAAGGAACTCACACTTATCGTATTGCTGAAAAATATAACCTAAAACATATTGTTGTGGGTGATGTTGTAAAGCAAGAAATTAGAGATAAAACAGAGCTAGGAAAAATAATGTATGATTACACAAGCGTTGGCAAATTTGTTCCAAGCGATATTGTTGTTGATGTTTTAGAAAAACAAGCAAAAGATCTCAAGGGATTTGATGGATTTATTATAGACACAGCACCAATAAATATGGAACAAAAAGAGGCAATGAAAGATTGGGTGATAGACGGAGTTATCTGGCTCAAAATCAAAAATTACGATATTTTAAGAGAAAGAATTTTGGATAGACTTATTTGTCCAAAGTGCCGAATGGTTACAAGCAAAACAATCAGTCCAGACAGAATTTGCCCATATTGTGGGGCGGTTTTAGAACAAAGATATGATGACAATCTTGAAACAGTTAACAAGAGAATTGTGCAATATGAAGAAAAGACTTTGCCAGTTATAAAAAGTTATCAAAGAGAGGGCAAAGTAATTGAAATTGATGCAGAGCAGAGCAAAGAGAAAGTGTATGCCGAAATTTGTGATAAAATTGATAAATTTTTAAAGAAAACTATTTAAACTAATTTAAAAGTGTGGTATAATGATAATTGTTAAAACTGAAAAACAAATACAAGCAATGCGAGAAAGTGGAAAAATTTTAAGGGATACTCTTTTAAAAGTTGAACAGTTTATAAAACCTGGAATAACCACAAAAGATATCGATAAGTTTGCTCACCGCTATATTGTTAGTCGTGGAGCAAAACCAAGTTGCTTAGGGTATATGGGTTATCCTGCTGCCATTTGCACATCAGTTAATGAAGTTGTTGTGCATGGGATTCCAGGAAACCGCGTTATTCAGGATGGCGATATTGTTAGTGTTGACTTATGCGTTTTGTATAAAGGTATGCACACCGATGCGGCAAGAACCTTTTGTGTTGGAAATGTTAGTGAAGAAAAGAGGAAACTTGTTGAGGTTACAAAAGAATCTTTCTTTGAAGGCATCAAACACATAAAAGCGGGAAGCCGTGTTGGAGATATTGGTGCTGCCGTTCAAAAATATGCCGAAAGTTTTGGTTATGGCGTTGTTAGAGATTTGCAAGGGCACGGAGTTGGATGTCATATCCACGAAGACCCAGGCATTCCAAACTTTGGCAAAGCTGGAACTGGTGAGTTTTTGAAAGAAGGAATGACAATTGCCGTTGAACCAATGTTAACACTTGGAACTTATGAAGTGTATGTTGGAGAAGATGGCTGGACTGTTAGCACTGATGATGGTGAGCCTAGCGCTCATTATGAAAACACAATGGTTATCACAAAAGATGGCGTTGAGATATTAACTTTATAAAACTTAGTTGTGTAGGTAAAAATTATGAAAAATGAAATACAAATAGGTCAAATTGTATATTCAACACAAGGAAGAGATAAGGGAGCATATTACATAGTTTTATCTGTTGAATCAAAAATTGTGTGTGTGGTGGATGGAGAATACAAAAAGTTAGATGCACCTAAAAAGAAAAATATTGCTCATATAAAAGCTACGCCTGTTATAATAACAGAAATAGCTCAAAAATTAAAAAAGCAAATTAAAATAAATGACCAAATGATTTATCACTCACTCTTTGAGTATAAAAAAGGATTAAAAGGGGTTAAAAATGGCAACAGAGGAAGCAATTAAGGCAGAAGGAGAAGTTATTGAAAGTTTGCGTAATGCAATGTTTAAAGTTCGTTTGCCAAACGGACATATTGTCACGGCTTATCCTGCTGGAAAATTAACACTAGGAAGAATAAGAATTTTTGTTGGTGATAAAGTTACCTTAGAAATGTCGCCCTATGACTTAACAAGAGGTCGTATTGTGTGGAGAACAAATAATATGCCACACAAATTAAATTCAGATGACGCTTAATAAAATTTAAGGAGAAAAGGAAAATGAAAGTTAGACCATCAGTTAAACCTATGTGTGATAAATGTAAGGTTATTCGCCGTGAAGGAAAAGTTATGGTTATTTGTTCAAAGAGCAAAAAACACAAACAAGTTCAAGGGTAATCTTAAATGTTGCAAATATGAGTTTAACTTAAGAAAACTAAAAAACAACATTTTGCCTTTTAAAGGTAAAAATTAAACAAAATATCATTTATAGGCGGCTGATTATATCTATAAGTGATATGATTAAACTATAAAAAACAAATTATTTGGAGGAATAAATGGCTCGTATAGCAGGTGTGGACTTACCAAAAGAAAAGAGAGTGGAAATAGGTTTAACCTATATCTACGGAATTGGAAGAAAAAAGTCCAATGAAATATTAGCTGGGACTGGAATCAGTCCAGACATTCGTGTTAAAGATTTATCTGAAAACGATGTTGCAAAAATTCGTGAATATATTGAAAAGAACGAATTATTGGTTGAAGGTGACCTTCGTAGAGAAGTTAACCTCAACATAAAAAGATTGATGGAAATCGGTTCAAACCGTGGAATCCGTCATCGTCATAATTTGCCAGTTCGTGGACAACGAACAAAAACTAATGCAAGAACTCGAAAAGGTCCAAGAAAGACAGTTTCAAGAGGAAAGGCAAAAGTTGGTAAGAAAGGTTAATAAGGGGGAGAAGGACAAAAATGGCTATAGTTAAAAAGAAAAGAACACCTAGAAGTCTAGGAGTAGGGGCTGTGCACATTAAGTCAACCTTTAACAACAACATGGTAACAATAACTGACGCCAAAGGTGAAGTTATTGCTTGGTGTAGTTCAGGTGCACTAAATTTCCGTGGAAATAAAAAGGACACCCCTTATGCAGCACAATTAGTTGCTGAAACTGCTGGAAAAAAAGCAAAAGAAATGGGATTAAACCAAGTTGCTGTGTATGTTAAAGGTGCTGGAAGTGGTCGTGAAGCTGCTATCCGTGCTTTGCAAAACACAGGATTAGAGGTTACCTTAATTAAAGATGTTTCTGGAATACCATTCAACGGTTGCAGACCATCTAAAAAGAGAAGAATTTAAAAAGGAGAAAAATTTATGGCTAAATATTGTGGAGCAGATTGTAGATTATGCCGTCGTGAAGGCTGTAAACTATTCTTGAAGGGTGACCGTTGTGTAACTGGAAAATGCGCTTTAGATAGGCGTCCAACAATTCCAGGAGAGCATGGAGATGCTAATGCACGCAGAAAGCCAGCAACAGGATATGTTTCACAGCTTCGTGAAAAGCAAAAAGTTAAAAGAGCATATGGATTGCTCGAAAAACAATTTAAAGAGTATTATTTCGAAGGTAAGCGCCAAAAAGGTGCTACTGGTGAAGTTATGTTGTCTTTATTGGAAAGAAGATTAGACAATGTTGTTTATCGTTTAGGATTTGGAGTATCACGAGCACAATGTCGTCAAATCGTTAACCACGGACACATCACCGTAAACGGTAAAAAAGTTGATATTCCATCATACCAAGTTAAAGTAGGAGATGTGATTGCAATTCGTGAAAGCGATCAAAACATTGAACTCTTCAAAGATTTGAAGAAAAACAAAACAGTTACCCCTAAATGGTTAAAACTTGCTTCTTCAAATATGAGTGGTGAAGTGATCGCAATACCTGACCGTAGTGATATTGACTTAAATATTGCTGAACACTTGATCATTGAGTTATATTCAAGATAATAGGTTGGGAGGATTTTTATAATGATGCAAATTAATAAACCAAACTTAACAGTTTCTGAAAACGAAAACGGTTCAGTTGCAACTTTTGTTATTGAACCAATGGAAAAAGGATTTGGAACAACAGTTGGAAACGCTATGCGTAGAGTTTTATTGGGAGGACTTCCAGGGGCTGCACCTGTTGCTGTTAGAATTGCTGGAGTTCAACATGAATTTTCAACAATTTCTGGAGTTACAGAAGATGTTGCAGATATCATTCTAAACTTGAAGAGTTTGATTGTTAAAACAACAAACACAGAACCAGATTTTAAAACAACAGTTTATTTGCGTTCAAAAGAACCAGGAAAATTGTATGCAAAGGATATTATTGTTAATGATTCTGTTGAAATATTAAACAAAGATTTGCTTATCTGCACACTTTCAAAAGGTGCTGTTATAGATATGGAAATTGTTATTGGTCGTGGAAGAGGATACATAACTGCAAAAGAAAACAAGAACGCTGTTGACAGCATTGGTTTTATTGCTATGGATTCAATTTTCACACCAGTTAAAAAAGTAAGATATTTTGTAGAAAACGCCCGTGTTGGACAAGATATGAATTATGATAAATTAACTTTGGAAGTTACAACAAATGGAGCTATTTCAGCAAAAGAAGTTTCAAGTTTGGCTGCAAAAGTTATTAATGACCATATGGCTATGTTTATAGAATTGGTTGAAAATATGGCTAACAACGATATATTAGTTACTTGTCAAGAAGACAAACAACAAAAAGTTTTAGAAATGTCTATAAACGATTTGGAATTGTCTGTTAGAAGCACAAATTGCTTAAAGCGTTCAAACATTTTAACGGTTGAGGATTTGGTTAGCAAAACTGATAAAGAACTAGGAAAAGTTCGTAATTTAGGACAAAAATCACTAGAAGAAGTTAAAAACAAACTTGTTGAGCTTGGATTATCTTTAAAAAGTGAAGACGAATAAGAGGAGATAAAAAATGGCAGGATATAATAAATTAAATAGAAGAGCATCCATAAGAGACTCTATTATTTGTCGTCAAGTAACAGATTTATTGTGGTATGGAAAAGTGGAAACAACTTATGCTCGTGCAAAAGCAGTTCAAAGAGTTGCTGAAAAGATAATAACACTTGCAGTTAACACATATCAAGACACAATAAAAGTTACAAAAACTGTTGTAGATGACAAAGGAGTTAAAAGCAAAAAGGAAGTTTTAAATGACGGCCCTAAAAAGCTTAATGCTCGTCGTAAAATAATGGCTCAAGTTTATGACATTCAAGAACAAAGAATGCCAAAAGAAGCCAAAACAGCTTTTGAAGCTAGAACTGAAGGTATTTATCATCCACTCATTGAAAAGATTTTCAATGTTTATGGACCTCGTTATGCTGCTAGAAAGGAAGAATTGGGTCAAGGTGGTGGATATACAAGAGTTGTTAAAGTTGGACCACGCCGTGGTGATGCTAGTGAAGCTGCAATTATTCAATTAGTTTAATTACATGTTTAATTTTTTAAAAAAAGAACTATAAAACGGCTGCTATAGTTCTTTTTTTTATTTTTATTTTAAATAACAGTTGAAATCCTATTATTTGTGTGTTATAATGCCTTTAAAGGAGTTTTTATGAAAAAGGTTAAAGTTATAGTTTTTGATTTTGACAACACACTTTATTCTGGTGTTGATTGGTCACAAGAGTGGGCAAGATTTTGTGAAAAAGGACTGCGATATGTTTTTAGAGATTGGACAGACAAAGATTTTGATAATATGATAAAAAAAGAGATGGACAATTTTTTTACTAGCGATAAAATGATTGAAGTTATAGAAAAATATGATAAAAAAGTGTCGGATTGGCTTGATTTTAGAATAAGAAACACATGCATAATCGATTATTCAAATGCAACTTGTATTTCAAATGATGAGCTTAAAAAGTTTGCTGAAAATCATAATTTATATATAGTTTCAAACTCAACGGCAAAAGACATAAATTATGTGTCAACATATTTTAATATGGACTTAAGCGTTTTTAAAGAGATTGTCATAAACGATTATAAACATGGTCCAGATAAAAAATATTATTATGAAGAAATCATCAAAAAAGAGCATATTGAGCCACAGCAACTTTTGGTTATTGGTGACAGTGAAGAAACAGACATAAATCCAGCTTTAGAAGTTGGTGCTACAGCAAAACTTGTTAAGGATTGTAGCTTTAAATATGATGATTTCAAAGATTTATAAGGCTTTAGGAGAATAAAAATGATAATAACAGTAACAGGAAAGCCATATAGTGGGAAAAGCGTTACTATTGACTATATGGAAAAGGAATACGGATTTGATGTTGTTCATGTTGGAGAACTTTACAGAAAGTATGGTATGCAAAAAAATATGGATGTTCTTGAGCTAAACAAGTCTGGGGATTATAACGCAGATTATTATGTTGATAATGCCCAAATTGAAATTGCAAAGAAAAGACAATATGATGAAATTATTTTTGATGGCAGAATGAGTTGGCATTTGCTTCCAGAATCATTTAAAATCTTTTTGGATGTTTGTGAGGATGTTCAAGCAAAAAGGCTATTAGGCTCTAAAAGAGCTTCTGAAAACACAAATGTTAGTTTTGAGGAAGCAAAAATTTTGGCAAATGAAAGATGGAATGTTGAAAATGAGCGCTATCAAAAGTTGTATAATTGCGATAACCTAAATTTATCTAACTATGATTATGTTTTAGACACCTCAAAAACCCTTATTGAAGATAACGCTAAAAATATTTTTGAACACTATCGTGAGCATAAACAAGATGTTTTGAACAAACAATTGGATGAAGCAGACAAAATTTATGAAAAAATTTGTGAGAAAATAGATAAATATAAGCCACAAGAAGCAAAACTAAGTTTTTAATCTATAAAAATTTTAAAGAGGAAAATATTCCTCTTTTATTTTTTAATTAATTTTTAAAAATATATTGTGTTTTTGCTTTTATTGTGTTATAATCGCAAAGGATTAAAAGGGGTTACAATATGATAAAAATTGAGCAAATTGAGTTTGGTGGAAAAAAGTTAAATTTTGTTAACTACGAGTCTATGGCTTGGGCAATACACGGGATGAGGAATCCAAAAAACAGTTGGGCAAAAAGTGATAGTTATTTTGATGAAGAAGGCAAACTTATTTTGGGAGAAAATGACAAAAAACTTGCAACAACACTAGCAAAGAATGGTTCAGTTCACGGCAAGTTTCAAAGAAATATTATTGTTAATGCCGAAATCACGGCACCACTTTATTGGTGGAAGGAATATGACACCTATAAGGTTGGAACAGTTGCAAACAGCCGTTCAACAATGTTTAAGTTAACGTCAAGGCCACTCACAATTGATGATTTTAGTTATGATAGAACAGATAGGAGAGGAATGGACGGTCTTGATAGAGATATAATTTATTTAAACTCAAGAATTGAGCAATATAAAGCAACAAAAGATAACCAAACAAAACAAGAAGTTTGGGATTCAATTATTCAAAGATTGCCATCAAGCTATAACCAAACAAGAACATGTATGCTGAATTATCAAGTGCTTTCAAATATTTATGAATATAGAAAGAATCACAAACTACAAGAATGGCACGATATGTGTGATTGGATTGAAACTCTTCCTTATGCTGATGGGCTAATTTATCAAAATAAAAGAGAGCAGATAAAGGATGTTGTTGAAAAAAGAGAGAAAACAGAAAAAGATTTTGAAAAACCTATAACAATTTCACAAAATGGCATAAAACTAAAGCCAACAATAGTTTTAGAGTTTGGAAATAAATAGTTTAGCTTTAAAATTGTTAAAAACAAAAAAGTTTAAAATTTTAATTTTAAACTTTTTTAAATTTTTGTTAAAATATATTGACTTTTTTATATTTTTAAGGTAAAATGATTATATCATTTCGTGGCGGCGTAGCTTAGTTGGTTATAGCGATCGGTTCATACCCGATAGGTCGAAAGTTCGAATCTCTCCGCCGCTACCATAAATGCTGGCATTATTGCCAATGTGGCCCCGTGGTCAAGCGGTTAAGACATCACCCTTTCACGGTGGTAACACGGGTTCGATTCCCGTCGGGGTCACCAACAAAAAAGACTGAACATTTTGTTCAGTCTTTTTCAATTTTTTATTTAATCTTCTAAAAATATTAATTTAAATTTTTCAGGATATTTTTTTGCTGCATCTTGAAAACATAAATTTATTTTATCAATAATCATTTTGTTATATTCATTTTCATTTTTATTGAATCCGATTAAAGTTATTTCACAGGGGGTTTCAACAAATCCAGTAAGCATATCCCATAGGGCATCAGCATTTTTTCCAAAAAATTTAGGTAAATTCATCTTTTTTTGAATGACATCATAATATTCTTCGCCCCATTTAAATTCGTTTCTATTAAATTCATATTTTTTCATATTTTTTTCCTTTATTCGACTGAAATAAATCTATCATAATGACTATCTGTTTTAAAAATTAAGCTATCATTTTAATTATATCACAGGTTGTCAAGAGTTTTTGTTTTTTTATGCCATTTTTATATTATTTTATTTAAAAAGCCACGCAAACTCAACTGATATATAAAAGGCATTTGTGTATTTTTTGAGTTTTGTCTTTTTTATAATGCAAAAAGTTTTTAATGCTTTTTATTGACTTTTTTTGTTTATAAATATATAATTAAAAAAGATATTTTTGGAGGAAAATTATGAGCAAAGTTGCATTTACAATTTTTGGACTTTCTGTGCATTGGTATGGAATAATGATTGCCTTAGGCATCCTTTTTGCTGTTCTTCTTGCTTTCTATACCTTTAAACAAAGAAATTTAAAAAGTGACCACATATTTGAACTGCTGATTTGGATGGTTCCACTTGCTATAATTGGGGCAAGGTTATATTATTTGATATTTAATGGTGGCCCTTGGGGAGCGGAGTCTTTTGCCATTTGGAATGGTGGGCTTGCTGTTTATGGTGCTGTTATTGGTGGAGCAATTGGAGCAATGATTTTTTGTATTGTTAGAAATCAAAACTTTTTTGAAATTGCCGATGTTGTCGCTCCTTGTTTGATTTTGGGGCAAGGAATAGGCCGAATTGGTTGTTATTTTGCTGGTTGTTGTTATGGAGTTGAAACATCAGTTCAAAGCTTTCCAATTTCACTAAAAATAGATGATGGCACTTGGCACTTGGCAACAATGCTTTATGAAAGCTTCTTTGATTTGATATTCTGTTTGATTTTGGTTTTAATGATAAGAAAAATAAGGCAAAGAGGCATAATAATTGGCTCATATTTGGTTATGTATGGGGTGTTAAGAACGGTTTTAGAGATATTTAGAGACACCAAAGAGGCTTTGTTTATTGGTTCTAGCGGTTTAAAGGTTAGTATGCTTTTAAGTATTATATTGATTGTTTTGGGGATTGTTCTTATAATAATTGAAGCGGTTAGAAGCAGACAAAATAAGTTTAAAAAGAAATAATGAGGTTTAAGGTTGTGGAAAACATTTATAACAAAAGCTATAATTTGGAAGAAAATGCTTTAGAAGATTTAAAAAATGAATATGAAAAAAAGCTTAAACAGCAGAATGATTTGTTAAAAGCCACAAAGGTTAAGTTTGACGCAGAGATTGGTGAAAAAGAGGCAAGAATTGAGCTTTTGCAAAAAAAAGTTACAGGGCTTCAAGATATTGTTGTTGACTATATGAACAGAGAGGAAAAAACAAACAACATAATTATTTCAACTCAAAACTTGCAAGAATTGGAATCAAAGCGTATGCAACTATTATACAAAAAATGGAAAGAGGTTTATAACTGCCTTGAAAATATTATTGGAAAAACTTTAAGTAAAAGTGAACTTGATGATATTGTGAAAGACTTTCAATCTTCTTTTAAAATGATTGTTGAAGGCTCTAATTCTCAATTAAAGAACAAATTGAGCTCTAAACAAGAGAAAAACTCTAAAAGAGTTACAAAAAAATATGTTGCAAAATCATCTGTTAAGAAAAGAGGCAACATAACAGTTAATGTTTTTGAAGAGAAGATGACAGTTTCTCAAAATGAATCAGAAGCAGAAAAGTTTTTAAATGGGCAAAAAGTTTTAATACCAAAAGTTTTGGGGGTTGGGAAAGAAGTTTTAACAATTCCGCCAATGCATAAGCAAGAAGAAAAGAAAGATGGTTTTTCACTAGAAGAAGCCTTAACTCCAAAAGAAAGTTTATCAGAAATAATGTCTGTGTTTAACTTGGATGATTAAAAAACAGGAAGAGATAGGTTATCAATTTTGAAACTTGCAAAAAAAGAACTCGGAGAAAAACTGAGTTCTTTTTTGTTAAAATATTATAATGAATCATAATATTCTTTTATTTTGTCTGCCATCGATTTCCTTCTAAGAGTTAAAAACTCTTCATAATTAGTATATTGCATATTGATAACACTTTCTGGTATTGCATTTTCTTTTAAATTTTTCATCAAATCATCTTTATTATCGATACAACCAAAAACCTTGTCTCCACCACTAACTTGGTTAATCAATTTATTAAAATAAATATCTGGCGAAAGATTACTAATTGCGATATTAATTTCTTGCTGTAGATATGTGTAGTTTGCAATTTGATTATATTGTTGAGTATTGTTGTAACCAGATTTAATCAAATAATCTTTTGGAAAAATGTGATGTACATCACCCCTTTGTTCAACCAATTCTCTAACAGTCATGTTTTTAGATAGAAAGGCACGATTTCCTAATTTAATTTGACTAACAACAAACATTCTCCAATATGGACTGCTTGTAACAGAAGTATTAAATTTATCAACCAAAATTTTATTCCAATATGCATCTGACAATTCAGCTTCAGATTGATACTTAATATAGCTAGGAATATCTTCAGATTGGCTCAACCTCTTAACATCAAAATCAAATCTTGATTCAGGAGAACCAGAATACCTTTCTGTTAAAATAGAATAAACAATCCACTTTCTAACACAATCTTCTATTATGTAAGAATCGTAATTTCTTTCTTTCATAAGAAGATATAAAATATAACCAAAATTTAATACGTTTTGTGAACGAATTAAGCTTTCATTAATAATACCAGTAGATTTAACAATCATGATATATCTTTTATAATTTGTTTCATTAACAAATTCTTTGACTCCATCATATAAAGCGTTAAAACTGCTTTCAATGATATCTTGTCTATATTCTCTTGATTCAAAATCCCTACCTGAAAGAAGACTAACTAAATCTTGTAATTTACCACGTTTAAATTTATAAGTAAATGCAACTCTCAAAATATCAACATATGTTGGCTTATAAAGATTGTCTTGATATTTGCTCGCCCACATAATTTTACTAAATATATCTTTAGAACAGAATTCAGTATCAAATGTTCTAATTGATTCATAATCTTGAGGTGTTTGTAAAAAGTGAGAAAAATAATCTATAACTTTTCTAATATCGTTACCAAGATATTCTTCATTAACACTAATCTTTGATAAAGCAAAATCGGCTTGAGATAGAGGCACACCTTTTGAGTTGATTCTTACAAAAATTTCTGTAACAGTGTCAATATCAATTTTTGAAGATAATTCAATCCTTCCAATGCTAGAATTAAGAATGTCATTTATTTTATTAACTCTAATATTTACCTCATTTGGTGATAAATTAGATATGTTGGCATAATCAACACAAAATTGAAATACATTTTTAGACTGGTGCTTTATAAAATCTGCTATATCATATATCCATTCATTGCTTTTTTCATGAGCAGGTGTAGCAACAGCAAATTCTTCAGTTTTTGGGTTGAATGCAATTCTAATTCTTTTTTTCTTATACTCTGAATTTAAAACTTCATTACCACGTATTGCAGCAGAAAGTGCAGTAACACGTTGTTGCCCATCAATTAATATTTGCTTTCCTTCAGAAATTGTTCCATCTTTTAACTTAACATTTGGGTTTTTCCAAGTTATAATATAACCCACAGGATACCCTTTATACAATGAGTCTATTAAATCTCTAACTTTTGTAGCATCCCAAACAAATGGACGTTGTATTTCAGGTATAGCTATTATTCCGTCATCAACATAGCTTAATAAAGTATTAACTTGAACACTATTAACTTCAAAATTTGCCATCATTTTCTCCTAAATTTAATTCTATGAGCTAATTATAGCATAAAAAATTAGATTCTGTATCGAAATTTAGGAAATTTATAAAATTAAATTTTATAATGGCAGTTAAACATGTGTTTGTCTTCGTTGGAGTGAAACGACAACGAAGACAAGCACAACAGATAAACTTGGTTAGAAGAAAGAGTGTGTGCTGGCAGAGCAAACGCACAACACTCTTCCTTTTTTTCTCTTTGTTTTTTAGTGTAAACGAATAATTCTTTGTTGTCAAGGTTAAAATGAATGTCTAATGATTATTAGTATTAAAATAACAATGACAACCTATGACAACAGCATAATATCCGTTTTATTAGCTGGTTAAGAGAGAATAAAAAACACTCTAACTTTTTCAAGTTAAAGTGTTGATTATTTGGCTAGTTTCAAAAGTTAGTGACTATTATCTTCCTGTTTTTATTCTTAAATCACTTCCAACAAACTTTATAACTTTTGTTGTTCTTTTGTTAAAAATTCTTGAAAACAGCCTGTTGCCATAACGGTCTTCAATAGCGTCAAATGATAGGTTTGTGCTGATTAAGGTTGGCTTGTTGTTTATTTCTCTTTCGTTTAAAATGGTGAACAAATTTGAAACCGACACATTCCTCATCATAGGTTCAGTTCCAAGGTCATCAACAATCAAAAGGTCACATTCAAGAAGAGGGGATAAAATTGTTTCACTTTCAAAAGGAGAAACAGTGAGGGCTTTTAGCATTGTGTTTGAAAGGTTGAATGCAGTTACATAAACAACATAAAATTCCTTTTTTAACAGTTCATTTGCAATACATTCTAATAAAAAAGTTTTTCCAGTTCCAACTTCCCCCATAAAAACCAAGTTTTTTGTTTTGATGTTAGGAAATTTTTCTGCATACGCTTTCCCTAAAGTGTGTGCTTTTTGAAGTGTTAAATTTTCTTTTAAAATTTCTTCGCTAGATTGGCTAAAATTATGAACAATAGCTGAATTTAATCCGCTGTTTTTAATTAAATATTTTTGAAGCTTCTTTTTTAGGCAAACACACTTAAAGCCATTTGCATAGCCAGTGTCGTTGCAAATTTTGCACGCATAATTTGGTTTTAAAGAGGATTCAGTTAAGTTTAGTTTTTTTAACTCTAAAAGCCATTTTTGCTTTATTTCATTTAATTCTTTTTGGTTTTCTTTTGAAAAGTTTTTGCCAGTTTCAAAAGTTTTTTGCCTAAATAGTAAATCAATTTTTCTAAACTCTTTGCTTTTTTCTCTTGCAAAATTATAATTTTGAGTGGCTTTTAGCTCAGCATCATATTTTTGCTTTAAAATTTCATTTAGAGCTTCTTCAACAATTTGCTTTTTGTTCATAATTTCCTCCTTAAATTTCTATTTCATCAATATCACTTATAAGAGATTCAAATTCTTCTTTAGAGTAGGTTCGGTCGTGAATAATGCTTTTGTCTTTAGTGGGGTCAATTGCGCCAGTTTTGTATAATTCACCAACAGTTTTTGCGCTGTCAAGGGTGTTTATTTTTTGTTCAAACCAATTAGATAAAATTTTGTTTATATATTGCATTGGCTGTGTTTTGTCTGCTGAAAGTGTGGCAGCATATTCAATAACTTCTTGAGGCATATTCCAAGAATAAACCCAAGTTTTATAAAAATCTCTATCCCAAGAAGTAACATTTCGAATTAAATTTGCTTTTTCTAAAATAGCTTTAATTTTATCATCTTGAGCTTTTGCTTTTTCAAGTTGCTGAATTATGCTTTCTGTTGTTGTTAAACCTCTTTTATAATATTTTTGCACAACAGAATCCATTCCTTGCAAATTTCTAACGCCATTTTTAAAGCAATAACTTGCAATAAGCTTTAATGAATTTTCATCATATCCACGCATAAGCCAAGGATTTATATAACTTTCAACAACATTTTCAAGATTTTCATAATAAACACCAATTGTTTTGTTTATTTCTTTTGCAAGGCCATATAAATCATTTTTGTTGGTTTCATATTCTTTTATTTCTCTTACAGACATTAAATGAAGCTCATAATATTTTGAAAGTCTTGAATCAAGCTTATCAAAACCGCCTTTTTTAACCATTGATGCAACAAAAATTATAACTTCATCAGAAAAGTCAAAGTCTTTTGTCCATTTAATATATTTTTGTTTTTCATCAAGGGTGGATTTTCTAACTGAGCCAAGCGCTTTAAAGATTTCTTTCATTGTGGCTTCAGTGTTAATCAGCTCTTGAAGCTTTTGTTCAACTTGAGCAAAAGTTAAAAGCCCTTCATTAGCCCAATTTTTTGCCACAGTTAAGATATAAGAATATCCCACATTTTTGCCTTTAACATCAACACAATATTTTATAATCATCAAAAGAGCTTCAGGGCTCATATGAAAGCTTTCTAATAGGGTGTAATATTCACTAAATTCATTTGGTGTTATCATACGTTCAGCAATAAGAGTTTGGGCTTGAAGGTTGAATTGTTCATATTTGTTAACTTTGAATTTCTTTTTAGAAATTGCATTTTTAACAGGGAGATATTCAATTTGAATTGGAGTTGTTTCAACAATTTGCACCAAGCCTTGTTCCTGCCAAAATTTAAAAGCTTTTAAAACATCTTCACTTGAAATGCCCAAATTTTGAGCAAAGCTATCCAGCGTTTCCAAACTGGATTTTAGGCTGTTTCCGCCACCACAAAGATAAAGCCCCCACAAATATATGCGAACTTGTTCTCCGCTTGAGTAGGGCAAATATTGCTCTATAAAAGCATTTTCAACAATAGTAACACTTGTGGAGCCTATTTCACTTGAAAATTTACAAAAAGCCATAATAGCACCTCTTTTATGCTTAATAATATCAAAAAAATAAAATTAAAACAATAGTTTTGGGTTAAAAATTTTCTTTTAATTTTTTAAGTTATAAAAAAAGCCTTAAAAAACATATATTTAAGAAATTGGAGGATGTATGAAAAAGTTATATTTTATTTTAGCGCTTTTGTTTGTTCCAATGATGTTTTTTGGGTGCTCATCAAAAGATGTTATGCAAAAGGTAAGTGAAAATTGTGACTATTACAAAATCACAGCAAGCCTAAACACTCAAGAAAAAACACTTGTGGCAACAGAAGAATTTTATTGGACAAACAAAACTGGTGACACTTTAAGCTCAGTTTTGTTTCATTTGCACCCAAATGCCTTTAAGGAAGGTGCAAAAACAAATTATGCGGTAAGCCAAACGCAAGAAAACAGAGCATATAATGGAGAAAAGGATTTTGGTGGAATAACCATAAACTCTGTTTATTGCAATGAAAATAGCCTAAATTTTAATATTTTGGGCGAAGATGAGCATTTGCTTGAAGTGGAACTAAATGAAGCTATTTTGCCCAAAAAAAGCACAGTTTTAAAAATAGAGTTTTCTTTGGATATCCCAAAAGTAAACCACAGGTTTGGTTATGGAGCTAACACCATAAATTTAGGGAATTTTTATCCAATATTATCAGTTTATGAAAATGGGGAGTGGAACAGGCAAGGTTATCTTTCATCTGGTGACCCATTTTATAGCAAAGTTGCAAATTATGAGGTTAGTTTAAGCTATAGTGATGATTATTTGCTTAAAAGCACGGGAAATTTGGTGACAGAAAACACGCAAAATGGGCAAAAAACAAGCGTTTATAGCGCTTTGGCAGTGAGAGATTTTGCAATGGTTTTGTCAAAGGATTTTAAAGAAATTTCACAACAAGTTGATGAAACGCTGGTGACGTATTCTTATTATGAAGACGAAAATCCAGAAGCACACTTAAAAACAGCAGTTGACAGCTTAAACACTTTTAATGAACTTTTTGGGGTGTATCCATACAAAACTTTGTGTGTTGTTAAAACAAACTTTTTGCACGGCGGGATGGAATATCCAAATCTTGTTTATGTTTCAGACCAAATAACAAACGAAAGCGAATATAACAATGTGATAGTTCACGAAATTGCTCATCAGTGGTGGTATGGGCTGGTTGGCAACAATGAACTAAAATATGGGTTTATTGATGAGGGGCTAGCGGAATATAGCACGGCATTATTTTATGAAATGAATGATGGGTATAAAACCACAAAAGAAGAAGTGATTGGCAACGCCTTAAGCTCATATATGCTTTTTTGTGATGTTTTTAAAGAAGTTTATGGAGAGTTAAACAGCCAAATGAATAGGGACATCCAAACTTTTAACACAGAAACAGAATATATTTATTTAACTTATGTGAAAGGGCTTTTGATGTTTGACAGCATAGAAAACACAATAGGGCAAAATAAAATGTTAAAATGCCTAAAAGGGATTGTTAGTGACTATGCATTTTGTGAGATAACCCCAAAAGAGATGATTGAATGCTTTGAAAAATATAGCAAAAGAAATTTGCAAAGCTTTATCACAAGTTGGCTTGACGGAAGCGTTATCTTAGAGGAAATAAAAGAGTAGATTATTTTTAATTAACAAATTTTTTGTAAACAGCTGACTTTTTATTTAATTTTGCGTATAATGTTATTATAAGGTTTAAGGTCTTTCATAATGCTGGACAATTGGAGTTCTTCATTCACCGAAAGATTACTAAGCCTTTTTTGTTATAAAAAAGTGTTGAGTTTAACTAAAAAGAACTTTTATATAAAATTTTAAATTTTTGGCAAAAATGCTTGCAATTTAAATTTTTGTGTGTTATAATGAAATCACTAAAAATTAAGTCTTACGCCAAAGACAGTAAGTGCAAAATTTTGCATAATCTCAAATTGAGGCTTACCGAGGTGAAGCAAAAAAGGAAACTCTCTCAATCCTTGTGCTTTACTTGTGGCACAAGGATTTATTTTTTAGAAAATATTAAGGAGGGTTCCAATCGAGATGTCAAAGAATTTTGAACTAAAAAAAGAACAAGTTAAAGACATTAAGGCAAAAATAGAAAAAGCAGCTTGTGTTGTTTTTGTTGACTATCGTGGAATAACTGTTGCTGATGACACGCAAATGCGTAGTGCGCTTCGTCAAGCAGGTTGTGAATATATGGTTTGCAAAAACAGACTTATGAAGATTGCTTTGGATAACTGTGGTATAAAATGCCTTGATGACAAACTCGAAGGCACACTCGCTGTAGCTTTTAGTTACAATAGCGAAATTGATGCTGCTAAGGTATTGAAAAAATTTGCTGATAAATCAAAAGTTAAATTTATGTTTGGACTTTTGAACAACAATTTTATTGATACAGCAGAATTGAAGGCTCTTGCTGACCTACCAAGCAAAGAAATTCTT
Organism: Clostridia bacterium; assembly: GCA_017478185.1. GTDB lineage: Bacteria > Bacillota > Clostridia > Christensenellales > UBA1242 > UBA7584. Next base: position 499,227 of record JAFVEA010000009.1, read on the forward strand.
GTTGCTAAACTTCTTAGCGTTCTTAACGCTCCAGCAACTGGTCTTGTTAGTGTTCTCAATGGGCCTATCCGTTCACTTGCTTATGCATTAAATGCAATAGCAAGCAAAAACTAAAAATTTTTTAAAGGAGAAATTAAAAATGGCAAAAATTAACGATTTAATTGAACAAATCAAAGGATTAACAGTTGTTGAAGTTAGTGAACTTGTTAAAGCTTTGGAAGAAGAATTTGGTGTTAGCGCTGCTGCTCCAGTGGCAGTTGCTGCTCCAGCTGCTGCTGGCGCTCCAGCTGCTGCTCAAGAAGCTGCAAGCGAAGCAAAAGCTGCTTACAATGTTGTTTTGAAAGGCGTTAAAGCTGACGGAAACAAAATTGCAGTTATAAAAGCTGTTAAAGAATTAAGTGGATTGGGATTGTCAGAATCAAAAGCTTTGGTTGAAGGCGCTCCTAAAACAGTTAAAGAGAACGTTCCAACAGAAGAAGCTAAATCAATGCAAAAGAAGCTTGAAGAAGCTGGTGCTGAAATCGAACTTGCTTAATTTTAAAGCGTATTTAAAAAAATTTATAACAAAAGGTTTATGCTGTGGAATAAACCTTTTGTTTTTTTTAATTTTATGATATAATAATTCTATGGACACAAGAACATTTTATTTAAAAGAATTTATGCCAACAGTGGAGCAAGCATTAAAAATGATTGAAATAGAAATAGAAACAGCCAAAAAAGAGGGGATTAAAGCCTTGAAGGTTGTTCACGGTTATGGCTCAAATGGGATTGGCGGAGAGATTAACAAGGCACTGCCAAATTGGGCAAAGCTTGCAAAAAAGAAAAAACTGATAAAAGATTTTATCAAAGGAACAGAGTGGATAATTGATTCTGAAAAAGTTTTGGAAGCAAAAAAATATTGCCAAAATTTGATAGGTGACCCAGAACTATTTTTTTATAATCCAGGGATTAGCATTATTTTAATCTAAATGATTTTAAAACTTTTATAAATTCGCAATAAAAAAAGGCTTTTAAAAAGCCTTTTTTATTATGTTTGTTAATTTCCCCATAAATATACGATAAATTCACTTAAAGTTCTATTTATTGTAAATTTATTGCTTTCATCAATTGTTGCAACTTGGTTTGAATATGTGCTATCTTTATAAATATTTTTGCCGTTAATATAATAGTTTATGCCACTTATTGTAAATTTATTGTTTTCATCAATTGTTGTAACTAAGTTTGAATATGTGCTATCTTTATAAATATTTGAGCCGTTAATATAATAAGTTGTGATAGCTTCATTTGAAATTGTATTGTTATTTTCTCCAAAATCAAGCAACCCTTTTTCTATTAGTTCAGCAACATTTTTGTTATTTATATCAAGCATATATTCAGCAAATGCTTTAATAGTGTAATCATTAAAGTTAGTTTTTATTAAATTATTTTTTGCGCCAAAATCCAAAATTCCTTCATCAATTAAAGTTGACATTGTTTGGCTAGCAAAATCAAAACTGTTAACAGCTGTCACAACATCCAAAAGTGCAGTGTCTTTTATGCCTAAAAGCTTTAAAATTCCCTTGTTAAAGTTCATATTTGGCAATGTAAATTGCCCGCCTTCAATGGTTCCAACTTGGTTTGTTTTAGAGCTGTTGTCATATATAATAGTGTTATCGTTGTCTAAATAAAAAGTTGTGTTATCTATTGTTAAAATATGATTTGTGGTGTCAATGCTTCCAACTTGGTTTGTTAACTCTTGGTCATCAAAAATATCTGTTCCACTAACATAAAATGTTTGGCTTTCTCCAAAAACATCTGCCATTTTAAGAGAAGTTATTGTTTCTCCAATAGAGCTGATTGTAACATCTGGGTTTTTGTTTATGATTGCAGAAATCAAAGTGTTTGATGTGTCAGTTAAAATATCTGCAAGCTTGATTTGTTGAATTCTTGATTTAAAGATGTTTGAATAATCATCTCCAAACAACTCACTTAATTTTATTGAAAGCATTGCATTGTTTAAGCTGTTTATTTTTGTTATATCATAAGTGTTTGTGCTTGCTGGGTCTAATGTTGTTATGGTTATTTGATTACTTGTGATAGAGTAGGATGAAATGTTGGTGTCTTGTGAATATTCATAAACATATTTTTCTGATATAACATAAACTTTGTTATTAAAAATAAATTTATTATCTTCAATCATAACATCACGTCCTGCATCAGATAAGGCATTTGAAGAAGATGTTCCAACATAATAATCACTATAAATCTGAATGTTTAAATAATAAGTTATATCATCTATTTCAACTGTTTCATTACCATCATTTTCAGTTATATCAAATTTTCCGCTTTGCTTATAAATCCCGTTAGGAGCAGTTATATCTCCAATTCTCAAATTTTCTATAATGTAGTGAATGTCACCCATTTCAAAGTAATCAAAGAAATATACTTCTTTTTCTAGGAGGTCACTTAAAGTGGCATTACTCTCTTTAAGCCTAGTTGTTATTGCATCGCTTCCATTAAAATTACCAATAGTTAAATCGCCCAAAATAGACATAATTCCAGTTGTGCTGTTTGTGAGCTCACTTAAAGATATATCTTTTATTTTGTTTTCAAGTTCTTTGTCCAAAACCTGCTGTATGGTAACATCTTTAAGTTTGTTTATTATTGGGTTAGAAGTGTCTGTTAGGCCAAGGTCAGCAAAAGTTACTTTTCCCATTTCTTCTATTAACTTGCCTGGGTCATCCATAACATCGCCAATTGTTAAATCTTTGATTGATTTTAGTAGGGCATTGCTTTCATCGTTTATTTTTAAAATTTCAGCAAATGTTGCAAGTTTTATTCTGTCTAACATAATTGTTGGCTGTTCAACAATTTCACCCAAGGTTAAACCGTCAAGATATTTAAGTATGCCGTCAAAATCTGTGCTTAAAATTTCATTTATTGTTAAGTTGTTTAGTTTTGCATCATTTTGAGTAAGCTCAGACAAATCGCCATTTATAATATCTTTAACAGTTAAATCTAGAATTGAATAAAGTGCAATGTCTAATGTGGTATTTTTTTCTTGTAGTTCATAACTGTTTGTGCCATCGTTTACATCTGTTTCTGTTAAAGTGTAGGTGATGCCATTTAATGTGAATGTTTCACTTTCAATCACTGCAACTTGTTTTAAATATTCTATGCCATTTTCTTTCACTCTAAACACAACTTCAGTGTCTTCAGAAAAATTGTTAACAGTGTCTTTTGTTATGGTTATTCTAAACACTTTTCCAATAATTTTTGAGTTTTCTTGAACGGCATAATATGTTATTTGACTGTCACTTACTTTTCCAATAACTGTTATATTATTGCTTTCATCTGTTATTGTGAAATATCCATCAACAAATGTTGCAACTTGGTTTGAATATGTGCTATCTTTATAAATATTTGATTCGTTAATATAATAAGTTATGCCATTTATTGTAACAGAGTCACCGTCTATATTTGATGAATTGATTTTATAAAATTTGTTGTCATATTTTAAATATTCCTTGCCATATATGGTGTAACTTGAAATTTCTTTGTTGTTTAATGATGTGATTCCAATTTGTGTGTTTTGATTTTTGCTTATAACATCTTTAACAAAAACTTTGTTGTCATTTATATAATAGTTTTTGTTGTCAACAACAAAGTAGGTGTAAGGGTGAACCTCAGAGATGATGTTGTTTATAAAATCACGAACTTTTAGTGTTTTCATATAATCTGAAATATTTGAAATTGTTTGATTTTTAAATTCATCATAACTTAAAAATGGAAGGTCAGGGAGGCTAACTTTTAACAAATCCAAAAATGCTCCCATTTGTAGATTTTTTGTTATGTCCGCAACAGTTAACTGACCAGCTTTTAGGTCTAATAAATTATTATAGCGTTCATTTTCATCATCAAGTGGAATTAATTCAAGCCCTAAAAGTTCTTCCAAAGAGCGGAGTGAGATGTCATCCAGAGTGTTATCAAGCTCTAAATCTGATAATTTTGTGTTTAAAAGTTGTTCATATTCAGGATTTGCTTCATCAATTAAATTTAATTCAAAAGCATCTTGAATAAATTTTAAGGTTAAACTTTCACCGCCAACATAATCTGGAATAACAGAGTTTAAAAGTTCATCCATTGTGAGTTCGCTAAGTGTTTTGTAAATATGATTATAAGTTAGCGTTATTGTTTCTTCATTATATGAAAGCTCTTTTTTGTTGTCTGAGATTGTGAATTCAGTTTCATTTATTGTGAATTTTTTATCTTTTATTTGAACAGAAATTGTTTTTTGTTCATCATAAACTCTTGTTTCAGTGAAGTCTATAACATAAGTTGTTCCGCTAAATTCAAATTTTGCATCTGGGTTAACATCAAAAACTTTATCATTTGTTATTGGCTTGTTCACTGTTGACAAATCAATTTGTGCCAATTCTAAAACTTGAGCAACTGAAACTTTTTTATAAAGTTCAGCAAGGAGGTTGTCAACAAATTCTTGTGTGTTGTTTAAGATGTCTTGGATTTTTAAATCTCCAACCTTTTGTGGTTTGCCACCATTAACTTTTTTAATGGATATGCTTATATCATAAAAGTCATTGATTTCAATTCCTAAATTTTTTGAAACAACTTCTTCTATGTCAAGTCCAAGCTTTTCTTTAGCGTCTTTAAGCGTCATTTCAGTGTAGCCATTTTTATATTGTGACAAAATTTTAACAATGTCACTGGCTGTTTTGTTTGTTGTGTTTTCTGGCAAAAAGCTTAAGTCAACACCAAGGGTTTTTCCAACGTCTTCAATTTTATAGCAATAATAAAAATAAGACAAAGTGATTCCGCCACAAAAAAACAATCAAAAACAAGCTGAAAAATATTCCAACAAAAAAGGCAAAAACTCCGCCACGTTTTTTATACTTTATAACTCTGCCTTGAGAGTCTGTTTTTGGATAAACTCCAGCGGGTGGGGTTTTAAAAGAGTTTTCAATGCTATCTTTTGGGAGCGGTTGATTGGTTTTAACCTCTTTTTTGTTTTTTTCTAAATCTTTTTCAGGCTTTTTTGGTGAATTGTTTAAAGCTTGAACCTCTTTAGAGTTTTTGTTTTCATCAATTTTTAAAGCATCTTTATCTTTGTTTGTGTTGTTTTTGTTTGTTTTGTTGTTTTCGCTCATAAAACCTCCATTTTTTATAAACAAATTTCCTAATCAAAATATATCTAATAATTGCCAAAAAAGCAAGCAAAATTTAATGTTTATAAATTATATTTATAAAAATAAAAAAATATCTTCTCAGATATTTTTTGAGTATTTTAAATAATTATGCCTTTTTGCCAACAACTTCAACAAAAAATTTGGCTTCAATTTTTGGCGCGAACTTAACTGTGGCGGAGAATTTTCCAACAGTTTTTATGTTTTCAATATTGATTTTTTTCTTTTCAATATCATAGCCCAATTCTTTAAATTTTTCTGCAATTTCTTTGTTTGTAACTGAGCCAAAAAGCTTTCCATTTTCTCCAAGTTTGATATCAAATTTTAAGGTTAGACCCTTAATTTTTTCGGCAACAGCCCTAAAGCCGTCAAGTTCTTGCTGTTTGTGATATTCTTGAGCTTGTTTTGCCTGACTCATTATGTTTTTGTTTGTGTTTGTTGCAACTTGCGCTAGTTTTTGCTTTAACAAATAATTTCTGGCATAACCGTCATTAACAGTAACCAAATCTCCCTTTTTTCCAGTTCCTTTAATGTCTGAAAGTAATATAACTTGCATAATCTTACCCTCCACTTTTTTTATTATAAAATATTTTGTGCATAAAGTCAAACATTTCTGCAGAGAATAAATTTAAACGGAGGTGAAAATGGACATAAAATGCAGGCGAACAAGTTGTGAATTTAACAAAGGTCACACATGCTTTTCAGAGGGAGTGGACATTGATAACTATGCAATCTGTGACACTTTTGAGAGAAGTTATGAAAGCTTGGATGATTTGGATTTAAGCAAGCATATGTTTGAAGTTGCTCCAGAATATGAAAATTCTAGGCACATAAAAAGCGTGAACCTAAAGTGTGAAGCAAAAAATTGTTTGTTTAACACTGGCGGAAAATGCAGAGCAAACGGAATAACCGTTATTGACGACAAGGGCAAAAGTAGGTGCGGAAGCTTTATAAGAGAGCTTTAAAAAAACACATTAAACTCATTTAATGTGTTTTTTGTTTACTTAAAAGCAGTTTTAAAACTTGCTAGTTTTAAATCATCAAAAAGCCCATTTTCTTTTGCTGACTTTAAGGCTATGAGTTCATCTTCTCTTAAGAGATAATTTGTTTCACCTGTGGTGAATGTGTCAATATAGCCAGGCGTTGTCATCAGTTCGCAAACCCCATCCAAACCTTTTAAACTTTCACAAATATTTTTTAATGTTTCAAACTTGTTATAGCTTTCGTGGAAGTCTGAAACAAAATAATCTGGAGTTTTTAGCTTTTTTTCTTTTGCGAGTGTCTGGGTTTTTTGAGTCATCGAACGAACTGGCAAATGATATTCTTTTGCTAGGTCTAAATATGCCTCATAAACTTCTTTTGAAGAATAAAAATAGTGATGAAAGTCTAGGTGAGAAGGAGTTAAGCCGTTTTCATAAAATTTTTCAATTTGTGCCTTTAGCTCAGTTTTTGCATCTTTATATTTTGCAAAAAATGGCATAGAACACATATAGCGAAACTTGCCATCTTCTTCAACAAGGCTTTTAACTTTTTTTGTTAGGGGATAGCCATAAGTTAAGTTTAAGTGAACTCCAACATTGTTTAGTTTATGCTTTTTTATCATCTCTATTGCTTCATCGCAAAACTTTGCGTTCATCATTAAACTGGCGCTTGTTAAAAAGCCACCCAAAAGCCCTTCTAAAATGCCTTTGTTTATGCTTTCTGAAAGGCCAAAATCTTCTGCGTTGATTATAAGTTTCATTATTTCCCTCCAACAAAAAAAGTTGTATATGTTACTAAATTTTAACAAATTAAAATTTGATAAATGGTATTATAAATTTATTTTACAAATGTTTACAATTTTATCAACATAATCATTTATTCTTTTTCTTTTATATACATAGATATAAGATGGATGTTCAACATAAAATAAATTGGCGTAATCGAATCCTTTTCCTTCAATATTTTTACAAACAAAATCGTATACTTTCTTGCCTAAAAGAAAAATAATTTTAGGTTTAATCTTGTTAATTTCATATATAAGATTATGGAAACAACAAAACATTTCGTCTGTTGTAGGATATCTTAATTGATTGCTCATGTTTAATGGAAGACATTTAACAAGATTTGTTTTATAGAATTTTAAATGAGGTAATCTTTTTTCTATTATTTCTAAAATTTTTCCACTATTTGTATTATTTTCCAATGGTATGGATTTATCCACGTTAACCACTTGCTTGGCCGATAAACCAACCCACATAATATCACCTCTTAATTCGTTATCGATTAATGGTAATTGATTTTTATATAAATTACATTTCTCACATTTCTTTAAGATATTCATTATGCAATACATCCTTATTTAAATTATTGGTAATAATTACAAATTTCTCTAATGTTTTTGTATCACAAAGGCTAAAATTTCCAGCAGAGAAATTAAACTGTTGTCTTCCTTTTAATATATTTAAATTTTCATTAAGAGAGTAAATTGTTGGGATATTTAATTTGTTATAAATTTCAGTTCCGTGGTAGGGCCTAAATTGAAATGCACTTGTTTGAAATTTTCCTTTACTAGACATTGAATAATCGTGCAGTTTTTTTGCTAATTCATAAGTCATAAGACAATCAGCCTCGGTTTCTCCTGGTAAACCAAACATAAAATATCCTTTTACATTTATTCCAGCATCTAAAACACTTTTTATTACTTTTTTAACATCTTCTATTGTTCCTGATTTATGTATTGATTTTCTTATTTTATCGCTACCAGATTCTATCCCAATTTCAAGTTCTCTACAACCAGAATTTAATAAAGAGGGGAGTAAATCTTCTGAATTTTTTAATGATAAAATATGAGATGTGGCTCTAAATTCATAGTTAAAGTTTTTAAAAATTTCTATTGCAGTTAGGATACTATTTCTATCTTTTAAAAATAAATCATCCAATATCCGTATACTTTGTGTTTTCGGATGCAGGGTTTGTATTTGTTGTAGTTCTATTATTATACTTTCTGGACTTCTTGTTCTAACTGAAATATCCATATTTAAATTTCGAGCTCCACCACAGAAAGCACAATTATATACACATTCTCTTGATGTAACAATAGCTTCTTCAATTTTTCCATATTTATTTAAAATTTCTCTATTTTCAAAAAATTTTCTATCTAAAATGGATTTGTCTAAATTTTTTGGAAAATAACATGATTCATTATTTACCAAATATGTGTTATTACCATTATAAGATATCAGTGGTTTTTCTTTTACAGTATCCGTTATTATGTCTGAAGTAATTAATTCTCCCTCACCAATTATTACATTAATTGTATTGATGGTGGAAAAGTCCATTATATTTCTATATAATGTTCGGGTGCTTTTCCCACCTACCATAAACATAGTTTTTGTTTGACAATTTTCTATAATATTTTTAACAATATTAAAATTTATAGAAAAAATATTTAAACCAACAGCCGTTGGTTTTTTCTGTTCAATTATAGTTAAAATTTCATTTACAGTATAATTATTATAAACAGCGTCTATAATTTCAACATCGTAATTAAGTTCCTCTAAATTTGTTGCAATATATCCAAGTCCTAATGGAGGTAAATAATCTTCTTTATCTACTAATTTTTTATCAAAAATGGGTGAGTTAATTAACAATATTTTTAACATTATAAAAACCTCTCTATTGCTTCATCGCAAAACTTTGCGTTCATCATCAAACTGGCGCTTGTTAAAAAGCCACCCAAAAGCCCTTCTAAAATGCCTTTGTTTATGCTTTCTGAAAGGCCAAAATCTTCTGCGTTGATTATAAGTTTCATTATTTCCCTCCAACAAAAAAAGTTGCAATATCACTGCAACTTAATTTTATTTTGCACTATTTTTTTGTGCATCACTAAGCATACGAGCCAATCGTGATTTTTTACTGCTTGCAGTGTTTTGGTGATAAACATTGTCAAGTCTTGCTCGGTCAATCAAACTAAACAAATCGTTTAATTGTTTTTGAGCGGTTTCAAAATCACCTTTTCCTATTTGTTCTTTAAATTTACGAACTTCTGTGGCAATACGACTCTTTTTTGACTTATTTCTTTGATGAGCTAATTCGTTTGTTACGATTCTCTTTTTTTGTGATTTAATGTTTGCCAATTTGTGTATCTCCTTCCTAAATTATGGCATAATTGTAACATAATTTTTAAACTAAAGCAAGAGATATTTTCAAATTTTTTGGAAATAATAAAAATAATGATAAAAGAAAGTGAGTTTTTTAACATTGTTGACGAGCAAATTGAGGCTTTTTCTCAAAATTTTGACTTTAAAAAAGAGAAAAATGGCAAATATGATTTTGAGAAACTAACTTATGATGTTTTAAAAGAGCAAGAAAAAGATTTAAAAGTTAAAAGCGGACACTATGAGTGTTTGAATTTTTCTAACTTAATACTATTTTTAAAGAGCGCTCAAAATTATGCCACTAAAAAACTTTTTGAGGTGCTAAAAAAGTTTTTTGGTGAACTTAAAATAACAAAAAATTCACTTATCTTGTGTGTGGGGCTAGGAAATCGTGGCATAGTTTCAGACAGCCTTGGCTCAATGGTAACTCAAAAACTTTTGGCAACCAGCTCAATACCTTTAAGTTTAAGAAAAGATTTGGGCTGTTTATGTTTTTTAAACACCAGTGTTGGAGGGCTTACGGGAGTGGAGTCTTTTTTGATTGCAAAATCGGTAACAAAAAATCTTAAACCAGATTTGATAATTTTTGTTGACACTCTTTTAACCCATTCACTAAAAAGGCTTGGGGTCAGCTTTCAAGTTTCAAACAGCGGAATAACCCCAGGGGCGGGTGTTTTTAACCCCCAAAAAAGCTTGGATAAAAACAGCCTAAAAGCGCCCGTTTTGGCCATTGGAGTTCCAATGCTGATTTTAGGAAAAGATTTGGGCAAAAACATTTTAACTGAAGCAAAAAATATGGCCTTTGCAACAAAGGAAGTTGATATTTATATAAAAGTGTGTTCACAAATTATTGCAGATGCCATAAACAAAGCTTGTCATGGCAGTGGTTACAAAAATTATATCTAAATCATATAATTTTTTTGTATGAAAAATTTAATTCTGTTTTTTGATAGTGGAATAGGTGGGCTTTCGCTTCTTGCCAAGGCTCAAAAGCTTTTTAAAGGCAACTTTTTGTATGTTGCTGATTTTTTGAATTCACCTTATGGCAGCAAAACAAAATCACAAATAAAGCAAATTGTTTTAGATAGGCTTTCTGGGTTAATTAAAGAACATAACCCAAAATGCGTTGTTCTTGCTTGCAACACGGCAACAGCAGTGAGCATAGATGAGGTGAGAAAAATTTATCCAAATATTTTTGTTGTTGGGTGTGAGCCAGCAATAAAACCAGCCTTAAAAAGTGGTTGTAAAAATATTTTGGTTTTGTGCACACAGGCAACAAAAAAATATTCCGTTTATTTAAAAAATTTTGATAACATAACAATTTGTTGCCCCAAAAAACTTGCAAAGTTAATTGATGAAAACTTTTTGTTTAAAGAACAAGTTATAAAAAATTATTTAAACAAAGTTTTAAAAAAGTTTTATGGCAAGTTTGATGGAGTTGTTTTGGGATGCACTCATTATGTTTTGTTTAAAGATTATATTCAAAAAATTTTGGGATGCAAGGTTTTTGACGGCAATTTAGGGGCTTCAAAACAAATTTTAAAATTTGTTAAAACAAAAAATAATACAAACAGTTTAATTCTTGTTAGCACACTTTTTCAAAAACAACAGTATTTAAATATGTGTTACAAAAAGGTTAAGGAGAAAAGTTTATGTGTGGAATAGTTGGTTATGTTGGCGGTGATAACGCCCTAGATATCGTTTTAAACGGCTTAAAAAATTTGGAGTATAGGGGGTATGATTCATCTGGGGTGGCATATTTTAATAAAAACAATTTAGTTTTTAAAAAAAGTGTGGGAGAAATTAAAAATTTACAGCAAAAATTAGAGAAAACAAATTTAAAAAAAACAGTTGTTTTAGGGCACACAAGATGGGCAACTCACGGAGAAAACAATTTGAAAAACGCTCACCCTCATTGTGATAAAAACAAAGAAGTTATGCTTGTTCACAACGGCATTATTGAAAATTACATAAAACTTAAAAATGAATTAAAAAATGTAAATTTTTTGTCGCAAACTGACACTGAAGTTGTGGCTCAAATTTTGGGGCGAGAAATAAGTTTTTTTGATGATAAAAAAGTGGTTTTAAACAAGTTTTTAAAAGTTTTAAAAAAACTAAAAGGCTCTTATGCTTTTGCTGTTTTGTTTAAACAATTTGATGATAAAATTTTTTTTGCAAAACAAAAAAGCCCGCTAATTATTGGTGTTGGGCAAAACTTTAATTTTGTTGCAAGTGATATTTCCGCTTTTTTAAAACACACCAAAAAAGTGATAAATTTAGAAGATGGCGATTATGGTTATATATCAAAAAAAGAAATAAAAATTTTTAATAACGGCAAAGAAATATCAAGAAAAACCGCAATTGTTGCAGACAATTTTGATGAAATAAATATAGGGAAACACAGCTCTTTTATGGAAAAAGAAATAAGTGAAGGGGGGTATGCCATAAAAAACACATTACTTCACCTAAAAAACTTGGATTTTTCAAAACTTAAAAAAGTTATAAAAGGCTGTGATAAAATTTTTGTAACAGCTTGTGGAACAGCGCTTCACGCAGGAATGATTTTTAAATATATTTTAGAAACAAAATGTAAAATAGATGTGATACTAGATTGTGCCAGTGAATTTAGATATAAAAATTTTTTGGTTACTAAAAAAAGTTTGTGTATTTTTATAAGCCAAAGCGGAGAAACTGCAGACACGCTTTCTTGCGTTTTGTATGCCAAAAAGAAAAAAGCTTTTTGCGTTGCAATAACAAATGTTTTAAGCTCAAGAATAACAAAAATGGTGGATTTTGTTGTTCCAACATTTGCTGGAATTGAAGTTAGTGTTGCCTCAACAAAAGCTTATTTGGCTCAACTTTGCGCGCTATATTATTTAATTTATGTTTTTTGTGATGTGTTAAAATTAAAAAAGCCATTTTCAGTTGAAGACATTTTTGCGCTCTCAAAAATTTTGAATAATTTTTGTCAAGATAAAAATTTGTTAAAAATAATTCCAAATTTCATAAACAATAAAAGCTTGTTTTTTGTTGGACGGGGGCAAGATTATTTGCTAGCTTTGGAGGGGGCACTAAAGCTTAAAGAAATAAGCTATATTCATTGTGAGGCTTTTGCTGGTGGTGAGCTAAAACACGGCAGTCTTTCGCTGATTGATGAAAAAAGTTATGTTTTTTCTTTAATAACTCAAAAAAAATTGGCTGATAAAATGCTTTCAAACATTGTTGAGATGAAGTCTAGGGGAGCTAAAATAATTTTGTTTTCACAATTTAAAAACTTAAAAGATAATGCAACTTATTTTATTCCACTAAAAAAAGTTAAAGAAAGTTTAATGCCTTTTATTGCCATAAAACCTTTGCAAGAGTTAGCTCTTTTGTGCACCAAACAAAAAGGATTAAACCCCGACAAACCAAGGAATTTGGCAAAAAGCGTTACTGTTGAATAAGATTTTTTGAAAGTTAAATATTTTATAAAATAGTTGACTTTTTTGTGAAAATTAAATATAATATATATAGAATTCGCTGGGGTCAATACTGGAGGGAATTATACCCGACCAATATTGATGATGTTAATTTTTTAAATTAGCATCGCGAATTTTTTTATTTTTTGTGAGAGCAAAATTTTTGTTGACAGCATAAAACAAAAAATGTTATGTTAATATAAACAAAAGAAGGAAAAGTTTTATGCCAAGTTTAACAATTCATCTTGCTGTTGGAATGGAATACTTGAAAAATTTTGAAATTTTAAACAAAGAAATGTTTTTAGACGGAGTTATGGCCCCAGACCTTTTAGGAAGGCAAGGCAAAGTTCAAAAAAGGCAAGCACATTTTTCAGATAAATGTTCGGATTTTGCAACATTTCAAAAGGCTTGTGAATCTTATGTGAATTTATATAGTTATTTATCAAAAAAAGATATAAAAAATGATTATGATAGGGGTTATTTTTTGCATCTTTTAACAGATTATTTGTTTTACACAAAATTTGTTTTTGAACAAGTGTTTAAAAAAGATAAAACAATTGATGAAAACAGCTATTGTCCCAAATTTTTTTATGATGATTATAACTGTGTGGATAAACACATAGAAGCAAAATATAACGTTAACAACTCAAAAAACCCTTGGGCAGGAAAGGGGGAAGAGGGCGAACCTAAATATTTAAAGAAAACAGATTTATATAAATTTATTGATTTATGCTCTAAAATAGATTTAGAAAAGTTAAGAGAAAAAGTTTTAACAAACAAAGATGATTGGCAAAAAGAGGTAAAAAATTTTATAAATAAAAATTTTTAAAGGATAAATAAGTATGGAAACAAAAATAGACAAAAAATTGTTAAACACTTTAGAAAACAAAAAAACATTTATTTTTGATTTTGATGGAACAATTTCATCAACTTATGGCATTTTGTTTAAAACGCTTGAAACTATGTTTAAAAATCATGGTTTTGTTTTTAGCCTTGATGAGTTCAATGCCCTAAAAGGCAAACCAAGCACAGTTTATTTTGAAAAGTTTGAAGAAGTAACAAAGCAAAAACAAGACCCACAAAAAATGGCAGAAGAATTTTCAGAAATTTTTGAACAGAAAACAAAAACTGAAAAGCTTTTTTGTTATGATTATGTAAAACAGCTTATAAAAAAATTTCCTAACAAAAATTTTGTTGTTGCATCAAACAATTTTGAGCAGTTTTTGTCTGACAGGCTTGTTGAGTTTGAAATTAGAGAAAATTTTAGCAAAATTGTTGCATGCACAAACAAGCTTAAAAAACAATATGTTTATCAAAACACAATTAGCCTTTTTGGAACGAACCCAAAAGATTGCGCACTGTTTGAAGATGACCAAAAATATATAAATGAAGCAAAAAAAGAGGGTATTTTAACAGTTGGAATTGTGCATGATTATAATCAAAATCTCGATGCCGATTTTTTTATAGCAGAAGATTGAAAAATATAAAACTATTAAGTTTAAAAGCATTTGTTTTAAGCGGAAAATCACTTTAAGAAGCTAGGTTTTGGGGGGTATATGATATTTTAAAAAAAGTTCTCGAAAGAGAACTTTAAATTTTTATAAAAAAAGCTGTGCGGTCATTTCGAAAAACTTTAACTTTGCAGTAATCTTTTAAAAAGCTCCCGAAAGGCTACCTTATGGCACATCACAAAAACTCCTTAATGCTGCTGCCTTCCGGCTCTGACATGGTTCAAAGTATGCAATTGCACAAGACCTTTCGTTCAACGCCTCTTAAAAGCACTTTCAAAAGCTAAAAATCTTCCTAGATGACTGGTCAGCCTCGCTGTAGTGGATTGCGAGTTACAGGGCACCACTAGCTCCCCGCTTAGCACAGCTAAAGTTATTATAGCATAAAGAAGCAAAATTATCAACAAAAAAAGCGATTTTTTATGAAATTATTTGTCTTTTTGTGATAAATATGATAAACTTAAAACATATTAGAGGTGAAAATATGATAATAGACAAATCCAAATCAATGGCTATGAGGTTTATTTATGCATATAATGCAATTGACCAAGCCTTAAGGTCGATTTACAATTACAAAAGAAGTATGACTTTTTCGGATATGGTTAGAAGAACAGTTCCAATCAACAGCGTTATTCGAAAGTATGAAGATAAATTAATAGATTATGCAAGGCTAAGAAATTCAATAATCCATTCAAGCAATGAAGAATATATTATTGCCGAGCCACATGAAGATGTTGTTATTCTTATGGAAAAGATTGCCGATATGATAACAAAGCCACCAAAACTTGTTGATGTTGCAAGCAAGAAAAATGTGTTAACAATAGAGGCCGATATGGCTCTTAGGGATGTTGTTGTTTTGATTGCCCGTTCAGGTTTTAAAACCTTGCCGGTTATAGCAGCTGGAAAAATTTTGGGCATAGCAACTCCAAACAGAATTGTTGAGTGGGTTGGAGATAAGTTAGACAAAAATGACAAGGTTGAAGATTTGCTGAAAAATGCCTCAATTTCAGAAACGCTTAAAGAAAGCGACACAAACACAAGATTTTGCATAAAAAATGAGGATTTAACAATTCAAGAAGCACTTGATTTGTTTTATAAAAACAGAGTTTTATCTGCTATTATTTTAACAAAAACTGGCAGCAGTTATGAAAAAATTTTGGGGATGGTAACCATATCTGATATTATGGATTTAAGCAAGATTTTAGATGACTATGCTTAATAAAAGGATTAAAAAATGAAAGATTGTTTATATATTGATAACCATATTTTGGTTGTTGCAAAAAACAGAAACATAAGTTTAAAAGATTTTAAAGAAGAGATTAAAAAAGAATTAGAAAAAGAAAATTTGAAATCTTCATTTTTAGAAGAAGTTTATCCAATTTGTTTTGAAGCGAGTGGGATTGTCACTTTTTCTTTGTCATCAAAGGCAAAAGAAAGATTTTTAAAGCAAATAGAAGATGGAGAGTTTTTGCTTAAAAATTTTGCTGTGTGTGTTGGAAAACCAAAATATAAAAACAGAGTTTTATATATTGATGAAACAGATGAGAGCAAAGAGGAGATATCTGAGCAATTTGTTCATCGAAGCAACAAAACAGGGCTTCTTGAATTTATTCCAAGGCTAAATGAGGATGCAACAAAAATTTATTCTTCATATTCAGTTTTAGAAGATAACGAAAAGATTTCTCTTGTTAAAATTTTGGGCGGGTTTTCGTTTGATGATGAAGTCAGGTTTTTGATGAAAGAGGCAAAAAGCCCAATATTTGGAGATAAAAAATATGAAGGTGAGGCTTTGGCAAAAAACACGAACTTAGCTTTATCAGTTGTTGAAGTTAAGTTTTCTCACCCAATTAGTGGCAAAAATATGAGTTTTAGATATTATCCAGAAATAGACAAAAAACCTTGGTTATATTTTAATGTTGAAAAATTTTTAAAGATTTAACATAAAAAAGGAGCTATGTTATGGCAGGATATAAAATTGTTTTAAGAGTTCTTCTTGTGCTTTTGCTTGTTGGTGGAGTTGGATTTTTGCTTTATTATTTTGCTTTTGGTGGTTCTTCAAAGGCAACTGATGCATATATGGCATATAAGAATTTTGAAACAAGCAAAGAAAAGGCATTGTTTGATGAAAAAACAAACAATGAGTCTTTTATGAACAATTTAAAAATGTATAATAACGAAAGTTTACGGTTTGAAGGGTATTATGAGTGTTATATGACTCAAGAGCTGGTGTTTTCTGAAGTTGGTGATGCTTTGTATTTTTCGCCCAAAAAAGCTGAAAACAAAAAAACACTAGAAAAAAGAATATCAAGTTATTATGGTGCATTAAAAAATTGTGCTGGAAAGCTGGAGATTTTTGACAAAGCATTAATTGATTATAGCTCTGAAAATTCGGATGCGGGAACCACTTTTTCAAGTTGGGAAGAAGGTCAGCTGAGGGGGCTTTTGCCAGTTGTTAATGAGGCTATGAAAAATTTGGCAATAAAGGCATATGAAGTTAATTGTTATAGCCTTGATTATGCCAGAAATTCTTGTTTGGGCGGAAACACTTATGGTTCATTAAAATACACAATGCTTGATGCCATAAAAGAACAATCAAATGCTTTAAGAGAAGCTTTTGATGATGAAAGTGTTGATATAACTTCTTTTAGCAAATTAACCACTTACAACCAAACAGCAAGAAAAAGCTATTTATATCAAAAAGAAAACAATTTTGTTGACGGGGTTGATGTTTCATCTGCTTGCTATAGCTTTAGAAATAATTATTACACATTAACAAATGAAGAAAAAAGTGAATTTTTCAAAGCAGTTGACAAAGCTTCTTTGGTGAGTAAGAAAACTGGAAGTTTAAAAGATAGTTTAACACAAATTTGTGATGTTATGGGGTGGTTGGTATGAAAAAAATTTTAATAAATTTTCAGGTTTTTGGTTTGCTTTTGGCTCTTTTATGCTCACTTTTGTTTGTTGGGTGTGGAGAAAAAAGAAGTCAAGAAGAAATATCAAAAGTTTATGCCTCTGTTTTGGCTGACTATGAAGGTGTGTTTTTTTCTGGTGGCGGAAAAGATGTTTCAATAAATTATTCAGACAAAATAGAAAGTAAAATAAACAATGCCACAGAAGATAGCTTGTTCCACAACTTAAAATCAAAGGGAGTTGGTGCAATTTTTGAGCCTGTTTTGAGGGCGGATTTAAAGGCTGTTGACTATTTTATTTATTGGGAGCTTGATTATTCAAAAGTGCCAACAGATTTGTTAAATTCGGTTTTTAATGATGCAAAAAACTTTAGGTCAAGCCTAAAAACATTGCAAGAAACAAAAACAATGTTAGAAGATGCTTCAAACCCAGAAAATTGGGTGGGGGAATATAGAACAAAATTATATAACACAATGTGTTATTATAATGCTTTCACTGAAAAATATTTAACAATTTTTGAAAAATATGTGAATGCTGACACTTCACAAAAAGGGAGAGTGTCAACCTCTCAAATGCAACTTGATTATTCTAAAAAGCTTTTAGAAAGCGCAAAAATAATAACAATGACAGTTGCAAAAGATTATTTAAAAGAGGCTTACACAGAAACGGAAGAAAATTGCTGCAACAAGATGAACAAATTGTTTTACACCGCTGTTCAAATTTATGAAACAGATGATTTTCACAACGTTATAATCAGTTCAAAAACAGAAAAAGAAGATGATTTGATAATGTTTCAGAACAAAATAAATAACTACACACTTTATCAAAACAACTTTAAAGCTGTTGAAAATATTTTAAAAAATCACTCAAGAAAAGAAATGAAAAACAAACAATTAAATAGTCTTTCAAGCAAAGAAGAAGATGCTTATTTAAGCAAAATTGATGAATTTTTAAATCAAGATGTTAAAGTTATGTTTGATGATTATATGTTAAATTTAACATATGCTTTAGAAGAGTGGAGAGATGCCAACAACACAGTAGGAGATTAAAATGGACAATAATAAATTAGCAGAATTACTTTTTCCAGAAATAGACAAATTGCCTAGTTTTTGGGAACAAAAATATCAAAAAAGAAATTTATCTCAAGGAGAGGAAGTAACAAGATATGCTCCAAGCCCAACGGGTTTTGTTCACTTTGGAGCTTTGTTTGCAAGCCTTGCCGATTTTTTGGTTGCAAAAAAGTCGAAAGGAGTGGTCTTTTTAAGGATTGAAGACACAGACAAAAAACGAGAAGTTTTGGGTGGAGTTCAAGAAATTGTTAACACGCTTAAATCTTTTAACATAAATTTTGATGAGGGCGAGAGCTTTGGCGGAGAATATGGGCCATACATTCAAAGTGAGCGTGAAGAGATTTATAAAACTTATGCAAAAGAGCTTGTTAAAAAGGGTAAGGCTTATCCTTGTTTTTGCTCAGAAAGTGATTTAGAACATATGCGAGAAAAACAAGAAAAAAACAAAGAAAATATAGGCTATCACGGAGAATATGCGGTTTGCAGAAATTTAAGCTATGAACAAATTGAACAAAAAATCAAAAATGGCGAAAAATTTGTTTTGCGTTTTAAATGCCCATACAATGAAAATGACAAGGTTGAAATAAATGACATCATAAGAGGCAAAAGAGTTGTTCCACAAAACATAAATGATGTTGTAATAATTAAGTCTAATGGGCTTCCTCCCTACAACTTGGCACATGCAGTTGATGACCACTTAATGCAAACAACTTTGGTTATTCGTGGTGATGAATGGTTTTCAAGTTTGTCTGAACATTTGCAGCTTTTTGAGGCACTTGGCTTTACGCCACCAAAGTATGCTCATATTTCACCAATTCAAAAAGTTGATGAAAATGGAAATAGACGAAAGCTCTCAAAGCGCAAAGACCCAGAGGCAGATATGAACTTTTTTGCTGAAAATGGATATCCTGTTGGAGCGGTTAAAGACTATATCTTAACCCTTTTAAACAGTGATTTTGAACAATGGAGAGCGCAAAATCCAAAAGAAGATATATTAAATTTTGATTTTTCTTTAAAAAAGATGAGTGCAAGTGGTTCACTTTTTGATATTAAAAAATTAACGGATATCAGCAAAAATTATATATCAGGGTTAACAAACATTGAAGTTTATGATTTGGCTAAATCTTGGGCAGAAAAATATGACAAGCAGTTATACAAAAATTTTGTTGATAACAAAAATTATTGGTTAGATATATTAAACATAGACCGCAATATTCCAAAACCACGAAAGGATTTAAGCCACTTTAAAGAAATTTTTGAAACATATAATTATATGTTTGATGAAGAATTTATTGGAAAAAACATTTTAAAAGAAAACAACATATTTGAGCTTTTGAGTGCTTACGACAAAGAGGCTGTTTTAAAAGTGCTTCAAGAATATCCAAAATTTTATGATGAATGTGATGAGCAATCAGTTTGGTTTGACAAAATCAAAGATTTATCAGAAAAAATTGGTTTTGCTCGTGAAGTTAAAGAGTTTAAACAAAATCCAGAAAAGTTTAAAGGCCACTGTGGCGATGTTTCAACCATTATTCGTGTTGCAATAACGGGGAGAACACAAACTCCAAATTTATATGAAATTTTAAAGCTTTTAGGAAAAGACAGCATATCAAAAAGGCTTAAACTTGCCTTAGAAGTGTTAAATTCAAAATAATTTTTGAAATTTACAAAATTTTATTGACAAATAAAAAAAATAATGTTATCATACCTAAGTTACAACTTAAGAGTGTGATAATAGTTTTGGGGGTATAGCTCAGCTGGCTAGAGCACCTGCCTTGCAAGCAGGGGGTCATCGGTTCGAATCCGATTATCTCCACCACTATATAATATGGGGTAAGTCACCTCATATTATTTTAAGGGAATGTAGCTCAGCTGGTTAGAGCACCACCCTGATAAGGTGGGGGTCGGTGGTTCGAGTCCACTCATTCCCACCAACAAAAGGCTTTTAGGGCCTTTTTTGTTTTAAAATTTTTTTAAAAAGATATTTGTTGCCAAATTTTAAATAAAAACCAAACAAATTAGTTTTGTGTTATTTTTTGACCCAAAATTTAAAAATTGCATATTGACATTTATGCTGTTTTGGGTTATAATGCAAATAAACACACGAAGGGAGAAGATATTATGAGTTTTTATGGAATATTAAAAAATAAAATAGAAGAAAAAAGTGGTAAAACAAAATATGAACCCATACAAAAAATGAGTGAAAAACAATTTTGGGTTTACTGGGACTTGTTAGGTCGTTTTTATGAAGGAATTGATGATTCTAATAAAGAAAAGAACATGAAAGCAATTGATGAAATTCTTGATAAAATAGCAAAAGAAGAAAATCCTGTTTATTCAGCTAGAGTATTGTGGCGTTTGTCTGTTGATTCTGATGGAAAATATTTCACACAAAGTATTAATGCCATAAATAATACTAGAAAACATGTAGGTATTGTTCTAGAAAAGGGCAATATTCCATTATGTAGGCAAGTAAAAGAATTTAAGGGTATTAAAGAGAATTATGGTTGGGAATTTGACAAAAGTATTGCTGAAAAGAAAAGAATAAATGCCGAAGAAGAGGAAAGGCATATTGAAGAAAATAGAAGAAATATTAAGCCTATAAAAACAAAGAAAAGTAAGTTTAGTTTTACGGACTAATAGGTAAATTGTTTTTTGGCAGATTATAAAAAACAAAAAATAAACTTAAGCAAAAAATATAAAAAATTTAAGTAATAAAAAGCAATAGCATTTTGTTATTGCTTTTTATATTGTTAATATCCATTTTAGGATAAAAATAAAAAACGATAATGAAAAAAGGCCATTTTTAGTTGGCCTTTTTTTCTTTTAAAATTGATTTAATTATTTTTAATTGAAGTTTTTTGGGCAAAAAGTTTAAAAGTCTAAGCCCAAAATTTCTGTTTATGTTATATATAAATTTTGGATGTTTTTTGTTTAAAATTTTAAAAGTGAGTTTTGCAATTTTTTCTGGGCTTATGTTTTTTGTTTCAACTTTTTCAGTTATGCTTTTAAATTTTTGTGAGTTATATTTATATAGTTTTGTGTTTTTGCAAAAGTTATCTATTTGTGACTGAGAGTCAGCTAAAAGAGTTGTTTTAACAGCTCCTGGGCGAATAACGCAAACATCAATATTCAGTAGTTGCAGTTCCATCTTAAGTGAATAGGCATATTTTTCAATTGCACTTTTTGTTATTGCATAAATTCCAGTGAAAGGCAAAGGGTCCAGTGGAGCAAGTTCACTTGAAGTTAAAATTATTTTAGAGCCATTTTTAAGTAGTGGCAAAAAAATCTTGTTTATCCTAAACATAGAAAACAAATTTATATCAAAAGTTTTAACAAATTCTTGTTCGCTCATTTCAACCAAAGAATTTAATCTATAAATTCCAGCAAAATGAATTATTGCATCAATGCTGCTTGTTTGTTCTTTTATTTTTTCAAAAGCTATTTTTATGGAATTTTCATCAGTTAAATCTGTTTTCAAAAATTTTATTTTTTTATTTTCACACTCCGTTATATCAAGTCCAAAAACATTATAACCATTGTTTTCCAAAAATTCTGCTGTGGCTTTTCCCATTCCGCCACAAACACCTGTTATTAAAATATTTTTCATAAACTTATTATAGCAAACAAAACTTATTATAGCAAACAAAATTATAAAACAAAAATTTTTATACATACTAATTTTGATGAGATATTATTTTGTTGTTGATATGAAATCATTTTATGCTTCTTGTGAATGCGCCTTAAGAGGAAAAGATGCCTTAAAAACAAAACTTGTGGTTGCAGATAAAAATCGCTCTAAAAACACAATTTGTTTGGCAGTTAGTGTTGCATTAAAAAAACTGGGGGTAAAAAATAGGTGCAAACTTTGCGAAATTCCCAAAAGCATAAATTTTATAATTGCAAAACCAAGGATGAAAAAATATATTGAATATGCGGGCAAAATATATGATATATACCTAAATTATTTCGATAAAAATGACATTCATATTTATTCTATTGATGAATGCTTTATTGATGTTACAAGCTATTTAAAATTATATTCAATATCACAGCAACAGCTTGCCAAAAAGTTAATTGATGAAATTTGGCAAAAACAAAAAATTCCAGCAACGGTTGGAATAGGAACAAATTTGTTTTTGGCAAAAGTGGCACTTGATATTTTGGCAAAAAACTCACAAAATGGAGTGGCGGAATTAGATGAAAAAAGTTTTAAGCAAAAACTTTGGCACCACACACCAATAACAGACTTTTGGCAAATCTCAACAGGGATTTCAAAAAGGTTAGAAAAAATGGGTATAGTTGATATGTGGGGCATAGCAAATTATTATGAAGAAAAGTTATATAAAGAGTTTGGAATAAATGCCGAGCTTTTGATTGACCACGCAAACGGAAGAGAAAGTTGTTTGATGGAAGATATAAAAAAGTATAAAACAAAAGGAAAATCCATTTCAAGCGGGCAAACACTTTTAAAAAATTATTCGTTTGATGATGCCAAAATTGTTATGGTTGAAATGCTTGAAGAGCTTTTGAGTTCTTTGTTTAAACAAAATTTAGTTACAAACAGCATAACTATTTTTGTTGTTTTTGCGGGATTTGAAGACACCAAAAAGGGGCATAAAAAAATACCTATAACAACAAATTTGTTTTCTTTTGTTTTGCCTTATGCTGAAAGGCTTTTTTGTGATATTGTTCCAAAAAATAGGTTTGTTAGAAAAATTGTGATAACTTTTTCTAATTTAAAGCCTATGAATTTTGAGCAATATAATTTTTTTGTGGACAATAAAAAAATTGAAAAAGAAAAAAAGATAACAAACGCTGTTTTAAAGTTAAAAGAAAAATTTGGCAAAAATGCTATTTTAAAAGCAGTTAGTTTAACAAAAAATGCAACTCAAAAAACAAGGAACACTCAAATAGGAGGCCACAATGCGGAATAGAGAAAAGATGCCAAGACTTCAGAGGGCAAGCCAGTTTATGCCTTTTGATGCGGTTAAGGGGCTTAAAGAAGAAATAAAGCTTGTTGAACTAAAACACGAAAAATTAAAAAACGGAGAACTTAAAAAGTTAAAAGAAGAAGAGCTTTTAAATATTATAAAAAATTTAAGAAACAAGCAAAAAATAACTCTTTTTTATTATGATGAGTTAAACAAACTTTTTAAAAAGGTGGAGGGAGAAAGTTTGCCACATATTTCTAAAGGTTTTTTAGAAATTTATGCCAAAAACCAAAAATTAAAGGTTAAATTTTTAGATATAATAGATATAATTTCAGATGATTTTTAAGTGCGGTGTTGCATTAACAATAAAATATATGATATTTTGATTGATTTTTTTTAAATTTTTTGTTATCATTATGGCGAAATAATTTTAAAAGGAGAAAAGCAATGGAAGAAGAATCTCAAGAAGAAGTTAAAGAAGAAAAGAAAACTTCAGCAAAAAAGAGTGAAAAAAGCACATTTACATTAACTTTAAAAAGTTTGGCATTTATTTTGTGTTTATGTTCTTTGTGTTTAACTTATTTGTTTGCAATTTTGTTAGCGTTTGGAGTTAATTTAGGAACTGGCTATGCAATTTTCTTTTTAATAACTTCATTGCTTGCAATTGCAGGAATGGTTTTGGCTGTTATTGATGAAAGAAAGCTTAATATGACTTTATGTTTTGCTGTTTTCACAATTTTGGTAACTGTTATTGTTTATTTTTAATCTAAAATCAGGCAGAAATAATGAGCAAAACAATAGAAAAATTAAAAAATTATGTTCCTTTTTGTAGCCAAGAAGAGGGCGATAAAAATTATTTTATAAAAAGCGAACAAAAAGAGCAAATTTTAACAAGAGAAAACAAAAATTGCCATTTAACCGCATCAGCATTTATAATAAACAAAGAGCATAACAAAGTTTTGTCTGTATTCCACAACATTTATAATTCGTGGAGTTTGCCAGGTGGGCATGCTGATGGAATTGATGATATGCTTTTTGTTTCAAAAAAAGAAGCAAATGAAGAAACTGGAATAAAGAAGCTAAGGCTTTTGAAAAAAACTCCAATTTCAATAGATAGTTTAACAACAGACAGTCATTTTAAAAACAATAAGTTTGTGCCGGCGCACATTCATCTTAATTTTTGTTATTTGTTTGAAACTGATGAAAATCAAAAACTAACAGTTAAAAAAGATGAAAACAGCTTGGTTAAATGGCTTGAATTTAATAAGCTTTTAGACGGGGCGTGGGAGCCTCAAATGAAAAGAGTTTATCAAAAAATAATAGAAAAAATAGAATTGTTTTTTAAAGGAAAGCTTAATGATTGAAGAAAACAAAAAAGAATTTATAAAGATTTATAAAGAAAACATAAAAAGAGAAGGGGCAGACAAACTTTTGGAGTGGCTTGAAAAAACTGATTTTTTTGTTAGTCCAGCAAGTTCAAAGTTCCATTCAAACATAGAGGGCGGGCTATGTTTGCACTCAATGAATGTTTATCACAGGTTTTTAAAACTTTTGGAAGCGGAGTATAAAGATAGTTGGCAAGAAAAAATATCTTTAGAAAGCGCCACTTTGATTTCGCTTTTGCACGATGTTTGCAAAGTTGACACCTACAAAAAAGAGATGAGGAACATAAAGGTTGACAACAACTGGGTTCAAAAGCCATATTTTATGGTTGATGAAGAACTTCCGTATGGGCATGGTGAAAAATCTGTTTATATTTTAAGTGGGTTTTTAAAACTATCTCGAGAAGAAGCAATGGCAATAAATTGGCATATGGGCGGATTTGATGCAAGGGTTTTGGGAGGCTCTTATTCACTAAGTTCAGCATATTACAAATATCCTATTGCAGTTCTTTTGCACATTGCTGATTTTGAAGCAACATATTTAGATGAAAAAATAGAAAAATAAGAGGGAAAAATGATTAACAGGTTATACAAACCAGGGCAACTTTTGGATATGCACATTCACACACAATATTCTGATGGAATGTTCAGCGTTCCAGAACTTTTGAGTTTTGCTGAACAAAGAGGGATTGATGTTTTGGCTTTCACCGACCATGATGTTTTGTATGCAAATTATGAGGTTAGAGATTTAATGGCAAAAAACAAATCTCCTTTTAATGGCAAATACATAAACGGTTGTGAGATAGCTGTTTCATATAATGGAAAAAAGTATGAAGTTTTGGCTTATGATTTTGACCTTGATGAACTTTCAAAATTTGAAGCACTTTCTTGGGAGTTTCAAAGTGAGCTTGAGCGTGAAAGGCTTCAAAAGCTTGTTGAAACAGGAAAGAACTTGGGCTTTAAGGTTACAACAGGCTTAGAGTTTGATGTTAAATTTAGAACAGCTCACAAATGTTTTTTTAATGATTTGGCAAAATATCCTGAAAACTTGATATTATATGAAAAATATAACATAGACAAGTGCGACAACTTATATCGTGACCATATGATAAGGCCAGGCTCACTTTTTCATTGTTATGACATTGTTGCCGAAACCCCACCAATAGAATATGTTTGTGACAAAATTCACAAGGCGGGTGGGCTTGCGATTTTTGCACACGCCTTCACTGTTTATGGAGAAAAAGACCCTAAAAAGCTTGTTAATGATTTATATAAGCTAAACATCTTGGATGGTTTTGAAAGCATACACAAAAAGTTTACGCTTGATGAATGCGTGTATATGTATAGATTTTGCTTAGATAGGGGGTTAATACCAACAGGTGGCACCGACCTTCACGGAGAGGGCTTTAAAATTCACGGAGTTAGGTATGAGCCAGAATGTTTGGCTTTTGAAAAATATTCACAGCTTGAGCCAAGATTTCCAATTTTAAAAACTGCAAGAGGAGATATCATAAAATGATTGTTGAATATATTATTATGACAATGCTAATTTTAATGGTTGTGTGTTTGATTGCGGGAGCATGCGTTTATTTTAGAATGAACAAAGTGTCTAAAATATTTGTTGAGCCAAAATCAAACTATCCTAAAAATATGATTGGTGTTTCTGAAAGCAAAATAATTCAGCTTACAATCAGAAAAGAAAAACAACCGCTTTATATTTTTAAAGACGGCAAAAAAATTGAATATAAATAAAAGTAGAGGATAAAATAATGATATTTCTTGCAAGTGACCACGCTGGTTATGAGGCAAAGTTGAAAGTTATAAAACTTCTTGAAAAGCATAAAGTTGAGTTTAAAGATTTGGGAACAAACACAACTGATAGCGTTGATTATCCTGATTACGCCAAAAAATTGGCAAAAGAGTTAGAAAAAAACAAAAAAGCTGTGGGCATTTTGATTTGCCGAACTGGGATTGGAATGTCTATTGCAATCAATCGTTTTGGTTTTGTTAGAGGGGCATTGTGCAGAAGCGCTAAAGATGCTTATTTTTCAAGATGCCATAATGATGCAAATGTTTTGGTTTTGGGGGCAACAACAAAAAACCATAAAAGAGCAAAAATTATAAAAACTTTTCTAAACACTGAATTTGAGGGCGGAAGGCACGAAAGGCGTGTTAAAAAATTAAGTGAACTTGTTTAATGTTTTAGCTAAAAACTCACCATAATCACGGCGAGTTTTTTGTTTTTTGTTCTAAACTTAAAACTTTGTGCATAAACATATAATAGAGGTGTTTTTATGCAGGCAAAAAGGCTTTCTTTTTTTATGGTTTTAAGTGTTTTTATGTTTTCATTATTGTTTGTGGGGTGCGGAAGTGATGATTTAAAATATTTTTCACAAAAAGTGTCTGACCAAAGAATGAATTATTTTCAGGGTGAAACAACGGATTATTTTGTGTCTTTTTCGAGTGGAGTTCGAGAAAGCCCATATGTTTTGGATGGAAAAACTGGTGATAAAGTTGATTTTGGCATCATCTTAATAAAGCCCAAAAATTCTTCTCAAATTGAAAACATAACTTACAATGTTTTCATAAACAATGAAGAGTTTGTTGGCGAATTTGAAAAAAGTCCGTTTGATGAAACTTATGCTGGCGACATAAACAAAAAAGTTTTGGATGATGATATTATTGTGGTAAAAATAAACAACGGCAGTGGAGAGCAAGAGGCAACTTTGAGTTCTGTTTCAAAAGATTTTAAGGTGGATAGCCAAAAAGCTTTAAAAATAGCGATAGAAGAATTGGGCGAAAACAAACCAAAACTAAAAGAACAAAATTTTGAGATTTATATAAAACTATTTCAAGACATAACAAACAAAATTAAAGACAAATATTGGATTGTAACATTTTTGTGTGAAGATAGTCAAAGCTTTAATGTGCTTATAAATCCAACAACGGGTGAGTGTGAACAAAAAAAGTTATAAAAATTTTTTAAAAGTTTTGCACATTTTTTTGTTTCATTTAATAAACTGACTATGTGAGATGAAAAACAAAAGATAGCAAAAAAACACAAAAGATAAATTACATAAAAAAAGATACACACAAAAAATTAGGAGGACCAAAGATGTTCAGCAAAATTTTTGGAGGAATGGAAAACTGTGGTGGCTGTGGTAAACCAAAGAACTCAAGTTGTGATGTTTTAACAATATTGGTAATCATTTATGTTTTACTTAATTGTGGAATATTAAATTGCGGATTAGACCTTTGCACAATTTTAATACTTTTAATGTTCTTCTGTTGTTGTTTTAACAAAAAATCATCACAAAACAGATGTGCTTGCTAAAGAACAAAACAAAATGGCTTTTTGGCCATAGAGAATTGAAAATTTAAGGCATAACTTTTTGTTATGCCTTTTTTATTTGCTTTTGTTAAAAGTGTAACATTGCTAGATTGGCGCTTTAAAAAGAGAATCAAAGCGGGCAGCGCAGCACCAAACTTTCGGCTTTCGCCTCAAGGCATTCTGAGGAAGCTACTTTCAGTAGCTGATGTGAGAATCTCAAAAAGGCTTTTTTCATTTCGGCAGGTTTTAAAGGTTTTTAATATTTTGCCATTTTTTATATTTTTTCTTTTACAAACAAAGACAAAATTCGACAGAATAAATTTTTTAATATTTCTTAAACTGTTTGTGTAATAAAATGAAATATTTTAACAAATTATGCTTAATATTCGTTGACAAAATTTTTATAATACGCTAAAATATTATCATTATATAACGAGGAATAGAGGAGACTTTTAAATGGAAAGTAAAAAGATGAAAAGATTTTCAATAGCAATGATGCTGATAACTTTTGTTTTGATGCTGTCAATGACATTTTTATTGCCAACAAAAGTTTTTGCTGAAACTGAAACAAAACCAGCACCAAACAGCACAAGTGATGAGTTAACACTAAATTATGCCGGTGTTGATTACAAAATAGAAACAGATGATAATAAAGAATATATCATTATTCCAACACCAAGTGCAGTTAATGAGATAAATGCTGAAGATGATTTGGTTGATGGAATTGTTGCCACAACTGCAACTGCAGGAAAAGTTAATGCAAAGATTGAACAGAGTGGCAGTAAATATAAAATGTATTTGGTTGGCAATGTTGGAGATTATGTTGTTGTTTACACAAAAACAAAAACAGATAAAATTTCAGTAAGTGAAACAGTTAACATTAGTTTAGAAAGAGATGAGGCTTCATTTGGTTGGGAAACAAATTCAGAACAAATCATACCAAGCCAAGTTAACAGAACAGCAGAAAACAAAATTGTTTTCCCTTATCCTTTTGTTTATGTTGGTGAAAACAGTGAAACAGCTAAAAATGTTGCTGACATAACACAAAAGCCAACTGACTTAACTGGCTTAACAATAACTCTTAAAGATTCAAGTGCAAAAAATATAGAGCTTTCAAAAAATAATGAAACAGGTTATTATGAGTGGACAGTTCCAACTGATGCAACAGTGGGGAAATATACAGTTAAATACACCTTTAAAGGGGATAACACAAACTATATTACAAAAAGCTTCAACTTTTTTGTAACAACTTCAGATATTGAAACAGAGTTAAAGATAAGCGAATTTGCTTCTTCTCTTCCTTCATCAATGACTTTGTTTGAAGAAACAACTTTGCCAGAGCCAGTTGTTGTTAACACAAAAACAAATGCTAATGTTGATGTTTACACAAAAATCTACTTAGAGTTCACTCCAAGTTCAAAAAATTCAAAAGACACAACAGATGAAAGCAAATATAAAGCAACAACCTACACAAACGATTATTCAAAAAAAGATGTTGAAGGTTACACATATGTTCCTTCACTTAACGAATTTAAATTCACTCCAGAAATTCCAGGAACTTACACAGCAAGATATGTTGTTTCAGACTTTTTTGGAAACACTGCCGAAACAACATCAAAGCTTAACGCCATATCATCAACAAAAACATCAGCAAGCGGAACAGGATTTATTGTTAAGGCTTATGATGACTTTGCAGCACAAAGAGAAAAAGTTGATGAAAAAGCAATGACTTTAACTGATGTTAGCACAGCAGAGTGGATGATTCCATCAAAAGTTAAAAAAGCAACAGTAACGGATGGGGTTGCAGACAAAGTTTGGTCATTGCCAGCAATTTTTGGTTATGACAAATACACGCAAAACAGCTCAGAGTTAACTTATGAAAGAGTTATAACTTACAAAAAAACATCAACAAACGGAACCACTTCAGTTACATTGACATTTAGCTCAAGCTATTCAACAGAGCAGAAAGCAAACGCAATTTACACAACAAGTGGAACATACAAAGCAGATGCAAATGCTGAAATTCCTTTTGCTTTCACAGAAATAGCTGACTATGAAATTAAATATTCTGTTAAAGACATTTTTGGAAACAATTTGTTCAACAAAACCTACACAGTTAATGTAACAGATGATTTTGCTGACGATAAAGCTCCAACAGTTAAATTTGAAAACTTAAACTCAAGTGCAGTTCAAAAAGGCAAAGTGTTCAAATTCAAGGTTAACGCAACCGATGAAAATGACGCTAGACCTAAAGTTGTTGTAACAGCAAAAGTTGGAAGTGCAGAGGCAGTGACACTTTATGCTGACAGTGAAGGATATTACACATTTGACACAAAAGATATTGAAGCAACAGCAGATGTAACATTCACAGCAATAGCAACAGATGATTATGGAAACGCTAGTTCAGAAAAAGCAAAAACAATAGCAGTTAATGTTGTGTCTGACACCGCTGTTCCAACAGCAACAGATTTTAATTTTGATGACACTTTAGTTGATGGAGGTGCTTTAAAATCAGTTTATGTTGGAGATGAGTTCACTCTTCCAAGCGTTACATTTAGCGATGACAGCGCAAACTTATTGGTTAAAGTTACAGTTAAAACTGGTTCAACAGTTGTGGAAAAATTCACTTACACTTCTGGTTCAGAAAAGACTATTGCTTTAGGCGGAGAAAAATTCACTCCTTCAAGAGCGGGTGACTATGTTGTAACTTACACCGCAACTGATGTTGCAGGAAACAAACTTATAAAGAGCTTTGTTTTGGCAGTTGAAGGTCAAGAAGACGCAATCATAAACTTAGGTTCATTTGAAAGTAGCTATGATTATGGAACAGAAATTGACTTAAAGAATTTGACCGTAACTCTTCAAAATGATGCGGGAAGTCAAGATGTTACTGATGAGTATGATTTCTTCACTGGATATAATGGAAAAGAAGAAGACATTGCAGATTTTATAAAAAATAACAAAACAAACACAATCATTTGTCAAATTAGTGGAAGTTATGAACCAACACTTGATGAAAGCGTTATAAAAGCTGGCGAAAATGGAAGCATTAAATTAAACTATTGGGTTGTTGGAGGTTGGACAGGCGATAATTTTGACCGCAATTTTAACCCAGAGCCAAAAACAGTTAGTTTCACAGTTTCAGACACAACAAAGCCAACCATAACAGTTAATGAAATGGAAGAAGTTGTGGCTTATGACAGCACAGCAGTAGGTGATGAAGCCAACAGAGTTGAAATTGCAGATTTCAGTGCTTATGACTTAGCAGGAATTGATAACACAAGTTACAAAATCACAGCAAAATATTCAAGTTCATCAAGTGATATTACAATTGTTAAATATGATGCTTCAGTTGAAGAAGAATTAAATAGAATTAACGAAGGATTTTATGGTTACTTTAAAGCGACCAAAAATGGAACAGTGACAGTAACATATTCTGTTACAGACAACAACGGAAACACAGCAACAGAACCAAAAACAATTTATGTTGGAGATACTTCTAAACCAGAAATTAAAGTTAGTGCTCTCCAAGATGCAATAAACAAAGCTGGTTACAAAAAAGGTAGCACAGTTAAATTGGATTTAACAAAACTTAATGTTGTGGATGACAAGAGCAATTTAACTTATGACGATGTAACTGTTACAGTCACATGTGACGGTGAAGATGTTGAATTCACAAGGTCTGAAGACAAGAAAGCAGTTGAATTTAAAGCAGAAAACTATGGAGAGTATGTTGTTTCATTCAGCGTTACAGATGAAGCTGGAAATGTTTCAGAAACCACACAGGCATCATTCAGCTTGTCACAAAGCTCTTCAACCAGCGGAAAAACAACAACATCATCAACAACCGTTTGGGGAACAATTTTGATTATCGTTATTTTGATTGCATTGGGAGTTATTATATTCTTGTTTGCAAAACCATCAAAAACAAAAACATCAGTTAAAGTTGAAAAGAAAGATGATGACAAAAAAGATAAAGATGACAAAATTCAAGTTTAATAACAAAAAACAATATTAACAAGTTTGTTTAAAACAGACCAAAACAAAGAACACATTAAGAGATTATTTATTTCTTAATGTGTTTTTTTGTATAGTAAAAATTTTATGTTTTTAATAATTCTTTTTTGTATTTTTTGGGGTTGTGCTATGAAAAGTATGATTTTTAAATAAAAGTTTTTTGAGATTCTCACGCTTCGTGCCTCTGGCACTACGCTCAGAATGACATTCTATTCCTTGTTTGGCGCTTTTATTCCCGTCATTGCGAGCAAGGTTTCACCTTGCGTGGCAATCTCAACTGCTTGAAACTGCGCCAAGCTTTCGGCTAACGCCTCAAGGCATTGCGAGGGGCTTTAGAGGAGGTGGCAATCTCATCCTCTTGTTCGGTTGCGCTTTTATTCCCGTCATTGCGAGCAAAGCGTGGCAATCTCTGAGATTCTCACGTCGGCAATTCTTGCCTCCTCAGAATGACAGGTGGGGAATAACTTCTTTTGCTTCAGAATAACACTTCTTTTTGTTGTGAGATTATTTAAAATTTGTGTATAAAAAAAGAATAGGTGATTAACTTATTCTTTTTGTTTTTACCAATAAAGATTTTTGTTGTTGTTTGTAAAGCTTATGTTAGACACAGCTCCTTTTTCTATGGTTACAATTTTGTCGGCAATATCAACAAAAAATTCATTTGATGAAAAGATTATAATTGTTCTTTTGCCTCTTAGTGATTTTATGATGTTTTTTATATTATTTTTCTCATCGTTTGTTATGCTTGAAGGAAATTCATATATTGCAATAATTTCTGCATTTGTTAAAAGCGTTCTGGCAAGCCCAATTAAATATTGTTTGTCAAAAGGAAGAGTTAAAATATTTGTGTAGATTTTGTTTGGAAGTGAATTGATATAATCCATTAAATTTAATTTGTTTAACACTCTAACAATATAGTCTTTGTCTTTGTTAACTATTTTTAAGTTGTATAAAATTGATTTATTAAAGAAAACTGGATGAGTGGATAAATAGTTGAAATTTGTTTTATAAACCTTTTTATTGTATTTATAGATATCAATTTCATCCATTGTGATTTGGCCAGATTTTGGCTTAATTTCACGGTGCATTAAGTGGAATATTGTTCTTTTTCCAGATTTTTTAGGGCCCGTTATTAATGTTGTTTGAAGAGCATTAGCTCTAAAAGAAACTTCTCTTACTTTTGGATTGCCTTCTTTGTCGCCAGCATAAGAAACATCGTTAAAATCCATAAAACCAATGATATTGTCGTTGTTGATATCTCCAAATTCAATTTCTTCTTTTTCAACAAAATTTAAAACATTTTTAACTCTAGAAACATATATGGCAGAATTTTTGATATAAGGCATAAATTCAAAAACTTTGTTTGTGGTTTCTATTCCAGAGGTTATGTAGGGGATAATTATAAAGTATGTTTCAATTGAAAACGCTCCTTTTGATGTTAACAACACTGCACCAAGACTTAAAACAAATATCAAAAAGTTATAAAAAACATAAAATCCATTTAAAACATAAGAGTCTGAATAGCTTTTTTTGCCTAAATCTTTTATGTATTCATCTATATGGTTGTTAAACTTTGCGTTTATTTTTTCATTTAAATTTAGGTCATTTATCATATCTTTTGATGTGATTATTTCTGAAAACATTTGATATTCATCATCAACATCTTCTCTAAGCTTTTTTTGGCGTTTTGATCTTTTGGTTTCAATCAAATTTAGAACTATAAAATTTATAATATCACAAACAATAACAGCAAGCCCAACCCAAATGTTTATGGAAAATATAATTATGATTGTCACAATCAGCATAAAAATTCGACCCAAGCAAATTGCGGCTTTGTCGGCATTATCGCCCAAATTATAAATTTCTGTGTGAAGAATGTTTAACAGTTTTTCTTTTGGAGTTTTTTTGAAATTTTGGTTTTTTGCTTTATACATTTTGTCAACAAATTGTAAACTAAGCCTTCTATAAACGCTGTCAACAAGCTTGTTAAAAACAGCATAATTCATATGCCAAAAAACTCTGCCTAATGCCAAAAATCCAAATGAAATAGTCAAATATAAAACAGCATTCCACCAAGCGCTAGCATTTATGGCAATAATAACTTTTGCCGCAAACAAAGGAGTTATTATTTCACAACAATAAGCCAAAATAATAGCAATAGAAGAAATGCTAAAATATTTCTTGTTTGGTTTTGCAAAATTCCACCAAGTTTTTAAAATTTTTAAATTCTCTAACATAGTTTATATGTTATCAAAATTTTTTAAAAAAGTCTAACAAAAAACAAGTTTTTCCTCATTTTTTGTCGATATTTTTATTTTTGGTTTTTATATATTTAACAAGTTTTTCTACATCGTATTTTTTGAATAAATTTAAACTAAAGTATGTTTTTGTTGCTTTAGCATAAGGCTAAACAACAAAAATCAATGTTTTTCTAAATTTTTCTGTTTCATTTAATTATCTTGTGGAAAATCAAATTAAATAGGTGAGAATTATTTTTAAATATCAAATTGGTTGCAAAAATTTGGTAATTATGATAATATAATAATTGTAAAAGTATACAAAAAGTTATTGTGCTGATGTGGCTCAGTTGGAGCGACGCGTTAAAAAAAGTTGCCAGTGGCAAGTTTTTAGCCAAAGCGGACAGCATTTTAATGCTGGCGGAAGACCTTGGGGCTACCTAAAACGTAAAAATAAAAGAACGCAAAATAGTAAAAGTATACAAAAAGTTATTGTGCTGATGTGGCTCAGTTGGTAGAGCAATTGATTCGTAATCAATAGGTCAGGGGTTCGAATCCCCTCATCAGCTCCATTAAAGTGAAAACTTTAAGCGATACCAACGGGCTCAAGTTTAAAGCGACGCGTTAAAAAAAGTTGCCAGTGGCAAGTTTTTAGCCAAAGCGGACAGCATTTCAATGCTGGCGGAAGAGCAATTGATTCGTAAAGCTTTAGGTCAGGGGTTCGAATCCCCTCATCAGCTCCATTAGAACAAAAAAAAGTTCTATAACCAAAAAGTGGAGTAAGCAACAAAACTTAAGGGATTCGAACGGGCGGGAATAAAAAATGCGAATAATTTGAGCATTTTTCCGCCCCGGCGTGAAAGCGGAGCAAGAAACGAAGTTAAAGCGAAGCGGAGCGAATCCCCTCATCAGCTCCATTAGAACAAAAAAGTTCTGTAAACAAAAAACATTTGAGTTATATTTGGAGGTATAATTATGAGCGGTAAATCAATAACTTTTTCAATATTATCACTCATTACTTTTATTGGTATTATCATAGGGATTGTGTTTTTATTTAAATTACATTTTGTTTTAGGTATAGTTGGCATATTTTTAATTTTTATACCAATAAAATTAAATAGAAAAGCGGTTGAAGAAGTAGATGGTTTATTTGATAAAGTTTTGGCAAAATACGTTGTGCCAGTGGTGGCACTTATTGGTGTTATTTTTATTGTTCTTTTGTTTACATTGTGGATATAAATTAGATAATAAAAACAAAACTATTTAAGTGAGCTTTGCATATCGTAAAAAAATAAATTTAAAGGAGAATTAAAATGACAATTTATGATTTTAGTGTTTTAGACCAACAAGGAAATGAAGTTAGTTTATCAAAATATAAAGGTAAGGTTTTGCTTGTTGTTAACACAGCAACAAAATGTGGTTTTACGCCACAATATGAAGCATTAGAAAAGATGTATGAAGAACTAAAAGATCAAGGTTTTGAAATTTTGGATTTCCCATGTAACCAGTTTTTTAGGCAGGCTCCAGGAACTGATGAAGAAATTAACTCTTTTTGCACGTTAAAATATAACACAAAATTTACAAGATTTAAAAAGATAGAAGTTTTAGGGGATAATCAATCTCCACTTTATGCGTGGCTTATAACGCAAAATGAGAAAAACAAGCCAAAAAAAGTTAAGTGGAATTTTACAAAGTTTTTAATTAACAAAAATGGTGAAGTTGTTGCCCGTTTTGAGCCAACAGATAAGCCAGAAAAATTTGTTGATAGAGTTAAAGAAGAGTTATCAAAATAACAGCCTTTAATAGCTTCCAAAAAACAAATTATAAAAAATGTTGGCAAAAAGCGAAAAGAAGCCATAGCTAAACAAAAAAAGTGAGAATAAACAAAAAGTTTTCTTAAAAAAGAAAACTTTTTTATCATTTAAAAAAATTTTACATATTAAAAAATTTATGTTATACTTTTTAAAAAGAGGGTAGAATATGGAAAAAATTGCATTAGTTACTGGAGCGAATGGGTTTATTGGTTCGCATTTATCTTGTTTTTTGGTTGAAAAAGGTTTTAAAGTTTATGCAATTCACAGAAAAGATATCTCTAAAAATCCAAAATTTATGGAGTATAAAAAACAAGGCAAAATTATTTCTTTTTTGGGTGATGTTTCAAACTTTGATTATTCATCTGTTCCAAAAGTTAATTATATTTACCATATTGCCGGCAAAGTTAGTGTTTATGGTCCTATGAAAGAATTTATGAAAATAAATTATGAAGGAACGCAGAATATTTTAAATTATGCTCAAAAAATGGGAGTGGAGTGCTTTACTTATTTTTCGTCAACAGCAGTTTATGGATATTATGGTTATCAAAATTTGCCAGAGGAAGCTGAAAAAAAACCTTTTAAAAATCCTTATTCTATATCAAAATTAAAAACTGAAAATTTGGTAAAAGATTTTTGCTTTAAAAATAAAATTGATTATGTTATCATAAGACCAGGCAACGTTTATGGAGAGTATGATTACACATCTTCTCATGAAATCTACACTCGAATTAAAAAAGAAAAAATGATGATTTGTGCTGGAGGGAAATATAAAAGTTGCTTTGTTTATGTTCAAAATTTGGTTGATGCAGTTTTGTATGTTTCAACCAAAAAAGAATTTAGAAACACAGATTATAACATAACAGATGGGCAAAATGAAACATTAAAAGAAATGTTTACTTCTATTGCAAAAACATTTAATGTTAGACCAAAATTCACTAATTTTCCAGCACCCATAGCAAAATGTGTGGCAAGCCTTGTTGAGGGGGTTTATAAGCTATTTTTTATAAAAAAAGCACCACTTATAACAAGATTTTCAATATGGCAAAATTGTGCTGATTATAATTTTAGTATAAAAAAATTATTAAACACAGGTTTTAAGCCAGAGGTATCAATGCAAGATGGAATAAAAAGAACTTGTGATTGGATTTTGAGCTTAGAGGATAAAAATGGAACAAAAAAATAATTATAATATTTTTAAACCATATAACAAATTTTTAAACAATTCTATAATATTTATGATTATAGTGTTGTTTTTATATTGTTATTTTGGAAGTTATTCTTTTTTTGAAAAATATTTTTCTAATGTAATTGATTATGAGTATTGGAAAATAATTTATCACCACTTAAGTGCTTTTGTGTTGTTTTTTGTTTTTGGCTTGATTTTTTCAAAATTTATCATAAAAAATCCACTAAAAGAAACTGGATTATGTTTTGGAAATTGGAAATTAGGGTTGATTTTATGCGCAATAGCAACAGCAGTTATACCACTTTTAGGATTGTCAACAGTGCTGGATGAGGGGATGAAGGGAACATATCCTTTAATTGATTTTAACAAATATTCTTCTTGGTATTATATTTTAGGATATTTTGTTTCTTATTTGTTATATTACATTGGTTGGGAGTTTTTATTTCGTGGAATAGGGCTTTTTAATTTGCAAAAAGGTGGATTGAGCCCACTTAGTGCAATTTTAATAACAACATTAGTTTCCGCTTTAATTCACACATCTATTGCTGGATTAGGGAAGCCGATGATAGAAACATTGTCTGCAATTCCAGCTGGACTTATTTTTGGATATATAGCTTATTTAACTAAATCAATTTATTATGGGCTATATATGCATATTTTGGTTGGATTTAGCACTGATTTATTTATATATTTATTAGTTTAATTGGAGGTTTTTAGGTGAAAGTTTTAATATTAACAGCATCAGCTGGGAATGGGCATAATTCCACAGCAGATAAAATAACTAAAAAAATTTTAAGCGAATATAAAGATGCAGAAATAAAAAAAGTTGATATGTATAAACAATTTGCAAACAAAATAAAGTCGTGGGCATTTGAAAAAGGATATGCGTTTGCTTGCAATCATTTTGTTGGAATTTATAATTATTTTTTTAAAAAAAGTGAAAAAAGCACTTATGAAAATAGAGATAAGTCAAAATCAAACAAAGAAGTTTATCCTATGATGGCTGGAGTTTTAAATGAAATTTATAGTTTTAAGCCAGATATTATTGTCTGCACCTATATTTTTACGGCAATAGCCATAACAAATCTTAGAAGATATTATAATATTCCAGCAACAGTTATTTGTATGACTTTAGATTATGGAGTTTCTCCATATTGGGAGTGCGCAACCGCTGTTGATGAGATGTTCTTAACTGATGATTATATGATAGAACCATTTTTAAAAAGAGGTTTTAAAAGGAATCAATTAATTGTTTCTGGAATTCCTGTTGGTGATGTTTTTTCTGAAAAAACAGATATTATAAAAGTAAGAAAAGATTTGGGTCTTGAAAACAAATTCACTCTTCTTGTTGCTCGTTCAAGTTTCTTTTCATTAAAACCTAAAAAACTTGTTGCAGAATTTAAAAAGATAAAACAGCCAATTCAAATTTTGATATGCAACGGAAAAGATAAAAAAGGTATGGAGCAAATTGAAAAATATTTAAAGAAAGAAAAATTACCTCATAATATAAAACAATATGGTTATATAGAAAATTTAGGAAATATTTTTAGTGCAAGTGATTTAATTTTAACAAAAGGTGGTGGATTAACTCTTACTGAGGCACTAACAAAAGGTGTGCCAACACTTATTATAGACAAACTTCCACAGCAAGAAATATATAATAAAAAATATTTCATAGACAACAATTTGGGTTTAAGTGTGGATAAATCTCATTCAGTATCTTTTTGGGTTAATAAGCTTTTAGACGATAAGAAGTTATATAACAATATGATTGAAAACATAAACAAGATTAGAAAACTAAACACATTAGATGTTTTTTTAAATCATATAAAAAGTTATAAAAAAGCAGATTATAGCATTATTGAACCTTTAATAGATTCCAAAAAACAAATTATAAAAAATGTTGACAAAAAGCGAAAAGAAGCCATAGCTAAACAAAAAAAGTGAGAATAAACAAAAAGTTTTCTTAAAAAAGAAAACTTTTTTGTTATTAGAAAATCACCAGATAGGCTGGTGGTTCAATTTAGTTTTTATGATAGGTGTTCTCTTTATTTTATTTCAAAAAATTAATAATAAAGATAAGATTTTTAGCTTTATTTTTTGTTTTCTTTATTTTTCGACAAATAATTTTAAAAATATAAAAAAATAGTTCTATTTTAAATTGATAATACATAGACATAATAACAAAAATAAACTAAAATAAAGGAGTATGTTAATGAAATTTTTAGTGCTAAAAAAACATACTTTAATTTTTGCCGCGCTTGTGATTGCTTTGTGCACGATGCTTTCACTTCCGTTTGGCGAAAACTCGGCAGCATCAGTTTTCTTTGGAGATAATTTAAGAAAAGTTCCCATATATTCTGTTCAAACAGATGAAAAAAAAGTTGCAATATCTTTTGATGCAGCTTGGGGAGCTGATAAAACTGAAGGAATTATAAATATTTTAAAAGAATATAAAGTTTCGGCGACTTTCTTTTTGGTTGGTTTTTGGGTGGAAGATTATCCTGAAGAAGCAAAAAAAGTTGCGGAATCTGGTTTTGAAATTGGAACGCATAGCAACACGCATCCAGATATGACAAAGTTATCAAAACAAGATATGACTTTAGAACTTAATACGTCTATTGAGAAAATTCAGAAGGCAACAGGAAAAACACCAACTTTGTTTAGAGCGCCTTTTGGAAGTTATAACAACACGCTTTTAAGTGTTGCAGAAAATTTAAATTTAGTTTCAATACAATGGGATGTCGATTCATTAGATTGGAAAGGTATTAGTGCTAAAGAAATTTGTGATAGAATAACTTCAAAAGTCAAAAATGGTTCAATTATTTTATGCCACAACAATTCAAAAAACATCTTAAATGCTCTTCCTTTGGTTTTAGAAAGGCTTTTGCAACAAGGTTACACTGTTTGCAGTGTTGGAGAACTTATCTATAAAGATAATTATCAAATAGATAGGGCTGGTGTTCAGAAAAAAATATAAAAAACTATGGGGTAAGAAAATGGGATTTGAACTAGGGAATAATAACAAGGTTTATTTGTGTGGAAAAATTGCAAGCTCTCCAGTGTTTAGTCACGAAATTTATGGAGAAAAATTTTATGATGTTAATGTTGAAGTTCAAAGGCTTTCTGAGCAGAGTGACATTATTCCAATAACAATTTCAGAAAGACTTTTTGAAAATAATGATATAGGTGTTGGAGCAAACATTGCTCTAAAAGGCCAATTTAGGTCTTATAACAAAGTTGTTGATGGCCACAGCAAGTTAATGTTAACAGTTTTTGTTCGTGAAATTTGCAAAGAACCTATAAATATTTCAAGCAATATAATAGAAATAAATGGTTATGTTTGCAAAGAGCCAATTTATCGCACAACGCCTTTTAAGCGAGAAATTTGTGATATTTTGATTGCAGTTAACCGTGCTTATAACAAATCAGATTATTTGCCTTGCATTGCATGGGGCAGAAATGCAAGATTTGTTAGTGAATTAGAAGTTGGGCAAAAAGTTTTTATGACAGGAAGAATTCAAAGCCGAAATTATCAAAAGAAGCTTGATGACCAAAAAACCGAAACAAGAACTGCTTTTGAAATATCTATTGCCCAAATTTCAACAGAAAACAATATAGAAAAAGTTTTGGATGACAGCTCTTTTAAAGAGGCGATAAGTGAAGTGGCATAAATAGAAAAAGATGCTTTTAAGGGGTATCTTTTTTATATTTTTAAAAAAATATATAAATTTCTTATTTTCCTCTTGACACCTAGGGGGGGGGGGGGGTGTGATATACTTAAGAATATAAAATATAAAAGGAGAACAAAAAATGACAAAAGCAAAGAACAAGTTTTTGTGCGGGTTATTAGCGCTTTTAATTATTCCACTAAGCTTTATATTTATATCTTGTGGAAATGGAGCTGAAGTTAAATCTATTAGTTTAGAAGGAAAAACATATGTATGTGACAATGTGGAGGTGGTCTTTGTTTCAGGAATATCTGATTCAAAAGTTAAACAAATTGCAGAAAATTATGAAATAACTGATTATACATCTATAGCTGATTTGAAAAATGAGATTATAACAGAAGTTACAAGCAGTATTCTTGCTGGTGATTTTGATAAAACAACATTTATTTTTGGAAAGACAACTGTTGCTATGAGCGGAAGTGAAACTGAGGGAATATACACACTAGAAAATGGAAAAGTTGAAATAAGAGAAACAGCTGAAGCAGAAGTTTTTATGACTTTGGAAGTTGTTGATGAACAAACTATTTGTATGACA